>CAYTPK010000001.1:0-25200 GCA_964439905.1 uncultured Dehalococcoidia bacterium
TGTAGTTCGTGAGGGTTCACTTTCTATACGTGAAATCGAAGATAGAACCAGAATTAGAATAGAATCCCAGAATGAATATTATGGATAACATTGGACCTTCCAAAACAAACCCAATCCCTGAAACTATCTACGCGGATTTCAGTAATGCCATAAATGAACAGTTAGAATACGTGTTACTGAATAAGAATGGAAGCCTATACGACATGATGAGATATCAGCTGGGTTGGATTGATTCTCAAAGAAATTTAGTTTCTCCCAGAAAGCATTCTTTTTTATTAGGGCCTTTATGCATGATGACTGGAAACAGCTTGGGTTCTAACGTTATTCAAACGGCTATCATCGCAGCCTCTTTAGAACTAATCTATAATTTTATAAAGGTTCACGAAGACGTTCAAGAAGGAATACCTGGATCCGATAATAAAGACTCAGTATGGTGGGTTTGGGGGCCTGGTCAAGCAATAAATGTAGGAGATGGGCTATATGCGCTAGGAAAAGCGTCTCTTCTTCAATTGTCTAGTAATGATTTTCCACCAGATAGACTATTGAAATTACTACGATTATTTGATGAAACATGTATGGAAATGTGTGAGGGATACTATTTGGATTTGACATTTCAAGAGCGCATTGATGTATCTATCACATCATACTTAAATATGGCTAGTTCCAAGACGGGCTCTCTTTTTGCCTGCTCTATGGCAACAGCGGCTCTTACAAATTTCGAAGACGAGCTTACGATCAAGGCTTTTGGAGAATGTGGGAGGAAACTCGGTATAGCATATCAAATAACCAAAGACCTTACCGCTCTAGGTAATGGCATCTCTAAATCCGATCAGCATGACCGAGTATTAAATAAAAAGAAACTATATCCAATCGTTCACGCCATTGAAAAAGGCGACTTGCCGACAAAGCGCGAGCTTGGCAATATATTCTTTAAACGGGTTCTGGAAAGAGGAGATGTATCTAGAATTCGTGAAATTCTTGAAAATCGGAATTCAATTCAAGTAGCTCAAAATACCGTCTTGGATTACACGCGACAAGCACTGAACCACCTTTCGTCTGTCGAAATAAAACGAGCCCAATTAGATTCTATCGAAACGATGAGTAAATACATTATGCGGATAAACACATAGGAGCGGTACGATTGAAGAATAATTATCTGAGACTTAACCAATTGGGAGTGGACAAAAAAACTGTGTTACTGCGGGCAGATTTAAATGTGCCCATTGGAGAAACACAGGGCACACCAATTGATATGATCGACCAAAGGCTACGTGCCACAATTCCGACCATAGATTACTTACTCTCAAAAGGGTGCAAGATAATCCTTTGTTCTCACTTAGGAAGACCCGAAGGAATCGTCGATCCCAAACTCACCATGAAGCCTATTGCTAACAGATTATCTGTTTTGATTAATAAACCCATAGAGTGTCTTCCTGCTTGCATAGGACCGGAGGTTCAGAATGCGGTTGCTACAATGAATTCCGGAGACTTAGTCATGCTAGAAAATTTGCGTTTTCATCCTGAGGAAGAAACGAACGATCCAGAATTCGCGACGGAATTAGCAAAATTGGCAGACGTCTTCGTACTAGAAGCATTTGGAACCGCTCACAGACGACATGCATCCATAGTAGGGGTACCAAAACTTCTACCATCAGCTCCAGGCATATTACTTCACTCTGAGCTATCTATGCTAGGGAGGGTACTCGACGCACCCGTAAAACCATTGGCTGCGATCTTGGGAGGAGCCAAGATTAGCGATAAAATAAAGATATTGGACAATTTGTTAGACAAATTAGACCTTCTTGTCATAGGTGGTGGAATGGCCTCTAATTTTCTTAAAGCTAAAGGATTCAATGTCGGTAGATCACTAGTTGAAAACGACGGAGAAAAACTAGCGAAGGAGATTATCAGAAAGAGCGAATCCTTAAAGGTTGAACTTTCCATTCCTATTGACATAATTACAGGGAACGAATTTAAATCGCATCCAAGTATCGTCAAAACTGTACCGGCGGATAAAATAGAGAATGATTTCATGATTCTAGATATAGGTCCAAAAACAATATCGTTATTTTCAGAACAATTGTCTAAATCCAAAACAATTATATGGAACGGACCACTAGGGGTCTGTGAATTTGATATGTTTTCTAAAGGCACCAAAAACGTCGCTGAAAATCTTGCTGATTCAGAAGCATTCAGCATCATAGGGGGAGGATCCACGGCTACGGCCATTGAGAAATTAGGAATATCGGATCGCTTGGGCTATATTTCAACAGGCGGGGGCGCCATGCTCGAATTTCTGGAAGGGAAGGTCCTACCAGGGGTATCGGCTCTCTATAAGCATCCTAAATAAAAATTTGGAAGACCTATCTAATGATTGACATAAAGGAATTACAAGACTGCATACAAAAGACAGATTCTAAGATAGTCATGCTAGTAGTAGATGGTCTAGGTGGACTACCTAGAACTTCCGATAAATGCTCGGAACTAGAGGTAGCACACATACCAAATTTAGATAACCTAGCACGTACAAGCGCTTGCGGTTTGACGATTCCTGTGCTCCAAGGTGTTACACCTGGTAGCGGACCGGGCCATTTATCCCTCTTTGGCTACGATCCTTTTAAATATATGATAGGGCGAGGGGCACTAGAAGCAATAGGGGTGGACGGGGTAGATTTTACTGAAGGAGATGTTGTCGCAAGGGGGAATTTTTGTACCGTAGATTCTTCTAACAACCTGGTAGACAGAAGGGCTGGGAGAATACCCTCATCGGAATCAGAAGACTTATGCGCAAGTCTAGATGAGATTGAGATAGAGGATTTGGAATTGAAAATCTATCATGTCAAAGATCATCGATTCGTTTTACGCCTCAGAGGTAAAAGTTTATCAGCCAACCTAACTGAGACCGATCCCCAAAGAATCGGGGTATCTCCTCTTTCAGTAAAAGCACGAGACTTGAAGGCGGATATTACCGCAAAAGCGGTCAATGAATTCATCAATCAGGCCAAAGCCAGACTCGAAAGTGAGAATAAAGCCAATATGATACTCTTGAGAGGGTTTTCTGGGATGCCATTTCTCCCATCGTTTCCGGATAGTTTGAAGCTAAAAGCGGCCTCATTGGCAGCTTATCCTATGTATAAGGGGCTTACTAGAATTTGCGGAATGGATGTAATCCCAGCCGGGACTACATTCTCTAGTGAAATTGATTCTTTAATCCAAAACTTTTCAACATATGATTTCTTCTACATTCACTACAAAGACGCAGACGCCGCTGGCGAAGACGGGAACTTCGATGCCAAAGTTACCGCTCTAGAAAATCTCGATAAGTATATTCCTAAAATACTTAGCCTTAATCCAGACGTATTAATTATCGCTGGCGATCACTCTACTCCATCAGTAATGGCTTCTCACAGTTGGCATCCAGTTCCACTGTGTCTAAGCTCAAATCTTACAAGAGGCGATGGAGTAGATTCCTTCAACGAAAATTCATTCCGGCAAGGTTCTTTAGGAACCATGCACGCAGTTAACATAATGACCCTCGCCATGGCACATGCAGGAAAACTAACAAAGTTTGGGGCTTAATTAATGAAGCAGTTCCTGACGGTGGGAAATTGGAAAATGAACACCTCACTATCCGAGGCTCTAACGCTCGCACAAGCTATAAAAACAGATCTCGAGAGCACCATCATGCCTGATGTTCAGATTGTTATATGTCCTCCATTTCCATGGATCGTATCCGTATCAGAGATATTTATGGAAACAAACATTAAGATTGGAGCACAAAATATCTCTTCTCAAACTATCGGACCTTATACAGGAGAGGTCGCTGCATCTATGCTTTCTGATATTTGCGAATACGTCATTATTGGTCACTCTGAACGACGTCAATCTATGAGAGAAAATAACGAAACTATAGGCCGTAAAGTGGTAACTGCTATAAACGCAGGAATAAATCCAATCTTGTGCGTAGGGGAAACTTTAAGCGAAAGGCAAAGTAATGACACAGAAGGCGTCATAAAGAAACAAATCAGCTCAGCTCTCGTTAACATAGAAAATCCGTCTCAATTGATCATTGCATATGAGCCAGTGTGGGCCATCGGAACTGGGTTGCCAGCATCTCCAAGCGAAGTGGCGGAAATAATAGATAACACGATTAGACCCGAACTAAGAAGAATCTACGGAAATTTACCAGCTGCCAATACGCCAATCTTATACGGTGGTAGTATTAACCATAGTAATGCCATGGAATTTCTAAAAGAAGATAGTATTCAAGGAACATTGCTTGGAAATGCAAGTCTAAATCCAAAACAATTTTCTCGCATCGCCAGATTAACTGCGGAGGCAAAAATATCAACGTAGTACAGCCTCTAATTGTAGTCCTCGGCCCAACTGCTGTAGGGAAAAGCCTGCTGGGCATAGAACTCGCAAAGGCAGTAAATGGAGAAATAGTCAATGCAGACAGTCGCCAAATCTACAAGGGAATGGATATTGGCACCGCAAAAGTTAGTCTGGAGGAACAAGCTAAAGTACGGCACCATCTTTTGAGTTTTCTAAACCCTGACGAACCTTTTAACGTCGCATTATTTATTAGGGCAAGCAATAAAGCGATAGACAACATCCGAAATAGAGATAAGGTGCCAATTTTAGTAGGGGGAAGTGGACAATACATATGGGGCTTACTTGAGGGCTGGAAAATCCCCGAAGTCCCCCCAAACCTATCAATCAGATCCAATTTAGAATATCAAGCCAAAAAAAGAGGGCCGAAAACTCTTCACACCTTCCTCAGCGCAGTCAACCCTCGAGTGGCATCCTCCATTGATGCCAATAACGAACGAAGAATCATTCGCGCATTAGAACTGCACTTCGAACTAAAAGGCCGTAGTAACATTCGGCCTCGCACCCCCAGAAACGATAGGATAACAATCATCGGCCTTACTATGGATCGTAGCCTTTTGTACCAGAAAATCGATAGAAGAGTCGACAAAATGATGGAAAAAGGATTCCTGGAGGAAGTTAAAAACCTACTTGATTCGGGATACTCCCATACATTAGCTTCTATGTCAGGTGTCGGATACCTAGAACTAGCTTCTCACATAAGAGGAGAAGTCAGCCTAGATGAAGCGATCGAGCGCACCAAATTCAGATCGCATCGTCTAGTCCGTCGCCAGTATAGCTGGTTTCATAGAACCGACCCCAGAATACAATGGCTTACATCAGATGGTACCGAATTAACGATGGGGCTAGAAATAGCCAAATCGTTCATAAGCAATTGTGATAGAATTGTCGATGATAGGAGACATTGAAAGTGAAATTTACAAAAATGGAAGGTGCGGGTAACGACTATGTTTACATAGACGCTCGTCACATTGACATGGATTGGAGCAGTCTATCTCGAGAAATAAGTGACCGGCACTTCGGGGTCGGTGGAGATGGCCTTATTCTTATCATGGATTCTAACGTTGCCGACTTGAAGATGGTTATGTTCAACGCTGATGGCTCTGAGGGTGCAATGTGCGGAAATGGAATCCGGTGTCTTGCAAAATACGCAATCGACAGGAATATAGTAAAGGGTAGAACATCAGGAATCACGATCGAAACTAAGTCTGGTATCAGAACAGTAATCCCAGGATTCGAGAATGGAAAGATGACAACGGCCACCGTAGCTATGGGTATCCCTGAATTGAATGCAGATAACATTCCTGTTAAACCCGAGGTTGGACTGGGCACTAATTTAGGTGAAGCGACCGTAAAATACCCCATAACCGTGGACGGTATAAACCTTGAACTTAGCTTCGTATCGATGGGTAATCCCCATGCTATAGCCTTTATAAAGCAACCAGTAGAAGAATTTCCTTTACATTCTATCGGCCCCAAAATCGAACACCATGAAATTTTCCCTGACAGAGTTAATTTCGAAATAGTCAATATTATTGGCCCAAACAAGTTTGCTGCGAGGGTTTGGGAACGAGGGAGCGGAGAAACAATGGCATGTGGTACGGGTGCGTGTGCCATAGCTGTCACCGCAAATCTTTTAGACATATCCACAGGCCCACTTGACATAACGCTTCCTGGTGGCAATTTGACGATCAACTGGGACGGGACTGGAGAGGTATTTCTGGAAGGACCTGCCCGTGAGGTCTTCAGCGGAGATTGGACCTAAATAAGCCCATATTTATTGTAGGAGGAACTATCTGAATCATGAAGTTTTCCCGGCGCATTTCCCAACTAAAGCCATATCCTTTTGTAGAAATATCTCGAATCATCGCTCAAAAAAAGGCTGAGGGCGTGGAGGTAGTAACGTTTGGTATAGGAGATCCAGATATTCCTACACCAAAACCCATCGTAGATCAACTCATCGAAGCATCTAATAACTCATCTAATCACAGATACCCAGAAACCGATGGCATGCCTAGCGTGCGAAAAGCTATTGCTCAATGGTACAAGAACAGATTCAACATAGACCATTTAGACCCTGACAGTGAGGTTCTGCCATTAATTGGAGCGAAGGAAGGAATAGGGCATGTAGCTTTTTGTTTTATTGATCCAGGCGATATAGCCTTAGTTCCGGACCCAGCATATCCGGTTTACGAAGTAGGTACTATGTTTGCGGGAGGAGAAAGTTATCCTGTTCCACTTCTTGAAGAAAATGAATGGCTAGCAGATATAGAGAATATTCCGTCTGACATAGCCCGAAAGGCTAAGGTGATGTGGGTGAACTATCCAAACAACCCTACATCAGCAGTGGCGGATAAAGAACATTACATAAAGTTAATTGAATTTGCCAAAGAGTACGACATAGCGATACTGCACGACGCCGCTTACAGTGAAGTGGTCTATGACGGGTATAAAGCGCTCAGCTTTATGGAACTACCTGGAGCCAAGGAAGTCGGAATAGAATTCCATTCCCTGTCAAAATGTTTCAATATGACAGGTTGGAGATTCGGCTCAGCCGTTGGTAATTCAGATATGATCAACGCCCTCTTTCAGATAAAATCTAACCTAGATTCGGGTATACCTCAGGCAATACAAGAAATGGCAATAGAGGCGATGACCGGAAACCAAAAATATATCGACGATAACAACGCTACCTACACTCAAAGGCGTGACAAGGTCGTGGCAGCACTTAAACGACTAGGTCTAGCATGTTCCCCACCAAAAGCGGCCCTCTATATATGGGCCCGCGTGCCAGATGGATACAGCTCTCGGACGTTCACTTCTCAATTACTTGAAGACACCAACATAGTCGTAACCCCTGGATCAAGCTATGGTGACCACGGAGAGGGATACATACGTCTATCGTTAACAACGCCCGATGAAATGATTGATAAGGGAATAGAACGTTTAGATCAATGGCAAATACCACCGCCAGCTGAGGGCTAGCAATACCAAAAACTTCCTTTCCAACGACCTCAGATACAGAACGGGCTCTTCTAGTAGGAGTTCAGAATAGAGCTGCTCCAGCGCCATGGAACATTGAATATTCCTTGGCAGAACTAGAACAGCTCACTCTGACTGCGGGGGCACTAGTATGTGGCCAAGTTATTCAAAATCAAAACCACAAGACACCATACTACGTCGGCAAAGGTAAACTACAAGAATTAAGCAAGCTAAAGAGAACCTTGGGTTGCGATACTGTTATATTTGACGACGAATTGACTCCAACCCAACAAAGAAATTTGGAAAATGCCATCGGGGAAAAGGTAATCGATCGGACTGCACTTATACTTGATATATTCTCCAAACACGCTCGGACCAAGGCGGGTCAAATACAGGTGCAACTAGCCCAGCACGAATATCTTCTACCTCGGCTTGCGGGCCAATGGTCGCACTTAGAACGGTTGGGAGGAGGGATCGGAACCAGAGGACCAGGAGAAACCCAAATAGAAACCGACCGTCGACTAATTAGAGGCCGTATTAAAAAACTTAAGCTAGAACTAAAAAAGGTCACTGAACATAGATCTAGATATAACGGACACCGTATACGTTCAGGAAAACCTCTGGTCTCATTGGTGGGCTATACTAACGCTGGTAAAAGTACCCTTTTTAATAGACTATCGAATGCTCATGTTACGGCCCAAAATAAGCTTTTTGCCACATTAGACCCAGTAACACGAAGGGTAAATCTGCCATCTGGTGACCTGATGCTTCTCACAGATACCGTCGGGTTTATTAACAAACTGCCTCCGACACTGGTTTCAGCATTCCATGCAACGTTAGAAGATCTTCAAATCGCAGATCTTCTGCTTCATGTAGTGGACTGTTCAAGCCCGTATAGTCCTCAACAAATTCAGATCGTTGACGCAACCCTCAGATCTCTGGGTCTAACCGACAGAGCTCGCCTGGTCGTATATAACAAGGCCGATCTAATGAAACAAAAGCCTGGAAGTGGAGATTGTTCAGATTATCTTGACGATAACCTTTTCATCTCAGCAAAAACGGGATCGAACACCCAGGCCTTATTACTGAACATAGAGTCCGCCCTGGTTAATGCATGGCAACGAAGACGAAATCCCTAAGGCCGTCTGGGTTCCCATTTTGGCAGGTTCGCACAATAAATGTTATGTAGACTAAAGGTTGCGCCTTATATACTTTACATAAATATTAGCCTATCCATCCTGAAACGGTATGTTAATATTAATCCCTAATAATTTATTGCTCAGTGACAGTCCATGATCCACTTCACACGTCTAAAACCATTTCTTGCCCTTATGCTGGCCATGATTTTGGCTCTCATCATTATGGGTTGCGGCTCTGCACTTAATTTTTGGGCAGATAACCGACCGGAACTACCTGAAACGATTCCACCTGAATTCGAATCGCTTTTCGAAGCGTATGGCCTACTGGAAGACCATTCTCTGAACCAAAGAAGACTTGATAATCCAAATCTTACTGGTGGTGCGATCAAAGGTATGTTGGAAGCCTTAGATGATCCATATGCTACATATATAGACCCAGAGACTTTTAGTATAGAGAGGGATCGATTTAAGGGGGAATTTGAGGGGATAGGTGCGGAAGTTGGCATAGAGGATGGCTATATAATAATAGTAGCACCTATCCCAGATACTCCTGCCGCTAAGGCTGGAATACGTTCAGGCGACATTGTTCTCGAAGTTGATGGCCTGAGCACTGAGGGAATGAGTCTGTTTGAGGTAGTGTCAAAAATCCGTGGCCCCAAAAACACCCAAGTCGACCTTTTGATATTACATTCCAATGAAGATAGTCCGATAAACATCAAGATTACAAGGGGCGTCGTGGATCTTCCAAGTGTGACTAGCCGTCAACTTCAGAACAATGTTACTTATGTAAAGCTAAGTTCATTTACAAACGATACTCATGATGAATTAGACAGTATTCTAAGCAAAATTAGCCAGTCAAACCAACGTGGACTTGTTCTAGATCTTCGGAACAACGCTGGTGGGCTTGTGGAGTCTGTTGTTAAGATCGGAAGCCAATTTTTGGAATCTGGACTCATAATGTACCAAGTAGATGGACAAGATATCAGGGAAGATTACGATGTGAAATCAGGAGGTAAAGCAAAGGATATACCAATGGTCGTTATAATTAATGATTATAGTGCTAGCGCGAGCGAGATACTTGCGGGAGCTCTTAGAGATCACAAAAGGGCTAAGTTAATAGGAACAACCACATATGGAAAAGGAAGTGTCAATGTTCAAACTGAACTTAGTAATGGTGGAGGTATATTCTTTACAATCGCCAGATGGTATACACCAAAAGGAGTCCTGATAGAAGGGAATGGTATACAACCAGACTTCGAGGTTAAATCGGATCCAGGTAACAGCGAGGATATCGAACTAACCAAGGCCCTAGAAGTCCTAGAACAACAGATGGAGGCGATGGCATATCGCAAATGACAAATTAGATAGATCTAGTAATTTAGCGACTAATCGGCAAGCACGGTTTGACTATACGATACTGAACGAATATGAGGCGGGCCTCCTACTCACAGGAACAGAGATCAAGTCAATCAGAGCCGGCATGATTAACTTGCGGGGGAGCTATGCAAAGGCCATTGACAATGAAATATGGCTTTACGGTGTCCATATTGCCTCTTATGAGAACGCGGGATCAAATAACCACGAGCCACAAAGGGTTAGAAAATTACTCCTACACAAGAAAGAAGTCTCAGCTATAAAGGATCAACTGGCACAGAGAGGACTTACTTTAGTACCACTCCGAGTTTATGTAAAAAAACGCTGGGTAAAGATAAAACTTGGATTAGGTAGAGGAAAAAAGAAATATGATAAGCGCAGAACAATTATCGATAGAGATAGGGACCGCGAAGCCAGTAGGGCCATTAAACGCCGTCTAGAGTAGATATATAGCCTATAAGCGTCGTTCATTTAGACCCAATTTATGCTAAACTTTTTACATGGGGACGCATGGTTTCGACAGGAAGGATGTCTGAAGAATTGCAGGTCGAGATTGTCACAGCTCTCGCTAAACATGTGGCACAAACATAATTGGCGAAAGAGAATTCGCTCTAGCCGCCTAAACTGGCGGCTCGTCTTCCTTCACTATGCCCGGATGTGAGGGGTAAGGCGCAATAGACCGGGCCGCAGCAGTTTTTTCCGAGGAAACTGCTCAAGATTAATCGGATAGCCCAACGAGAACTAGCTGGTAGGAACTCGAAAGGGCGAAAAGCAACTACAACCAGCTAAGCTTGTAGTAGATTCTTGCAGAGTTGTTTCTGGACGGGGGGTTCAACTCCCCCCCGTCTCCACCAGATTGGTAAATGCTATATTTACGTAAGCTATGGTTATTTTTCAATACATGGGTTTTGAATAGGGGTTCAATGAAAACTAAACTTGAGTTTTATGGATGGCTGCTGTTCTTCCTATGCGGCATCTTCTGGCTCATTCCAGCAATAGCGACCAATGATTGGATTGGAATCTTGATAGGAGCCAGTTGGTTGCTTGGATGTATGCTTTTCATCAAGGCAAACCGAGGTCATTAAGCTTGGATAAATCATAAGGAGTAAACTAACAGTGGAACCACGCAAGTCGGATAATAATGGTGTAGATCATATATATTATGTCAATTGGGTTGCATAAAATGAACATTCTAGTGGCGTCCTATTACGGTTAAGAAAAGATGTGCGGAAGATACATATTACATTCACCATTAAGTGATCTGGCAGATCGTTTCCAATTTAGGTCAGATGAAATAAAAGTCACCGCAAGTTATAACATAGCTCCAACTGAATCCGTCCTAACAGTAGTATCTTGCAAATATAGAAGCCCTGAAATTATGCGCTGGGGGCTTATCCCGCAATGGCAGAACATACACCCTACCTATCCTATGATCAATGCGAGATCCGAGTCCGCACACACTAACACCGCCTTCAAGAGTGCTTTCGCTTTCAGAAGATGCCTAATCATCGCAAACGGATTCTACGAATGGATTAAAGAGGGGAAACAACGGATCCCAATCTTATTTACATTAGGTTCAGATCAACCATTTGCCTTCGCAGGTCTATGGGAAACAAGAAAAGATGAGAAAACAGATAAAATCTTAAAATCTTGCACCATTCTTACAACCAAACCGAATGAATTAGTTGAACCAATTCATAACCGGATGCCAGTTATCTTATCTCAGGAAACTGAATCACTATGGTTAGATCCAATGACCAATAAATACGATGAATTATCTCATTTATTATCTCCATATCCGGCAGTAGAAATGGAAAGCAGAATAGTTTCTCAAAGGGTTAACTCCGTCAGGAATAATGGGCCTGAGTTGATAAATCATATATCCATTACCGAAACATAGGACGACTTTGCTTCAAAAACCTATCGTCTGAACAATCCAATTGATCTTTTACTACTGATGTTTTAAGTGTACTAGCATGTGTTACCACTAACGATAAAGTATTATCTTTCCGAGATATTACACCTTCTACTATTATTAACGGTTGTTTAAAGACTCTCTTCAGCCTTGCGTAAACGCTAGGCCAAATAATCAATGCTATGAGACCATGTTCATCCTCTAAAGTCATAAAGTAAGCCGTAGCTAAAGGTCTTTGTAAAGGCCTAGCTACGGCACCAGCTATCTTAATTTTCTCACCATCCACACATTCCTTTGCACTTTTAATATCAATAGTACCTGATGGTAAATAAGGCCTGAATTGTTCCACAGCATGACCACTAGGGAAAATGTTCATATTTTTGTATTCTAATATCATCTTTTCAAAACCGTCTAATGGCTTAAGCTCTACCATATCTTGATAAAAAGGCAAACCCAAAGGCAATTGTCTGCCTATGGGTCTATAGCATAATCCTATAATCCACATAAGAGTTCTACGATCTTCAACGAAAACATC
This sequence comes from uncultured Dehalococcoidia bacterium, assembly GCA_964439905.1. GTDB lineage: Bacteria > Chloroflexota > Dehalococcoidia > Lucifugimonadales. The sequence continues at coordinate 12,338 of CAYTPK010000001.1, forward strand.
AAAAGCACCGGACATTACCAAGCTTTCTATCTCTTCCCTGCATATTTTTGTACGGGTCATAAATTCGTATAGAGATCTAAACTCTCCTCTGTTATTTCTATCTTCTAAAATAATTTTAGCAGTCACATGTCCAATATTTCTCACACTAAGTAACCCCATACGAATACATTCTTTTTCTATTACATACTTATCCTGACTAAGATTAATATGTGGATTTAGAAAAGCTATACCATGCCTCTTTGAATCCTCTTTAATCGTATCTGGGCCCCAAAAACCCATCGGTTGTTGATTCATTAAAGCTACATAGAACTCCAATGGATAGTAATATTTAAGCCAACTCATTTGATAGGCGGTCACGCCAAAAGCATAGGCATGAGACTCCGGAAACATATAGTGACCATTAATCTTCCTGAATATTTTTTCCGCTTGCTTTATATCAACTCCTCTACTTATTGCTCCTTGAAGGAATTTTTTGCGATATGAATCCAAAACTGCGTGATTATTTTTTCGCGTAAACGCTCGCCTTAACTTATCGGCCTCATCTGGCGATAATCCTCCCACACACATAGCCAATTCATTTATCTGATCTTGAAATATAACAGCTCCGTAAGTTCTAGATAGGGCTTTTTTCTCGAGCTCGTGGTCGAATGTTACTTGCTCTTGCTCAGTCCTTCGTCTCAGATAAGTTCTAACACCGTCATTCGCTCCAACACCTGGCCTAACACAAGCAACTTGGTGTGCCATGTCTACCAGATTTCTTGGTTTTAGTCTGGAAATAGTCTGCATCTGTGCAGCACTCTCGACTTGAAAAATACCTACAGTATCAGCTTCCCACAACATTCTATAAACATTCATATCTTCGAAATCTATTCGTGAAAGATCTGGGGATTCTCCCGTACGTTCTTCTATCATCTTTAGTATGTCCTGCAACTGAGAAAGACTACCTAGCGCCAAGATATCAATTTTCACAAAACCTGCATCTTCTATGTCATTCTTATCCCATTGGATCATATATCTACCACGAATGCCTCCCTTCTGTACGGGAACAAAATTGGTGAGTGCGTTGGAACTAAGAACCATGCCACCTGGATGCTGTGCAAGATATCTTGGAGCTCCCTCTATTTGGTATGCCAATTTGATCATTTCTTTCCAAATATGGTTCTTTAATCTAGCCCTAAATTCAGGCAATTTCTTGATCGAATATTCCAAATCCTTTATTGACGAATGGTCTAAAAGTTTGGTTATAGAGTCGATTTGATTTGAAGCAATACCAAATGCCTTACCTAAATCTCTAATGGCACCATTGATTTGATACGTAGATCTCATCGAAACAAGAGACGCTCTTTCCCAACCCCATCGTTTGTGCACTTCTAAAATCAATTCTTCTCTAATATTACGAGGGAAATCTAAATCAATATCCAAGGCCAGATTTATTCTATCTTCGGGAAGAAATCTCTCAAGAGATAAGTTATAGCGAATCGGATCTATATGAGATAGTCCTAAAAGATATCCAACCAATAATGCTACTGACGAGCCTCTTCCTCTGCCAGGAGGACGCTCCTCTATGGGAATTTCTGGATCACTTAATCCTAAGCGATCCATAATTTCTTTGGCTATGCCAACAATCTCATGATAGATTAATAAAAATCCTGCTAAATTGTGCTTTTCTATAAGTCGAAATTCTTCCTTCAAACGTTTTTTTACGCTGTCCGTAAAATTGCCGTATCGACGTAATCCTGCTCTTACGCAAAGCTCCCATAAATATGTAAGTGAAGTATATCCTTCAGGAGTATTGTAATTAGGTAGCTTATATCCAAGCCCAGAAGCTAAATCAAAGGAACATTTTTCAGAAATCGAAAGTGTGTTTGATATAGCTTCTGGTAATTCGCTAAAAATGTTGGTCATTTCCTGAGGGCTCTTAAGGTAGAATTCGTTGTTTTCTCTTAGTAAGTGTTGAACTTCTTCCAGGCTTTTATTTGCTTTAATTGCGACCATAGCATCCTGAAGATTAGAATAACTTTTGTGGTGATAGTGAACATTATTGGTTGCTACAATTTCTATATTTAGTTTCTTGGCAAGTTCTACTAAATGCCGGTTTCTTTTCATATCTCCTTTAACCATATTCCGCTGAAGTTCTATATAGTAACGATCCCCAAAACATTCTTTAAACTCTAAAGCCTTGTGTTCAGCTTCTTTGAGTTTATTCTGGGAAACCAGCGACCCTACTACACCCGAACTACAACCAGATAGAAGAATCAAACCTTTGGAGTATTCTTGTAAAACATTTTTATCTAGTAAGGGTTTAGATCGCTCTTCTGCTGAGACATGACTGAAAGATAAAAGCTTACATAAATTTGAATATCCTTGATGGTCAGATGCCAAAACTGTTACATGCTCATCTCCTAGTAACGTAAGCTCAGAACCTATAATTGATTTCAAGCCTAGTGTCTTGGAAATCTGTGCAAACTCCATCGCACCAGCCAGAGAATCATGATCTGTCAGAGCCAAAGCCTTATATTCTAAATTAAGTGCTGTGGTTACCAAATCATGGGGAGAAGAAGCACCTTCCTTAAATGAAAACCACGAGTGACAATGCAGCTCAGCATATTCTGCCCTTTCAGATATTATGTTCTTTGCTGAAACCATTTATCTTTTTCAATATCGAGAAATATTGTCATACGACGACCGTCTCTCATTAAACAGTCAAAGTATTTACGATCAATAGTTCCATCTTTACGCCACCATCTAGTACGAGTATGCCAACTATCTAGAATGACAATCACATCTACGTGTAAAGGTATTCCGATACTCTTTGGCTTTTTATCCTTAGATTGGATTACTTCTAATAGCGTGGGTAAATTCAGGGGACGTACTGGACCAGAGCGTATCTTTCCTCTGGTATTCGCGACCATGGTTCAACCTCTTTTATTCTAAATATAGGGACATCTTCTATGAAATTAGCTTTCAATTGCATAATAGATTCATTCAACTGATCATGTTTTCTGACTTGAGATAACATACTTCCCTGAAATCCTCTTTCACCAGTGAATTGTTCAAGCATAAGTTTTATACTTTCCAAGGGTTCGGAAAGTGATACCGTCTCTAAGGAAGATCGTATCCTAGAAAATATTCTCTTCTTATCCATAGTAGGCTCTTTGAAAGAATATTTTTTTATCCAAGATCCTCCACTAAATCCTTCTGTAGATATAGACACAATCCTTGGCATAAGACCAAAATACTTCATACGTGATAATGCTCTATCTAGAAGTAGCTCAGTTACAGTTGTAATAACTTGCAAATTCACTACTGGATCTTGAAAGGAATATTCCTCTTGAAGCGATTCTTCTGGACATATTGGATTCAATAATTCTCTACAAACATCACTTACTAATTCCCAGATTAATTTGCCTTCATATCCAAATTGTGCTTGCAAAGATCCAATATCTAAACTGAGTATGTCTCCAAAAGTATGTAATGCGAATTGGTGTAATCTCACTTTACTTCTTGCAGAAACTGGCAGAAGATCTACAGACAATTTTCTCCATTTCAAATCTGTAACACTAAATTCTTTACCCTTATGATGAGATGGACCAATCAAAGCCTGAATATAGGATGATAATTTACTATTACCTATCCCTATATTAACCTTCCAAAATCTACTTACTTCAGAGTCAAGATTCTTAATAATTTCTTCTTCAGTACGATATCTGTAATACAAACTAGCAAGATCAAAATAGACAAGGCCAGGTCTAATATATTCCACTCCAGTGCTTACTTGATGTAAAAAATTTATAATATTTTGGAAGCACAATTGATAATAATCCGCGTCCCATGGCAGAATATGCGGATCATTAATCTTGGTAAGAGCCTCCTGAAGCTTCATATCATTCTGAATACCTAAATCGTCTGGAAACCAATCTTTAACAATATTTACATTTCCGTGCCTTTCTACAATAAGAGTCGATCTATTTCTTAGTGCATACTTTCGCAACCATTCGCACTTGAGATAAAAATGTGGGATAAATATACAAGCGATTTTCATAAGAGGATTTTTAAGAGATGCGTTTAAACAATTATAGAACATATGTTCTATAATTGCAAAGCACATTAATATTGACTGGGAATTGACCTACTGGTTTAATTCACAAAGGTGATTTTCTTTTTCATGAATTTAATCTCCGAAATATGGGCGGTTAGCTCAGCTGGTTAGAGCACCTCGTTTACACCGAGGGGGGCGGGTGTTCGAGTCCCTCATCGCCCACCATTTTTCTATGCCCTAATGCAATTCCTTAAACCAATTTAGTTAGTTATGTTAACTATTTGGCATTATTCTGAATGACTTAATTCATGACTACTAAGTCCTACAAATAGAATACGCTGAGTACCGTATATTCTATTTCACCTAAATATTCTATACTCATAAAAATAAATTTTCCGGAGATTTGAATTGACAACTTATCACATTACACACAGTCATACATATGAAAACTGTTATGGTCCTCCCCAGCAAGACGAAGAAATAATGTCGTTGTGGCAACAGATCGGCAGGAAAGCTAAAGAAAACAACGTTGATATAAAGTTCTTCAAAATGAATCCAACTGAACATGTTTCTTTCATATTATTGGAAGCTAATGATTACGCTGATGTAGAAAAAACAATAGGACAATGCAAGAAAACCGGCGAATTTACAATCACGCCCGTGATCGATCAAATATTCTTTTAAAGAATGATTTTTCGTATTACCTTAAAGAGATTGATTATCGGGATTTTTTCTCTTGTTGTTGTTACTGGCATGTTGTTCTTTGCTTGGCTATACATGTTTACATTGCAAGTTAATGAAACAGAATCAGTCAAATTTATTAACTTAAACAATGCTCCAATGCTCCAATCTGGGCAACAGCTTAAGATATTGTCCTGGAACATCCAATTTCTTGCAGGGAACCAGAATAACCATTTCTTTTTTGATGATGGGGACGACGATTGGCCATCGACTCTGACTCGCAAAAATATCTTAGGGCAAATTGCTAACGTGATCGTCGATGAGAAACCTGATGTTGTTTTACTCCAAGAAGTCGACGATGGCGCCAAACGGACCGAGCATGAAGATCAGCTTTCTGCCCTGATGACCCTTCTGCCCAAGGAATACGGTAATCACGCTTCCACTTTTTACTGGCGGGCAAACTTCGTACCACACCCCGCGCTTATGGGCTCAGTTGGCATGAAATTGTCTACACTATCTAAATACAAAATCACAGAAGCTACGCGTCATGCCTTAGTTGGCATCCAATCTCAATCTTGGATTATGCAGCAAATGAATCCTAAAAGGGCTGTGTTAGAAATTCAATTACCTATAAAGAATGCTGGTTCGCTCAGTGTGATGAATACCCACCTAAGTGCCTTTGCCCAATTCTCTAACACGATGGAGATACAAGTTAATCAAGTCATGGATCTGATGGATATAGGAGAAACTCAACGAAGCCGTCACATCATTCTAGGAGGGGATTTTAACTTATTACCATCTTCCATCGCGTATAGTCTGCTCGATGAAAAAGGCAAAAGTTATTACAATCCTGTTGGCACAGAACTCTCACCTATGTTACAAAAATTTGATAGTATCCCTTCTTTAGAGTCCATGAAGAGCAAATATTACGCTGACTGGTTTACTCATTCACCCAATCATATTAGTGGCGCTCTACCAGATAGGACTATAGACTATTTGTTCTATACAGAGAACTTGGTAGCAATTGGCCAGAAGGTACGTTCGGAAGATACTCTTCTTATTTCTGACCACTTGCCTGTAATAGGTGTTTTCGTGATACCCTAATTTTTCTGCCGTAAAATTGAAGTTCTAGACCATTAGGTATCAATTTGAAATTTATACTGGCTGTTAACCCGACTAGCGGAAAGAAACAGAGCGCCGCGATTCTAGATATGGTTAGGCCCATATTTGATTTAAGTGGCGCAGAATTATCCGTAATCAAAACTTTATATCCAGGGCATGCCATTGAACTAGGAAAAAGTTTAGACTTCAATAACTACGATGGATTCTTGGTGCTCGGTGGTGATGGGACTTTCCATGAAGTGGTCAATGGAATGCTTAAACGACAAGATGGCCTCACCTTGCCTATAGGATTGATACCAGGGGGGTCTGGAAATTCTGTACTTCATGATCTCGATCTTCTAGATCCTATTTCGGCTACTAAAGCGATAGTTTCCGGAAATACACGTTTCATGGATGTCGCCCAGACTGAGATGGACCACATGGTGACACACTCCATTAATCTTATAGGTTGGGGGCTCGTAACAGATGTGGGCAAACGAGCCGAAGCGCTCCGCTGGTTCGGTCCTAGCCGTTACACCTTGTCTAGCATTATTGAGATAGTCCTTAAAAAGAGCCGACGAGCCACATTAGTTATAGATGACAAAACATTAGTTGACCATTTTACTTTTATAGTAGCCTGTAATTCTATCCATATAGGCAATGGAATGAAAATGGCACCATATGCCAAACTGGACGATGGGCTAATTGATATCCTGGTCTTGGACGCTAAAGTAACGAGGCAAAGATTAGTTTCTGTTCTTCCAAAACTTTTTGACGGCACACACATCAACGAGCCTGAAATTTCGTATCATCAAGCGTCCAGTTTTTCAATATTGTCTGAAACAAACGATAATCTAATTATAGATGGCGAAATGATTGGAACTACACCGATCACTACTAGGATACTTAAACATGCTATCAAAATATTTGCATAGGAGTGGTTTATGACAACACCAAAACAAAATATTGATTTCATACCTGTCACCATATGGTATGACTACATTTGACCTTGGTGTTATATAGGACTGGCCAGGTTGGACCAGTTAGCGCAAGAATACCCTCTTAAAGTCACCTATATGAGCTACTATCTAAGGCCTGATATGCCGCCTCAGGGAGATGTCCGCAAACTCAAGGCAGGTGAAAATCCAGGAGATCCTCTTACAGGGCATATCGGCGAGGTCGCAACTGAGACAGGACTTATAATGAAACGTGCACGGATTACTCCAAACACCCGCATAGCGTTTGAGGCTTCTGAATACGCTAAAGATAAGGGCTATTTTGAGGATTTTCATAGGGCATGTTACAGGGCTTTATGGGAGGATGGCTTGGACATAGGCAAGCTATCGGTACTACAACAATTGGCAGAAGATGTAGGACTTGATGGGCAAGAGATGAAATCAGTTATAGATACCAATCAATATAGAGATCAGACAAAAAGACAGTACGATGAGGCAATATCTATAGGGGTCACCGGTATACCATCGTTTATCATAGGTGGGTACTTCTTCTCAGGTGCTCAACCCTACGAAACTTTTAAGTATGTGGCAGAGATGGCAAAAGCATCTTCACAATAACCAAGCAAGGTTTAATTGAAACTGATCAGCCGTCTTCTCGCCTTGGGAAGCACAAAAAGATTCTTATTAGAAGAAGGAGAGAAATCTCTCTGTGTTACGGCTGAAACAATTTCACCTTTATTATATAAAAAAATGCTCAATTGTTAATAGAAGCAAATAACGCATTCTGAATAGATAACCATAATTCTATTATCACGCAACTTGTCCAGCTGCAAACCCTGAAGACCATGCCCACTGGAAATTGTAGCCACCCAAAGGACCTGTGACATCTACTGCTTCACCAATAAAATAGAGGCCTTTAACTTTTCTTGATTCCATTGTTTTGGAAGAAAGTTCTTTCGTATCCACACCACCAACGGTAACCTCAGCTGAACGATAACCATCGGTGTCACTTGGGATTATGATGAAATGGTTCATCAATCTAGCAATACTTTTAAGTTCTCGCTCAGTAATGGAGCGGATGGGTTTAGAAGAGATAGGCCCGAGTATCGCTTTGGCCAACCTTTTAGGTATTACCTGCCCTAGTACTGTACCAATTGAGGAATTACTGTGCAGCTCTCTCTGCATAGTAAGATCATCATAGAAATCTAACTTATTAGGCACTAAGTCTATTTCTATCTCCCCTCCCTTAGTCCAGTAAGACGACGCTTGCAAAATAGCTGGACCACTGAGACCTCTATGTGTAAAAAGAATGTTCTCGTCCCAGTAATGTTCATTGAAACGGACTCTTGCTTTTGCTGAAACTCCTGAAAGATTTGGGAAATATCCAGGATTCCCTTGTTGAAAAACTAAAGGCACAAGTCCTGGCCGCGTTTCATTAACCGATATACCAAATTGCGAGGCAATATTATAGGCGTATCCAGTTGCACCAAGTTTCGGTATAGATAACCCTCCTGTTGCAACAACAATGGAGTCTGAACTTCCATTCCCAAATGACGCATCCCAATTAAACCTATTGCCACTATATTTTACATTTTGTATTGTAGCGGATGTTCTTATATCTACATCAAATTGGCTACACTCGTTTAACAACATATCAACAATTTGTTTCGCAGGCCCATCACAAAATAACTGCCCCAGGGTTTTTTCGTGATATAAAATACCACTCCTTTCAACGAAGTTAATAAAATCGAAATTGGTGTATCGCGATAAAGCTGATATTTGGAACTGGGCATTATCGCTTATATATAAATCTGGCGAAACATGCAGATTGGTAAAATTACAACGGCCTCCACCAGAAATTAGTATCTTTCTCCCAACTTTGGAGTTCCGCTCAATTACTAAAACGCGTTTGTTCCTTCTACCAATTTCTGCCGCGCACATTAGACCAGCGGCTCCTCCACCAACGACAACAGCATCATAATGTAACGACATTACTCCATAGTACACATACCTGTAGTTAATATGTATGGTGTCTTGCTCATTTTTTCAGAATTATAATATCGTGTTGATCGTTTAATGCCTCGAAGGATTCGACGACTGAGCCTACTCCTTCCTTCCACACGATGATATAATTCTTCAGTCGCTTTATTATATGGTCTTAGCTGACAGAGAAATAATATCCCTAAAGTGGTAGATATCTGATGTAACTCAGATCGCCTTACCATTCTGACAAAGAATCTCAGGAGGTTTCACTAAATGCCCTCATTCGATGTGGTTTGTAAAACTAACCTTATGGAAGTAGATAACGCTATAAACGGAATGCAGAGGGAAATTAAACAACGGTTCGACCTTAAAGGAACAAAATGCGATATAGAGCGGACCGATAACACTTTAACTATGATCGCAGAAAACACCATGCAGTTAACCCAACTAGAGGATTTGCTACGCAAATACCTTGGCCGCCGGAATGTAGATCAACGAGCAATACAAATCAACGCACCACAAAACGCTGCTGGTGGTACTATTCGAACGACAATCTTTGTTCGGCAAGGAATAGAACCAGATCTAAGCAGAAAAATTGTTAAGGCAGTAAAGGCCACCAAAAGTAAAGTGCAACTTTCTATCCAAGGCAAGGAAATTCACGTTTCTGGAAAGAAACGAGACGAATTGCAGGAAACTATAGCGTTTATAAAGGACATGGGACTTGAACAACCCTTGCAGTATGTTAATTTCAGGGAATAGGTTTTGTCTAGAATCTGGAATTAACACACCAGGTTTGTAATAGTGGACTCCACAGATAAATTCAGAGAATGGAGATCAGAAACAAGGGTTAGATTGAGCCCATAGTTGTCCCGATATAGGAATAGTTAACCAGGCCATTATCTGCCATTGATCGGTTTAGTTCTTAAACTTCGGTAACAATAAACTTGCTGGAATAAACCATGGACGCAGACATAAAAAATGGTAAACTTTCGGTGAAGACATGCACTTAGGAGCTACTTAATAAGTGAGGTTACCGTAAAATGGCCACGTCGTTCTCTGCATATTTTAACGGGAAATGGATGCCTTCAGATAAATGTACGGTTTCGATCGATGATCGTGGATTTACCCTCGGAGACGGAGTATTCGAGATCGAAAGGACATTTAACGGAAACATCTTTGATTTAGATGGCCACTTAGATCGTCTTTTCAGGTCACTAAAGCACACCCGCATAGATCCCGGACTTACGCAAAAAGAAATGGTAGAGATCAGTGAGGAAGCTGTGCATAGAAATTGGTCATTAGTACCTTCTGGTGGAGATATGCAAGTGACCCAACGAGTGACACGTGGGATTGGTCGTTCAGCAGCACAATCTGGCCCTTCTACTGTCTATATAGCCGGAGGTCCCCTAGATTTCGATAGATTTGCTAATTTATACGATGTCGGATGCCACATTGTATTTGCTAAAACACGTGCCCACCATCCGAGTTCGTTAGATCCAAAAGTAAAACACCAAAGTAGGATGAATTTTGTTCTAGCAGATTTGGAAGCTAACGATGTAGATCCAAACTCGTGGCCAGCTATATTGGACCTTGACGGGAATATTGCCGAGGGAATTGGATTCAACATTTGGATAGTAAACGACGGAGTACTAAAATCACCCGATGATAGAACTATGCTTCAGGGAATATCTCGTAAAAATATTATGGAATTGGCAAGACATCTCGACATACCAGTGGTTATGGAAGATATACAGCTATATGACATTTACAACGCGGACGAAGTTTTCATTTCTGTAACTAGTCCCTGCATTTTGCCCGTTTCAAAAATAGATAGCAGACCTTTAAACGGAATCCATCCAGGCCCTGTTGCAAGTGCTCTGTTGTCAGCGTGGAGTGAAAAGATTGGAATCGACATAATTGAACAATCAAGGACTCAGGCAGGACTAGAATAGGATAAATACCCAAAATACCAGACGCGGGACGTTATCTATCCGGGATTTGTCAGCTATCGGTCATTCCGCAACTTTGCACTTTGGCGATCTAAAGTATACTCACCCTTGTAATCAGCCGGAGGAATTGTTTCCACTGGATATACAGGTATCGTTTGGTTTCTAGGAAGCGGGCGATCCGTTTGAAGATCCCTTTCATTTGTCTTATCTGGTTTTCTAATCTTGCCATTTTTAGATTCCAGATCAAGCCACCATTTCCATATCTGCTTTCTTTTCCCATAACCAACAAAATCATCCAGTTTAATCAGTATTTTGCGAAGAAATGGGAATTGCATAGCAATTCTCAACCCGATTCTGTGCTGGACCAAACCCTCTTTATTAAAGGGACACATTTTCATGCAACGCCCACAGGCGGACCCACTCGGATTAGTAATTCGATATCGGGTACAAGCCTCTACATCAGGTTTCCACATTTCATATCCGTTAAAAATAACTTTGTTTCCAAAAGAGATAGCCCTTGGAGGACATTCCCTAGCACATTTTTTACACTTGTTGCAGAAATCCTGTAGGCCAAAATCAATTGGCTTATCCACTGCTAACGGAACATTAGTCGTAATAACTGCAGTCTTGAAACGCGGACCGAGAAATGGGTTTAATACAGTCTCTCCTATACGACTTAGTTCACCAAGACCTGCTAACAATGTAAGTGGTATATGTAGTACCTGACTGTCGGAATTTGTGTGGGCCCTTGCCTCAAACCCTAGTTCGCGCAAATACCCGGCGACGGTACACGATATGGTGGAGCCTTTTAGGTAAGCCCTAAAACTTTGGGCACCGCTTATCCAGTCATCCCCACTAGAGGCGTCCATGGTTTCGAATCCTTGGTCTATCAAAAGAACTATAGCAAATTGATGGCGCGGTTCAATTGGAGCACCGTTTGAATCATGAGAGTACCATGCCCACTCGGGAACTTCACAAATTCCCACTATGTCAGCATCCAAGAAATAGCATAATGATTTTATGTGATTGGCTAGTTCTACAGGATTATCTGGAATAGGAGCTTTATCGCTAGCTACTGGCCCATCTTGTAATTCTATCTGGGGTTTTATCATTCTAGATAAAGCTGCAGATAAAGGATACTTGGTTACGAATGTGGATACCTGGCTCTGTGGTCTTGTACCAAGATCTCCATGTTTAGCTCGTACAAAAAAGTTAGATCTTTGGGGAACTCGCGGAATATCATCAGTGATCAAAGTCGTAGTCTTGTCGACACGTTTTATTCTTTCCATGGGATACTTTCCAAGATATAGCGGTCTCTTCGTCTTAGTAAAAATACCCATGTTAACCTCTACAAATTTGTTTTAGGCTCAGGGTCTCCAATAATACATGAAAAGAAATGGCATCCCAATTTTTGTTTCGACGATAACTTTAAGGCTTTATAACAAGGGGATTTTTGAATCTCATCAACTATGGGAATCGTGGACAAAGACCAAGTAAGGTCAGATCTCAGTAAGAAAAATTCCCTATACTTTTCTTCCCGCCTTTACCTTTACCTATAGCCTTACGTTTCATATCTGCTTGCCCTTGCGTTATCTTCCCAGCTTCTACCAACGCACGTAACTTGGCATCTATCCCTTCACCAGTCGTCTTCCCTTCTCCCTTACCCTTCCACAGTTTGCCATCCGTAGCGCCCTTGCGTTTCATGTCTGCTTGTTCTTGCGTTATCTTTCCAGCTTCTACCAACGCACGTAGCCTGGCATCTATCCCTTCATTTCCGTAGTTTGTTGTTCTCTCTCCTTCTAACACAAATCCTGTTATCAAGAATAGGGCAACCGCTGACAACGAAACTATACTCACAACCCGTCTGCTATTGAACCAATTCATATTACGATATCCTCTCGGCCTTAAATTATACAGATTATGCCAATTCTTTGGAATAAGTCTTATATACAGTCAGAATGGTTATGATCAGCCTGTAGGTTTGACCAAAGCCTTCCAATAAATATATATCAATATACGTTCACTATATGGGAAACTGTGGAACACTTCGAAACTATATTCGCAACAAACCGTTTTCACAATTTCAAACATTCAAAAATGATGCAAACTAGGGGCCAAGACATAGGTAGTTACAGATTTATAGGGGCTGGCCTG
>CAYTPK010000002.1:0-24880 GCA_964439905.1 uncultured Dehalococcoidia bacterium
GTTGGCATTGTATCCGCCCCATCAAAAGAAGTCTTTATGGCATTCATGACTAGCCCCGAGCAACAGCAAGCTATGCAAAATGCTGGCATTCAAGGCCCACCTGACATTACGTTCTTGGAAGGATAGGCTCCTAATATAGAAACGATTAATAGTCTCCGCGAGTTTTGCTCGCGGAGACTATACGCCACGTTTAGTGATCAAGCAATATTAACCTTAGATCAACTTGCATTTTGTCTAGCTGATCGTATCGTAACGACCCCAAGTACCATTGTCATGATAAGCCATCCAAAGAAGCCAGAGACCCACAGTATTCCACCAATAGCTTCCATCGTTGAGGTTGAATCCAAGTCAGGATCTCCTGATGGCATTACCATACCTAATAAAAATATGGCTCCGACCAACGCGGTCAAACCGCCTACTATTTGGTTCAAGTTTTTTTGTCTAACTATTGCTATTCCCAATAAAAGCAAAGATCCAGCCATAAGCATAAATGCAATGGGGAAAATACCCTCAGAAATGGCATACGCAGTAGCGACATCACCGCCTTTATCGGCATATGAATCATGAAGTAAACCCATTTGAAGGCCACTAGAGACAACCATTACTGCTGCTGCCAACAAGGCTAAGACTGACGCCAACCCCGCGAGATCAGACCCAGACTTCTGTTCGCCTTGCATAGAACGAGCTAAGTATGATGTGCCGATTAAAATCCCCAGTATTGCCAAAGTAAATCCCACTCCGACAAGAAAAGTCTGTGTGGCATTATCAAGCATAGCTTGAACTTGGACTGCGAACTTATCTTGGTCTGATCCAGTCGACGGCTCCAGGAAAACCATAACGATTGCTAGTAACACCCCGCCCAATAACATAGATCCCGTAAGCATTTTAGATCCCATAATACCTCCTTATAAGGCATGTTCACTTTATAATTTATTTCAGTTCATAAGGTGATTAGAACGCTCAGGTGCTTATCTGTCAGTCATATCATCAAGTGTTTTGATTTGCATCCTCACGTAAATGCCTCCCTCGGAGTATACAGTCAACAATTACATAGCTTCCAGTGTTATCTAAGATTATCTGTGACTTTTTCCTTACCTCTAATTGGATCTGAATAGTTTGGATCTATTTTCAAGGTTTTATCGAAGTATTCAATTGATTTACGATATTCTTACTCCTACTTATTGCTCAGGTTTTTGGGAGAACTCCCGAGACTCAGGATCTTAAGCCACAGTTAAGATCACATATGCCAAACCATCAATCACTCTCTAATCACAATCCCTCTAGCATCAAGGAATTGCTTGGCATTTGATATAGAATATGTTCCAAAATGGAAAATGCTTGCGGCTAATACTGCATCTGCTTTTCCCAGCTCAAAAGCTTGATATAGATGTTCTAAATTTCCCGCTCCGCCACTAGCTATAACTGGAATTGAAACTTGTTCTGATACTGTACGTATTAGTTCAATATCATAACCATTTTGGTGTCCGTCTTTATCCATACTTGTGAGGAGAATTTCTCCTGCCCCTAGCTCTTCTACCTTGGTGGCCCACTTTACAACATCGATGTTGGTGGGATTACGACCCCCATGTGTATATACTTCCCAGGCTGAATTTTCGTCCAAACCTATATCATTTAAAATTCCGGAATGTTTTGCAGATCCTACGGCCTTAGCGTCAATAGCAACTACCATACATTGGTTACCAAATCGTCCAGCCCCTTCCTTAACTAAACATGGGTTTAGCACAGCCGCAGTGTTCACTGATACCTTATCCGCACCCGCCCTCAGTATTTTACGAATATCATCAACAGTTCGGATTCCACCCCCAACAGTGAGCGGTATAAATACCTTTTCAGAAACTTTTTCAACTACGCTAATCATAGTTTCTCTAGAACCCGAGCTCGCAGTGATGTCTAGGAAAACTAGTTCGTCAGCACCTTCACGATCATAAGCTGCGGCTAACTCGGCAGGATCTCCTGCATCTCTCAGTTCCACAAAGCTTATTCCTTTAACTACACGACCGTCATCCACATCCAAACAAGGAATTATACGTTTAGCAAGCACAATTGCCTCCCTCTGTATCCACTAGGAAACGTCCATTGTCGACGCTTCGCAGATCGTTGTTGACACGCAACCCCAAATGTAAAACAATTCTTGATAATACTATTCTCCACTCTATTGTATTTAAGTATATGTCTGGTATTAATATGCAGCTCTGAAACATAAATTACTGACCTTGGTCGACGATGCTAATAGCTTCTTCCAGGCATATATCTCCCTTGTAAAGAGCGCTTCCTAGGATCACACCTTCCGCACCAATATTTGATAACTTCTCTAGGTCCTTGAGCGAAGAGACTCCCCCAGAAGCCAAAATTGACTTATTGGTCTCAACAACAAGTTTCCGTACTCCCTCAAAATTTGGTGACGTCATGGTCCCGTCTCGAGAAATATCGGTGTAAAGGAACCTCTGAACTCCAATATTAGCCATCTGTGTCGCCAAGGTAGATACACTAACAGACGTTTCTTTTATCCATCCCTTAATAGCAATTCGTTCTTCTCTTGCGTCTAACGCTACCACAACGCGCTCGCTACCCCATATTTTGCAAAGATGTTGAATCATATCAGGATTTTCAATTGCCGCTGTTCCTAGAACAACTCGATCTATCCCGGAGTTCAACAAAGTATGGGCAGTCTTTAAGTCCCTTATTCCACCCCCTACTTGGAGAGGCACATTTGTACGGTAATTAATAGACTTGATTATATCTAAATTTATCTGCAACCCAGTACGAGACCCGTCCAAATCAACAATGTGGATTCGAGTTGCCCCCGCAGTTTTCCATCGCTGGGCAACCTCTATGGGATCATCGGAAAAAAGGGTTTGCCGATTAAAATCTCCTTGATAGAGACGTACACACGATCCATTTTTGATGTCAATGGCTGGAATTATCTCCATTATAGTTTAGATATCCACTCCTTATTCTATAGCGTTTTGAACAAAATTTTTGTAAATCTGTAGCCCAACAGACCCGCTTTTTTCAGGATGGAATTGGGTGGCAAAAACATTATCTCTGACCAACATGCTGCAGAAATCAATCCCATAACTTGTAGTCCCTAAAACTACATTTGGATCTGCAGGAACAGAATAATAACTATGTGCAAAGTAGAAATATGCAGATGGATTAATCCCTCTCATTATATTATGTTCTTCGTTGATTACTACTTGATTCCAACCCATATGTGGGACCTTATTCTCGGACGGCAATCTTTCTACTGTCCCTCTAATGACACCAAGACACTCCACTCCTCCTCCTTCATCGGTCATATCCATAAGTAATTGGAGCCCTAAACATATACCCATAAATGGCCGTCCTGAGTCAATGAATTCACGGATAGCCTCCGTCAATTGTTTTTTCTCCAACGCTTGCATGGCAGCTTTACCTGATCCTACACCAGGTAATATTAAAGCATCGGCTGACAAGATTTGGTCCGGTTTTCCGGATACGATAGGATCAATATGCACAGATCTTAGAGCTTGTATTACACTCCGCAGATTCCCAGACTCATAATCTACAACCGTAATATTCATATTATGCACACCCATTTTTTTCATATGGCACAAACGGTCCCTTGTATTTATCTATGATTAAGTGTACATAGATTATACCCTTAGACATTCCAACAAATTATACTCTTGATACGAAAATAATGAATGTAGTTTTATTTGAACCAGAGATACCACAAAATACCGGTAACATTATCCGATTATGCGCAAACACAGGTGCACATTTACACCTAGTTAAACCATTGGGGTTTAGTTTAGACCAAGCACATGTTAGACGGGCATCATTGGACTACGGAGATCTAGCCAAGATTACGATGCACAACTCGATAGAGTCGGTTTTCAAGATTACTGAAATAAATTCCATCTATGGCACACTCCCTAACGGACCAACTATCTATACCGCCCCAGTGTATCGGCCCAATGCCACAGTAATTTTTGGCCCAGAAAGTGCGGGATTGCCTCAGCAGATAGTCTCAAGAATTAATTGTACCAACCGTATAAAGATACCAATGATGCCTGCTAATCGCAGCTTGAATCTCTCGAATGCAGTATCAATTATTGTCTATGAGATATGGCGCCAACTCGGATTCCCAAAATAAAGCAAACTAAGAATGATTTGAGGACGATGGTAAATTCCATGATCTCTGTTGTTTTCGAAGAATTCCCAGGCTTATAATTACCGCCTTCTTTACAGATATTCTACAATTACAAGGATAACCCCCACTTGAAAACCAACCCGTTCATACCGGGTCACATAAGCCTATTACTACACAGACCATGGCTGGTGATATCTACCATACTGGCTATCACTTTACTGTTGGCTATACCAACAATCTATATGGCACCTGATGAGATTGCCTCCCAAGATCCCGGAGGGGAAGTTTTTGACCTACAAACTAATGTTGATACCCTTTTCTCAGCTCCCACCCATCAAACTGCTTACCTAGCCGAGGCAAAGAACGGTGACATACTTACTAGTGATTCATTATTGGAATTATACAAGAACTCTCAGGAACTTCTGAAAAAAGATCGAATGGGCAAGCTCACTCCTGAGGGATTGCCGTCCCAACCATATCTTTATTCTTTTGTTGATCCTGACACAGATATCCAAACAGTAGGCATCGCTGGAAATATAGCATTCGCAGTTCAAAACGTTCTGATTAATGATCCAGATCTTCTAACTTCCCTAGAGCATGCAACAAATGATGAGGTAAAAATAGCCGTCCACAAGGTCCTATCTAATCCACAGTTTTCGAACATGAAAGCGTTTTTAGCAGAAGAATCTTCTAGCGAAAAGCGAGTGATCGGAGACCATGAAATAGATTACTGGATATCTCCCGCAACTATGTTTTCGGTTCTCGCCGACAATGAGCTTTTAGGAGGGGGGACCTTGTCTATCGGGGTAGGAACAGATGAAGTCACCCTAGGGAAAGAGAAGTTCAACCGCAATGTCCAATCTACTCTGCGTGGTAACGAATTCTATTACCAGCTTTGGGGAATCGCTATCGATGTGAATTTGGAATCGTTCGATCAGGGCCAAACGGCTGGAATGTATATTATGTTAACCGTCATAGCAGCAAGCTTAATCGTATGGATAGGCCTCAGATCTTATTGGGCAATGGTTTTAACTAGTGCAGGATTAGGGATATTAATGGTTTGGCTCAAGGGGATTTCTGCTCTCATTGGCCTTAAGGGAGGCCTAATCATCGATTTGATAGTACCCATCGCCATGATAGCCCTAGGTGTGGACTTCGCAGTTCATGCAATTAGAAGGTATCAGGAAGAAAAACACTCTCAATCGAATCCTAAGGCTGCTTTGGCTGTAGGGTTATCTGGCGTGTTGGGTGCTCTTGTTCTCGCGATGTTATCTGACAGCATAGCCTTTCTTTCAAATATATCATCAGGTATAGAAGCAGTGATCCAATTCGGGATAGCCGCGGCTATAGCAGTATCATCGGCTTTCGTAGTGCTAGGAATTATCGTACCTATTACACTAATGAAGATTGAAACCCTCTGTCCAACACCGATATTTCATGACCGCAGAATACAAACTTTATTCAAGCTATTTATAGGAACTGCAACGGCATCTGCATTCGCCACATCAATAATATTCCTAGTGGCCGTAAGTAAACCTACTGGAATCATACTGCTATCTCTAAGCATATTTGTTTTCATCGTGATACCCGTATTTTTAATGCATTTCCGAAATCCCGTAAATATGAGTCGGGCACTGAATCAAAGTTCGTCTAATCAACTGAGCGCCACGGCATTCGTGGAAAACCTTACTCTCGTTCTAGCACGAAGAGCAAAGCTTGTACTTTGCTGCGCAATAGTTTTCACGACCATTTGCACTTGGTTTGCACTAAAGTTAGAACCAACTTTCGATGTAAAAGATTTCTTTGATTACAGATCGGACTTAGTCATAAGCCTAGACAAACTAGATGAACATATGGGTACTAAAGCTGGGGAACCTGGATTCGCATACATAAAAGGGAATATATCAAACCCTGATACTTTACTCGCGATCAACAAATTCATCGAAGAACTACCCGAAGTGCCTGAAATAGCTACGTATGGTGACAATCAAGTCCTTACGGGTCTACACGTGATAGACCTAGTCAAAAACGTAACTTCCAATGAATCCCTATTGGAAACCATAACCCAAACATCAGGTGTAGTCTTTACGGATCCAAACGTTGACGGAATCCCCAATACAAAAGAACAGGTAAACGCCATTTTTGATTTTGTAACTGTACATGGAGTCCCGCTTAACCGTAAAACTCTACGCTATACCCCAGAGCATATTGGGCAAATTCTATATCATGATAAGATTAACTCAGAGAATAGTGTCACAATTTTAGAAGTTCCAATAGCAGGTAGTCGAGAGCAATCTACTGTAACTTCTGCATACGAAAACTTGGATAAACGTCTCGATATATTGGAAGGTAATCCAGAAATATCTCTCGCAGGCTTGACTGGCTCTCCATTCACAAGAGATGCTCAACTCAGAGCTACAACAGATACACTGCAACGATCCATGCCCATAGCTGCGGCCGGAGCATTTCTACTACTACTTATAACTATGAAATCTCTACGATACGCATTGGTAACCATTATACCGATAGGTTTGGTCGTAGTATGGCTCTATGGACTAATGTACATCGGAGGTTTTGCCCTAAACTTTGTGACAGCAACTATTGGAGCCCTTTCGATAGGTGTTGGAATAGATTATTCGATACATATGACTGCCAGGTTTAGAGAAGAATTAAGTAGGAGTCCGGACAAATTAACTGCCTTACGGCAAACATCCCGTGGAACAGGTGTAGCCTTGGTTGCGTCTGCAGCATCAAGCATAGTAGGCTTCGCGATAATTGGCTTCGCACCCATGCCAATGTTCTCCGCATACGGACAACTCACCGCACTAATGATTTTTCTTGCGCTGACAGCATCGCTCATAGTATTGCCTCCGCTCTTATTTTTAGTGACTCGGACAAACAAATGATTTGTTTTTAATCTTAATAGCGATGACGGAAACCCTATTGTTCTTTATGGGCGACCTTTAAATAGAACCTTGTTGGGAAATTTCATGCGTAGTATATATGCCATCTGTTACAATTCAGTGAAAACCGTTGGACTACGTATTGTTATATTCCATTAGAGGTTTAATAATAAAGTCCGATCATAAACCGAATTTTTCTAAGGTAAGTTGCTATGAAATTTAAGACGATAATTTCCGTTATGATGATAACGGCTCTAGTCATGTTTTCCGGCTGTGACGACGAGCGCGCCGGTACTGACGACATGACTGAATCAAAATGGACGAACAAAGTGGAAAAACAGGAACGTGTTGGGGCAAACACGGACCTAATAACCCTAGATGATATAGAAAAGCTGGGGTTCGAGGAGGTTGTGGCGACTATATACGACTATACCTCCCAATATTACAATATAGACGAATGGAACGAACCCTGGACCGGCAATATTACAGTTGACGGAAAAGCCCATGTCTTAAATGTATTGGTATTTTCAGCCCATCCCATACCAGATGGGGCAAAAGATAAGGCCACAGACATGAACCATGAGGATGGATACTTAACGAAATTCATCAAGAACGTATCGATTGGATGCCCAGAAGAAGCTCCAGAAGTATGCGACCACGTACTCGATGGACTGGAAAACAATTAATAGAATTCAGAACAATCCTATTATCCACTCATGAGTTGAATCCCGCATAAAATAGTGCGTAAACGGACCCATGGAGCGCCTGTGCGTGAATTTCTTGTAGAGGCCTAACAATTTGGATCAATCTGACACCGAACTTGCCTAACAGTTCACAAAACTGTACAGTCTCTAACCATCATGGAAAACTTTACTCCACGCCTTTTTTTCTGTTTTAGAATAACAGATTCCTTTGATATGCCTAAGTACACGATGGTGATTGCACTGATCCTTATTGACCTTGGGATACTGTTCTTCATAATAGGCTGGCTTCAAGATGGAAATCTGGCAAGTCTTACAGCACTCATACCAACCTTCATTGGGGTAGTTCTCCTAGTCATATCATTTTTAGCTAAAAGAATGCCAGGCAGAAGATCTTTGCTTATGCATATAGCTGTAGTATTGGCCATATTATGCATCGCAGGAGGATCAATGGGCATTCAGGCATTGCTGGCAGGAGACCTAAGTATGTCAACAATAGAACAACTTATTTTGCTCATATTAGGTCTTGATTACACTCTGAATTCCATTAAATCATTCATTCATGCCAGAAGACAGCGGACCGAATACAACGGCTAAAACCTATGATAGATTTACTCATTAAAGACGGGCTAATCATTGATGGCACTGGGAGCCCTGGATTCCACGCTACGATTGGAATAACAGAGGATACCATATCGATCTTGAGGGGCGACGTATCCGATATAGAGGCCAAACAGGTGATTGATGCAACTGGGAAGATAGTCTGTCCAGGGTTTATAGATGTTCATGCTCATTCTGCACTGATGATTCTTGACGATCCACAGCATCTACCGAAAGTACATCAGGGTGTTACAACCGAACTTATAGGTGTCGACGGAAATTCATATGCGCCATTCACTACACAACAAGACTTAAAAGACTTCATAGTGTTAAACGCCGGTCTGGACGGAGCTCCACCAATAACTCCCTCATGGTTAACTGTTTCTGAATACTTAAATGAATATGACAAGAAGGTATCAGTAAATATTGCGTATGTAGTGGGTAATTCCCCAATACGGATTAGTGCTATGGGTTGGGGCAACAGAAAACCTACAACATTAGAATCTGACAGAATGAGAGGACTTCTCAGGGAATCTATGGAGGAGGGCGCCGTAGGTATATCTACAGGTCTAGATTATCCCCCAGGTAGTTATGCAGACACAGATGAACTAGTGGATTTATCTAAAGAAGTAGCTAAACTCGGAGGAATTTATCATACCCATGTCCGTTATGCCCTCGGAGATCGGTTCCTTGATCCATACCGTGAAGCTATAGACATAGGTAGACGTAGCGGGATACCAGTGCACCTTACTCATATGCATCCAAAGAAGGCATATCCCGAAAGCAGTCTTCGTTTAATTGACCAAGTAGAAGACGCACGGCGGGAAGGGTTGGACGTTACATTCGATTGTATCCCATACCCTCATGGAGGTACTCGCCTGGTCGCGCTGTTGCCCCAATGGACACATGATGGAGGTCTAGCAACTATCTACGAAGTTTTGCGCTCGAAAGAGGGTAGGGAGCAATTGGGTAAGGAATTCAGCCAGGGCTATCGAGAAAGCTGGGATCATGTATGGCTAACCTACTTCAAACACGAGCGAAACAAGATATACGAAGGACGTTCGGTGCAAGAGGTGGCAGAAATGACAGGGAAACCCGTTCTGGATGCTGTTTGCGATCTCCTTTTGGACGAAAATCTGCAAATCTCGTTCCACTCATCTGGGCTAGATCCAGAACTCCTACCAGTTTTTTTTACATATCAGCCCATGATGGTCGGGAGTGATGCCATGTTGTTGGGAGATTATCCCCCAGCACTAGCATTTGGGTCCTTTCCTACGGTTATATCAAAGTTCTGTCGAGATGATAGAAGGTTCTCACTGCCCGAAGCTATACGTAAAATGACGTCGTATCCAGCTCAGCTACTTGGATTAAATTATAGGGGAACTCTTAGAGATAACATGAAAGCCGACATAGTAATATTTGATTACAACGCAATCGATGCTCCTGCCACCAGAGATAACCCCAAGCAATTCTGCAAGGGTATTGATTATGTTATTGTGAACGGCAAGATCGTAGTCAACCAGGGCAGTCATACCGGAACTCTCCCGGGACGCGCATTGAAACGTGAATAAAACACAAGCCCCTATTCAATCTGGTGACAGCCCAATATCAAATCTTTGAGGCAATAATCCCATGAATGCGATGACAAATAGAATGGATTATCACAACGAATTGGAATCAAACATAGCAAGGATAAACTCCATATGGCAACAGGGTTTGGATGACCTGGAGAAGGAAGAAGTCCGGCTCCGAAAGTTGTTTAATAGATCTGGTAAAGAGATGGAATCCGGGTCAGACTATCTATTAGAAAAGCTACACGAAGTAGAAAAGAGACATCGTCACATGGTAATGCGCCTTAAAACAAACCTCAATTGGTTACGAACATATTCAATAGACTTCGAAAATGATGACCCCTGTCTCAATTAGCTCTGCTGACTAGCATAAAAACATCCGTGAATGCATTTTTACATTAATGGAAAGTTTGTAGCTGTTAAACGACTGTAATCACAGTAAAATGGATCCTAGATATCCTATTTAGTGATCTTGTTTTCCGGTGATATAATCTAAACCGTACTGTTTGCCCATTTTGCTAAAGGAGGAAATAGTGGAGAAGCCGCCGTTAAATTGTTCACAGTGCCAGGCACCAGCCACTGTTCAAAGCAAATATTGTGATCAATGTGGGTCCCCGATTACAATATCTCCTGTTGTTTGTAGAAAGTGTAATTCATCCATCAAGCCTAACAGTAAATACTGTGATCAATGCGGGTCATTACATCCCATCTCAAATCCTAAAAGCCCTCTACTTGACTGGGAAGGACAATCCCCTTTCCCAAATAAAATGGCTGGATTAGGTACAAAAACAATATCCTTGCTGATTATAGTGTTCCTAATAGTAATCATATGGTGTTCCTACAAGTTTGATTGGTTGTGGCCTTTCTAAAATATGGCCCACGTGAAATTAAAAGTTGAGTCTTTAATAAATTCTCTTTAGTAAATGTCTGTATTAACTTTGTGGTCTATTATTAATAATCTAAGTTTGTCCTATCATGTAACTTCCCTTCAGATCTCATTTACCACGATCTCGAAACATTTTTCTTCGACATATGTTAACAGGAGTGGATCCTTTGCTGGTTAAGAAAATTAAAAACCTGTTATTGGTTATCCTTGGTCTCATATGCCTAGGGCTTGGGATTATAGGGTACATTATGCCGGGATTGCCCGGCACAATTTGGCTTATTTTAGCAGCAACATTTTTCGTTAAGTCATCGGATCGGCTATATAATTTTGTCGTAGACAATCGACTGTTCGGGGCCCAGGTAAAAACTTTCTTAAAAACTGGAGCCATGTCGTTACGAGCAAAAACAATGTCCCTAATCTCTATGTGGGGCTTCTCTATTATTTCGATAGTGTTAGCGCCATATGGTTTGCTTTTCAAGATACCAGTGGCGGTGTTGGCACTCGCAGGAACCATATATATTTTATCCAGACCAACGGCTCATGAGGTTTAACCTATGAAAGACAAAATTCGAAAGTTGTTTATAGCTTGGGCTATAGGTGGCATAACGGGGATAGGAACAGCATTATCTTTCAAACTGATTCACGACGGTCTAACCACAGATAACATGTTTGACCTATGGGAACTCGGTGTAGCGCTAATTACACCGCTTGTGGTAGGAATGATCGTGACTGCATGCACAAAATATCCTAGATCAATCACCGTGGCTATAGCTTATCTAACGCTGTTTATACCAGTCTTGGGCCCCCTTTTTGGCGGAACGGGATCAGAGCCTTTATGGCAATTCGGAGTGCTCGGTTTAATCGGAGGATTAGGGTGGGGCACTCTGTTCGGGTTAGCAGTTGCACTATCTAAACCAAAATCTGAGAAGTCTAGTGAATCTTAGTTACCTATTACAGTACCTGCCCCAGCCAGTTTGAGAGCCCTGCGGCTTACCTATTGTTATATTACTCGCCAAGCACTCCATACCTAAAGGCTTGTGCTATACTCAGTCTCTCTAGGTCTAATTCCCCAACGCTATCAGCTAAGTATAAAGAGGACACGTAATATGAAGTTTGCATTATTCGACGAATACAAAATCGGTGTGATTGAGGGAAACGTTCTCTTCGATATCTCCGAGATTACGAGCACCGTTAGTGCTTATGATCCTCAACATCGGATGAACTGGCTCATTTCCAAATACTACTCATTAAAAGACAAAATCGAAAAGATTGTAAGAGAGAGTTCTCCGATACCCATCGAAAAAGCAAGGATTCGTGCACCGTTGCCCAAACCCGGAAAAATTATATGCGCAGCGGTTAACTATCTAGAATTCGGTACTAAATCCTCATGCCCATTGGATGCTTTCATCAAAGCATCCAATTCGGTCATAGGAAATGGTGACACGATAGAACTGCCTAATATTCCGGCTACAGTTTTCCACCATGAAGCCGAACTAGCTTTAGTCATAGGAAAAACAGCTAAGAACATAAGCGCAGAAAACGCCATGGACCACATTTTTGGCTACACCAATTTCATAGACGTATCTGCAAGAGGGTTTTCACCGTTAGGTCCCGGACGCGTTAGCTTTTTTATGGTTAAGTCATCAGATACATTCGGACCAATGGGTCCCTGTATTTTAACGGCAGACGAAATAGATAATCCTAATAACCTCGATATCAAGTTATGGAATAACGGAGAACTACGGCATGATTTTAATACCAGCGACATGGGCAACAAGATCCCTGAACTTATCGAGTACTGTTCTTCTATAACAACATTAGAACCTGGAGACATCATCTCTACTGGAACAAACCATCAAGGTATAGGAGCAATACAGGACGGTGATGTGCTTCTTATGGAAATTGGGAAGATAGGACAGCTGACCGTAAACGTTAGTGATCCCCAAAAACGCAGATGGCCTCGGGGAATTGATCAAGACATGGCCGACCGTATGAGAGGTTAAGGTTACACTCAAGGCCAAAACCTCGGCTAGAGAACATATTCCCCCCACTATTTCAGATAAAACTTAATTCATGATTTCGAATACGGCATCTACCTTCACTTCTATAGTCAGTTCGCCAACACTAATCGGAGTCGCCGAATATTCGGAATACATCGCGCTTCGTTGAAGAATGCTATTTGGAGAGCTTCCAAGATATTGATGAGTTATGAAAATGATAGGACCCCTTTTTACATTTGCTAGTTTTGCCATGCGGTCAGCTCTATCTATAGCGTTGGATACCGCTTTAGCCATTGCTTGCTTTTCTAGACTATCACTATTTTCTATAGTGAAATTAATGTCATTTATGCGTATAGCATCCCCTACGGCTAAGGCA
Source organism: uncultured Dehalococcoidia bacterium (assembly GCA_964439905.1). Taxonomy (GTDB): domain Bacteria; phylum Chloroflexota; class Dehalococcoidia; order Lucifugimonadales. The sequence continues at coordinate 13,194 of CAYTPK010000002.1, forward strand.
GCATCATCGATAATGTCTCCAACAATATCCAGATCTCTGGTCTGGACGGATATAACATTACTAACCCGGTAGCCAGTTATTTTCTGTCTGCTATGAGTATTTCCGTGTTCACGTATCTCTTCCCAGAAATATTCCGGATTTATGTTGAAATTATCGGTTTTAATACGGTTTTCCTTCACTTTGTTCTTCTCTAAACTCACAAGCAATCGTTCCATGGCTTCGGCAGCATCTGACCTTGCCAATCCTACGGTTTTCGCTCTGGACTCTATTCCAAGACTCAAAACGGCGAGATCCGGTTTGGAGGTTATAACCCCTGAGCCTGTGACAGATATTCCTGTAATTATGTTTGATCCTATAGACATACCAGATATGTCCAAATTCTTGGTAACTTCTGTAGATTGAGTGCCTATTTGTTCTTCTTCTAAATCATTTATCTCAACTTCCGCATTCTTATCTGAGTTCCCGCAACTCAAAACAATTAGCACAGATATAAGTAAGCCAATTAACGTCAGGCTTTTTTTCATTATCATAAGTACTCCATGAATTCGAATTCTCACCACATTACTCCGCTAACAATAACAGCATAAGTATAATTGGGCACATTACTTTCTATTAGCTCTTACTGCAAATATAAGAGTCACATCATTAACCAATCGAAGAGAATAGAATCGCAATGATATAATAGTGTTCACTCATTCTTTAATAATATTATGTGGATCAGTACTCTAATAGTTATATCCTATCTGATGCTCGGTATATTCTATTCACCTGAAGGATCTACTAAGACAACTATTGCACCAACAGGCAATCTGGCCACCTTCGGTGCAGGTTCTCCTATTCCGCCATGTTTTCTGCCGAGTTCGTTAGGAAACCACATCAACACGATTCTAGAATGCAATGAAGTAATCGATCAAGGCTTATATCCAGAACAAGCTTACTATAACCGAGGGCTGGCTTATCTAAAGCTAGGGAAATACGATCTAGCTCTCGAAGATTGTCTCACTTCAATAGAACTTTCCCCACAAGACGCAAGAGGTTATTACAATTGCGGAATTTCTCATTATGAGTTGGGGGAATACGAACTAGCGTTAGAAAAATTTACCACCACCATCGAATTAGCCCCTAACTGGATGATGGGGTATTATCACAGGGCAATGACCTTCGTAGAACTGGATCGATGGGAGGATGCCGAGGATGATAATCTTTACGCATGGTACCTTAATCGGAAACACTATAAGAATTAAGAATAGCATTATATAGGGAGGGTAAATGGTCATTATTAATCCACGTATCAACACAATTTCAAAGGAACTAATCAAAGCTTACAAGCTTTTGTCACCCGCGACCCTAGGGCATGTTCTAGACACCGGTATGGAATCATATATCCAACCTCTATGGAAACCCATAAAATTAGTTGGACAAGCAATTACCATACAGACCTACCCTCAAATGACGTCTGCCATCGCCGCAGCCAAGGATATAGCGCAACCAGGAGACGTGCTTGTAATAAATCGAGCTCAAGACAATCGTCACGCTTATATAGGAGAAATCAGTGCCCTAAGATTTATTGAAGCTGAGATTGGCGGACTTGTTACGGATGGACCAGCCTGCGACCAACGAGCCATAAGAGATATGAAATTCCCGGTATTCTCAAATGGGACTGTAGCCATGACTGGAAAAGCAAGTGGTCATGGAAAGGACTGGGGAGCCGTTAACGTTCCGGTAACCGTCGGGGGAGTTATTGTACATCCTGGCGATATGATATTTGGAGATGACGATGGTGTTCTAGTAGTACCCCCGGACAAAGCCGCCGAATTCCTTGGCTTTGTGCAGGAAAAAGAATTCTGGGAAGCTTGGGTTCGTACAAAAATAGGAGAAGGGTGGACCATATCTCAATGTTATTTAGAAAAGCCAGACCCTATGGTCAAGATGGCGTCCAAACTGTAGCGATTAAGAACCGATACCAATGAGAAGCTTGTAACAGAGGAAATTCGTTTTTTTGCCACGATGATTCGTCATAGGAACTTTTCGAGTTGTAACAGATTGCCGTCATCCTGATTCCGTTCGCCTCGTTCGATCTCCTTGACTAACTCTACGAGCCTGGAATTTAGTGGGGTTGGTACATTGTATTCCATTCCTTTTTTCACTATGTGTCCGATTATGTAGTCTACTTCTGTAGGCCTCTTCCTAACAGCAATATCACGCCAGGGTCCAGAATGAGTTGTCTTCAAGTGTCTGAATGAGTCTGCCATGCGAACAAATTCCTTGAGCGCCTGTTTTGTACTCATAGACAATAAAGCCAGCGGATCGAAATTGTGCTCGATTAACGGCTCGAGTTTTACTGATACAGCCTGGGCAACCCTCGTACTCTCTCGAAACATTGCTAGCAATATAGAACGATTCCGATCATTCTCAAGCATGGACACTGTTGTTGATGTGCCAAGCGCATTAGACACGTAAGAGTTGCCCCAGATTATCTTGGACCATAGATAGCCAATAATGTTGGACGTTACAGTTGTGTCGTTAGTATTGTTCAAGATAGTACGGATACGCATGATACTGTCGGTAATAGATCCATCTAACGTACCTATTCGCATAGGAGCATCGCCACTATATTGAATCTCGCCAGGGCCCAGATATGCCCCACCCCAATCAACTAAGCAGCCAATAGTGTTACTGATACCGATATATTCGGAAATGATCTCCTCGTTAAGACCATTCTGTAACGATACCACGATAGATTTCGAACCAATGTTAGGTAACATGGTCTCCATTGCTAGTCGAGTATCCTGTGATTTAACACAAACAAATACAAGGCCTAATTCCTCCTCAAGTTCATGTGGTTCTACAGCACGAGGATTTATCCTTACATCTTTTCCCTTGAGGTCTCTGATAAGAAGCCCACGTTTGTTAATGTGATCAACATGATCGGTGGCCCTGTCTACAAATACTACATCCTCTCCGCTCAAGAAAGAACACGCTCCAACCGTTGCACCAATAGCTCCAGATCCATAGATAGTTATAGTCACACATCCTCCAAAACACTTATTATAACCAAATCATCCAATACAACCTCAAACTAGGGTTTAAAGAAGCATTCGGTAAAGAAAAACAGGTGGGCGATGTAAATTTACGCAGATTTCGATATCTTCTAAATAAAATCTCTTCTATTACACTTATAAACACCGATCTTTGTTTTGGCTACGGTATACGCTCCTATTACACACCTTGTTCTACGCTTCCTCTACCAATAAGTAACTTCTTAATATAATATGTGAGAAAAGTACCAAGCCCTGGAAACATGATTGGGGGATATGGAAACCAGAATCTCCGACATTATAGATCCAATCAATGCCCAAGATAGGAAACTCTTGGAGATACAGGACCGTGTCCTTTGGCTTGCTATGAATATCGTAGACTATGCTAATAACGTCCGTGAAAACACAGATGAGGGCAAGGTGGGGGGACATCAAGCATCAAGCTCATCTATTGTAACTATTCTTACCTCACTCTATTTTGACTTTATGCGCAAAGAGGATCTTATCTCAATAAAACCTCATGCATCACCCACATTCCACGCCATCCAATACCTCTTGGGAAATTTAGATGACCATTACTTAAAGACACTGAGAGCTTTTCATGGCCTACAATCATATCCGAGTAGAACCAAGGACCCGGACAGAGTTGACTTTTCAACCGGATCCGTTGGAATCGGTTCCATTGCCCCAAACTTCGCGGCACTCTCAGAAAGTTATCTGCGCTCCCATGGTTATATGAAAGATTCGCCGGAAGGAAGATATATTAGCTTACTTGGAGACGCCGAACTCGATGAAGGAACAGTATGGGAAACCATCGCTGAACCAACTATGGCAAACTTGCCGAACGTTTTATGGATTGTAGATTTAAACAGACAAAGTCTCGATAGAATAATCCCTGGGATCAGGGTAGGGGCTTGGAAAGAAATGTTCTCGGCCAATGGATGGACCGTTGTGGAAGCTAAATACGGCAAGTTACTCCACCGTGTTTTCGATGAACCCAAAGGTGAACTACTTCGTGCTGCAATAGATGACATGTCCAACGAAATGTACCAAAGACTCCTACGTATCTCTCCAGGCCAGTTACGGGAATGGCTTCCTAGAACAAGCAAGTTTCCGAAAGATCTAAAGCACCTAATTGATCAATGGGACGATAGTCTTTTGCAAAAGATAATACGAAACCTTGGCGGTCACGATTTCTCTACACTTAGAGAAGCATTCTCGGAAGCTGATGAGTCGGAAGGGCCTGCCGTAGTGTTCGCATATACCTTAAAGGGTTGGAGATTGCCATCCGTAGGAGATCCGCAAAATCACTCAGTAGTTTTATCTAGAAAACAAATGGAGCAACTCAAGTCTGAGTTGAGGATTGGTAATCCGAAGATTTGGGCGAGATTTGACCCTTCAAGCGAAATAGGAAACTTTATTACAAATAGTGCACATTCTGGGAGGCAGGTGACTCCAATAAACCAGGAGACAGATCTTGAATCAATTGACACTTCTTTTGGCCACCCTTATCGGGGGAATATGGCAACTCAAGAATTATTCGGACTAGTATTAACAGATATTGTTCGCAAACTACCTAAGATTGGTAACAGGATTGTTACCGTTAGCCCTGATGTAGCAAGTTCAACGAATCTCGGCGGCTGGATTAATAAAGTTGGGGTCTGGAACAAAACTGGACATGAACATCTACCTGATGAAGATATTATCCGAGCACTAAAATGGACAGAATCTGAGTCCGGACAACATATCGAATTGGGAATTTCTGAAAATAATCTTTTCATGATGTTAGGGCAATTGGGTCTCACATACGAAATGCATGGGGAATTGCTATTCCCACTAGGCACAGTCTATGATCCATTTGTTAGGCGAGGATTGGACGCATTCTTTTACGGAACTTATTCAGGGGCGAGATTCCTGATAATAGGTACGCCATCAGGTTTAACGCTAGGCCCAGAGGGAGGAGCCCATCAGTCTATCTTGACACCATCCCTAGGGATAGAAATGCCTGAATTAGATTTCTACGAACCCTGTTTCGGTATAGAGCTCGAGTGGATAATACTATCAGCAATGGAAAAAATTAGACTACGGGAACGTTCCACATACTTGAGATTAACAACTAAGAGAATAGACCAAAGTTTATTTGCATTGCCAAAAGATCCAGGAAAAATAGAGAAGATGCGTGCCCAAGCACTTTCAGGTGCCTATCGACTAATCGACCGAAGCCGCCACAAAAATTACGTCCCAGGTACTAATGTAGTCCACCTAATGGCAAGCGGCGCTATGATCCCGGAAACGGTAGATGCTAGTAACTACCTTTTAGAAGAAGGAATTTTCGCGAATGTGATAAACGTCACAGGTCCAGGACCACTATATAAGAATTATCATGATAGGATCGAGCTAGCAGTAAAAAACAGGTTAGATACTACAGACCAGTTTATGGAAGATATTATACCACCCTACGAACGACACTCGGTTCCCATAGTGACGATCGTAGATGGACATCCTCACTCACTATCATGGATAGGTAGTGCACTGAACTCGCCAATCTTTCCATTAGGAGTTACAGAATTCGGCCAATCTGGCTCTCGCAAAGATCTGTATAGAGAATATGGAATAGACTCAGAAAGCATCGCCGGGGCCGCGCTAGCCGCCCTGGAAGCATGAAATAGCAAAAGTGATGAATTAAATGGTCCATTCAACGAGAAGAAAGTCATACCCAGTGGACATCTAATCAGAAACCAAGTTCGGGGTGGGCTCTTCCGGAAGTCCCCCCGCCTCCATTTCTCTTGCCCTGAGCTCCAATTCTGGAAGCACCTTTTCTACAACAGATTGATCAATATCTATAGCAACTCCTGGATAACCAGCTCGTTCGACCATTGAACGTAGCATTCCGTTCTTGAACTTATCCAAAACCCACCCAAGGGGATCAGGCACTAATGTTGTATCCCAATATATTCTATGGTTCTTATTTCTGGGACCGTAATGATAGTGTGGACCATCTTTAAAGCAATCGAAAGCCAGTATTTCGGTCTCTTCAGCGTAAGATTTCCCCTTAGTGCCTCCCACGTCTGTGAGAACATGGACAGCTAAACCGCCGTCTCCCACGGGAATACGGCGCATCTCAAGGCCAAAGCGTATGTTTCCAGCCTCGAATATATCGGTCCCTCGATTATGTTTTACAGTATTCCTATCGGAAATATAAATGTCCCGGGCAACTATTTCCAAATCCGGAAGGATTGAGTTCAAGTTCCCCTGATCTATTTTGCTAGCAATTTCTGGATATCCCGCCCTTATCAACATAGCCGGAAGCATCGTCTTTAAAGTCCTAATCGTCCAGCTAATAGCGTTACCATCGGCTATCGTATCCATCCTATAAAGACGACCCGAAAACGTGGCCCGTGCCGCGTAACCTTTGCTATCTTGACTAAGCATTGCAGGAACAATTGGCTCTAGCTCCTCGTTATCTGGGCCATAAATATAGCTCTTTTCAAAATCAAAACAGTTGAATCTGAGAAGCGCTGTATCTCTACCTTCTACGTTGGCTGAAATAACTATGGAAACCCCCTGATCCGCATGATCCTGAATATTCCCATCCCACAACTCGTGCTTTGCTATGATCGTAAGGGGGCCTACTTCAAACTTCGTATTCCTTTTTACATTTATCATACTAATCTACATCCCCTCTCTTAGATTGAGATATCATCGCGACTACAACGATATTTGGGCGGTAGCCATTCCTATGAATAATTTAACAGGGCCCATTGGGATAGCTTATCACAATCACCGATAGGGGGAGATATTTATAGAACAAGCCCTTACTTTAAGACCTTTTACATTAGACTATGTTACCATCTGAAACCACTTGCTGCCCCCCTAGCATCACCATGGACATCTTCCGTAAAGCCTTGATATCTAGCAAGGGATTTTGGTCTACCACGATCAGATCCGCTTGTTTGCCAGGTTTAATAGATCCAGTGATTGCAGTAATATCCATCGATTCCGCGGCAATGCTTGTGGATGCTTTGATAATGTCCATATTGCTCATGCCCGCTTCAGACATTAATTCCAATCCCAAGCAATAGTCTCCAAACATTTGTATAGCGTCTGTTCCAGCAACAACCTGAACTCCTGATTTGTTCCACATAAGGCCAAGGAATTCGAGTTGACTCTCACATTTGGCTTTCAAAGCCTCTAACTTACGGTTTTCGCTTTTCGTCAACGTTCGTTCAAGCTCCTTAACAAGCAAAACCTCTCTATCCCGATACCCAGTTTGTACAGTCGGGCTGATAAATACTCCCTGTTTCGCTATACGCTCACCAATTGCCGGGTAAAATTTGTAGGATCCGTCAGGTTCTATAAAACCAGCGTGTTCAATCATATCGACCCCAGCTTCTAACGCATTGGTAAGACTCTGCGTGGCAAGACAGTGGGCGGTAGTGAGCTTTCCCATATTATGAGTTTCGTCCACTATTGCCCGAAGTTCTTCAATAGTATAAGAAGGGCGCCGGTTGTCAGTTATGGTGGTCCCGCCTCCAGCAGCCATAATTTTAATGTGATCCGCCCCATCTTTTACTAGCTGCCGAACTGCCCTACGAACCCCAGTTATGCCATCCGCTTCCTGGTTACACCAATGGAAATGGCCACCTGTAAGAGTAACCGGTCGTCCACATAGAAAAAGCCTAGGTGTGGTTGCATACCCACGCAAAGCTCCCTCACGAAGGTCAAACGTGACTCTATTACGACTTCCATTATCTCTAAGAGTCGTAACTCCACACTTAAGATGAGTCAAAGCATTCTTCGAAGCTCTAAGAAGGGATATTTGGTCTGAATCTCCTGTAATAACTTCTTCGTAATGTTTACTCCATCCTCCAAACATTAGGTGGGTATGCACATCAATTAGACCCGGAAGTAAGTATCCATTTGGAAAATCCAAAATTCTGGGATTACACCCTGGCGGCAACGAAATTTGCCCTCGCGGCTGGATATTCTTAATAATATCCCCTTCCAAAACGACTGTTACGTTTTCCATAGGTCTTGACCCTGTACCATCAATAACAGCCTTTGTGTTGATTAATGTAATTGCAGGTATAGTCATGATGTATATCCTCGATTTAATCGCCAAGATTGGATGTTCAATTGGATTATACCTCTACGAGGAATGTTGTATATAACCAGATATGTATAAACTATGAGAGTGTTATAATTCGATCTATGAACTTAGATGCAGGCATGTATTCCGCCGAATCTTCACACTATGATAAAGAGGCCAGTCACTACGATGCATTTAATGCAGATAGTTCAAGCATCATCAACAACACCATAGCAAATATTCTCAAAACCCACAGGATAGCGACGGTTCTTGACCTTAGTTGCGGAACCGGTTCCCAAGTTTTCTGGCTTATTCAGCTCGGGTATGAAGTGATTGGGTGTGATATCAATGAAAAAATGCTAAAAATCGCAGAGATTAAGGCCGCGGCAGCAAAATTGGATCTGACATTCCTCCAAGGCGACATGCGAACGGTCAAAGTAGGTAGGTTTGACGCAGCCATAACCATATTTAATTCTATTGGTCATCTTACAACGATTGATTTCGAAAAAGCCCTCCGAAATATCGCTAAGAACCTTAGCAATGATGGTCTATATATATTCGACATTTATAACCTAAATTATCTGCTAAAAGACGATCATATAACCAATCTTACGATTGATTGGCAAAAAATAGAAGGCAATACCAAGATTAGGGACATACAATACAGCACAATCGATAGAAACGGCATCCTCTGTTCGCATACAATTTCCTACGTAGATAATGGATCACCCAGTCCCAAAATATCTAATCGTAGCCAGGTAATGCAGGTTTACACTGCAGATGAACTAAGGAAGATATTGCTTCGTAATGGATTCGAGACTCTGAATCAAACGGGAATTGATGGATCCAGCCTTGTAGAAAATGAAACCGACCGCATAATAACAACAGCCAGAAAAACGTAAAACTGTAACAATAATTAGTAGGCCCTGTAATATCCACTGCGATAGACCGTAGTCTCCAAAATATATTGGGGGAGATCATTCTATAACGTGGATTTACACTGAGAGTTTGCTGTTAAGCAAACCAGAGATATCATAATAAGGAGACATCAATAATAGGCAGCAGGGGAATCGTGCCAAAATATTCCTAGGAGGAAACAAGATGAAAGCAGCAGTACTGTACGAAGCGCGGACTCCTCTAGTTATTGAGGATATTCAACTCGACCCTCCGAAATCCGGAGAAGTCCACATAAAAGTTGGCGCGGCAGGAATTTGTAGAAGTGATCTACACATTATTAAAGGTCATTCATCACATCAATTGCCAGCTGTTCTCGGACATGAAGGGTCAGGTACAGTATTGGAAGTAGGTGAAAATGTTACGAGAGTCAAACCAGGTGATAAGGTAATACTTTCTTTCGTGCCATTTTGTGGCCACTGTGATAATTGTCTCGGCGGAAGGGCGAATCTCTGCGATACTCATGCGAATACAACGGGTACTCTATTCGATGGAACGACTCGGTTACACAAGGGTGATACCAGAATTGCTCACATGGGCAAGGTGGCTTGCTTCGCTGAGGAGGCGGTAGTTCCAGAGACCGGATGCATACCGGTTTCTCCTGATTTTCCATTGCCACAAGCAGCCTTGATCGGATGCTGTATTCCAACAGGCATTGGTGCAGCTATGTTTAATGCAAAAATCAATCCTGGCAGCACAGTAGTAATAGTAGGGGTAGGAGGGGTAGGGCTTAACATTGTTCAGGGAGCTAGACTTCTTAGTGCTTCTAAAATCATCGCAATAGACCCCAACGAAAGCGCCCTAGAATTCGCAACAAAGTTCGGAGCAACCAATACAATAAATCCTACCGAACGAGATCCAGTCGAAGCCGTCAAGGATATCACCGGAGGTTCAGGATCAGACTACGCATTCGAGGCTTTTGGATCATCTGAAACAGTCGAGACTGCATACAACTCCGTCAGGAAAGGTGGAACAGTTATTGTGGTGGGCCTAACCCCCCTGGGCGATGATCCAACGATTGATGCGAATAGGATGACACGACAAGAGATCACATTGAGAGGGTCATACTATGGCAGTGTTCGACCAGCTCTTGATATGCCTACGATGGTAAATCTTTACAAAGCAGGGAAAATCGACATCGATAATCTAATAACCAGAACCTATAAATTAGATGATATCAATAAGGCATACGAAGATATGGAAAATGGTCAAATAGGTAGGGGAGTCATTACCCAGTTTTGATTAGATATTCACCTAGCCAAGACCAGAATCCTAGATAGGAGCACCAGGAGGTGGAGTTTTGCCAGAAGCCTGAGGAGTCCAATTCTCAGGATTATCAAGGAAGTGGACTATATCATGCCTCGCTTTAATACGATGAACTTGTTCTTCTACATCAGCTCCCTGATCTTTGTCTATATTCCTTTGTATATTTTGCAACTCGTAGTGTAGCCATGATTTTACCTCTGGAGTCACCCGACTATCAGCGGCAAGAATCAAGATACGATCCAGAAAAGCTCGCTGTACAACCCGTCTCAGAGCCGCTCGTCGGGGTTGATTTTCTGTAGGCTGCCCCCAGGTTCGGGAATTTATTGTGTCTAATACCTCACCCAAGGTTATAGGCGCAGATTGACGAACAGCAAAGGCAACTATCCGTGCTAACCTCTCCCCTTCCAGAGTGTTATCCAAAACTAAAGCTGCGAGAGACCGAGCAGCCGATATCTGATCGAAAGCATAACCAGCACGCGTCGTAGAATCATCGAAATTCTTAGGACTACCAAAGAGGGGCGGCGGCAAATGAGCAAGCACCTCTTCCGAGATATCTAGGTTTTCTGGTTCTAAGCAGTCCAGCAAGAGATCAAGAGTCTCTCTCTGACACGACGAATCTATTATGGCTGTTGGGACTTGACCGTCTCCGAAGAGGGCATTTGTGTGTTCCATTCCACCAATGTATTTTGCTGCCGCTTCGATAGCAAACCTATGGAAATAGTAAACCACAGAGAGATAGTGATCTAGGTCCGACACAGGCTGACCTTGTCGGAGCATATGAGGTCCGTAACGCTGCATTAGTACACTTCTAGTGGCTATAGTCTCTCTAAGCCATGAGACTGGATCGGTTCCATCATCATAGGGATTCCACCGAGGATCACTCTCCGGAAGAAACAGTATTCCTTCCTTCAAGCCCTTCTTTACGATGGCTTCAAGATGTTCCTCTTCCTTACCAGGCGGCGACGGTGAGTAAGAAAAGCAAACGGCAAGAATATCCCAGGAACCCAAACCCTTCTGATAGGCATCACTAAAGTCTACGGCACCATCGGCTCCAATTTTTATACGAGGCGCAACGTACTCCATAACAGAACCACGATCATACAAACTGGCACTGAAATTATGCGGGAAGCCCAATGTATGTCCAATTTCATGTGCCGTTAAGACAGCCTGCCTTTGAAGCATTAACGATTCTTCGTCTTTAATGGTGCCCAGGGTGGAAACAAGTTCTAATATTGGATCCAATCCCTTCTCGCATGCATTATCCTCTATAGCAGGTACCATAGAAGCCCAGTAATTATGTACAGTGCGAACTCTATGGCTATCCATACGTAATTTCCCAC
>CAYTPK010000003.1:0-49681 GCA_964439905.1 uncultured Dehalococcoidia bacterium
CGACATTCTGTAAGCTCACGGTTTCAGGTCTATTTCACTCCCCTCCCGGGGTTCTTTTCACCTTTCCCTCACGGTACTTGTTCACTATCGGTAGCCAAGAGTATTTAGCCTTGGAAAGTGGTCTTCCCAACTTCCCACAAGATTTCTCGTGTCCCGTGGTACTCAGGAAATCATCAGGAGCCTTAATTCTTTCACCTACGGGGCTTTCACCCTCTGCGGCAGTCCTTTCCAGGAATCCTTCGGTTAGAAAAAAGGTTTGTAACTCCTTGAGGCGGCTGAGGTCACCTCTGATGCTCCTATGACCCCCCCACAACATAAGTCCTCAGACCGTTAGGTTATGGAGGTTTAGGCTGTTCCCATTTCGTTCGCCACTACTAAGGGAATCTCGGTTGATTTATTTTCCTCGGGGTACTTAGATGTTTCAGTTCCCCCACTTACCTTCCCGACGAATCGGGATGAACCGGCTCAACACCGGAACGGGTTTCCCCATTCGGGAATCCCCGACTATGCCTGTTAGACGGCTCATCGAGGCTTATCGCAGTCGTACTACGCCCTTCTTCGGCTCTTGGCTCCAAGGCATCCGCCGTAAGCCCTTATTAACTTGACCCACGCTAAAGATTTCAAACCAAATCTATTCACTTGTTAATGTGCAAAAAAAAGGGCGGCTCAGTTGCCAAAGCCGCCATTCTTGGAAATGTACTTCTTAAAGTTGGTTAACTGCTTTGTTTACGTAAATTCAATCAGGAGTAGCATTATAAATGTCAGTATTTGGCCAGTCAAGCGCAAACATAGCTAAAAACTGACTGAAAATTCGGCAATATTATTAGCTAATGAAATATCGTTTAGAAAATTCATCGATGTTTAATTGCCGGCAGGAAAACGCTCTTGTTATACTGCTCATCAGACGACATGAGCTTCCAGGAATTTATAGTTAGGGTTCCGGCAACTACTGCGAACCTTGGTCCAGCCTTTGATTGCATTGGAATGGCCTTTGATATCTGGAATGATGTGGTCATTAAAAGTTCAGATAGATTCGTTCTTACCGTTGAAGGATCTGGTCTAGAAGATTTGCCCAAAGATCGGACTAATCTAGTGGCTAAGGCATTCTTCAGTTGTTTCAATGAGATTGGGACCGAAGCTCCCTCGGTAGCAATCCATTGTACTAACCGAATTCCTATAGCAAGAGGACTTGGTAGTAGTGCCGCAGCAATAGTTGCTGGTTTAAAGGCAGCTAATCATTTGTCTAAAAACCAGCTTTCGACGAGTGAATTATTGGATTTAGCGGTAAGAATGGAGGGCCATGCAGATAACGTAGGTTCAGCTTTGTTAGGGGGTGCTCAGATAGCAATTACAGATGGTTATAGTACTACAACGGCCACAGTTGATCTTCCCAAAGAGCTAAGGGCCGTTCTCTTCATTCCGTCCTTTACTATTTCGACAGACAAGGCTAGAGGCATTTTGCCTGCAAACATTCCTATAGCCGACGCGATTTTCAATGTGGGAAGGGCCGCATTACTCGTGAATGCGTTGTCCTCAGGAAGATTAGATGACTTGCGAAAAGCGACCGAAGATAAAATCCATCAGCCATATCGGGAGCCTCTATTTCCCGCTGCCAAGGTGATCATGAGGGAAGCCCTAATGACAGAGGCGTTGGGTGCCTTTGTATCTGGTAGCGGGCCAACTATCGTAGTTTTGGTGAAGGAACACGAAATGACCGTAGCGTATAGAATAGCCGAAGCTGCCCGGAAGACAAATATATCGGGAGAAACTAGAATTATTGATATAACCTCGGTCGGCGCTCATATAATTAGTTAAAGGCTATGAAGGAGGTATGCGTATTCCTAAGGGAATAGTAGTTCAAAAATATGGAGGCAGTTCGTTATCGGATGCTGAAAATATTAAAAATGCAGCTGCTAGAATTGGCAAGACCTTTGACGATGGGTATCGAGTAGTCGTAGTTTGCTCTGCTATGGGACAAACCACTGATGAGTTGCTTCGATTGGCTACATCAGTTAGCCCCAATAGAGAACCGCGAGAAATGGATTTATTATTGTCATCTGGCGAGATTATCTCGAGCACATTAGTTTCTATGGCCCTGCGTGCTGGAGGATATAAAGCAATATCGCTTACTGGATTACAAGCAGGAATCAGAACAGATAGCTCTCACGGTAATGCTCGAATTGCAAATGTAGACACGACGAGGATATTGGCTGAGATTAATTCCGGTAAGATTGTAATTGTCGCCGGATTTCAGGGATTTACCGACAATTTTGATACAACTACTCTCGGTAGGGGAGGCTCTGATACATCTGCTGTGGCTTTGGCTGGAGCTTTATCAGCAGAGAGTTGCGAAGTTTATACCGATGTAGATGGCATATTTACCGCTGATCCTAGGATAGTAGGAGATGCGCGTAAAATAGATGAGATTACTTATGAGGAAATGCTTGAGTTGGCAGCATATGGTGTAAAAATGCATCCTAGATCGATCGAACTTGGGAGTTTGTACAATGTTCCTATACGTATATCATCTAGTTTTTCTGATCAGATTGGCACTCTAGTACACGGAGGAATAACGACTATGGAATTTGGAATCAAAGTCACTGGTGTTGCATATGATCGAAATGTGTCAAAAATCACACTTAGGAGGTTGCCGGATCGACCTGGCGTTGCTGCATTGCTCTTTGAGACTCTTTCCGATCAGGGTATCAGCGTAGATACGATAGTTCAAAATACCAGTATGGATCGGTATACAGACATAAGTTTTACAGTCACCCGTAATGAATCTGATAAAGCCATGGACTCCGTTAAGAAAGTTGCAGGTGATTTGGATGTTTATGATTTGGTGGAGGACAGTACTTTATGTAAGATTAGCATAGTCGGATCTGGCATGTTAAATGCTCCAGGATACGCTTCAAGTATGTTTCGCGCTTTGGCTGATGCTGACATAAATATAGATATGATAACAACTTCTGAAATAAGGATTACATGCATAGTGCCGGAAGTGAAAGTTGAGGAGGGGGTAAGAATACTTCATAAAACCTTTGGTCTGGAAAAAGCTTGATGACAGTTGGGCCGTACCTATCAGTTATAATTCCTGCGTACAATGAAGAGAGTCGTATCGCAGAGGCATTGATTGAAATTACAACGTATCTTGATTCCCAGAAATACCAGTGGGAAGTAATAGTTGTAAACGATGGGAGCAGTGATTGCACCTTAGACGTCTCACGAAGATTTGCACAAAACGAGACGAGGCTTGTCGTTGTCGACTTACCACATCGTGGTAAGGGGTCGGCGCTAAAAGAGGGATTTTCTGTTGCAAAAGGGAGATTCATGTTTATGTGCGATGCAGACCTTTCTATGCCGCTTACGTTTTTGCCTTGTTTTTTGCCTCCTGTAGCTCCTAAGGCCGATATTGTGGTGGGGTCTCGAGAAATAAAAGGAGCCCACCGATATGATGAGCCTAAGGTTAGGCATATAATGGGCCGGATCTTCAATTGGTTAGTGCGACTATTTGCTGTAAAGGGGATTAAGGATACACAATGTGGTTTCAAGTGCTTTTCAGCAGAAGCAGCCCACAAACTCATACCCTTACAACGCTTAAATGGGTTTGGCTTTGACGCAGAAACACTCTTTTTAGCGGACAAACTGAATTTATTAGCTGTCGAGATACCCATAGATTGGTACTATAAATCTGACAGTAAAGTGCGCCCGATTAGAGATTCCTTAAGAACCACTATAGACCTGTTAACTATACGATGGGGATTTCTAATCGGCAGGTATAAGATCAACCAAGTTTAGTTAAGTATCTTTCCCAAATGATGTCAGATAAATGCGAACCCCTGGTACTCACTCGTCTGCCGCATATTAATCTTGGTCTCGCCAAAGTGAAATCATAAACTTGCACGAAAATGGGTGTGAAAAGTCTTGACCTGATGCCTCAATAAATGTCACTTTGGAGAAAATTGTTGCTGGGGGTAAATGGGTAAAATATATGGAGTTAGTAAGGACAGTAGACAGGAATAAACTCAAGCGGGAAAAATCTCAACAAGCCGTGGATTTTGCATTGGATGGCCTGTGGGAACAAGCTCGTAGCGCCAATGAAGATATACTTCAGTACTTCCCGGATGACGTAGAAACAATGAATAGACTAGGGAAGGCTAATTTGGAATTGGGCAATTTATCCATAGCCAAAACGAATTTTGAAAAGGTTTTACATTTGTCACCTTACAACACCATCGCTAAAAAGAATTTGGAACGGCTCTCTCTTCTTCCAAATCGCAGATCTGTCTCTCAAAACACCAAAAAGGTTGCTCCTAAACTCTTATTAGAGAAAAATGGAAGAACAGGTATCACTGTTCTCAGAACGTGTGCTCGCCAAGATATACTGGCTCATGTCGCATCAGGAGATTTGGTAACCCTGGAGGTTTCTAACGAATCTTTGAGGGCTCTAGATTCTGACGGTATCACTCTAGGTTATGTAGAAACGAAGCTGGCCAGGAGACTGGTCAAACTCATCAGTAAGGGCAATTGTTATGATGCTGCTATCCTAAGTGCAACACCTACCAAGGTATCAGTTGTAATTAGGGAGATATATCGGCACCCGAGCCTTGTAGGAGTAATATCCTTCCCCGCTGCTTCGAAGGAGGAGTATAGGAGTGGGATAAACAATGCTTTACTACGATATGAAATTGATAAAGAGACTGATGACGAAGAAGAAGACTATGATATTTCGGCAACAGCATGGACAGAAGATACCATTGAAGACGATGAAGACGATGAAGACGACTTGTCAGATCAGCTAGGCGGAGCCATTGCTGTAATTCCTTTTCAGGACGAGGACATAGACTAATCTTTTCGTTACGGTTGATACGTGTCAGTTTAGGATAGGGAAAACAAAAAGTATGACACGTATATTGTAATGTGAGTGAGGAAATCATCTTCAATTTCGTCCAATACCACTCAGGTTAGATATGTTCTAACCGAGTTCCGACGCGTGGTGAGTGTCAGGCCAATAGCGTAAATGGTCGCTAAAGATATAGTTGATGACGGAATTGCCGAACCACGTGCTAGGTTGTAGAATTCTTTACCAATTACTTTATGTAAGCGATGTTTTTTAAAGTGAATTTGTTGCTCTACATTTTCTTGTAGGATGAGATCGTTACCTAGAGGAGAATTGAGGAGAGTTTTTGATGGCTGACAAATATGTTAGGGAAATAGAAGAGATATTGGAAGGAGCTGAGTCGAAAGTCGACCCTGAAATCCAATCATCCAAGGGTAGGGGTAATAACTCAGAAACTCAGCGCCTAATTACCAAGGGGCTCGGAAGACGAAGATGGGAGTTTATTAAGATCACTCCTAAACGGATGATTTTACTGGGGATTTCAGCTCTTTTGCTGGCGATGATATTGAACTTGGTTCTGTCCCAGTGGATTAGTCTGCTAGTGTGGCTTGGGCTGGTGCTTTTTGTTGTTGCCTATGGCCTTTTATTCGTTACACGTGCTGGTGGTGATAAACAAAGTCTAACTGGAAGCGATAGATCTAGACGAGGTTAATCAAGGATTGTACACAGTCTGAAACAGTACAGGCATCCGAGTGTTAAACCGCACATTCCCCTTCACCCCGTTCCAGTTTGTATAGAATGGTTTTTTCCCAGTCCATATATAGATTGCTAGCCGCTCCATTAGGTGGTATTTCTGCATAGCGTTTTACGATATCAGATATTGTTTCTACACCAGCCCTGTCCAAGAAGTCGTTAAATTCCTCGTCATTTTTACGGTTTTTCGAGTAATACTTAGTTAGAGCGGAAACCAGTTCAGGCACCCTTTTAGCGGGAACCTTAATACGAGGAATACGCTGCCCGTATTTAGTTTTCTCTGCGGATACGGTTCCATATTTCCCTCCAAGGAATACCTCGTAAGCTGGTATTTGTCCGTTCGGTCCTTTAACCGCAGCTCCGTGGAATCCAATGTTTGCCAGATGGTGCTGGCCACACCCGTTGGGACATCCGCTAATCTTGACATGTAGTTTCTTGGTTAAAGTGTCTTGACTCGCGTTTTCAATCAGATTTTGTCGAATAGCCTTTCCCAATCCCATTGAAGATGTAATTCCTAGCTTGCAACTGTCGGTTCCAGGGCATGATACGACATCGGAAATTGTATGAGCATCAGGTTGACCCAAACCAACGTCCACTAAATCCTTCCAAAGATGGAAGAGAAGTGATTCAGGGACCCATCTCAATGCAATACTTTGCTCTTGGGTAGTCCGGACTGAACTTGTTGAATAGGTTCGGCAAATTTTGGCAAGATCAAAGAATTGATCCTTTGTCAGGTCTCCTTGAGGTACCGTAAGGTAAACGATTTTATAACCATCTTGTTTTTGAGGTTCTACGTTCGTGGACGCCCAGTCAGTGAAAGAGCGAGGCAACTTTTTGGGAGTTGGCTGAGGCTTATTGTCCAATGGCGGAGTTTCTTTGTAGATATTGTCCGTGGCTAAAAGTGGAGTGGGATCTATTTTCTCTATATTAGCTAATTCGTTGTCGACAAGTTTTCTAAATTCGTCCATTCCGATTCGATCAATTAAAACCTTGATCCTAGCCATCATACGATTCTTCCTAAGAGTTTCCGCTTGATTGAAAACTTGCCATACAGCCTCCGATACCCGTAGATAGTCGTCTATGGATACAAATTCGTACAGGGTTTGTGCAAGCCGTGGCATGATTGATGTCCCCCCACCCACTAATACTTTGAAACCCCTCTTACCATCTTTCATCTGCGCGATGAAAGCGAGATCGTGAAGAGCAGACATGATGTCGTCTTTTTTGGAGGATCCAGTGAAAGACGTTTTGAATTTGCGAGGGAAGTCCTGTGTTAGCGGATGACGTACAGCATAACGAACATATGCCGTCATATAGGGAATAACGTCGAAGAGTTCGTCTTTAGAGACTCCAGCAGATGGTGGCGCTACAACGTTACGCACTGTGTTAGCACAAGCTTCTCGTGTACTAAGCCCTGCTCGTCCTATAATTCTCATTGCGTCTGCACAGTCCTCAAGTTTGAGGTGGTGCAACTGGATGTTTTCCCTTGTAGTTATATGTCCTTTCTTGAAAGGGGTATATTTATCAATGACTTCTCCGATAGCCTCTAATGCTTTGTCTGTTAATATCCCGCCGGGTGCCTTAATACGGAACATTTGGGCGTCTGGCTGGCGTTGTCCATAGACACCTTGATGGAGGCGGAAAGACATGAAAGGAGCTTCGTTTAACGAGCCTTTTTTGAAGTCCTTTACACTCTCTGTGTAGTCTTTTACTTCTTGTTCTACAAAGGGAATGACTCCATTTGACGTGTTACTAAGGCCAAGACTCTCTTGGTGCCTTTTTAACATGGAGCGCTCGGTTCGCTGGTTCAAGTTACCCCCTAAATATTTAGGATTATAGGCTTCTTTTCAGAGTGTCTAGATCCCTATCTTTAAAGTAGTCGTAGTTCATATCGGTATACTTAGTCCATTCTACTGGCACACTGTCTTCAGGGAAAATCGCCACAACAGGGCAAACAGGTTCGCAGGCGGCGCAGTCGATACACTCGTCTGGATTGATGAAAAACATGTTATCTTCGTCAGTCGTATAAATGCAATCGACTGGACAGACGTCCACACAAGCGCTGTCTTTGACATCAACACACGGCTCGGCGATTATATAGGTCATTCCACGTCTCCTTAGATATGAAGTTAAGGGTATTTCTATACTTGTTGTTGAACTAGCCCAGGATTATAGCACAAACATTTCTATCAGGGCATAAGGGATTCAATTTATAGCTAAAAACTATTCCATCTAGAGATAGTTTGCAGTGAATGGGCTTGTTTGTTAAGAATTTACAGGACAAGGCCATATGTGCGTTTTCTGATATCAAGATTAACAAAAGTCTCAGTTCTCATGACTCCTGTTATACTCCCTATCTTCGTTCTTAAAAACACGCCTAGTTGTTCCGTAGAGCTCATACCGACCCAAGCAAATAGATCGAATGCTCCCGTGGTAATGGCAACGTAATGCACTTCTTTCATATCGGAGATTGCATCGGCAACTTTATCTAACTGACCCGGGGCAGTTTGAAGTCCGATGAGTGCAGCTGTCGTATATCCAATTTTGTCAAGATTTGGAACCGCAATTACCTTTACAATATTTTCTTGTGTTAACCGGCGGAGTCTGCGGCGGACGGTTCCTTCGCTAACTCCCACTTTTCTAGCTATACGAGCGTTTGAAGCTCTACCATTACTTTGCAGGAGCTCAATTATATCCTGATCAAGTTCATCCATGGATCCACCGTTTATAGTCCAGTTTAGGCATATATTGTATATTTACATACGAAATATGTCAAAATAAACCATTATTGGAGCGGATTCTGTAATGCGCTGGAGCTCGAGGGGGTTTTATCGTATGAACTGAGCTTGGAGAAACGTTTGCGGCGCCTACGATGATATCATTTGTTGGTCTAATTTGCACGGGTTTGTTATAGTTTATTCGAGTGTTGGAGGGATCGCATAGTGGTCTAGTGCGGGCGCCTGCTAAGCGCTTAGGCCGGGTTGACCGGTCTCGCGGGTTCGAATCCCGCTCCCTCCGCCACGGAAAAGGGTGTATATGGATAAGTATCATATTTGGACAGTAGGGTGTCAGATGAATAAGGCTGATTCCGAACGCTTGTCAGGAGCGTTGGAACATCTAGGAATGTCTTCTGTCGCGAATGCGAAGGATGCTGATGTTGTTGTTCTAAATTCTTGCGTGGTCCGTCAAAGTGCGGAGGATAGAGTAGTAGGCACATTGGGACATATGAAATCCATAAAAAGGGATCGTAAGGAGCAAATAATTGCCTTAATGGGTTGTATGGTAGGGACGAATATCCATGATCTGGCTAAACGTTTTCCGCATGTAGATGTTTTTATGAAACCCCAAGAATTTAGACCATTACTAGAAATCATAGGAAATCGTACGGATATTGACGTGGAAGGGTGCCTTAGTAGTTTGATTCCAACGCATCCCTCAATTTGTAGTTTCGTCCCAGTAATACATGGCTGTGACCTCATGTGCACTTTTTGTATCATCCCGTTTAGAAGAGGACGACAAGTAAGCCGTCCCTTGGAAGAAATAGTGGCAGAAGTAGGTTCTATGGTAGAACGTGGCATGAAAGAAGTTACACTTTTGGGCCAAACAGTTGATGCATATGGCCATGATTTAGACCAAAATGTAGATTTAGCCGATCTACTCAGAGGTGTTTCCGATGTGAAAGATATTCAACGAGTGAGATTCTTAACCTCTCATCCTAATTTCATGTCTCAACGAATTTTAGATGCCGTTAGAGATACGGAAAAGATATGTGAACATATAAATCTACCCGTCCAAGCAGGGGATGATCAGATTCTTAGGGCCATGCGTAGAAGATATACCGAACAAGAATACAGAACGATGATAGACAATGTAAGGAAATCTATCCCAGGTGTAGCCATTACCACCGACATAATAGTTGGATTTCCGGGTGAAACCCGTGATCAGTTTAAAAAATCACTCGATCTCGTTAACGATCTTGAGTTTGATAAAGTACATATCGCTGCATACTCTACCCGACCTGGCACATATGCGCAGCGTAATCTGATTGACGATATTAGCTTAGAAGAAAAAAAAGAAAGACTAAGAGAACTAGAGGAAACCCAGAAGATTGTCTCGGCGAGAAATAACTCTAAGCTATTTGGGAAAGTGATCGAGGTGTTAGTTGATGGGAAGAAGGATGGACAGTGGAAAGGTCGTACTCGCACTGATAAGATAACGTTTCTTGAGGATACCAGGGATTTGATGGGGCAAATAGTGAAGGTTAAGGTCGACCGTACGTCACCGTGGTCTCTCGGTGGCGTAGTCTGTAACTAAACAGATAAAGAGGTTTTAATGCAAGTGAAAACTTTGCAATATATAAATAGTAGAAGCAACAAAAACCCCACTCTCCCTGTCACGGAAATTGAGCATACGGCCTTTAGAAAGACAGAAGATGAACTCCCGGCCCAGCCCCTGATTGACGAGCTCAAGGTCAATATACGTTGGCAAGAGATTCCCGTTGAATACCTTCGCTTAAATGTAGAGGAGCTAGACGGTAGGATAGCGAGAGCACGTCTGGCTTTAGGTAGTAAGCTTATGATTCTGGGTCATCATTATCAGAGAGATGAGGTCATAAAATATGCAGATGTTCGAGGAGATTCATATCTGCTTTCCAAGTTAGCATCAGCTAATTCTAAGGCAGACTACGTTGTTTTTTGTGGTGTTCACTTTATGGCCGAAACTGCGCGAATTTTAGGATCCGATAATCAAACCGTGATTTTGCCCAATATTACAGCTGGTTGTTCGATGGCCGATATGGCTCCAACAGATGATGTGTTGGATGCATGGGATGATTTAACAAAGATATTGGAAGATCAATCTATTGTGCCGGTAACCTACATGAATTCCACGGCAGAAATAAAAGCTTTGTGTGGAAGAAACGGAGGTATAGTTTGCACATCTTCCAATGCGGCGGACGTTTTCAAATGGGCCTTCCAGAAGGCTAAACGTATATTGTTTCTTCCGGATCAACATTTGGGAAGGAATACGGGATTGAAAATGGGAATTCCTGAAGAAAGCATGATTGTATGGAATCCATTTAAGCGGATTGGTGGGCATACTGAAGAAGAATATAACGAGTCTAGGATTATTTTGTGGAGAGGTCATTGTTCAGTTCATACACGGTTTACGGTTGGACAGATAGAAATGGCTCGAGAGCGATTTCCCGATCTCAGGGTTATTGTTCATCCTGAATGTACTAGGGAAGTCGTAGATGCGTCTGATATTGATGGATCTACCGAAGTTATAAGAAGAGAAATTGAACAAGCTCCTTCAGGGAGCAGTTGGGCAGTAGGTACAGAGATTAGTTTAGTTAATAGATTGGCCAAAGAAAATCCTGATAAGAACATATTTTGCCTAGACCCAGTGGTTTGCCCTTGTTCTACCATGTACCGGATACATCCTGCATATGTAGCTTGGGTTTTGGAAGGACTGGTTGAGGGGGTTGTCGTTAACGAGATTAAAGTGGAACCCGACGTAGCTGAACATGCTCGTATCGCTTTGGAAAATATGCTTAGCATTTGACCGATAGTTTATTTGTATTTGGACTCACTTCAAGATTATAGATTTATTCTCCATCGGTGGTGTTTATGGGATGACTAGTGGGATCGATGATATAGTGGATTTTCAAGGAGTGACTAATGTCTTACAGAGGTGATCCCTTACATATAGCAGGTATCTCATCTCACGCAATCCAGCTTATTGATATGGCGCTTGAAGAAGATGAATGTTTTAACGACGCTACCACCACCCTGTTTTTTGATTCAAATACCACTGGAACAGGAATGTTAAGGTCCAAAGAGATGGGAATATTGGCTGGATTGGGTGTAGCTTTAACAGTGTTTCACAGGATCGATGGGGATATCCACCTTGAACCGCTCATGCATGACGGCTCTCGTCTTAAGGCAGGATCCGAATTGGCCGTAATAAAGGGGAAAATTCATACGATTCTTAGAGCGGAAAGAATTGCTCTTAATTTCTTGCAACGTATGAGTGGTATAGCCACGCTAACTTCGAAATATGTAGAAGCCGTCTCTTCATACAGGGCGCGAATCGTAGACACAAGGAAAACTCTCCCAGGGTACAGATATCTTGATAAATATTCAGTTCGAATGGGTGGTGGAGAAAACCATAGAATGAGTTTGGCAGACGGGATTCTAATTAAGGATA
The DNA here is from genome assembly GCA_964439905.1 of uncultured Dehalococcoidia bacterium. Lineage (GTDB taxonomy): Bacteria > Chloroflexota > Dehalococcoidia > Lucifugimonadales. Next base: position 11,801 of record CAYTPK010000003.1, read on the forward strand.
ATCATATCGAACTGAGTGAGCTTCAGGGCGAAGCTTTAATAGACAAGCTGAAGAATATTTTATCGGTAGTTCCAACTGCGCTTAAAGTAGAAGTAGAAGTGTCTGACATGGAACAATTGCACCAGGCCCTTGCAGCCGGAATTCCCATAATAATGTTGGACAATATGACAAACGATGAAATGCGTGACGCGGTGTCTATTGTGGGGAGAAGAGCCATAATAGAAGCCTCTGGGGGGATAACATTAGACAACGTTAAAAGCGTTGCAGAGACTGGCGTGGATATGATTTCGGTGGGTGCATTAACCCATTCTACTGTGGCCCTTGATATCAGTCTTGATATCGATATATAAGCTACTTAGAGTGTTTCTTTATGAAATCATCCGCCATGTCGTCGAACGATACAAATTCCACTCCCGGGTGCTTCATCATGTAATGTGTAAGTCGTTCGAGCATTAGGAGAACTTGGGGCCGTCCTGAAACATCTGGATGGATGGTTATTGGGAAAACTGCTTCATCGTATTCTCTATATACCCAATCAAATTGATCTCTCCACAAAGTCTCTATATCTCTTGGATTCACAAAACCATGACTATTGGGAGATTTCTTGATGAACATCATTGGAGGTAAGTCGTCTAGATACCAACTGGCCGGAATTTCCACCAAACTAGTTTCGGTTCCTCTCTCTAGCTTTTGCATCCAAGTGTCTGCTGGTTTGGAAAAATCTATGTTTGTCCATCTATCTCCGATACGTACGAAATAGCATTCGAAATCTTTGTGCATCAGGCTATTATCGTACTTAATTCCGTGTTTAATGAGGAGTTCAGCTGTAGCGTGACTAAATTCCCACCATGGGGCTACATATCCTAGGGGCGGCTTACCCCAGACATGGTTAATCAACTTGATACTGTGCTTTAGTACCGCCTCCTCTTGATCCGCTGTCATAGCAATTGGATTTTCATGACAGTATCCGTGTAACCCGATTTCATGCCCCGCTCGAATAACCTGCTTAGTTTCTATTGGAAACGACTCGATGGAATGTCCAGGGAAAAACCATGTGGTCTTTATATCCAGTCTATCAAAGAGATTTATTAGCCTAGGTATTCCCACTTCTCCTGCAAATATGCCTCTTGAAATATCACTTGGGGAATCCTCTCCGCCGTATGATCCAAGCCATCCCGCCACTGCATCTACGTGGACACCATATCCACAAAGAATTCTCTTTTTCCTCAAATTACCTGCCCTCCTGAAATCAGTTTCCCATATTGCTACGTTAGGATGCCATAATTGTGGTGAAATTCTTAGACTTCGCTGTACTTGAAAAAGATAATGTATACCTATACGTCGGGGTTTTGTTCTAGGACTGATACTATGCTTTTCTCGAATGAAGTCGATCCCGTGTAATCTTCTGGTGATATGTATAGAGTTTGAATACCCGTCCCAGAGAGTTCTATTTCTAGAGCCTTATGTAACCCTATAATCCCATATTCGGCCGCTGATATAGCTGTTTGGCCGGGGCTTTCTGCAGCCGATTGTGATGATCCTATGAAGATGATCTGTCCACAGCCTCTCCGTTTCATATTTGGGATAAATGCTTTGCAGCATAGAAATGCTGCCCTTATTTTTTCCCCGGATGTTTTATCCCATTCGTCATATGACGTATCTTCTATCAATTTGTCAACATTTTTTGCAGGGTACACATTGACCACTATATCTACATGGCCCAATATAGCTTCAATATTATCCAAAACATGTCTGACATCGGTTTCTATAGACATGTCCCCACGGATTGGCAAGGCATTCCCGCCGAATGTCTCAACGGTCCTGAGAACCTTTTCTTGTACACCTGCGGATCCCTCCACAATTACTTTGGCTCCTGATCTAGCTAGTTCTATGGCTATGGTACTCCCTGGTATTTCACCTGCTCCTATAACTAATGCTATTTTATTATTGAGACTCATAAGGTTCCTCCTAGAAAAATTACCAACCAATAGCGCATCCGTCTTTGCGAGGTTCGGATCCTGCAGTTAAAACTCCTGTGTCAGGATTGCGTTGTATAATCTGGCCGCCTCCATAGAAAACGCCCGGTCTGCCACTGTCAGCGGTAACATTGTGGCCGAGTTTCTTTAGCCCGTCGATTACAGCTGATGGTACGTCTTGTTCTAGAGTTACGCTATCGTCCAAATTAACATTAAAACGCCTTGTATCAAGAGCTTTTTGAGGATCCATACCAAATTCTATCATGTTGGTGAGTACCTGAAGGTGTCCCTGTGCCTGGTGGAACCCTCCCATAACTCCGTAACTAAGCCACAGTTGCTCTCCCTGAGTAACCATTCCAGGAATTATCGTGTGGAAAGGGCGCTTTCCTGGTTCAAGAGCATTAGGGTGAGTCGAATCTAAAGAAAATGATGTGCCGCGGTTTTGAAGAATTATTCCTGTTTCCGGTACCACTATTCCAGAACCAAATCCTTGGAATAGGCTGTTAATAAGGGAACACGCATTACCATCTTTATCAACTGCTGAAACATACACTGTGTCCGTATCAGTTAAACTTAGATCATGGGATAATCCCATCATGGCCCTAGTCGGAGAAATCAATGAACGTCTTAAAGATGCCCGACGTTTGGAAAGCATTTCTTTCACCGGGACTTTAACTCTATGCGGGTCGGATATGTAGTGTAGCCCGTCATAAAAGGCTAGGCGCATGGATTCTATAAGTCTGTGAAATGTTTCAACCGTTTGCAAACCAGAGCTCACAAGGTCGAAACCTTCAGCTATATTTAATGCCATCAGAGCATTTAATCCTTGGCTATTAGGAGGACATTCCCAACATGTTAATCCTTTGTAACTAGTACTTATGGGGTCATCCCAAGTTATCTGATGATTTGTGAAATCGTTTGTTGTAAGCCAACCACCTAAACTTTGAACATGATTGGTTATAGATGTGGCAATGGGCCCTCGGTAAAAAGCTTCCGATCCTCCTTCCGCTATCAGGGATAGGGTGTCTGCCAATGTAGGAAGACTAATTATTTGTCCGGGTAAAGGCGCTTTTCCGTTCAGCAAGAACTCTTGGCCAGAGGAATATTGAACCAGTTTATTTATACAGTGGTTCCAATCTCTAGAGACAATGGGGCTAACAGGATATCCCTTTGAGCCGTATTCGATAGCTGGCTTTAACAACTCGGACAACGGCATGGTACCCACTGTCTTACAGAGTGTATCCCATCCGCTTACTGTTCCTGGAATTGTGATACCGTAAACAGACTCAGGGGGGATAGAAGAATAACCCAAGGCATGGAGCTGTTGGATGGATGCTGATCCAGGAGCTCGTCCGCTAGCATTGAGTGCCTTAATGGATTTCTCTTTAGCGTTCCAAATTAGCGCAAATAGATCTCCTCCAATACCTGTGGACATGGGTTCCACGACATTCAGGGTAGCTGCTGCTGCAACTGCCGCGTCCACCGCGTTACCGCCATTCATGAGCATTTTCATACCCGACACAGCTGCAAGAGGTTGGCTGGTTGCTATCATACCGTTTCGAGCGATCACTGGGGAGCGATGAGAGTTAAACAGCAAGTTAATCCTCCCCTAACATTATTGGAGGCCGATTATGACATAGCAATAAGACAAACGAAAGGGGAGATCATTTAGGTCGGGAAATACGTATCTAAGACTTGCTATAGACATCACTAAAAGATTGTAACTATAAACCCCTATTATATTTAACCACTTGGCCCTATGACAACACGGGTTCCCAATATCATGATTCGTATGGTGTCATGGCTTTACTGGTTAACGGAATAGCCTTAATATCCTAGCATAATACTCTTTAAGGAATGAGGTATAATGTGAGCGCTTATCATTTTAATTAGAAGGGGTCCTTTATGCCAATCTATACCAAAGGTGATGTACGAATTCGCTATGAGGAGACTGGGGCTGGATTCCCCATTTTGATCACTCCAGGTGGTGGTCTAAACTCTTTAGTTAGTAATTGGCCTGACGCAGTGTTCAACGCTATGGAGGAATTTAAGAACGATTACCATTGTATTACCATGGACCAACGTAATGCCAATGGAGGAGGATCGAGTGGGCCGATATCGATCAACGATCCTTGGGGTGCATTTGCTGACGACCAACTTGCACTTATGGATCACCTTGGAATAGAAAAGTTCTTCTTCATGGGATATTGCATAGGCGGACCTTTCGCTCTAAAACTTATTGAACGGGCGCCCCAACGTGTAGTGGCTGCTGTTTTATGTCAGCCGGTTGGCCAAAACCCTGAATATCCTGACCATATGTACAATTCTGGGAAAACTGCTTGGGCTCCAACTTTGTGTGAAGAGCGAGCAGATGTGAGCATGAAAACTGTTGATGAATACCTTCACAATCTTTATAGAATTCAGCCAGACTTTGTTTACAGCGTGACACGAGATTTTGTGAGTTCGTGCAAAACGCCTATGTTAATAATGCCCGATGATTCACCAGGTCATCCTTACCAGACATCTATGGACCTAATTGAATTGGCACCAAAAGCTGAGGCGACTGAATATCCATGGGCAAATACAAAGGATAACCTATCCAGAGCAGTAAATCATGTTCGAGATTTCTTGAAAAAAAATGAACCAGAGCATACGGAGTGATTGATTAACTAATCAATATGACTAGTGAGCCTGAATTACAACAGATTTATTCCTTCGCACGAAATTTAACCTGTAGGGCGGGTGACATCCTACTTGACCAGTTTCATCGGCCGCGGGAGATCACGTATAAATCAGAGAACCGTACCAATCCTGTTACTGATGTAGATAGACGAGTTGAGGAATTTTTAAAATCAGAGATTGAGAAGGAATTTAATGGGCATGCCTTGTTGGCAGAAGAGACCGAAAGTGTGGAAAAACATGCTAAGGACTTTACATGGGTTATAGATCCCCTAGATGGTACAGTTAATTTTCTTAATGGTTTGCCAGTTTTCGGTGTGTCTGTCGGGATATTGTATAAGGGGAAACCTGTTATAGGTTGTATCTTCCTCCCCTCCGCACAAGCCACTAATGGTGATCTTTTCCACGCGGTGTCCGGAAGGGGCGCTTTTCGGAATGATGTGCCAATATCAGTCCTGGCTGAGTCCCAGCCTAGGAAGGGGTCTATAAGCGTATTCCCAAAATTTTGGATGAATAAATATAGATTTAAGCGAGAACTTTCTAGGTCACTGGGGGAACTAAGAGCATTAGGAAGTGTGGCCTACGAACTAGCAATGACAGCATCAGGCGTTATTCAATACAGCTTTTTTGGTAGTCCGTGGGCTTGGGATGTTTCAGCCGGTCTGGTGTTGATTAAAGAAGCTCGAGGTATGGCGCTCTTCCGGGAGAAAAAATCCCAATTGTGGGAGGAATTCCAATCATATCAAAATATAAGCGGATCTATCCCATCACCTAGAGATATAAAAGATTGGCGTCCATCCTGGATATGTGGAAATGCTGATATTATCCAATTTGTTTCCACCCGAATTGAACCCAGATCGGCTTTTGGCGCCAAGATAGATCGTATGATAGATCGGTGGCGGAATTAGGGGATATTATAGCAAATGTATGATTTGTTACTGAAAAATGGAATGGTTATAGATCCTATGCAGAACATGGCAGGTATATACGATGTGGGTGTAAAGGGTGGGAAAATTTCTTTTATTGGTCCAAGTGGCGATGCTGGAAATGCGACAGAGGTTTGTGATGTAAAAGGTAAAATTGTATGTCCTGGTCTCATAGATATTCATACGCATGTATATGATGGATTTTATTCTCGAGGGGTTGAGCCAGATAAAGTGGGTGTTTACGCAGGGGTGACTACACTTGTAGACGCTGGTAGCGCAGGGTGTGATACGGTCGGAGGATTTTACAAATACGTCATTCCGAATTCTTATACCGAAATCTTAAGTTTCTTACATATCTGTCGTACTGGGCTCTCCACATCTCCAGACATACTACACCGAGAAAGCATTGATTTGGATGCTACGATTGCAGAGGTAGATCGCAACCCATCGTTTATAAAAGGGATCAAAGTACGTATGGTTTCCCCTGCACTTGAAATTTTTGGCATGGAGCTTCCTATCTTGGCGAAAGAAGCTGCACGTGCGTCTGGGGTAAAACTCATGGTACATATAGGTGATGTAGAGAAAAAATATGATCCAACCGTCATTAGAAAGCTTTTACCAATATTGGATCAAGGAGACATAGTCACACATCTTTTTACTGACAATCCTGGTGGAGTTCTAGATGGTAATAACAAATTGGTCCCCGAAGCCAAGGAGGCTGTCGACAGGGGTGTGTGGATGGATACTGCCCACGGACGACTAAATTTTAGTTTTGAAGTAGGGAAAAGAGTATTGGATCAAGGATTGATTCCAGATTGTATAAGTACTGATATTACTATGCCTGGCAGGTTGAATTCAGTGCACAGTATGACGGAAATGATGACCCGATTCCTGGCTCTAGGGCTTCCCCTAGATAAGATAATAGCAATGACGACTCAGAATCCTGCCATGGCATTGGGTTATGATGATCGATTAGGGTCCCTTAGAATCGGCAATCAAGCAGATATAAGTGTTCTGGAATTGAGGCCTGGTAATTGGGTGGTATATGATGTTCTGGGTGATAATTTAGTTGTTGATCAGGCTTTTGTACCATTCTTAACCGTAAAACGCGGTAGAGTATTTCTACCCAATGCTGGTCCACGAGAATGGGGGTGGGAACCCGATAGTGTCTCTGTAATTCGTAGTTGCGGGAGTACGAAATGTTGAAGTTAAAGGTATTTGTGTCTACTTCTTTAGTTGCAGGCCTTGCAACGTGGGGATATACAGAAGAATACAGGACTCCAGTTACAGAATTGTTACTTCTAACTGCGGGATGGTTTGTAATGATTAGCTTACTACACGGTTTGGGATTAATACGAATTGTCGTTACAAGACAAGAATACATAACGAATCATCTGAATCTTGGAATTGGGCTATTACGACTTAAGGAGCTTAGAATTCTTACGTTTGCCCTAGTGATATTTTCGTTTATTTGTTACTTTACGATAGAACAGCATTGGATAATTCTTGTACACGGTTGCTGGTGGGGAATGATTTTCTTTCGAAACTACATTGCTCCACAGCTATCGAGATGGTGGGGCCCGACAGACTAAAGAATTGTATTACCGATGGGGATCGGTATAAAGGTTATAAGAAGTGACCCATTTGGGGGTACTGGTAGGAACGTTTACGTTATAGGTTATCTACGGTAGAGGTGTGTATGAGTAAAAAAAATTTTATAAACCCACTTACGATAGCTGGATGCTTTGTCGCGATTCAGGGATTTGTGATCATTGTTGTAAGTATTTCCAAGGATTTTGCTTGGTTTGTAGGCTTAGGGATAGCACTTGTTTTAGTTGGGGCAATCATTGGATATATCTCTATAGGCAAAATATCCGTTCATCCAGCGGATGATTGATCTCTCGCACCGTCTGGTTGATTGTCATAACAATCAATAATTATTTATCAACTTTTCAGCCATGGCATCATGCCACGAAGTTCTTTGCCAACTGACTCGATAGGATGGCTAGAGTTTTCCATTCTAAGCTGTTTGAATCTGGGACGACCCTCGTCGTTTTCTGTGATCCATTCTTTGGCAAAACTGCCGTCTTGTATTTGCAGTAGTATTTTCTTCATGTTTTCTTTCACGGTGGGATCAATCACTTTAGGGCCTCGTGAATAATCACCATATTCGGCAGTGTCGCTGACGGAGTATCGCATATATTCCATGCCACCCTCATACATCAGGTCTACAATAAGTTTTAATTCGTGCATTACTTCAAAGTAAGCCGATTCTGGCTGATAACCCGCTTCGGTCAAGACCTCGAAGGCTGACTTCATTAATTGGGTCACGCCTCCACATAAAACAGCTTGTTCCCCAAAAAGGTCCGTCTCGGTTTCTTCTTTGAACGTAGTTTCCAAAACGCCTGCCCTTGTGCATCCTACTCCTTTAGCATAGGCCAAACCGATGTCTTTAGCTTTTCCAGATACGTTTTGTTCTATGGCTAATAGGCCGGGTACTCCCGATCCCTTAGTGAAGACTTCTCTCATCCGGTGGCCAGGAGCTTTTGGCGCTATCATAGAAACGTCGACGTCGGTTGGAGGCACAATAGTCTTGTAATGTATATTGAAACCATGAGCAAACATTAGAGTCTTTCCAGAGTGGAGGTATGGTTGGATGGAAGATTGGTATACGGATGCCTGAGAGGTATCCGGAATCAACACCATGATTACGTCGGATTGCTCAGCTACTTTTGATACGATATCAACTTTTAATCCTGCACTCTGAGCTTTTTCCCAACTTGAACTGCCTTCATATAACCCTACTACGACGTTGATGCCATTATCCAAAAGGTTTAGTGAATGTGCGTGGCCTTGGCTTCCGTATCCTATTATACCGATTGTCTTATCTGCCAAGATTGATAAATCGGCGTCTGATTCGTAGTACATTATAGCCATTTGTAAAATCCTTAATGTGATATTTTAGGTGCTTATGGATTTGCCCTTGCTTAGAGAAGTTTGGGCCATTCCACGTACCATCGCGACCCGTCCTGTCCTAATTAACTCGGTTACTCCGAAATTTGATAAAAGATCGTTTAGTGATTGAACTTTCGAGACATCTCCAGTGACCTCTATGATTAAAGAATCGTGAGCCACGTCTATTATATTTGCTCTGTAGAGCTCTGCTATTTCCCTAATCTCAGCACGATTTGATGTGTCTGATTTCACTCGAATAAGGGCAAGTTCTCGTGAGATCATGATTTTCCTATCCAGAGGTTGTACTACTGCTATATCTATAAGTTTTCTTAATTGCTCTACTACTTGGTGAACGATGCTGTCGTCGCCCTCAACGACAAATGTCATCCTGGACATTCCTGGTTCCTCACAATTTCCAACCGCAAGGCTTGCTATGTTGAATCCCCTCCGACGGAACATACTAGAGACGCGATTCAAAACACCAGGACGGTCCCTGACCAAAGCTAAGATGGTTGTTCCTTCTGAAGAATTCATCCAGCAACTCGCCTTTCTGGTTCTTCCATAAGTTGCTCAGTACTAGTACCAGCCGGAATCATTGGATAGACACTTATTTCTGGAGGAATTACAAAGTCAATAACTACTGGCCCATCGTGTTCAGAAGCCTTCCTTATGGTATCGAGCATGTCCGACCGTTTATCTACCCGCAGCCCTAAGATTCCAAAAGCCTCGGCTAATTTAACGAAGTCCGGATTTCCGGTGTAGTTAACTGCTACGTAATTCTTTCCGTGAAAAATTTCTTGCCACTGCCGGACCATTCCTAGATTATTGTTGTTGAATATAGCGAACTTAACTGGAATATTGTTTTCTTTGATGGTCGCTAACTCGGACATGGTCATCTGGAATCCGCCATCACCAGCTATAGACCATACCGCTTCTTGTGGTCGACCGATCTGAGTTCCTAGAGCCGCTGGCACTTCGAATCCCATAGTCCCTAATCCCCCCGAAGTGATAAAAGAATTGCGGCGAGAAAACGTAAAATGTTGTGCGGCCCACATCTGATGTTGGCCTACGCCGGTTACTATAATTGCATTGCCGTTCGTGGCTTCAGATATGGCCTGTATAATGTGTTGAGGCAGGAGATCATCAGATAGGGATTCCCTCATGAGCGGATGGGCCATCTTAAGTTCTTCTATCCTCTGAATCCACTCCTCGTTTGAGCGCGATCTTATTTCAGGAACTAGATGCTTCAGCGCGACTTTTAGATCCCCGATTACTGGAGCGGTGGCGTGGATGTTCTTGTTAATCTCGGTAGGATCAATCTCGATATGGACAACTTTCGCGTTGGGTGCGAACTTGCTTGTATCACCAGTTACACGGTCGTCAAAGCGCATTCCCAGGCCTATTATCACGTCTGCTTCGTCAATGGCCAAACTAGCATAGGCCATTCCGTGCATCCCTGGCATACCCACGCTGAGACGATGTGTTTCAGGGAATGAACTTATACCTAGCAAGGTCGTTATAACGGGTATCTGTGCTTTTTCTGCAATGTCTAAGAGTTCATCATAAGAATCTGAAAAAATTATGCCGTGCCCAGATAGAATTAAGGGCCTGGATGCACTATTTATTAATTCTGCCGCGGCCTTGATTTGATTTTCGTCTATAGCGTCGTCATCTGAATAACTCGGTATGTTAACTTGTTCCGGGTACGAAAAATCCGCTAACTCTGTGAAAACATCTTTGGGTATGTCTACAAGGACCGGACCTGGACGTCCGGATTTGGCTATGAAAAATGCTTCTTTGATCGCTTCTGCTATGTCAGATGCGTGCATTACAAGGTAGTTGTGCTTGGTGATTGGTAGAGTTATTCCGGTAACATCGGTTTCCTGAAAAGCATCTTTACCAATTGCAGCTCGTGCTACTTGTCCAGTAATGAATACCGTCGGAATAGAATCCATTTGGGCACAGGCTATACCTGTCACCAAATTAGTAGCTCCAGGGCCAGACGTTCCAAAAGCTACACCAACTTTTCCCGTAGCTCTGGCATAACCATCGGCTGCGTGTGCGGCTCCTTGTTCGTGTCGGGTTAATATGTGTCTTAATTTGGGATATTGAGGAAGAGTGTCGTAAAGGGGTATCAAAGCTCCTCCGGGAATCCCGAATACCACCTCCACTCCTTCTCTCAGAAGTGATTCGCAGACTATTTGCCCGCCCGTAAGTTTCATTGTCGGTCTATCTCCTTCCGTTTTACCCCATGCTTACCGTACTATAACCTGATAGATGCCTGGTGTGGTCATAATACTCGATATGAATTGCTATGTCGTTAATTTTGTCATACAGATAACCCAAGGACGAAACAGGAACAGTCAAATGGATCCTGTACTATTGAGCAGGTACGAAATTAACGGTAATTGGTCCTGTGCAAATCATCCGTAACTTGTTCTTGCTACCTGGTTATAGCCTTCCCTCCCCGTATGATGAGTAGTTAGTTTTACAAGAATCTGGTTCTGTTATTCTATGGATCGATCTTTTCGGAGGCCAATTCTAGTTGAAATTAGCTGGTCAGGTCAACATTTTTGTGTTGTCATGAGTTTTTATCGATTAATTAATTGACTTCAGGCTGCACTAAAAACCTTTGCCTATGTAGCAGTTTATATCCGATGTGGAATGGAGCCTTGATGCCTTTATTAAGATTTTTGGGTGTCCCAAATTCTAAGAACATTGCAGACTTTAATGTTATCTGTACATTGAGAAAACAAGTGATTAACCATATTCCTGGGTCTCACGGGGTCTAGAGTTCTTTATTTGTTAGTATTCTGATACTTTAAGTCTCTGTGAAAACATGGGTTTACTAGAAGAAACAGCCATCAATATCGTTATTTTGCAATGTGTTGTACTAGCGGTAAGCACTATAGTAGGAGTCGTTGCCTTCGGGTTTGCTATGGCTATGACTCCTTTTTTCCTTCTTTTTTTAGACGCCAAGATGGTGGTCGAAATTAATCTCATTTTAACGTTTGTATTATTCACTTTGATCTTTTCTCGTTCGGGACGTCATGTTGATGTAAAGCTAATGAAAATGTTGTTGCTAGGCGGCCTCATTGGTATCGGACCTGGTGTAACACTGATCTATTTTGTAGAAGAAACTGTCTTGAGAATTCTTTTAATTGTTGTAGTAGTTGCGACTGCCGTTTTTGCAACACGTAACCAACAGAGTTCGTTTAAGAATCAACGGCAGGGGACCGTTATTGTAGGGGCTATTTTTGCGGTTTTTAAGGCAAGTATGGCTTTAGGAGGACCGATTTTAGCGATTTTTGCTCTCAAGCAAAGATGGTCTTCGAGGGAGACAAGAGCTTTTCTTTCATGCTTTTTTATGGTGATAGATGCCGTCATTATAATTTGTCATAGCCTGGTTGGTATGCTGGGTGTTAACGAATTGAAGGCTTCTCTGTTATTCATCCCCCCGCTATTAATGGGAACCTATATTTCATCATTAATTGTGAGACTTATAAATGAAAGGATATTCAGACGGCTTATGCTCGTTGCCCTAATACTGAGCAGCTTCACTGTCTTATTTCGAGAACTGATTGCGTATGGTTAGACTTTCATTGACCTTTGGATGGATGATATAGCTTTGTCTAGTGCAGGTAATTGGTCGATTAGAGGATAAACGGTAATTTTTGAAACAGACGCTAATGGATGAGATGTTATTATTTCGTCGAGTTCTTCATGCGATTTAACGGCCAAGATCCCAGCGGAAGAGTTATGTCCCGCGAGTGACCATGATTTTTCTAGTTTACCTTGGGATATCATTCTCCTAGTCCACTTGAGGGTGGATTGTAATAATCCTAGAGTGGTTTCGGGGAACGTTGGGTACGTTGTAGAGCATATAAAAATAAAATACAAAAGATACCTCCTGTTATTATTATTATAGTGTCAACCTAGCAAGAGTCTCTAGCTCGACCCGCATTTCCTTCTCTGATTTTAAAGATCGGGGTCGTATCGTTACCCTGTCGGCACCGGCTTTTTTGTAAGAAATTATCAGATCTCTGTCTGCTACCTGCCCATGAATTGTTATTGATAACCTGTTCGGGTCACGGCCCAATTGTTCGGCCATGACATTTAGTTTTTTGCGCTTAATTTTTAAATCTTCCGGGGTAATTCGATTAGGTAACCAACCATCTGCCCATCTGGCCACCCGTTTTAAAGCATTTGGGGCGGTGCCCCCAAGCATTATGGGAGGATGAGGACGTTGAAATGGCTTAGGATATGAAATCACCTCAGGAAATTGATAGTAGGTGCCAGAATGGCTAGTTGTTGGGTTATTCCATAAACTTTTCAGAATTTCTATTTCCTCCTTTGCCTGTGTCCACCTGTGGTCAAAATCGCAACCCATAAGTTCGGCTTCCTCTCTCAACCAACCTGTTCCTACGCCTAATATAAATCTGCCTTTACTAAATTGATCGAGGGTGGATACTTCTTTTGCTAATAAAAGTGGATGCCTTTCTGTAATGAGACAGATACCTGTGGCGAGCTTTATACGTTTGGTTACTGATGCAGCCATTGAGAGAGCAATAAACGGATCGACAAAGTGGGAATAACTTTCCGGTATCTCTCCGGAAGGGGAGCCTGGAAAGATACTTTGACTGTCCACTGGAATGAACGGATGCTCACCAACCCATAAGGAATCGAACCCTAGATTTTCAATGATTTCAGCGATGAAAGCTGGGTTTATATAGTACGCTGGTAATGGCAGGACTATTCCAATGTTCATATGTCTTGCTGCTCCGTCGTGGGCTTTGGGTTTGGTCGGCCAATAACCTGTTTGGTTTTTGCCAGTTTTGCTATCCGATCCCAATTGTAAAGCATTGGTATTAGTTTGATTTCTGACCAGAATGAGGTCTGATCAGAATAATGTGGACTACCGGGGTTTCCTGAGGCTCCTAGGGGCACAATCCATGCAGAGTTATCCCAGTTCGAAGGATCGTAGACATACCTAAGGACCGATGTGGAATTTATAGTATAAGGATTCCCGAGGTTAAAACTCGTATTTTGTGGTGTCTCTCCGTCTCCCCCCATTGATACCCTAGGAGGATTGAGGAGGAGGGCAAGATCAGGATACACTGAGTCCAAGTTGTGTCGGGGATCAGTTTTGTGAACACTTCCCCATGTCCAATTCTTGGTATCAGTCCCAAATTTTAATTGGCAGTTTTTAATAGCTTGCACGAAGGCTTGATTTAAGAGTTTAGTCCATGACGATTCCGCCGGCAGTAGAGATTGATCGTTTCTCTCAATCATGCTAGGCAGTGCAGCTCTTAGTCTAGCCAAATGGACGGGTCCTCCTCTGCCTGTCATTTTAAAAGCCTCGTCGGCGAGATTCTTTAATTGGGAGTGAAACACGGAGTAGTCTAGGGCTAAACGGAACTCATTGTATATCAAGGGAGCTATTAAATCCTGTTCCATGGATCCATCCCATGTACAAAATTCGTTGAATATGGGTCTAATGGCGTCGTCGGATATGGAAATTTTCTTCAATAATTCGACATATTTTTGCGCAGCTATGGATATTCGGTCGCCATGAATTTGTGACATATCATCAACGGTGATATTTTTTAGGGATAATAGCCGCTCCGTAATCCGTCTAGCTCGAAAGTCTGGGGAGTGATCTAGAGCGATAAAGTATGGATAATCATCTTGTACCACCTTTTGATTGGCCGTCACGATGTAGTCTTGTTCAGGATTGTGAGATCTTGGCATTTCCGAAAATGGCACTGTTCCTTTCCATTCATGAGCACCTGTCCAACCTGGGACAGGTAGCCAAGCGTTCGCTCTTGATCTGATGGGTAATTTGCCTCGCGTTATGTATCCGATGTTTCCGGTTACGTCACAAAAGACGAAATTATTGCAAGGATCAACCCATTTTTCCATTGATTTATCGAGGTCAAACGTGGAGCGAGCTTTTAGCATTTCGAGAATAGAATCTGCACTATTATTTGGTGTTGCTGTTTGGGTATATCGGAAGGAAATCCCTATGCCGTTCGATGGGTCCCCCGCGATGATAGGGCCATGGTGTGTGGTGTATAGCGTCAAATCTTGGTCGTCCGCTCCACGGACTTTGATTTTTTCTTTGGTAACGTTAGCTTTTCGCCATTTTTCTTTATATAGATAAAATGTGGGATCGTTTTCCTTAAAGCGTTCTATAAACAGATCCTGATAGTCAGCTCCAGTATGAGTTACACCCCAACATACATGGGAATTGTGACCGAAATGGGGCAAACCTGGGACTCCGACGAAGGAACACCCTATTGCATCGAATTCAGGACAAGCAACGTGGTTTTGGTAATACACGTTAGGTGTGTCAAACACACGGTGTGGATCCCCAGCCATTAAAGGAAGGCCAGAATAAGTAAGTTTCCCCGATACGACCCAGTTGTTGCTACCAATATCAAGTGGATTTAACCATTCTAGTCCTCCTGATGCTTGGTCCAACTCTGTGAGGGCATCTAGAGTAGAATCTGCATATTCTGATCCGGGAGGCAGTATTAGCAGCCCATCTTTTTCGTAATTAGGATGAAGTTTAGCGGTTTTCTCAATCCCTATGGCATCCACTAGTTGTGCCCTCCAGATTTTTGCTTCGTATACCCCCATGAGGATATGCCGAACTTTTAGTACTGAAAGAGAATCACAGGGTGTCCATGGATCTGGATATGCCTCGACAAGTTGGTATTCTACGGGGAGGCATTTTGTAGACTCAATGAAGGCATTTATGCCCGAAGAGTAAGCCTCCAACATATTTATGGTTTGTTCATTAAGGGTTTTGTAATCTGATTGCGAACTTTCCTTGAGTTGAAATTTCCTCATTAGAATGTCTTGGTCTAATCCAGTTGGGCCAATAACTTCTGCCCAACGACCATATGCACGACGTCTGTCGGAATCCATGTGCCATAATCTGTCTTGAGCTGTCGCAAACCCTTGACCAAAGAATGCGTCGGTGGTGTTTTTGGCGTTAACGTGTGGGATACCGAATGTATCCCTGAAAATTATAATATCCGATACTGGGCCATCTATTTCCAAAGGGTCATGTATGTTAGGTAAGAACTTTTTTAGGTTCAGCCGTTTTTTCACTTGTATACTTCCCGAGGTTTTGGCTTAATGTAATAGTAATCTTAATTTAGGGCAACCTGATTGGGGTTATTGGCGAGTTTTGGAAGTCTTAGGGTATTTGTTTTTGTGATTTGTGTAAATGTCTAAATTATCAGTTGTAACCTTAGATCTCTGGCAGACACTGATTCTTGATGATGGAGTTATAGGTCAGAAACGGGAATCCCTCAGAATTAGTCGAATATCTTCGATATTCGAGGATTATGATGAGGATTTTACGATAGATCAAATTCGGCGAGCTTACCTAAAAGGGTTGGCAGTTTGTGTCAAAATCAGGAAAAGCGAACGCGATGTGAGTTTTAAAGAGCAAGTGCGCATTTTTGCTCGGGCTTTAGATCCGACGCTGTATACGCGTCTTGATAGTGCTACGATCTCATGTATAGAAGATGCATATGATGAGCCATTTTGGGAATTCCCAACTTTGATTCATGAAGACGCGGTAAGTGTTTTAACTCTTCTCAAGAAAAAAGGGTTTAAACTAGGTCTTGTTTCGAACACCGGCCCTACATCTGGTGGTTTAATTCAGAGATTTCTCACCTCTAGAGGGCTAGATGTTTTTTTTGATGTCATGAGATTTTCTGATGTGGCCGGATTTGCCAAGCCGGCCAGAGAGATGTTTGTCGATACACTGATAGAGCTTGAAGCAAATCCGGCAGAAGCCGTACATGTCGGAGACGATTTAAATGCCGACATATTTGGGGCGAATCGTGCAGGGCTTAAAACCATTTGGATCAAGCGATCCGATCTGCCTCTCAGTGAGAAGGACATTGGTAGACTCCGTTTGGCAGATCGTGTGGTCTCTGACCTGGCACAAGTTCCCCAAGCTGTTGAAACTCTTTAGGATTGTTCGAGGGTGTGTTTTAGTCCGGATTTATTTGTGCAATAAGGGATCATCTTCTTTAAGGAATATTGGGCCTGGGGTATCTTGTTTTGAAGGATCCTTGCCGTTAGTTACCTGCTGAGAACTCTGTTTATTTGTTGCGGTTACGGTCCTTCTTCGCCTGCGGTTATTCCTGAGGTTAGTTTCGTTGGATGTCTTTTTGCTGTTACGTCCAGAAACCCACAAACCTTTAAAAAAATCTTTTTCTAGAAGTGTCAGCACGTCGGCGGTTTGCGAAAGTTCATATGATAGATTTCCCGGGAAGGAAACTACCTCGGTATGTTTACCAAAATTCTTCACTGCCTGCAGGGCATATGCAAAATCCCCATCCCCACTAACTAATATGGCAGAATCGTATAGATCACGCCAGGCAAACAACAAGATATCTGTTGCTATCATGATATCAATCCCTTTTTCTACCAGCATATCCCCTCTATACTTGGATGTGCCTAGGCGTACTTCCAAATATGGTGTGTTGTATAGAGTT
Source organism: uncultured Dehalococcoidia bacterium (assembly GCA_964439905.1). Classification (GTDB taxonomy): domain Bacteria; phylum Chloroflexota; class Dehalococcoidia; order Lucifugimonadales. The sequence continues at coordinate 28,859 of CAYTPK010000003.1, forward strand.
GCGAGGAATTTGCCCTGTTCTTGGAATGCGTGACCCCTACGCTCTGAGTCTTGTAATATATTGTAGTAATAGGCTCTATGTAGGTATCTACCGTCTGTAAGAGTGTTGATAAATGCTTGGAATTCTAAATCCATACGACCACAGTTTTCCTCTAAGGCATGATATAAATTACTGCCATCTATAAAAATTGCTACGCGTTCTGTCAAATTGAGCTCCTTTTCCTAATAGGCTAGAGAAATACTCTCGTTGAATTGTAACATAACTAGGATCCTCTCCCATCGGGTAGCCTGCAGGTATTTCTGCACGTTGTCTCCAGATCAACTAAGTTACGACAGTAATTATCCGGTCCAAGAAGTTTTGGTCTGACTACATTTTGTCAAACATTCCTTGTATTGTTTGTTGGTCGTCTGAAATGGTTAGAGCTAGTGCTAACAGTATCCTTGCCTTTTGAGGTAGGAGATTATCGGAAAAAATGAACCCTAAATCCTGTCGCTTGGGAGTAGGGACGGAACGGCCTGTGGGCGTGCGCGACGAGTAGACAAATTTTATACCCATCTCTAAGTATCTTAACGCTGCATTTTCAAAATCCCCTTGTCCGCTTCCGCCGCCTATACCAGCTACCACTACACCTTTTGCGTGAGATTTACAGGCTGCGTCGATCATAGTTCCGTCTACGCCAGCATAGACCGGTACAATATCTACTCGAGGAAGGTTTGATAATCCAGAGACATTGAATGGTGTATCTAGTGTATGTTGTCTTTCAGTCTTTCGATAGAATAAGACTTTGTGGTCAGAGTCAGCATATCCCAATAGACCCAAATCAAATGACTTAAACGTTTCAGGTCGCAAGGGGTCGCTTTTTGTGGCATCCCGTGCCGAATGTATTTGGTTGTTTAGACAGATTAGAACGCCTCGTCCGGAGGAATCAGGGCACCCAGCTATCCTGACTGCGTTGTAAAGGTTTAAATGGCTGTCAGTACCCAGAGAAGTTATGGGCCTCATGGATCCCGTTACCACTACAGGCTTGGACGACTTAATCGTCAAGTTCAAGAAATATGCGGTTTCTTCCAAGGTGCCTGTCCCGTGTGTTAATACTATTCCGTCTAAAGTTGGGTTCTCTTGAAAGGTTTTGTTGATTTTCTGAGCTATTTGTATCCATTCGGGTGGTCCTAAGGAGGAACTGGGGGCACTGAATAGGTCTTCGTAGGTGATATCAGCCAGTTCGTATATTTCTGGAATTTGTTCCAAACACTTTGCTATGGGAATACGAATACCTGTGGACGGATAATTAACGAAATCTAATCTATTGTGCCCTACGCTTCCGATCGTTCCACCTGTTGCGATGATTTTAACTTTTGGTTTCTTCATATTAGGCTCTCCGGGACATGATTATAAACATTCTACTTTTTTAGTGACTTGTATCACAATTAGGCTAACGGACATTGCTGTCTTGACTGTATTGATAACGGTATCCATAATCGCCTAATCAAAGCAATTCGGAGAGAGATGGTTATGGCTAACAGAAAGCTAACAGGCGGTCATTTAATAGCCCATATTTTAAAGGCTGAAGGCGTCGAGAACATATTTACTATTGCGGGAGACCATACGTTGCCTGTGATGGATGCTATGGCAGATAAAGGGTTTAATTTTGTTGATACTCGACATGAACAAGCAGCCTCGTTCATGGCCGATGGGTATGGTCGGATCACCGGTAAATTAGGAGTGGTCATGGCAACTACTCCTGGTATGGCAAATGCTATACCAGGGCTTGCTAATGGGTTACATAGTGAAAGTCCTATGCTGTCCTTGGCTGGTTCAGCCGAATTTTCAGAGCTTGGCAAAGGTGCAAATCAGGAAATTGACCAAATAGCCCTTGCTTCTGCCGTAACAAAAGGAGCATGGTTGGTGACCGATGCCAGTAGAATCCCTGATATGATAGCGATGGCTATTCGCACGGCCTACTCAGGAAGACGTGGACCAGTTCATCTCACTGTACCGCTGGATGTTCAAGAGCAGGAAGTCTTCGAGGAGGACTTTAAGGGTTATACGGATACCTATAATAAACATTTAGGATCTGTGCAAGCTGGGCCCGTTGAAATTCGACAAGCCGTTGAAATATTGAATAATGCCAGTCGGCCCTTAATAATTTCGGGACCATCGGCTGGCTATACAACTGACGGTACTAGATTAAAACAACTTGTTGAGACTACGAAAATTCCAGTCATGACATCAGATCAATCAAGAGGCTTAATTCCTGATGATCATACGTATTGCTTAGGATATTTTGATGCTGCACTAAATTGGGCTACTAGAGTTGTCGGAGATGCCGATGCAGTTCTCATATTGGGCAGGAAATTTGATAACAGTATTGGATATGGGGCTATATTTAATGAAGATTGTAAAATTGTGCAAGTTGACCCAGATCAACGGGAAATTGGACGGAATCGTGGTGTACATGTCGGGCTAGTGGGTGATGTTGACGCGATTATCGGGCAATTAGCTGAGGAGTCTGCACGGCACAGTTGGGTGGAGAAGAAAGATTGGATAGAAGAAATGAGGTCGTTAAAGCAATCTCAAGGCGAATGGTATTCGAGTTTAGCAAAACCTGAAACTCCTATGCACGCTACTTACGTTCATAGTGTCCTTAACCGATTTCTTACATCTGAAGACATATTAGTATGGGACGGCGGTGATTTTGGCCACTTTGGTAGGATGTTACATAAAGCTAATCAACCACTCAGTTGGTTTTATTTTGCACAATTTGGAACTCTTGGGAATGGATTGCCGACCGCTCTGGCCGCTCAAATAGCCCATCCTAATCGCAGGGTGATATTAATTAGTGGGGATGGGGGATTCGGTTTCACAGCGATGGAATTTGATACGGCTGTAAGGCATAACTTGCCAATTATATGTATCCTGGGAAATGATGCTTGTTGGGGAATTGATTATCATATACAAGTGGGCATTTATGGACGTCCAGTAGCTACAAACCTTCTTACTACCAGATATGACAAAGTGGTCGAAGGCCTTGGGGGCTATGGGCAGTTTGTTCAAAGCCATGAAGAATTTGAACCCGCATTGCAGAGAGCTTTTGCATCAGGACGGCCTTCGTTGATTAATACTGTGATTCAGAACGGGATCAGTCCACGAGCAGAAGCTGCGATAGTTAAATGGAAAAATCGACGCTCAAAAATTCGTTAGGGGAATATTTGAACCGAGCTGAGCACTTGTTTGGTAGGTTTGGATTAATTAGCTAAGCCTAGCCTGATTACTTTAAAACCTTGAGTCAAGTAATGTTAATAAAAGATTCTGTAAAGTTAACAATATTGACATACAACCAACAAATTTGCTCATAAGTCGTATCGAATTGCATTATTAAAAGCCAAATGGCTGAATTAGAATTAGATGGTCATGTTTTCGAGGATTTGTACGCTAATTCTTATGGCTTTTCTGCCGATTTTGATGGGTTGCGATTTTAATTCCGACAAAATTGTCTTTGTTTCTGATCGCAACGGGAATGATGAAATTTATGTAATGGATACGGATGGGGAAAACCAGAAACGCCTGACTTCCAACGTTACCAGAGATTACTCTCCGCAATTATGCAGAGATGGCAAAAAGATCGCCTATGTGTCAGAAATGGGTGGTGGAGTTCAGGTTAATATTATGGATTCAGACGGGAGTAATGTTATTAAACCTCCGGTGAATAGTGGGAATATGAGCAACCCCCATTGGTCGCCGCAAAGTGAAAGAGTCTCGTTTATCACTGATAGGGAAGGCCAGATTGATATATACGTAATGAATTCTGACGGCACCGATATGCTAAAGGTTACGGACGATAATCTTGAAGAGGACTTAGGAAATTGGTCACCAAACGGCGAATGGGTGGTTTACGCGATTTCTCAAGGGGAAGATAGAGGGGTTTACATGCGTAATCCCCGTGGTGTGGATGTGATACAACTTACTCAAACACAAGATTCGGGTCCTGTTTGGGCTCCTATAGGAGACCTTATCGCTTATTTTAGTGAAATTACTGTGATAGATAATCATGGTAATGAGAAAATTGACACAGAAATGAGAATCGTAGATGTTGAGACGCTGGAAGTTACATCTCTTGTTGCTCAAGTCCATGCAGAATCTGGAATTTCATGGTCGCCTGATGGTAAGAAGATAAGTTATGTAGCTGATGTAAACGGGAACAAAGAGGTCTTTGTAATGGAGGAGGATGGTTCCAATCAAATTCAACTTACACGGAATCATCTTGATGATATATTGCCAGTTTGGTCTAGAGACGGGAACAAAATAGTTTTCGTGTCACAACTTCATGGTAACGAAGAAATTATTGTTATGGATGTTGATGGAAAGAAACAGCGAAGACTAACCAATAACAGAGCTAAAGATGTTTTTCCGAATTGGTAGTTGCATCCATTTCTGGCATATTCTTAATATTTGATTAGATTTGTAATCTGAAGGGTGAATTTATCTTCTACGGAGGTTCCCTATGAACTGTCCCAGGTGTGAATCAGTTGAATTAAATGAGCATGTTCATAAAAGGATTGAGGTAGAGAGATGTTCGAATTGTAATGGTATCTGGTTAGATCACCACGAACTCGAAGAACTTGAAAGCCAAGTAATACAAGATGGTACCTCGAAGGGAACCTTGGTATATGCCAACCGAGAGAGTGCGATTTCATGCCCAAAGTGCCACAGGAATATGACGGAATTTAACTATCGAGCTAATGATTTAGCTATAGATGTCTGCCAAGATGGACACGGATTCTGGCTGGACAATGGTGAGGATAAGAGAATTCAAATACTTTTAGAACAGAGGGTGAAGGATTTAGGCCGGTCTAACAAAGCAGAAAGGCTTTGGGGCAGAAAAAAGAAAGTTGGTTCAAGGTCCTTTTTTGGCAAGATTAAAGACTGGCTAAGCGGTTAGGATAGAAGGGCTTGAGTTGTCTGGAAAACTTGCCCGAACATCTCTTCAGTTAATCTCCCCGTCTGGGTATTCTGCTGACTTGGATGATACGAGGTAACTAACCATTTCCCCTCTCCGAGTTGATATCTGAGGTTGTGTCCAAATCTAGGCCTGGGTGATGGTAGGTATAGGTCAAGATCTGAAGCCAATCCCAAGTAAGTTTTGAAAGCGATGCCTCCTAAGGCAATGATGACCTTTAATCTCTTTAATAATTTGAGTTCACGGATGAGGTAAGGCTTGCAGTTAGATAATTCCATATTGGTAGGCTTGTTAAGTGGGGGGGCGCAGTGTACCGCTCCCGTTATATAGACGTTGTGTAGTTTTTGTTGGTCGCACCTAGAATGCGAAAAGCGATGTTTTGCATAACCATATTTATGAAGGGTCCGATAAACCCAGTCTCCGCTACGATCACCCGTAAACATTCTTCCTGTGCGATTTGCTCCATGAGCTGCAGGGGCTAGGCCCAGCAACATTATCTGCGCATTAGGATCTCCAAAAGACGGTACAGGTTTGCCCCAATAGACCCATTCCATGTACATTCGACGTTTTATCGTGGCTACTTCGCGACAGTGGTTTATTAGACGTGGGCACTTAACGCAGCGAATTATTTCATTCTGAAGCTCGACCAAACTCTGTTGTGGATTCCGGCCTTCTTCGCACGCTGAAGAAGAGTTCAACGTCCTGAGGATCTCCGTGTATGTACAACCGCCGACCACATACTATTTTGTGGATAGCGCTTTGCTTGCGGCCGATGTGGCCGCCCCCAGAGGAATCTCGTATCCCTGCTGTGGTAGTATCTGCTCTAAAGCATTCAAAAGGAACATCACGTTGCCTGGATTACTTGTTTCACCCATAAGACCTATTCTCCAGATCTTACCAGCGAATTCACCCAAACCCCTGGAGATTTCTGTTTTATATTCGTTAGTCAAGATTCCTCTAACTGCGGCGTCGTCTACGCCGGCAGGGATTTCCACAGGGGTAATTTGAGGAAGCCTGTGATTTTCATCAGATACAACTCTCAAACCTAGTGCTTCGAGTCCAGCTCTGAGTGCACTAGCGTTTCGTTCGTGCCGAGCAATTCGTTCTTCCATACCTTCTTCTAAAACTAATCGTAGGCCCTCGTAAAGGGCATAAAGCATGCTCATGGGTACGGTGTGATGGTATACGTGATCTTTACCCCAATAGTTAGCTATTAGTTCTAAATCCAGATACCATGAGTTAGGAGGTTGATTGCGAGACTTGATTGCAGCCATAGCCTTTGGGCTCACTGCGCACGGCGCAAGTCCTGGTGGTACACTCAAGCATTTCTGCGAGCCGCTGGAGATGTAATCTATGCCCCAGTTGTCGACCTCTATATTGGATCCAGAGAGTGATGTTACCGCGTCAACAGCGAGCAAAGCACCGTGCTCAATAGCTAGTTTGGCGATTTGATCTAGTGGTTGTTTAATACCGGTAGACGTTTCGGCATGAACCATGCCTATTAGTTTAACGGACTGGTGTTTTTTTAGTTCTTTGCTAATTGCATCTGGATCTAGTGCCTTCCCCCATTCACCCTTAACCTCAATTACTGTGGCCCCTTGTCGTCTTGCCATCTCGGCCATTCGTTGGCAGAAAAAACCATAGGAACCGATTATTGCTGTATCACCTGGTTCTAATAAACTAATCATCCCAGCCTCAACACCAGCAGATCCCGTTGCTGATAATGCCATACAGAGGCTTTCTTTTGTTTTTAAGACTTCAGAAAGCATGGATGATATACCATCTATTACAGGTAAGAAGGCTGCCTCTCCGTAGCCTATAACCGGGGTCATCATGGCTTTATAGACTCTAGGGTGGACATTTACTGGGCCGGTACTGGTAAGTAGTCGAGAGGGGATATTTATTTCACCGAATTTCGTTTGAGCCATCCGTTCTCCATGATTTTTTGATTTTGGGTATTATTTGCTGTTTCTAGGACGTGACACTGACCAGAGTGATGTCCGGGAGTTCAAGTCCCAGAGCGGGTGATCTGTGGAGTAGCCTACCAATAGGTTTTGTTACTGTCAAGATAATTAGTACAGGGTATCCATGTATGGTTATTCACTCCCAAATTGGCAATATTTAGGGCAGCAATATTCTTCTCTGGCTGAATGTCGGGCTTCTGTGATTAGGCAAAGATTATTGGAAATTGACCTGAATACTTTATACGACAGGCTTTGGTTTTTGAAAACGTATAAGGGGATAGGAAATGGCAGGGAAGTGTGGTTAAATCTGCGTTCATGACTCGAGTGTTTTTATTCCACCATTATTTTATGACTATATTTGGAGTTAGGGTGCGAAAATTAAGAAATCATAGATTGCACCTAGCATCCCTACTCATTTTTATGGTAGCCCTTCAATTAGTCGCTTGTTCCTCTGCCCAAAGCAATTCATTGGATGTTCCATTCAATTCCTTTTTGGGAAGTACAGAATTCATATCAGGGGAGAGCAACAGATTCCCCTTTGCTATCGTTTCTTTAGATGGGCACGAATTGGAAGGTGCGGATATTATGGTGGATTTTTATTTTTTGGGTTTAGGGGAAGATGAGTTCAAATTTTCAAAAAAGGCATATTCTCTAGTTCTAGGAAGCCCTACTAACCATGTTCATGATGATGGAAGCATTCATGAACATGGAGCTAAGAAAAATGTTTACGTGGTTCAAGAGGTGGAGTTCGATATCAGTGGATACTGGGAATCGCGATTTCGAGTTTCACCTGCAGGTGGAGTTAAACCAATGCCTAACAATTTAGCTTTTCATGTAATATCCGAACCCTTAGCCGTCGCTATAGGTCAATCCATACCACGCATAGATAAAAATCGCGATGACGGTAGTATTACCAAACAGGATATTGATACCGAAGAGTTCGACACATTCCCATATGAAGGGGTGATTTCATCTGGAAAGCCCTCCTTGATTGTATGGGCAAGTCCATTGTTTTGTTCGAGTAAGCTCTGTTCCCCAGTTATAGAAGAGGTTGTGGCAATCCAGGATCAATATCGAGATAATGTGAGGTTTATTCGTATTGAACCATGGGATGTTAATCTTGCTCGGGAAAAAGGCATTTTGCAATTTACTGAGAACGCAAAGATTTGGGGTTTACATAGTGAACCATGGGTTTATCTGGTTGATAAATCGGGTCTCGTAGTCGACAGATTTGAGGGGCCAGTATCCTCAGAAGAGCTGGAGTATAGTATAAATAGTCTTCTATCTCGCACATGACCTGACTTATTTTACTTAAACCGACGGTCGTAACTATATCCAGTTTATGGGCTTCGTTGTAGTTTATGAGCTAGACTAATCTCGTGGCCGTCAGGGTCCCATATGTGAAAGAATCGCTCTCCCCATGCAGCGTTTCGTGGTTCCTCTGGGGTTAGACCAGTTGCTACAAGGCTTTCGTACATTTTATCCACATCTTCTACACGCAAAATCATGCGCCCCCACCAATCCTGTCTCGATCCTGTGGCTAAGATGAGGTTTATAACGCATTGATTGAGTCGTAAGGTAGTAAAGAATGAATTAATATCGCCGTAGGTCACAGTAAACCCGAGCTTCCCATAGAATTCTATGGAATCGGCCATGTTGCTAACGGCTATTGTTATGGCACTGATGTGTAATACGGTCATTAAAAAGGCTCAACCACTGGGGGGGGTCATGATATATGGCATCAGACATTATCTCCTACTCCTAGCTTGTTGACAACAGGTTCCGACAGTACCCCTAATCTATAATTACTATGGTTTTACCAGTGATATGTCTTTTAGCTGCTGTTCGGTAAGGTAGTCGATTAAACCCTGATTTATCTTGGACAGAATAGATGGACCCTCGTATACGAGACCCGTATACAGTTGTACGGTGTTGGCTCCTGCTAATAAGGTTTTTATAACATCGTCACAAGTGAATATGCCGCCACATCCATTGATTACTAATCTCGGTCCAATCTCTTGCCGGATTTCACGCACCATTTTTACCATTGTTTCAAATAAAGGCTTTCCACTGACACCGCCTGATCCAACCCCTAAACGGCGGTCATCCACAGGGATGGTATTGGCGACAGAAAATCCTTCGATACCTTCGGTTAGAGAAGCTTTTATTATTTGAAAAGTGACGTTTTGTGATTTTCTGTCGTTATAGGGAGGGAGTTTTATGAACAGAGGTTTGGTTCTAAAGTCGTTGATGTTTTGGATTAATTGCCGCAACGTCTCCATTTCATGGAAAATGCGTAACCCTATCGTATTCGGTGAACTTATGTTTAATTCTAGACCGTCCACTACGGGTTCGATAAGCTTAGCGCATTCTACAAACTCTCCAATCGTTAGCCCAGATATACTGATTATGGAAGGATGCGCATGGCTCTTCTTTATGTTCTGGACCACCGCCTTCGCTCCAATATTAGGAAACCCCAGAGCATTCACTAGGGCTTTTTCTTTGGTATTCCTAAAAAGCCGGGGTCGTTTGTTCCCAGGCCTTGGGTTTAGGGTGACCGTGCCACCAACTATGTATCCAAATCCCAATGATCTAATTCCCTTGAGGAAAAGACAATTCTTGTCGAATCCAGCTGCCACTCCGATTGGATTTTCTAAATTTATGCCAGCAATAGAAAGCTTTAATCGTTCATCGGTTCTGCTGTTAACTGTGTTCCATAATCTCCACACAGAAGGATTTCGAAACGCCGACGCCGCAAATTTATGAGCAGTTTCTGGTGGCAGTGTAAAAAGGAGTGGCCTGATAATATTTTTATAAAATTTCACATCTAGTCCATGACCCCGAAATCACTTTACATTGTATTTGTAGCTGTCGGATCTCTATTACCCTATCAACGCCTATGTAATGATCTCATGGCATTATTCTAGGTTGCCTATCCTTAACAGTCGAGTGTTTGGGGGGGCGGAAGAGAAATTGGTTGTTATCATGTGTTAGTTTTATTCCTATTTCAAGGTTTATCGCAGGCGAGTTATGGCCTAAAATGTGTTATGTTGAACAAAGCTAATTTCTATATGGATAACGATATTTGCAGAAAGTGTCTACATAAAAGTAAAATTCAATCTGATTTCTAGAGGATTGAGTGTTCACCAATTTATCGAACAAGTTTTTTATCACGGAGGGATCTTTGACTTCACGAAAAGAGTTGGCTTTGATGGCCCACCTTATGAGGAGAGCAGGGTTTGGAGCTTCTCGTAGAGAAATAGATGAAAGAGCCCAGAAGGGGTATGAAGCTACGGTGGAAGAATTAGTGGATCCGGGTAGCCATGGAATTTCTCCGCTACACGAAGGGATATTCTACAGACATTATCAAGGGATAGAAAACCCGGGAAATCCCCTGAACATGAGAGGCAACTTCCTTTATCGTATGATTAATAGCCCGAGACCATTGGAAGAGAAAACTACTCTATTTTGGCATCAAGTTTTCGCCACCGGTTATTCCAAAGTCGATAATGGGAATGAACTCTTGCACCAAATTGATATGTTTCGAAAATACGGTATGGATAGCTACAAGGAATTGTTAGTCAAACTAGCAAAAAATCCGGCGATGATTTTTTGGCTTGATAACAACGAAAATCACAAACACGCACCGAACGAAAATTGGGGTAGGGAGCTTCTAGAGCTATTTACTATGGGACAAGGGCATTATTCCGAGGAGGATGTTAAGGAATGCTCTCGTGCTTTTACAGGATGGACTATTGGTCAGAAATTACCAAGGATGCCTTACGGCAGATTCTTGTGGGAATTTGAGTATAGGGCCGACGATCATGACGATGGGGAGAAACAATTTTTGGGTCATAGCGGGAATTTTAATGGAGAGGATATTATAGACATTATAATTGATCAACCTGCGACCAGCAGGTTTTTGGCTAGGCATCTTTATAATTTTTTCGTAGAGGATGATGTACAGGTGCCTAGTTGGCTAGACGTTTCCCCTACGAATCCTGATGCGATTGATGCTATTGCTGATACTCTTGTAGACAATCAGTTTGATATTAGATCAACCCTTAGGTTCATTTTCAACTCAGATTTTTTCAAAGACGAAAAGGTATGGTTTAGAAGAGTTAAAAGTCCAGCAGAGCTAATCGTTGGTACGCTTAAAGTGGTTGAAGATTATCATTCACCTAAACCAGGGCTATACGAGATTGCTGAAGAGTGTGGTTTTCAAGGTCAGGCGTTGTTAGATCCCCCTAGCGTTGAAGGATGGCACACAGGAAAGGAATGGATAGATAGTGGTGCCCTGCTTAGAAGAATCAACTTTGTTGCTGACCGTGTTTGCAACAAGGACCTTCCTGGCGTTCGATCAATTATAGAAGAACTGTGCAATAAAGGTGATATGACTTCTAGGGAATTGCTCGATGAATGTCTGGATCGGATGGGTATCTTGCATTTGGAAAGTGAAACGTTCGATGAATTGATACAACACATGAACAAAGGCGGTGTCGAGGATTTAATCCAAACCTTACAAGCAGAGTCGGCTCGTGCTGATATGATCACCGATGTAATGAGGTTGATAGCCGCGACTCGGGAATATCAATTTGCCTAATGGGTATGATTAGGGTTTGGCCAAATTCATTAGGTAAAGAGTTTTAACGGAGGAGTGATGCAGGCGATTTCAGTTGGTGGCAGAGTTTACAATTATAGCCAAACTCTTGGTAGAGGTTCTGACGGAGGAATAGGGTTTAGGAACCCCGTAGATTTTGCTATAAGTCCCGATGGAATGATGTATGTGCTTAGCAGAGGATCTGATGCGAACCAAGTGCAAAGAGTTACTATGTTAACAACAGACGAAGAGTTTATCGGTGAGTTTGGAGGCCCAGGATCGGACGACGGACAGTTTATTTGGCCTACCAGTATTGTTATAGATAATGAGGGAATGATATATGTTGCAGATGAATGGCTGAATCGTATTACAATTTTCGATAAATCAGGGAATTTCCACTCTAAATGGGGTCAGCCTGGAAGCGAGATTGGTAAGATAAACGGTGCTTCTGGATTAGCATTTGATTCGAATGGATATCTCTACGTGTCGGAAAATTTAGGACATAGGATACAAAAATTCACCAAAGATGGTGAACATGTAAAAACTTGGGGCAAATGCGGCCAATCAAATGGGGAACTAACGAGACCTTGGGGCATCACTGTAGATTCCGATGATAACGTTTATGTAGCTGATTGGTTTAATAATAGGGTGCAAAAATTTGACTCAGACGGAAAATTTATTTCGATCGTTGGATCCGAAGGACCTCGACTGGAGCTCCCCAGTAGCGTTGCTGTAGATCAAGAGGGAGATGTTTATGTTACAAGTTGGTGGAATTGTAAAGTAGAAATTTATAGGAGTGATGGGTCCCATATAACTACGCTTTCTGGCAATGCCGATAAACTATCAAAATGGGGTGAAGACTTTTTAAATCAAAATCCCGACTACAGAAAGGCGCGACAACTGGTTAAAAACCTGGAACCTGAATGGGCGTTCTTTCGACCCATTGCTATTAAAACTACTGATGACGGTAGGGTTTGGATTAGTGAAGACGAACGTTGGCGGATACAGGTATATCAAAAGGAATTAGATTGGGATGTGCCAATATTAAATCTTTGATTTTCCTTACGGGGTATCTTCGTAAATTAAGTTAAAGAGGTATGTTGCCGTGTTTCTTGGGCGGGAGATTGGCTCTCTTGTTTCACAACATGTCTAGGCAATTTATAAGATGGTATCTAGTTTAATCTGGGTTGATCACGTTATCAAGAAAACCATGACCTGCCGCTACGTACGGATTAGAATGGGCGCTTTTATAATCTTCGATTAATTTTGATCGGGTTTGTTCAGGATTTTTTGAATTGGCAATCTTTTCCCTATAGATCACGTTAACTGCACTATCTGGCCCCATCACCGCTATTTCGGCCGAAGGCCAAGAGAGGTTGATATCCCCTCGCAGATGCTTGCTACTCATAACGATGTATGCGCCCCCATATGCTTTTCTGAGTAATACACTGATTTTTGGGACCGTCGCCTCTGCATAAGCATAGATTAGTTTTGCACCATGTCTGATGATTCCACCATACTCTTGATCTGTTCCTGGCAGGAATCCCGGAACATCTATGAATGTTATGATGGGTATGTTAAAAGCGTCACAAAATCTAACGAATCTAGCTGCTTTTACTGATGCATTTATATCTAGCACACCTGCCAAGTGATTTGGCTGGTTTCCCACCAAACCGACCGATCGTCCAGCTAGGCGTGCAAATCCAATTACAATATTGGGGGCGTAATCTTGCTGGACTTCCAAAAAGTCTTGGTCGTCAATAATGTTGAGTATGACATCGTGTATGTCGTAGGTTTTCGATGATTCATTCGGGATTATATTTAGGAGGTTTCGAGGGTCTGCTGATTTTGGTTGCGAAATTTGCTTACCGACAGGATCCTCCATATTATTTGATGGTAGAAAGGTAAGTAGGCGCCGAACTTCTAAAAAACAATCTTCTTCAGTTTCCAAAACGAAGTGGGATACACCGCTCTTTGTGTTGTGAGGGAGTGTTCCTCCAAGTTCTTCATGTGTTACTTCTTCGCCAATAACGGCTTTTATAACATCTGGTCCGGTAATGTACATCTGAGCAACGTTTCGCACCATGAATATGAAATCTGTAATTCCTGGGGAATAAACAGCACCACCCGCACTAGGCCCCAATATTACTGATATCTGAGGTATAACTCCTGATGCCTGAGTATTACGAAAGAAGATCTCTCCGTAGGCTGCTAAACTCAGTACTCCTTCCTGAATCCTTGCTCCCCCCGAGTCGTTTAGTCCTACAATGGGTGCACCTGTTTTCATCGCTAGATCTATGATCTTGCAAATCTTTTTTCCGACGGTTGCTGAAACGGATCCTCCCATCACGGTAAAATCTTGGGAAAATGCAAAAACGAGACGCCCGTAAACGTTTCCATAGCCAGTAACTACGGCGTCACCTAGTGGCTTAGATTCGTCATTATGTTCGTTTGAATGACTTATCATAAAACTATCTATCTCCTGGAACGACCCTTTGTCGAAAAGGAGGTTTATCCGTTCTCGGGCTGTGAGTTTTCCTTTTGAATGTTGTTGTTCTATTCGGCGTTTTCCACCGCCTAGTTTCGATTGAGAACGTAATTTAGCCAATTCTTTTACTAGCTTGTTAGTATTGGGTTCTGTCAATTTGCGAGCTCCTTATTAGGCCGGAAATGCTACCAGAGGCCCCTTATGTGGTGCAAGTATCACTTGTCGCTGGTATCATCACAATGCCTAAGAGCGTGCATCCTTTGAGAGGTTTTGTATGGAACCTGCGTTAGATGGCCAGGGGAAAATGGAAATAAAGGACCTATATTACGAATGGGGCCAGCGAACCTACGTGATGGGTATTGTGAATTTAACCCCAGATTCTTTTTCCGGAGATGGGCTAATGGGAAGAGAAGCAGAGGTTTTAGAAAGATCCATTAGCTTTGTTGAACACGGGGCTGATTTTATCGATGTAGGAGCGGAATCTACGAGACCTGACCATACGCCCATCACAGAGACAGAAGAAATAGACAGGATAGTTAACATAATCGGTCTCATAGCGGATAATGTGAAAATTCCGGTTAGTGTTGATACATATAAACCAAGGGTGGCAAGGCTGTCGTTAGAAGCTGGAGCATCTATGGTGAATAACGTATGGGGAGTCAGTAATGACTTGTCTATGTTGGAGGTGTCTCTCGAGACACAAACTCCGATTATCATAATGCATAATCAGGTTGGCACACATTACGGTGATTTCTTTTCCGAACTGTTATCCAGATTGTACAGTAGTGTCGAGTTTGCCGTAAAATTTGGGATACAACCGGCTAAAATTGTGGTAGACCCCGGATTTGGATTTGGGAAAACTCCTGATCAAAATTTAGAAATTCTGAAAAGGACAGCTGATATCAAAGCTTTAGGCTTTCCTGTTCTTATGGGTATCTCGAGAAAGTCTACCATCGGATATGTCCTAAATTTGCCTGAAGAACAGCGGCTTGAGGGCACTGCGGCTGGCGTAGCTCTTTGCATCGGTGGAGGTGTGGATATAGTTAGGGTACACGATGTGAAGGAAATTGTCCGTGTAGTTCGTATGTGTGACGCTGTAGTTAGAGGATGGAGACCAGATAATTGGATTCGGTAACAATTTATATTGGATTGGGCTCTAATGTCGAAGATAGATTATCAAATCTAAGACTAGGATTTTCGTTATTGGCGCAAAGATTTGATGTCGTTTCCACTTCCTCTATATACGAAACTGGGCCTTGGGGATATGTCAATCAGCCAAAATTTCTTAACGCGGTAATTCAGGCTACTACAACAAAGGAACCTCTCGATATCCTTTCTGTTTTGAAATTCGTGGAAATCGCGACAGGTCGTGTTAACGAAGGTATTAGGTGGGGTCCTAGAAGCTTTGACGCCGACCTTCTTTTCTACGGAAGCCAAATCTATAGCAGCTGTGATCTTGAGATACCACATCCGAGAATTAAGGAAAGGGCATTTGTATTGATGCCGTTGGCAGAGATAGCTCCAAGTTTCGTGCATCCTATTAGCCGTGAAACAATACAACAATTAACGAATGTAGTGATAGGCAAGGAGGATGTAGAAATACGGCGGGGCCTTCGCTTATGAATCTTAAACGGTATCGCCTTTCAGGTGGTTTGGTAAGAGGTTAGGAATCCCATCAGTAATCAAATAATGTTCTGAGCATTTCGCGCACCTTAAATGTCCTGAAACCACGCAGTCGGCACTGGTTGATTCTATTATCGAAAGAATGAGATTGCCTTTACACACTGGACAAACGAGAAGTTTTGTGATTGAAGTTTTCATGATTTTGTGTTTAAAGTCTCAATCCACGTTCGAATATGGCACTAAGAACATCCGCTAATAAAAAAACCACAAGTCCCATGATAACTACTGCCGAATTCCCAGTCGCAAGGGAAACCAAACGTTTTTTAGCGGGCCTGTATACAGGATCATTTTTCTTTGGTGGTTTGGACCTCAAAAACCTGACCGAATAAAACATACAGCCCGCTATAGTTATCTTTGTGCACAGAACAGCCACGTATCCGAATCCGATAAAGCCAGATGTGAGGCGCTCAAATGTAAGAATTGTCCCAGTTATCAATAAAACGGCCATAGCAAATGAGACGAGACCTCTAAAATTAGATGCTATTTGATCTTCTTCGACCTTGGGATTTGAGAGCAAAAAGGGTTTAAGGATAGCTAAATAAAATATTCCCCCTCCAACCCATGATATTGCTGCGATGGAATGTACCCATCGGAGACCTACAAATAATATTTCGTTAATGTTCATAGAATATAATGCGATTCAGTCGATTGACGGGCAGTTTAACACAGTAAAAAGATTGGATCAGCCAAACTTAAGAAGAAAATATTTCTGGAATTTACTATGTTGAGGATTCATCGTCCAGCATAAGTTTTTGGGCAATTTCAAGCAACTTGGTCTTTCGTTCATCTTTAACTTTTTTGTTCTCCAAATACATCGCTAGGGCCTTCATAGTACCAAGTCCGTCAATTAAATCTGGCGGCAGTCTAGTACGCCGCTCCTCTTCTACTTCCTTTGTAATAGATGCTATGTAGTGAGCGGTTGATAGTGCCTTTCTGAGATCTGATTCACGTATCATGGTTGAGTTTCTGGTATTTAGATTCAACTTTACTCTGATTATTGAGTCTTGGATAACATAGTTGCTAATTGCATTGATTGCATAATCGGTTGGGTCATTTATTTCATCTGGTATCGATATCTCTATCGTAAGAAATCGCCTCGCATCTATCTTTTCAAACTGAAAGTTTCTCAAACGTTTTCCCTGTGGGCCATTGGTATCTAAATCAACCACGCAGAAACCCTTGTCGTCGTCCTCCTCTCCGAAATCTACCCGTTGAAGGCTCCCCGAATAGACTATCAAGGGGTCTTTTCTTAAAATCTGATGTTTATGAATATGTCCTAACGCTACATATTCAAATTGTGGTAGATGAAGATCGCTGATTAAGAGGTGATGATCTTGACCCAGCATCATAGTCCTCTCCGAACCTAGCTTTGCCCCGTGAACAGTGACATGCCCTGCAAGTATAGCTGGAATTTTTGGATCTAGATCTTGGGCTAGTTGCCTTATCCCGGTCGATAATCGAGTCTGTATGCGAAGATTTACGTCATCTATTGACATTCCCTTAGTATCTTCTATCGATAGGAGCCTGCTTTTTCTTGGCCATGGCAACGCCACAATTTGTATAGGGCCTTTAGCAGTTGAAACAAGATATGTTTGAAGATTATCTCCCACCCAAATCATGGGTATTTGAAGGGTCTCATATATGTCTATCGCAGTCGCTCGGCCCAAGGCATTGGGCTGATCATGATTCCCTACCAGAAGGAATGTAGGTATCCCAGCCTGAGATAGTCTTGCCAAGCGCTTAGCCAACTCTCTTTGTTGAGTTTGTGAAGGATCACGGTTCTTGTAGGCATCTCCAGCCAATATTACAATGTCTACTTCATGCTGAAGCGCGTATTCAACGAGCTGATCAAGAGCTTTTAGAAAATCGAGCAATCGTGTTGACAGAAAGCTTGATGGGTCTGTCCGTCCGTAATTTTCTACGCCTATATGGAGGTCAGCGAAGTGTAATATGCGCACTACACAGTTCCTATTGCTACCGGAATAATTCCGTAAGGGCTTTGTTAAACTCGTCTTTCCCCAAGTTCCCTAATTTGCGCAAGACAGCTGAAATCGGAATCGTAGCAAATCTTCTCCGGATTAATGAGGGTCGAACTAAACCAGATTCTTGCCAATTCGTGATTAGATGATCCCCTTTTTGTGGAGATCGAGTTATATTCCCCGTTATTTGAGCAATCGTCACTTCATCTGTTGCAACAAATAAAATCACAGCCGGTCGCTTTTTTGTCGTAAACTGATCTCCTAGTGGGAAAGGAATGAGCACTATGTTTCCGGGGTTATAGTCGGTCATACGCTTGATCCTCGTGGCTGTTCCAATCTTCCCCAAAAGCAGAGTTGGACATAGACGAAAATTCGCTATGTGGTAACATGCGGCCTAAGCTCAGTTCTTGGACCGCTCTTTCGGTTGTTCTATAAAAAATATTCCCACCTGCAGCTGACCACATTTCCAGATATCCGGCCCTACTTTGTGCTCCTATCCATGTGTGGGGAATTCGTCGGTCGTCTAGGATCCGGAAAAGGCGGTTTTGTTCAATGACTCCAAGCACATAAATCTGCTCAAGAACTTCAGTCCGTTTATCTAGAGGCTTAGGGTTCGGTTGTATCGCTTGTGGTTCTTGGGCCAAATATTCTAGTTTTGCAAGATTTTGCTTAATGCTTTTAATGTAGCGAAGAGCTTGGGCTTCCTTGGGTACTCTCATAAACACCCCCTTTCCTCTTACCTCGAATTCTAATCGATGGCTAAAGGTGCGTCTATACCAACATCATGTGTCGGATCTTCAATATGGCTATTAGAAGGCTGTGTGAATTGATTTACAGGTAATCCGGCTCTATAGGGTGCAGTGCTTTTTATAACTTCCTAGTCAGCCATGTCTAGTTTATGCCTTAATACAGCGGGTAGTTGGTCTATTAATATCCGCTCTTGTGCCATCGAATCCCGGTCTCTAATAGTAACTTGCTGGTCCTCGAGGCTTTGAAAATCTACTGTAACACAGTACGGAGTCCCTATTTCGTCCTGCCGGCGATATCTTCTCCCAATACTTTGAGAATCGTCAAACAAAGTTGAAAATGAATGTGTTAGAGAAGAATGGATTTTGTGTGATAGTTCTAGTAATGCTGTTTTCCTACTAAGAGGGAGAATAGCTAATTTAGCCGGTGCCATATGTTTGTTGAATCTTAGTACGGTTCGGGATTCTGTTTTGTTATTTGGTTGTGATGATTGAATTTCTTCTTCGTGGTAGGCGTCTAGTAAAAATGCCAATGTGGCTCGATCCACTCCACCAGACGGCTCTATAACAAAAGGGAAGAACCTATTATTGGTTTGTTCGTCAAAATAGCTCAGGTCTGATTTTGAATACTCTGAATGTTGGCGGAGATCGAAGTCGGTTCGGTTAGCTATGCCCTCTAGTTCAGCCCATCCCCATGGGAATTTATACTCTATGTCTATAGTAGCCTTAGCATAATGGGCTAGTTCGTTAGCCTGGTGTTCCCTAAGCCGGAGATTTTCTTGCCTAAGTCCTAAATTTGCATACCAATTCAGGCGTTTCTCTACCCAATACTGATGCCACTCCTCGTCCTGCCCTGGCTCAACGAAAAATTCCAACTCCATTTGCTCGAATTCTCGTGTCCGAAATATCGAGTTTCCAGGGGTAATTTCATTTCTAAAAGCTTTGCCGATTTGAGCTATACCAAACGGTAGTTTTTTTCGGGAAGTGTTCAACACTTGAGAGAAGTTTATAAATATACCTTGAGCTGTTTCCGGCCTCAGGTATATTTCTGCTGCCGTATCTACAGCGGCTCCCATGAATGTTTTGAACATTAAATTGAACTGACGAGGTTTCGACAAACTTTCCACTTTGTCGCAATTGGGACAGTCTTTAACGTCAGTTAGGTCGTCAATCCGAAACCTTTGGTGACAATGACTACACTCAATCAGCGTATCTGAAAAATTATCAAGATGCCCACTGGCTTGCCAAACTTTTGGATTCATTAAAATCGATGAATCTAGACCGACCACATCAAGTCTATCGCGGACCATGGATTTCCACCATAGTTCTTTCACGTTTCGCTTTAGCTCCACCCCAAGAGGACCATAATCCCAGGCTGCATTCAGCCCATCGTATATAGCACTACTTTGGAAAAGAAAGCCCCTCCTTTTTGACAAAGAAAGAATTTTTTCCATTGTTACCCCTGTGGTTTCAGGTGACACGGTATCCCCACTAATTCTTATTTGACCACAAGGGTATCAAGCAACGTTCGAATGTGTAAAGAACAAATAAATCATGTGTCAGCCAATTCTATGAACCTGGGTCGCTTGTTTGAAATAATAACAGACGCTAGACTAATTACCTGAGTTACTACTTGTGATATGGGGCCCGTAGCTCAGTGGTAGAGCGGCCGGCTCATAACCGGTAGGTCGTAGGTTCGAACCCTGCCGGGCGCACCATATTTAAGAAAGATAAATCATTTTATTAGATCCGCGGGTTCCTAGATCTCATCTCCACCAATTCAGGCGAAAATTCTAGTTGCCAGGTAGCAATTTATTAGCCTAAACGTTATCTAATTAGGCTGATCTTAGAGGTCTGGGTCTTGACATCTAGCAGGAATTATCAATAATAGACTGGTCAACTGCGGCTTCGGAAGGCAGCGGACAGCTGTCCTTTTGGAAATTGAAAAATACCCGCAGGCAAGGAGGTACCTCACTGGATTATTTAACCAGAATACTAAAGAGCAAAGTGTATTTGTCACTTGCAGGACATGCAGCTTTAACACTGCTAATCCTCGCCTGTGGCGATGACGCAGAGCCCGCCGCCGCGCCAGCCGCCGCAGCGGAAGCCCCAGCGGCTGCCGCTACCGAGGCTCCAGCAGCGACGGAAGCACCTAAGCAGGAAGAAGAGAAACCTCGAGCTACAGCAACGCCTAGACCCAAGAAAAAGGCAAGTGCAAAGGCTACGGAAGCTCCGGCAGCTGCGCCGGTACCCGTTAAGCCAAGGCTCGTGATAGCTGTTCCTCCTCAGAACGAGCAGTACACGATACCTTACGGTCAGAGCCAGGTATCTGAGAAGATGAATCCTCAGTACAGTCACCTGGTAGGTCGTAACATTAAAACCAACGCTGAAGAGCCCCAGCTGGCA
>CAYTPK010000004.1:0-21230 GCA_964439905.1 uncultured Dehalococcoidia bacterium
GGAACAATACTGAGGATTGCCACGGTTCACTTTACTGCATGACTTGCATTTCCAATCCATAAGGTGATTCTAGCATAATGTTATTGCACATAAAGTCCGAAATAGGGACGCAATCCACCCTATAGTTCCATTAGCCCTAATAATCCTGCTTTTGATACTCGCAATACGTAAAGGTGACTCGGGAGTTGGCATTTTAGTAATTTGCTTAATTGCAATTGCTTGTTTTCTTTATATATTCTTCGTAAATAACTCTGGCTCATCGGGTGGGGGTACAACCCAGCAGGAATATGAAGAGCGACGATACTACGAATATTAAGTGAGTGGTTACTGCAGCTATCGAGTCTTACCAGGAAGAACTAGTAACTTACTAGTAAGATGCTCTAAATTACAGCTAAATTACCCCTAATTTACTAGTAATATTACTAACATTACTGAGTAATGTGACGCGTATCTGTTGCATCTATACGGAGCATCTTGCTTAATAAGACGTATATACTGCTGGGAATAGAAGGGAGGATAGTATGTCTACAGAGACTGGCAATAGTGAAAAAAGTTTCGTTGCGACCCTGATCCTGTGTATTTTACTTGGCGGCCTAGGAGTGCACAGGTTTTATGCTGGAAAGATTGGGACAGGAATCCTTATGCTGCTAACTTTGGGTGGATTGGGTATATGGACAATTATCGACATCATTTTCATAGCTGTCGGGAAATTTAAAGATAGTAACGGTTTGCCGATCAAGCCTTAGCTTAGTTTTTGCTAAAAGAGTTTTCGTTCTCTTCGTCTTTAGATAATTTACTCAAGATGTTCTTCTTTTCGTATCACCATTCTTCCTTGTCTTCCGAGTCTTCCCCATTGCTCTTCCTGCTAGACATATAACGAATTACCATCAATATTAGGAGTCCTATGATGACGCCTCTTACCCACCACTCTGGGACTAGGAAGAATACCCCCACCAAATAGCAGATAACCATCAATCGTATAATTTGACGCACTCGGTTTTTTATCATTTCTTCCTTTCCTTTTTGGATAATTCAGTTGACGAATATTACTAGTAATATTACTAGCATTACTGAGTAACACCAAAATGGTATACAGCCTGATTCTTTTTACAGCACAATTTACAGCAACACCGAGGTACACGGTGGACATAAGGGGACAACATTAGATATTCTGCTAGGTACGTGGGGAACGTGAAGGACTAGCCTGAAACATAGAAACTTCTAATTTGCATGCAGGGGGTCAGGGGTTCGAGTCCCCTCAGCTCCACCATATACTGTTAGGCACGAATTCAGAGGGGTTTCTTGTAATATGCCCAAGTCTTATGGAGCAAAAATCTGGCAATAACAACCACGTTAAAAACAGTTATCTCAAACGAGAAGAAAGCGAGGCCGCATGACAGGACTCTTAAATTTCTGGCAAGTCGATGCCTTCACTAATCAACCATTCAAAGGGAACCCCGCTGCTGTTTTTATTTTACATGAACAGTTAAGCGATGAGTTGATGCAAAATATTGCTATTGAAATGAACCTTTCTGAAACAGCTTTCATTTTGCTCCGCGAAGGACAAAACCCCTTGCTTAGATGGGTCACGCCGATGTTTGAGATTGATTTGTGCGGTCATGCAACTTTAGCTTCTTCACACATCTATGTAACAAAAATACAACCCGATCTGAGCGAAGTGACTTTTGATACAAAATTCGTTGGACAGATTAAAGTAGAAAAATCCGGTAATGGATATTGCATGGACTTTCCATCTCGACTCGGAGATAAGCAAGATATAGCTGATGTTCCAGAGTTTGTGTTAAATGCCATTACGGACAAAGTCAAGCCGCACACGGCCTATAAATCACGCGATCTGATGCTTGTTTATGATAATGATATGGTTATCCATGACATTGATCCTGACTTTAATGCACTTATGAAATACAAAGATTTTGTTATTGTCACAGCAAAATCCAGTGACCCTAAATATGATTTTATTTCCCGTGTTTTCTGCGCCGATGATGGTATTGCCGAAGATCCCGTGACAGGTTCAGCACATTGCACTCTTGCTCCTTACTGGTCTGAACAACTTAAAAAAACAAATCTCAAAGCTTATCAGGCATCAAAACGTGGTGGTGAGCTTGACATTCAAGTTACAGGGGATCGTATTCTTATTTCTGGTGAAGCAGTTACAGTCATAGATGGAAAAATGAGAGTTCCGAATGAACCAGAAGAGAACGTTTGACGAAATTGTTGCTTTTCTGGGCTCGGTGGTTTCATAACTTTACGAAGACGGGAGAGCCATAAAGGTTATGGGGAAATTTAGTTTTCGGGGTGTTGGACAAAAGCTTTGTTGGTATGAACGACAACTTACTGACGGTGTTGGGCGGCGAAGGGTGGTGTTGGGTGTCAAGTTGTTAGTGTTGGCGTTGTGGGTTGTTTGGATGTCGTGGTTGGCGTCGTTATGGTTGTTTTAGTAGGTAGGGGTTACGGACGGAAAGACAAAGTCTTATCGCTAAACGACAAGAATTACAAGTTGGGTTAGCGAAAAAATAATAAGCGGTATAAATTGGAATGCAGCAACAGTAATAGTATATGCCCTAGGGGCAACAACAGGTGTTTCAGCTTTTCGATATCGAAAAGCTTGAATACCTGTTAATAGGACTATTAAGGAACCCCATATCATTGCAGTGGACATCAAAAACCCGCCCCCTTCAACAGGGTTAAACAGCCCCTGTACCCTCTCTAGAAGATTTGGCATGGTACACACCATAAGCATGCATAAGACAAAAAATAGCACTGAAAGGATTGTTAATCTTCCTCCCCATAATCTGGAAATTCCCGCGAAAATAACGGGGGGAATAATTACCATCAGCATACCAACGTCAGTAGATCCTTCATATACCCACTCCGCCAAGAACCAAATAAAAAAAACAGCAGAAATATACAGATAAGAACGGGTGAGTAGTCCTTGATAGGTTAAATTCAAACGATTCATTATTGTGGGTTAGTCTACCAGAACAGCGCTAATGGTATCTTCGTGGATTTCAGCGCATTTCAAGCTAAGTCTGAGTCAAAGTAGAAGATTCTTTCGAAGAAGCGCCAATCACACTTGGAATAACCCTAGTGAAAGTTGAGGTTAGTTCTGGTGTTACAGTAGCTATTGGATTAGCGGCGGAGGTTGGTTGTACAGGAATCATTGGCGGAAGTTCTATAGCAACCGGCACTTGCTTTGTCGACACAACAGGTGTTTCAGCTTTTGTACTTGGCAGATTAACTGGGATTCCATGCCATTTAAATGTTCTCATTTCAACGATTTATCATCTGCGTGGCGGTACTCTTAAAGTAGTCCGCCATCAGTGTAGAGTCATACACCGAAATCTCCATAGAGTCCAGTGCGGAGATCATGTGTGTCACCCATGTGTCCCTTTCTTCCTGGCCTATGGTAAATTGCATGTGTCGCTGGCGAAGTCTAGGGTGGCCCCGCTCCAGCGAATATCGGTGCGGCCCTCCCCAGTACTGCGCCAGGAAAGCGGCTAGGCGAGCTTTGCCTGGCTCCAGGTCTTCGGGATATAGGGATCGTAGAGAGGGGTCAGCTTCTACAAACTCATAGAATCGTTCAACAAGTTCCACAAAGAATTTATGCCCTCCCACTCGTTCGTATGTGGTGGCAACTTCATTTTGGAAACCTGAAATATCTTGAGGTGTATTCATACCTAATCTAGGTTTCTCCTATCATCAGGCTGAGCGAGCATGAAGTTGAATAGAGCTTTTACCTCCGAATCATCTATCGAGTCGAAAATGTTACGGGTAGATCCAGTTTGTGGCACTTCTTCAAGAGTCAATGCTCTTCCACAAAATTATAACATTCTTAGCTTATGGGCAGTACAGGGGTGTCAGTTGATGGTGCCCATTGCAGTGTGCGGACAGGATAATTAATTACAATTCCTTCATGATTTAGACGATCATGTAGATTCTGCATAAGAGTTGTCTTAAGGCTAAAACTTGAAAGTCTATCGGTTGCCTGGACGTATAGCCAAAATGTTATGTTTGAATCATCAAAACTTGTGAGACCGAAAAATCCACCCCATTTTTCATTCGCATGTGTACTTTCACGTATAACCTTGTCCATTACTTCCTGACAGACCTGCTCTAGATAGGTCAAATTTGTTTCGTAGCTGACTCCACAATATATGGCTACGTTAACTCCAGAATGAGGTTCTGCGTAGTTGGTTATGATGGTTTCCGCGAATCGGGAGTTTGGAATCACAACTAAATTATTGGTCCATGTTCTTATCCGTGTACTTCGCCAGCCCACGTCTATTACAGAACCACCAGTCTCTCCTCCTTCTAGTTCGATGTAATCTCCAGGCTTAATGACTCCTTCAGCAAGAACATAAGTTCCGGCAAAAAGATTTGCCAGGGTTGGTTGAATTGCTAGAGCTACAGCTAAACCGCCTAAGCCTAAGCCAGCGATAAGTGGGCTAATGCTGATATTTAGTTGGTCGAGAATAATAAGCCCACCCAGCGCGTATATCGTGCCTACAAACATTCGCCTAACTAGAGGCATCAATTGTTCGTCTAATGTCGATTGGGTTCGAGGGGCTACAATTTCTATGTACCAACTAAAAGCTGTACTAGTGATTAAGGCCGCTGTAATTACGCCTAATGCAACTCCTAGCACACCAATTATGTGGTTTACAGATTCTAGTTGATCCGATGAAAGGGAGAAAGGAATCGTTAGAGCTAAGTAACCGCCAAGGATTATCATTCCGAGAGTTAGTGGGAGTTTTATAGAACCAATTAGCCTCCCGTTTAGGTCAAACTGACTGATTCGAGCGATTCTCATCATGATGGGGAAAACGATCTTCCTAAAAGCTAGTATGACCAGAATTCCGATACCAACAATAGCTAGTGCTTCGATCAGATCAATCCACTCAGTATTCCCCACCGTAAATATTAAAGCATCTAATTTCATTGCCCCTCCAATTTATCTAGTTTTTGACGACCTTTAGCCGATCATATTTATACTGCGTCACTTACAATTTGATTGTCTGGTCATCTAATAAGGTTTCGAGAATTTACGTGCTCTACTTCGCCTGATTAAGTGAATTGACATTAACATAACACCTTGCCATGATACACGGACTAAGATTCCAGGAGGTGTATTATGGGTTCGAAAATGCAAACGGGCCTACTTCTAGTAATCGGTACCATATTAGCAGGCATCGGCTGGATGGCCCTGTACCCGGGCGACCCTAGCGATGGAGCGGCAGCTACTGCTCAGGCGATATTGGATGATCCAACCATGTCAAAGATCGCTCTGCTTATGGGATATGGTGGTATCATTGCTGTCGCGACTGGGTTATTCTTCATATCACGAACGATGGCCTTGGCTGGTGGTGCAAGTGCTGCCTACACAAGCATTTCAATGGTGCTCTTCATAGCATTAATTGCTACTTTTATCGCAGGATTTGGCCTTGAGTATGGTTCTGCGGAGGCCGATTCGGTAGCAGAAGGAGCGACTCTTCAAGGTGTAGCGTACGCACTAGGTGGGGCCGTAGGGCTTATATTGGGAATTGCGCTGATTTTGTTGGGCATAGGAATTGTTGTGGATAAGAACTTCCACGTTATTGCCGCTGCACTTTTGGTTGTTGGAGGTTTATGCTTAATGCTTCAAGGCTTTGTTGACGGTGATGCCGGAGATGTAATTGAGATGATTGCCTGGATTGGATTCATGCTTGGGGGCCTTGTAATGGGAGGGTCTAGTATTAAGTCTAGTAGT
The DNA here is from genome assembly GCA_964439905.1 of uncultured Dehalococcoidia bacterium. Classification (GTDB taxonomy): domain Bacteria; phylum Chloroflexota; class Dehalococcoidia; order Lucifugimonadales. The sequence goes on from CAYTPK010000004.1 coordinate 5,768, forward strand.
TAACTAATTTCGTTAAACGAATAAAGCCCCCAGACGTTTGGTTTGGGGGCTTTATTCTTATGGGCGAATATCAAACGACCAGGGATAGAATATCTTTGGGAAGTCTATATACTTGCTAATTACCTGCTTAGGTAGTGTATCAGAGGTTCTATTGGAATAATGTGTGGTATCACAGAATTTCCAAAAATGCAGGTAAAGGATTTGAACTAGTTCTGTTAAAACTACATTATAGATTATGAATTATCCGGAGGATTGGACGACCATAAAAGATTATTTAATTGTGAGAGATCCAAATTTGGTCCCCCTGATTGCCCAATATGGCGAGCCCAGATTGTTCCGCACTGGCAGGGGTGAGGTAGATCTATTCGATAGTCTGGTGAATTCTATTATTTCCCAGCAAATATCGACGATAGCGGCTAATAGCATAAGAACTCGGTTGCATAGACTACTAAACTCAGAGAGTTTTTGCACTGAAAAGCTAATTTCAGCTACGGAATCAGACCTTAATTCTGTGGGCTTATCACGGCCAAAATGCAGATATATAAAAGCCATTGCCATAGCAATAAATGAAAATCCGAATTTATTGAGCGATTTAAGAAATATAGATGATGACGAAGTGGTTGAAAGATTGACAAGACTTAAAGGCGTTGGTGTTTGGACCGCACAAATGTTGCAGATATTCGCTTTGGGTAGGCCAGATATATTCTCCACAAAGGATGCTGGTCTTATGAGAGGAGTTCGTGTGACTTACTTTAACGGTGAGACTAGAGGTTTAGACGATGTCGCTGAAGTGACAAATAGATGGAAGCCTTACAGGTCGGTTGGATCATGGTATATGTGGCAAGTCGCAAACACCGCCCGTTATTCCTAATATAGACGGCCCCAGCCGTTGGCATCCTGAATAAGGTAATAGGTCAATTAGGATAAATTACCTTCTAAACGCCGGGATCACATTTTCAGCAAACAGACGCAATTGCTCCATGAATAATTCCTTGTTCGTGCCAACTCCAATATTAAACATCAGATGCTCCAGTCCTGGATACTTGGCTTCGATCTTTTTTAAGTGTTCGACGATACTTTCTGGGCTGCCACACACCCAAGTGCCGTCCTTGATTCCATCCATTATGGACGGTGTGGGTTCTGTGTTGGCTTTGTCTTTTAGTGCGGTTTCTTGTTCTACTGTTAATCTTGGCATAAAGAATCCCAAAGGGCCATTAAACTTCAAGGATTCTTCATAGCCAGGTGTGGCTTTTTCTATGGCTTCTTTTTGGTCCTTTGCTATGCAAAATCTCAAGCCTAAGCATAAATCTTCTCCGAGTTGAAGGGTCCGGCCAAATTCTAGCCCCGTTTGTTGAAATGCCAGGAAATTCCTTTCTACTGTTGCAGCCGGAACTCCGCTGATTAGTCCCTTAATCCTATGTTTGTGCATAAATTGTAGACCACGAGGATTGCCGCTCACAATGGGTTGCCAAGTTTCTACAGGGAGATTGATAGGACGTGGAACCAACGAAATTTCATTGAGATTGTATCCTCGGTAAGGTACCTCTGGTGGAAGCACGTAATTACTACCTTTATGAGAAAAGGTCTTATCGTTAAAGGCATGGAATAAAATCTCTACCTGCTCTTCAAATAGATCGCGATTAGCCTGGGCGTCCAACAGGGGCGATCCCAGGGTCTCGACTTCCCGTGTGTGATAACCACGCCCGACACCGAATAGTATCCGGCCCTTTGTTAGTATGTCTGCCATTGCGTAATCTTCGGCCAATCTCAATGGATGCCACGCAGGGAGAATATTGAAAGCACAACCGAACTTCAGTGTTTTTGTGTGATTCGCCAGATGTAAGCCCAACATCAGAATATTGGGTATACATTCATAACCTTCTCTTTGGAAATGATGTTCCGCTAACCATAAGACATCGAATCCTTTGTTATCCGCCAGTTGTGCAATTTCCATTGCGGTACTGAGAGGCTTGATCAAAATTTCATTATCGTAGTTTCTTTCGTTAGCGGGGGTCCCATCGAAGCCTTGATCAGCAAAATCTATATTGCCTGCATAAAGAATTCCAAAGCTTTTTATCATGTGGTCCTTCCCTTAATAGATTTCTGGAGTCCATCAAGTTTTCCTAGAATCTGCTCTATAGTACAGTATCTGATGGCAAAACATTTTCCATCTACAATCTTGCTAAACTGAATTCGTGGTAATTGGGTGGGAATAAAGTGATATTCAGTAATGGTTGTACGTGTGTTTTTAATGATATCCAGTGACAACAAATAATGCCGGTGTGTGTTATTTTTAAACCATAGGAGTCGATTATGCCTAATACTCAGCTTCATTATATGACAATTTCAGAATTGGGACGTTTGCTAAAAAGTAGGAAAATCTCTGCTGTGGAAGTCACGGAAACCATCCTTGGACGGATAGATGCCTTGGACCATAGTTACAAGGGTTACGCTACGGTTATGACTGACCATGCCATGCAGACAGCTAGGTTAGCTGATGACGAAATTAGAAGAGGAAATTATCTAGGACCTTTGCACGGTGTTCCTATTGCAGTTAAGGATCTTTGTTTTACTAATGGAGTGAGAACCATGGGGGGTTGCAAGGTCATGGAAAACCACATACCGGCTTTCGATGCCACTGTGGTTTCTCGCTTGACCTCTGCGGGCGGTGTTATTTTGGGGAAACTAAATCTTACAGAGGGTGCGATGGGTGGATATAATCCGTCTTTTGATGTTCCGTTGAATCCCTGGAATACCAAACTATGGGCTGGAGCTTCCTCGAGCGGATCTGGTGTAGCTACCGCTCTTGGATTGTGCTATGGCTCTTTGGGTAGTGATACGGGCGGATCAATTCGATTTCCCGCAGCGGCTTGTGGAGTGGTTGGGTTGAAGCCAACGTGGGGAAGGGTAAGTCGTTATGGAGTATTAGCTTTAGCTGAATCACTTGACCATGTAGGACCACTTACCAGGAGCTCGATAGATGCTGCCATTATGTTGGATGCTATATCTGGTGTAGATCCAAACGATTCCACCACGATACCCATCGATCCATCAGATATTTTTGCAAACATAGGACAAGATATAAAAGGCATACGTGTTGGAATAGATAGGGACTATGTTACCTGTGGAATTGATCCTGAGCTTTCCCAGGCAGTTCTAGATAGTGTGGTAACTCTAGAAAATTTAGGAGCAGATATTGTAGAAGTAAACATGCCAGATATTGACCAATACACATCTTATTGGGCGACTCTTTGTTCTGTAGAAGCGCTTGCAGCGCATAGTGATTTCTATCCCTCTCTCCGGGACGACTATGGATTATATTTCCGAGAGTGGTTGGATTCTGGCGCAAAGGTTAGTGCATTGGACTATGTGAAAGCTAACGATAAGCGCAACGAATGCAACGGGTTAGTCCGTCTTGCTATGCGTGATGTGGATGTGCTTGTATGTCCTTCTATGCCAGGTCCTCCTTATGAAATTACCATGGAACAAATGTATGGAGGATTAGATCCAGACCGCGACCCGGCGTTTCAACGCTTTGCAGTTCCCTTCAATTACAACGGATATCCAACCCTATCGGTACCGTGTGGCCTTAACCAAGCTGGTTTGCCGTTGAGTCTCCAATTTGTGGGACACCCCCTTTCGGAGCCACTATTATGTGGGATCGGGCACGCGTTTGAACTTTCGATCCAATGACGTTACTTATCCTGCTATCAGACTCTTCCGTAGTTAGCTAATTTGGGTTTTTATTTCTGTATAATTTAATCATGCAAACTGATTTAATTTTGATTTCGACGTTTATATTTTGGGGTGCAATCTTATATTTGTATGTTCGATTGTGGCGAAAGGGTGCTGATAGGTCTCGGAAGGGGCTTCTACGTTGGGTAGAAGATAATGGATATACCTTGATTTTTTCCGACAGAAGACTGTTCTTAAAGAAAGGACCCTATCAATGGGCTGGAAGTAGTCAGGCAATCTATCGAATAAAAATTCTTGATTCCGTGGGTATTGAAAGAATGGGTTGGGTTTGTTGTGGGACCCGGTTCAAGGGCGCAGCTTTTTCTGATCATGTGGAAGGTTTGTTAGACGAATCTAATTGATCAATACCGTAGAATTTTTGGCGTGCATTTTCTACAGACTCTATATTGGAGACTAGATACATTGTCTATGGGATGATTTATGCTAATGAATCGTATCTGTTTGGGACAGGATCGCTTCTTCTGCACATCCAAACTATCCACCATATTGATCCAATGATTGAGGCAATTAGACTTATGGATAAAGGTATTATAAAAACCCACTCATCCATATCGAGAATAAAATATATAGCAATCGATACACCAAAAAGGGTCCACAACGCAAACATAAACAGGGTAAACCACAGCTGCCACCATCCGGATTTGCCAATATCGTGTAATCGTCGAGTGGTTAGAGATATAGATGGGATTAACGTAAATAATTGGAAGGCTTGGCCTAACAACGGTACGATAAGACCAGCTATAGCTACAGGTATGGATGCCAGAATGAGAAAAAGAACCCACCACCAATATTCAGCTCTGGTTGATCTACCTTTGAAAACAAAATAATTGCGAATTGCCATAGATATTGCCTCACCAAATCCCACCATTCCTCCATCGGCTATTTCAGTGGGTATAGGTTTAACTTGAGCCGATCCACACTTTCCACAAAAACCTGAATCAATCTGGAGTTCCTCTCCGCACTTTGGGCAATACTTCATTATTCTAACCTCTATATTTTGCATTATACATAATCCTTTGTACCCGTAGTAAGGGAGATTTTATATGATTAAAAAACCTTAATCCGCCATATCTGTTAAAATAGACCGGTTAGTACAGGAGTGATGGTTTATGAAAGACAAGGCAAGTAGTGAACAAGGTGATGACCTAGAAACGTACATAGCACGGGACGACGATCCCAAAATAGTCGTAAACTCGTTATGGAAGGTTTTTGGGGAAAATAATCCAGGCCAAGTCCTCGATGACTCCTACAAGAATAAAACTCGCGAAGAAATACAACAGGAACTTGGATTAGTTGTTGCCCTGCGTAATGTCTCGTTCGAGGTATATTCAGGGGAAACTTTTGTTGTTATGGGTTTGTCCGGAAGCGGCAAATCGACCTTGGTACGTTGTCTAATTAGGTTGATCGAGGCTACCTCAGGAGAGGTTTTTGTGGATGATGAAGATATTACTGAATATGATGTCGATCAACTACTTCAATTTAGGCGAACCAAGATGGCAATGGTGTTTCAAAACTTTGGTTTATTGCCCCATAAAAATGTCTTAGACAATGTGGGCTATGGATTGGAAGTTAAAGGTGTCGATAAAGATAATCGGCAAGAAGTGGCGTTAGCGATGTTAGAAAAGGTAGGCCTTGCAGGATGGGAACATGCCCGCCAACGAGAATTGAGTGGAGGCATGAAACAGCGTGTCGGAATAGCTCGAGCGTTAGCTGTAGATCCTTCTATACTTCTTATGGATGAACCGTTTAGTGGACTTGATCCACTGATAAGAAGACAGATGCGATCGGAACTTGCAGATCTTCAGAAACAAATACATAAGACTATTGTTTTTATAACACATGATCTCGATGAAGCCGTGACGGTCGGTGATCGCATTGCCATAATGCGCGACGGTGAGATTATTCAGCTCGGAACGCCTCAGGAGATTGTTATGAATCCGGCTGATGATTTTGTTCGCGAGTTTACCCTAGGAGTTCAAAAGACGAAGGTAATTCACGCTGGTGCGGTTGCGAGTAAACCCGAAGTTGTCGTGAAGGATTCGGACACGCTAGAAATGCTAAGGAAATCCATGGAGTCATCAGACACTCCATTCGCGATTTGTGTGGAAGAGCGGGGGGCTTTTAAAGGGCTTATACGTAGAGAAACCTTGGATGGGATAAAACGCTCTGACAAGAAACCACTCGATGAATATTTTGACCGAACTGTAGAAGTGATCTCATCAGATACTATATTGGAAGACCTTCTACCAACTCTTATAGATTCGGACCATCCAGTCCCCGTGATAGACGATAACAAGCGATGTATAGGAGTTGCTACACGTAGGGATGTGTTGCGCATAATTGCTTCTGAAAAGGAAGCATAACAACAATATTTTGATGGAGTCATATTCATATGCAGGAGCTTGTCCTGATCTATAGGTAAGATGAGCCGATCTATGGAGAACTCAAATTAAGAAATCGAAGGGAGAATATTTTGACCAATATGATGAGAAATATAACTAGTATGGTCTTTGAACCCAAGGAGTCCGATAAAGATCATATTTATGGTAGATTAAAGGGCCTTCCCAAATTCTTGTTGGCCGGAATTTCCTTTCTACTACTATGCATATTGGTACGTATGAGTGAAGTGGAATCAGCGTTAGATTTTCCGTTTAATATTGGGCCTACTTTGCATAGTGGTATTGATGATGCGATTGATTGGGTTGTGATTAACTTTGGCTGGTTCTTTGATGTAATCAGCGATTTTCTCAAACTGTGCATCGGCAAATTGAGGGATTTTCTGATATGGATACCATGGCCAGTCTTTATTGGACTTGTGACGCTACTAGCTTGGCGGGTGGCTACTAGGAAGGTTGCCATTGGTTCCGCAATTGGTTTGCTGGCAATGGCATCTGTGAACTTGTGGGATCCTGTTATGGTAACCGTATCAATACTTTTGATCGCAGTGACAGTTACCATCGCAATTGGGATACCAATTGGCATATTGGCAGCAAAAAGTGATTTAGCCGAGGGTATGATTCGACCTGTTTTAGATGCTATGCAGACTATGCCTAGTTTTGTATATCTAATTCCTGGGATCATGCTTTTTGGATTAGGTAATGTAGCTGCCGTCTTAGCCACTTTTCTCTATGCAGTGCCCCCGTGTATAAGATTAACTAATTTGGGGATAAGACAAGTTGATCCTTCGGTGGTTGAGGCGGGTAGATCTTTTGGCTCCACGTCTCTACAGCTTTTGTTAAAGGTCCAAATTCCTATGGCGATTCCTACTATAATGGCTGGAATTAACCAGACTGTGATGATGGCTTTGGGTATGGTAGTAATAGCAGCGATGGTGGGAGCTGGTGGTCTTGGGATCGAAGTCTTAAGATCGATGGGTCAACTAGAACAAGGGGAAGCCTTCATTGCTGGCACTGCCATCGTCATAATGGCGATAATTATCGATAGAATATCCCAGGGATATATCTTGCAGAGAAGTAAGGTATAGTTAGGTGGTTCTGTTGTTTTAGGGAGTACTTAAGTTGATAATAAAATGAAAGGACCCACGACTTTCAGTCGTGGGTCCTTTTCATATTTTAGCTAAGTGTTAAACCTAGTTTGCAGCTAAGGCTTCCTCGACTTTTGCCAATTCGGCCTCCGGCAACCATGTTTTCCAACCTTCGTTGTTCTTTAGGTACCAAACCGCTGTGTTGGTGTAAGCTGCTTCAGAGCTTTCAGCATTATCTTTGTTATCAGCGTGCCAACCTTCGGCCGCTAGCTGATTAGTTGCGCTCCAGTCCCAATTACGGAATAACTGGATAAGCTCTGGGGCGTCTTCTACAAGGCTAGTATTCATCGAGATTAGAACTTCTGCCTTTGGAATTTCACATCCCAACGACGGGTCTGCTCCCGCGCATTCTGAAATCGGAGGTTGTTCTAGTCCTACCATATTTAATTTGGCTGACAAAGTCGTCGGTCCCCAATAGTAGAAAAGAACGGGAGCCTTTTTCAGGTATGCACCCTCGATTGCACCGTTAAGACCAGCCATAGTGCCTGGGTCGCGTAGTTCTACATGGTCTTCTAGGCCATAGGCTTTCATTTGGCCTTCATTGATTCCACGACATGCCCACTGAGCTATACATCCCACGAGCACGGCTTTACCACCGCTGTCAGGTTCTGCAAAAAGTGCTTTGTATTCGTCCTTTTTCAGATCCTCAACGGATTTTAATCCTGGGTTGGCTTCTGCCACATAATCAGGAATTAGGAACGTGTTCTGCCAGTTATCTTCCAAGCTCTTGCCTACCGGTATAACTTCTCCGGCCTTGATGGCATTATCCCAGACGGCCTGTTGATTTGGCAGCCATATTTCCATGGTGACATCTATATCACCCTTGCGTAAACCTTCAAACAATGGGACTGTGGCTCCCTCAACGTGTGAGGTGGGATATCCGTAACCGTTTTCAACAATGTATCGGGCAACGCCATTTTGAATCAAAGCGCTGTCCCAGTTAAGTCCTGCGAAAACGATTTCCCTCTTGGTTGTATCGGAGTCGCTATCCCCGCAAGCCGTTGTGATTGTTAACGAAGCCAACATAAGAATGGCCAGCGTAACTAGGCTTATTTTTATTCGTCGAAGCATAAAGTACAGAGTCTCCTTAATTGATTTGCTGTTAGGTTAAACAGCTTCACGCTGGGCCGACTACTGAGGTTCTCAAACGCTGGTCGGCCGATCTATTGTGCGCGTTAAAAGTGGGCATACGTTACCTTATTTGAGGGTGAAAAGTCAAATTTATTATGCCTAGCCACACCTAAAAGGGTATCAATTCCCCCTTATTTTTGGCACTTTATCTAAAGGGAATTGGCAATCAGTATTTATTTAATTATTATTGTTTTTGGGATTTTATAAAACAAGCCGATACTAGACGAAAACCGGGGGTAAAATGGGATTTATAAAACTGGGTACGCAAGCTCCAGAATTCACTTTGGAAGATTGTTATGGTGAATTAGTGTCCCTTGCCAGTTTACGCGGCAAGAAAGTGATATTCTACTTTTTTACCAGCCCAGGTGGCGGCAATTGAACCCGCATGGCTCTCGGGTACCGAGAGGATGTTGAAAAACTGCGTTCCAAGAACATAATTGTCTATGGTATGAACGATAAGGGGCACGAAACTGCTCGAGAATGGATAGAAAGGGAAAACTTGCCCTTTTCTATCCTATTGGATGTTGATCGTAAAGTTGGGATATCTTTTGGCATATCTGATGAAGCATCAGATAGATATGTTGCTAATAACGCTGATGGCAGACGTCCAGCAGTCGCAGTTGATGAGTTTGGTCGAATTGTTGCCTGGGAGCCGGATATGAATACCGTCGAACAAATTCATGATTTAATTGAAAGGATCTAAAAAATACAGCTAACTAGATAAATCCTTTTTTGAAGGCTGCATTTTAGTTATAGGGTTCTCGAGGAGAATTAGTAAACTTGCTGTGATTCGTCATTCCTGATTTTCAGCATCATTGAGGCTTGAGGTGTTAGGCTTGGGTGGAATTGCTGCAATGGCACAAATCGCACACGTAATTGGTAGAGCCAATCCCAATAGAATTGCCCATGTGTAGGTCCCGGTAACATCGAATAATATCCCGAAGGGCCATGGGCCTAGGGCCGCACTTGCGACCATTGCCGTAGTGACAATTCCGCGAATGCTTCCCAGGTGTTTTCTTCCAAAATAATTAGGCCAGATTACTGCGTTTGTAATTGATGCCATTCCTCCTGCAAGGCCAAGTAATGCCCCGTATGTAATTGCTTGCACAGGAGATGACATCATTAATGCCATTAACATGGCGATCCCTAATATTAGTTGAGCAGATGCTAAGACAAAACGATTAGGAAATTTGTCTACTAAGAATCCAGCCAAGAAATTCCCAAAAAGCGCTGTTGGTGCCATGACTCCAAAAATTGCTGCAGAGAAACTGGGATCCAAGCCTTTGCTGGCGATCACGGAGCTTTGATGAAACACTAAAGCTGTACTGATCGTAGATTGTGAAGTGCCAGCGAAGAGCAAAAAATAGAATGTTTTGGTCCTCAGTGCATGTTTTAATGAAAAACTTTGTTCATTAATAAAGGCTTTTTGTTTTGAATAACGATCTTTTCTTGGCAGTTTATTCCCATCTGGGAAAAGACCTACAGATTCTGGAGTTCGTCGTACGAATATAGATGCGGGAAGGATCAGAGTTCCCCAAATAATAAAAGCTATAACCACCCAAGTATCCCGCCAGCCAAAATTGGATATCAAAAAAAGTATTAAAAGAGGGAAAGTAGCCTGTCCTACTACAGATCCAAGTGCGTTTATCGCCATTACCCTACCGCGTAGCCTGATAAACCAAAGTGCTACCAGGGTTTCAGGTATGAGACTAAGTGATCCTTGTCCCATTAGTCTCATTATGGCAAAGCCCAAGTAGAGCTCTATAGGATTAGTGATTCTACTCATCCATAAAGCACCTAATCCTAGAAAGATTGCGGCTATTACCAACATCACCCGCGCCCCATGTTTATCTAACAGGCGACCCACTAAAAACATTCCTGAAGCTGCAGTCAGTGATCCGGCTGTATATAGCCCCGAGACCATAGATCTGGACCAACCAGTTTCATCGATTATTGGATTGACGAATATAGATATACTATATGTCTGTCCCGGCCCCGAAATAAATACTGCAAGCGTTGTAATGGGAAGTATAATCCAGCCATAGTAAAACGGTATGTAAGAAAGAGGAGCTGGCAGAGATTTGGAAATCTTTGGGGACGCCATCTGTTCTATAGTTGCTAACCGTGTGATAAATCGTCAGGGTCGTCAGACGAAGGCGATAATCCCAAGGTGTCTCCGTCAGTATTTATACCTAATCCCAAAACCGTCCTGTTGGCGTAAGCAAAGTAACCTGTTACTTGGTTTATTTCTAAAATTTCACCGTCATCAAATCCAGATACCCGAAGATCTTTGATGTCTTGTTCTCTCATCTCATCGGGTGCCACCGTTAGCTTGTATGCGTAATTCAAGCCAGCAAGATGGTTGCCCTCGAAGAAGGTTTCGGGAGTTCGTTTCATAAGACTTGTTTTTAGGCGGTTACAAAGGTCTTTGTTATTTAGTAATCGTATGATTCCCTCAAAATGGTGTTCAGCGCAATAAGAACAGTTGTTTATTAAACTAACATAAAGCCCTATAGTTTCCAGATACCATTTGGGTAGCCTATTATCTCTGTGGTGCAATACGTTTTTATATATTCGTAGATGAGCTTCTAACGTATGAGGTCTTAGGCTATGGGCTACCATAATGTTGTCTATATTATCGTTGGTGTCTTTAATCCTGTCATAGAGTGATTTCAAATATCCCGAAGACTTTTCATATGAAATAGTATCAATCCAACTCATTAAGTCCTCCGCCATGTGAGTAGAAATCGGATTTAATGATAACATGGCTTCAGGGAAAGAAGTATATGTCTAGACAGGCTGGACATATACGAATATGGTAAGGGAGGAATTATCGCAAAATGAGCTATCTGGTAATATCAGCCAAAGATTTGGGTGAGTTTAATCTCAAGCGCAATTGTGAAAGGTGCCTTTGGACTAAACTGCATTTAAAACCGTTACCATACCAGTCTTTCCCCGGAATTTTCAGTACCATAGATGCTTATAATAAACGGATAGTGCATGGCTACTTTGATCGGGAAGGGCATTTACCATTGTGGTTAACGTCTTTGGGGCATGTCGAGTCATATATAGACCCGCCGTCATATCATAAATTTTCGGTATCGAATAGCGACATATATGTGACGTTGAGAGGACAAGCTGACGGGATTTTTAAAATGACCGATGGCACCTATACCATTGTGGATTACAAAACCTCTAAATATACGACGAATCAAGATAAACTTATGGATATTTATGAGGCTCAATTGAATGGATATGCGTATTTAGCGGAACGTTTAGGGATGTATCCTGTTAGGCAACTCGCTTTAGTGTACATGGAACCAATCACTGATCAGGAAACTGCTTCGTCACCGGCAGTTGTCGATTCTGATGGCTTTAATATGCAATTTAACGCAACCATAGTGCAGGTGGAGGTTACTCACGATGTAACGATACCAAAGTTGATGACCAAAGCTAGGTACTTATATGACACGCTTCAAGTCCCTCCGTCACGTGAAGGCTGTAAAAATTGCCAGGCCGCATCGAGATTTATAGAAAAACTAAATTCAGAGTAGTCCTCCAACCGTCAACCAATAGAAAAAAATGTAAGACCCAGCCAAAATTAACATAGTTGTACTAACGGGTTGTACTATCCATGCAATTTTTCTGATTAACCCTAGAGTTGCTTCCTTTACAATCGCCATACCTAGAGTCATCAAAATTATGACAGACCCCATTCCAGCCCCGTACATAATGAACGCTGCCAAAGACGCTCTTGGGGAACCGTTTATAAAGCTTATTCCGGTCACAGATAAGAATATGGGAAGGGTGCAACTTATCGAAGCGATTCCGTAGGTCAATCCAAAAATAAAATAACCCCTAGTCGTGATCTCTGTAGAACCTCCGACCTTTGAAGCTACCTCAGAGGCAAATCTGGAATATATGGACCCTCCAGTCATTATCCACGCACCCATAAGAGTCAAGATGATTCCAATACCAAGCCCAAACCATGGGATATATCCGATTATAGATCGCATCCCTAATCCGATTATTATTCCGGTAGTTCCGAATAAAACAATAAATCCGCTAGTGACGACAGTTCCTATTAGAAGTGCCTTTCCCAGGTGAGACAGTGGGCTAATTTTGTTAATGGAATTCCCAGATCCCAAGTAAAGGCCAAGATAGGCTGGGAGCATCGCGAACCCGCAGGGGTTTACTGTTGAGACCATTCCTGCAGCAAAAGCGAATCCGAGGGGAGTTAGAAGACCTATATTTCCTAGAAAATGAGCTGAGTTTGATGACAGACCTGCTATGAAACCATTCACACCACCTGTAAGATCTCCGTCGTGTGTGCCGAGGGCCAATATAAACGATATTATCAAGAAAAAGGTAGCTATAAGAGCAGAAAATAATATTCTATTTGCTTTTTCTCGACGGAAAGAAAAATGACCTTGGCTTCTTTTGTTAATAATTTCTTTCATAAGAGATTTTCTGCGACTTGGTGAGTTGGACTTTTCATAAAGAATATTAAAATCCGCATATAAGGCTTTGGCATTTGGTAAGGCATCTCTTTGGGAAAGTGTATCCGTTGAGATTAGAAATGTCTGCTCTTTGTTTCAGTTGCGTCTCATTGGTACTAGTAGAGAGCCTATGGTTACCACTGTTAAAATTGCCGTTGTATAGATAAATACGGCATCCATGCCAAAACTTTGGCGTAGCTGGCCCGCCAGAATTGGCGACAAGGCACCCAGGAGACTTCCACCAGTGAACATTAAGGCTACTCCGGATGATTCGGTTCCGCGGTTTGTTGCATCTATCGCTGCCGCCATCATGATTGGATTAACTGAGTAGAGGAATATACCTGTGCAAGCAAGAATAACGGTAAATCCAATGCCAGAATCAAAATATAGGAGTAATCCGCTTAATATGGTCAATCCTGCCAGACTGAAAAATATTACTCCTCTGCGACTTGATTTATCGGAAGCCCATCCCATTAGGGGAGATGAAGCTATTCCGAGCAGAGTTAATAATGATACGTGGAATCCTATATTGGCGTCCGAGAAGTTTAAATCCTCCGCCATGTAGATTACCAAGAATATAGTTAGAGCACTGTGTACCATAGATCGTACACCAGACAACAATACCATTCCCAACACCGTTGAATTAGTTAGCATGGCCTTAGCGGATACAAAGTATGTAGAAAAATCCGGTATATTCCTGCCACCACCTTCTATCTTCCTAAAGGCGAAAAACACTGAGACGGCGGCCACAAATGCTGGCATAACCATAATCAACGCTAATGTTTGCCATTTGAGCCCCATCCATTCGAAGCCCCAGAATGCAAATCCTCCCAGTAACAACCCTGTAATAATGGGAGCAGTACTGTCTCCAAATGAACCACCGACTCGGTGTACCGCAAATGCAGTAGCTTTCCGGTCTGGATATGCTGATGCTAAGGTTCCAAATGCGGGTGCGTGCCAAAATGAAGCCCCGCATCCAACTATGGTTACTCCTATCAAAAGCAGCCAGTAGTTAGGAGTAATACCAATTAAGAAATATCCTAGGGCAATACAGGAAAGACTTGTCGTCAGCATAAGTCCCACATGAGCGCGCCAAATATCAGATATGATGCCTGCAGGTATATTTATTAACGCCCCACTAATAGTACGGACTGCACCTAGAACACCTATTCCGACATCGGAAAGACCTAGGAAGTCTTTCACATAAGGAAGTAGCAATAGGAACGCTTGCTGATAAAAATGTTTTACGCTGTGACCGGCAGCTAACCCAACCATTAGATTTAATGGACGTTTGGGTTGTGCATTTGTCTTCATATGCTGGCTTGTATAAGAAGGAGTTGTCATTTAAGCATGTTTCATTGAGTCAAATTAATGAAAGGATTGGTTGGATCATAACATTTGGAGTTCGTCATCTAGTGTTGAATATTAAGATAATACCTATAACCCATATACCACAGATTCCAGCTGTACTAGGTTCGAAAAGCGAAAAGTGTTTTATAGGCCTCCTGAGCATTATCTGGAAAGCACCTAGTGCTCCTAAAATCATTGCAAATATACAGGCTAATAATGATCCAGTACTAATATCACCGAAAATGGATCCGTTAGGGAAAAACATATCCGCTACCCCCAAGATTGCTATGTTGAAGGCGTTTGTTCCATAAATTGTTGCAACAGCTAAATCAGGAGCTTTCATTCTTATTGCAGCTATAGTACTGGCTAATTCAGGGAGAGACGTTACCAAGGCTACGGCCAAGACGCCAATAAAACTTTCACCTAAACCTGTGTGATCTGCAAGGTTACTAGCGCTGATGGCAAGAAAGGGTGCAGCAACAAAAACAGCTACCGCTGATAACAAAAATAAAGACCATATCCATTTGATTGAGTGGTTGCTTTTGGTCTCCTCAAGGGATGTGTCATTTGAATCCCATTTCATTAAGAATTTCTGGGATAGCACGTATAGGAATAGTACGATTAGTGTAGCGGGGCTTAGAAAAAGCCATTTGTAATTCATGCCGACGATAGACAAGAAAAACGTGGCTATCGTGAGACCTAAGGCTATGGCAGCAAGAGATTTTTGTTCATTAGACAGTATCTGAAAAAAATTTCGGCCTCCGAGTAGAGCGATAATTAAGGTCAACTTGCTTACGTTCATCATGTTCGCACCGAATACGGTGCCTAGTGCCAGATTACTCCCTTCTACAGGGCTAAGAAAATGAACTGCTGAAGTCACTGTGACTAATTCAGGTAAAGAAGTAGCTCCACCTAGAAGGAGTGATCCCACCCATACCCTGCCCCATCCGGTTGCCGATGCGATTATGTCGGCCGTTTTAACCAGGCCAAGTGCAGCTATGATGACCACGGTTGACGCGATGAGAAAGACTGCTATGTCCAGAATAAGGTCCATCGTAGCTCCAAACTGAAGAAATTAGTTTTGGTTAGAGCGCCTGGCCGTGTCTGACAGTTTAACGTAAGCTAGCAAACCAAACTAGGTATTATGCGGAGCTTTGTTGAAGAAAAGACTATCAGATTATAT
>CAYTPK010000005.1:0-53842 GCA_964439905.1 uncultured Dehalococcoidia bacterium
TGAATGCTTTAACTGGTATGCACGCAAAGGTGGGAGACTATCAATTTACTACACAGATTCCTAACGTTGGAATGATTCAATTTGAGAATGTAAGAATTCAACTGATTGATCCCCCTAGTTTAGAATTTCCGGATACAAAGACCCAGGTCTACGGTCTAATCAGAAATGCTGACACATTCATTTTCGTAGTAGATTTGACGATGGACGCAACTAAGCAGGCACAGCATTTATGTGCAATTCTTGAGCCGTGGGGTTTTGACTTTTATGGAGGTAGCCAAGGAGTGCCGGATGATGACAACAAATTAAAGAAAATGGTTTCCATTCTTGCTAATAAGTGGGATAGTGAAGGCGCGGCAGTGGCATGGGAAGAATTAGAGAGGTCGTTTGGAAGCCGTTTCCCACTTCTCAGGACTTCATGCCTTGACGGTACAGGATTGGATAAAGTAGGCAACATGTTGTTTCAACAGTTGGGAAGAATGAGAATCTATACTAAAACTTCGGTGGGAAATGTTGATTACCAAAACCCGATAGTCTTGGAACAAGGTTCTACTGTTTCAGATGCTGGAGCGCGTCTCCACAAGAAATGGAAAACAGCCGTAAAATATGCGTTATTATGGGGTTCTGGAAAATTTGATGGGCAGAGAGTGAGCAGAGAATATGTTCTATCTGATGGAGACATTGTAGAGCTACATACTTAGGCAGGATACTGGAGTAGCGTATGTCTCTTGTGCCTGATATCGATCTAGTTCATTCGGTTTGTATAGTATAATTTTCTTGCAAAAAATATTTTGAGAAATTTATATCTTACTAGCATAATTCAGAATGCGTCAGCGGTTTGTTTTATTCGAGCACGAAGTCGTGTATAGGACAAGAACCTATAAACTGCTTGTCTATCTTTAGCGTTTACCCCAAATTATTTAGTTTCTTACCGCCAAGAAGATGCATGTGAAGATGTTCTATTTCTTGCCCAGCGTCCTCTCCCTGGTTCACTATTAATCTGAACCCCGAAATAGTTACCTCCTCTCTACGTGCCATTTCTTCAGCTACAATAAACATCTGACCTAGTACACTTGAAGCTCTGCCTGCCGAATAAGCCAAGTTTTTAATATGAGGTTTGGGAATTATAACTAAATGTGTGGGAGCTTTAGGGTTGATATCTCTGACGACTATCAGGTCTTTATTTCGGAACAGAATGTCAGATTCTATTACTCCGCTAAATATTCCGCAAAAAATACAATCGGTGTCTTTCATTTAAGGGTTCCCCTCCTAAGATTTCCTATGTTCTCAGCCAAAATCTCGAGATGAAATTGGGTCTCGCCAAACGATTGTTCTTGGACCCTAGCTCTTCTCGTGTAAAGTTGTAGGTCGTGTTCCATAGTGAATCCAATGGCTCCATGGCACTGATGGGATAGGGTGCATATTCTGTTGTAAGCTTCGTTAACCCACGCTTTTGCCATTGAAACTTCTTTCCTGGAATCTAAGCCTTGATCTAAAGACCACGCAGCTTGATATGTGAGATTTCTGCATCCTTCTACGTCTATCGCCATGTTTGCACAATGATGTTGCAATGCTTGAAATGTCCCGATAGGTCTGCCAAATTGCACGCGTTGTTTGAGGTGTTCGATTGTTTTGTCCAAGACAATTTCTGCACCTCCTAACATTTCAGCGCATTTCAGAATTGTTCCTAATTGTAATGCCATATCTAGTAACGGCCAACCACCATTGAATTCCCCTATCAACGAGGATATTGGAAGTCGAGTATTCCCTAGGCGGATTTCTCCCTGTGCATCAAAAGACATAGTTTTGTGTGCACTTATTTTAATGTCTTCTCTGTATGCCTGCGTGAGGAATAAGGAAATATTCTTTGGCTTTGGGCCTGTTCTCGCCGCAATTAGTAGATAGTCAACATTTTGTGCGTCAGGGACGAAAAGCTTAACCCCGTTAAGGAGGTAATGATTATTTTCCCTTACGGAAGTTGTTTCGATTTCTTCTGGATTTAAACCTCCGTTTGTTTCAGTCACTGCGAGAGAGGCCGTTATTTGACCCTTGGCAAGTTTGGGGATCATATCACGTCGAGTTTCATCGTCGGCAGCTTTTAAAATCAATAAGCCTACTAGGCCTATTGACGAACAAAATGGACTAGGGACTAGGTTGCGACCCATTTCTTCTATCACAACGCAAAAATCCACTAGGTTTCCCCCAGCACCTCCGAATTCTTGAGGGAAAACTATCCCCATCCACCCTAATTCAGCCATTGTCATCCAAAGATCTTTCGAAAAACCCTCAGCATTCCTCTCGAGTTTGCGTACCTGGGAAGAACTCCAGTTTGATTGTAAAAACTGACGAGCCTCTGCTGCCAACATTTTCTGTGTGTCTGTAAAGCTTAAGTCCATTTTATTAATTCCGAGGTAATTTTAAGCCACGGTTCGCAATAATGTTTCTCTGAATCTCCGAGGTGCCCGCTGCGATAGTGTTCATGAAGCTGTAGCGCCAACACTCTTGTACGTGGCCTGATAGTATCGAGTGATCATCATCGGATGTTAGAGGTGCATATAAACCTAAAATTTTTAGTCCGGCCTCTGCTACTTTTTGAAACGTTTCGCTTCCGAATACTTTGCTCATAGAAGCTTCTTTGGTAGGCACAATATGTTGAGATTGAAGCCAGGCGGCTCTGTAGGAAATAAGTCTTGCCACCTCAGTATTTATATATAATTTTGCTAATAAATCATTAATCCACCATTTACTAAGCCTATGATTGCCGGCCTTCTGGGATTTGATGACATATCCTGTGATGTCGTCTAAGAGCCGTCTTGCTTGTGCAGCATAGTCAATGCCGGACCGTTCGAAATCCAGGAGAGTAACACCCACATACCATCCCTGACCCTCTGCTCCTACAAGTTTGTCCTTTGGGATTTGTACGTTGTCGAAAAAAACTTGGTTGAATTCATGTTTTCCCGCCATGTTTATTATAGGTTTGATTTCGACCCCTTGGGATCGAAGGTCTAATAAAAAGAAGCTAATTCCACGATGCTTTGGAGCGTTAGAATCAGTACGAGCTAATAACATCATCCAATCGGATCTGTGGGCCATAGATGTCCAGATTTTCCCCCCGTTAACTATATAATGGTCCCCCATGTCCTCTGCCTGAGTTCTAAGGGATGCGAGATCGGAACCAGATTCTGGTTCACTATAACCTTGGCACCACTGTACCCTACCCTCGGCAATAGGTGGTAGAAATTCCTCTTTCTGTGCCTCACTTCCATAGATCATTAGAGTCGGGCCCAACATACGTGCACCAAACACATCCCGACCGGGTGTAAGGTTATAGGATAATTCTTCATTGAAAATAAGGTTTCGTATCGAAGAAGAGTCTTGGCCTCCGTAGATCCTAGGCCAATTCATTGTAAGCCAACCTTTCTCTGCTAGTTTCTGCCGTATTACAGTTGTTAAACCCCATTCTTCTTCTTCCGTCATAGTTCCAGGAAATGGCATTGATTCGAGGTGGTTGCTTTTAAGAAACAAAAGCAACTCAGCCCTAAACTCCTCATCGTCCGGCGAAAAGCGGAAGTCCATTGGCTAAGACCTCTTGATTTGAATCGAACAAAAAATTGTAGTGTTTAAGCGTTGCCCACGGATATACATGTAACGGTTCGAACCACACCTGCGAAATGAACTTTCTCAGTTACCATGTCACCTATAGATGTTATGTCTTTACCCTCCATTACGGCGATAATGTCGTATGGGCCGGTTACCACGTCTACAGATAGAATTCCATCAGCTTCTCCCAGAGCGTGAGCCACGTCTCGGGTTTTTCCGACAGCCGTTTCAACGAGGACGAAAGCTTTAGTATTCATTATTCATTTCCTTGGTAGGTTTTTAGGTTGGGCTAGGAGCACCTAGCAACCCATTTTTAGGGATATCCTCATTCTATGCAGGCTTTTTAAGAGTGTCAATTTGGATAACTAATAGAACGTCTAAGATACAACAATGACCAATATGGGAAGATATTGGTATCCTAATATGGTAATTCGCAAGTAGCCATAAAGGCCATTGCCTTATTTGAAGTTATGTGAATTAATTTATTGTTCAAAAACGAATATCATTAGACTGGAGAGATTGTGGTCAATGCAGAATTCTCAAATCTTACTGTAGAGCAAGTAGAACAATTTGAGGTCTATTATAGAGAACTCGTTCTATGGAATAAACGGACAAATCTTACTCGCATTACCGACTATAAAGATGTCCAAATGAAACATTTTGCAGATTCAGTGACTCCATTGGGCGTAATAAATATATCAACTCGTGGGGTTCTGAAATGCATGGATGTAGGTTCAGGAGCTGGGTTTCCAGGTTTGCCATTAAAGATTCTGATTCCCAGTATAAATCTATCCTTGGTGGAGTCTGTTGGGAAAAAGGCGCGGTTTCTGGAGCATTTAGTAAAAAAAATAGGCCTGCACGACGTGACAATCTATAACAATAGAGCGGAAATATTGGGTAGGGATGATACGTTGAGAGAAGCCTTTGACTTAGTTTTGGCTCGGGCGTTAGGCTCAATGACTGTGGTGGCTGAGCTAACTCTACCATTTTCTAGAATTGGGGGGCAAGTTATTGTTTTTAAGAAAGGACGAATTTCTCAAGAAATGAAGGATTCGCAACGGGCAATTATTAAATTAGGTGGTAAATTGTCTGGTTGCCATCCAACACAAATCCCGGGCATAGACGATAATAGGACCTTAGTAATACTCGATAAGGTGACAAACACACCAGCGGTATATCCAAGGAAGGCGGGAATGCCTAAGAAACGTCCATTAATATGAACTGGATAGATTTAGGTTAGCGATTTTTGATAGTATTTTGGGAAGTAATTAGATTTGATTTGCGTTAATTCGTGTTCACTATCTATTTTCTATTGTCCGGTTTTCGCGTCTCCTATTCTGCGGGATACATAAAACACCATGAGTTTTCTAATCTATAAAGTAACCGGTTGGAAAGCACATCCTCTTCGAAGAGGAGCTCCATTAACTACGGTCTTTTTTTTGAGCTTATCCGGGCTTTTTATTTTTTTCTTGGTGGTGAGATTTGATTTGAATGTCGGGGAATTGTGGTCAAATATTACAGAGGCCAATCCTGTAGTGTTTCTAACGGCATTTGTTCTTCATTACACTACATTTGTTTTTCGAGGAGCAAGGTGGCGTTTGTTGTTGCTAAATGCTCAGGATGGAGAAGCTCCGAGCCCAACAATTCAGAATTGCGGTGGATTAATTCTGGTCAGCTGGTTTGTAAATTGCATTACAGTATTGCGCATCGGTGATCTTTATAGAGCGCATCTTTACAGCACTGAAACTGGTCACCGTTTGTCGCAAACCATTGGCACAGTTGTAGCCGAACGGATTGTGGATGTATTCATAATGTTTGGTCTTCTAATAACAGCATCTGTTTTGATGGTTTATACAGGAGTGGATACTCCGTGGTTTTTTGTTGTATTAGCCTCAGCAATTCCCTTCTTATTGGCTATTATTTTAATTGGGATGCGAATTTTTAAGGAAAGATTTTCCAGATTCCTGCCATTTTCTTTGGGAGAAGCATATTTGCGGTTCCACAAGGGAGCACTGGGTAGTTATGAAAGACTACCAGTAATTTTAGTATTGGGATTTTTGGGATGGATAGCTGAGGCCGGCAGACTTTTTCTAGTTATCCAAGCTTTGGGTTTCGATGTCAATATTCCATTAGTGCTTTTCGCTACTCTGGCGAATTCTTTGTTAACACTTTTGCCTATCGGGGGGTTAGGAATAACAGAATTTGGTGTGGCTGAAATATTAAGCGGCATGTTTGCAAAAACTGCAGCGGGTTCTGTGGTAATAATTGATAGGGCAATCAGCTATCTAAGTGTTGTTGTATTTGGAGGTATATTGTTCCTCATTCGCACAGAAATGAATAGGAGAATTCAAAGAAGTAAAGAAATCGTGGATTTGTGATCTCAAAGTGACTTTGCAGATTAATGAAAGTGTTTGTTGTTTTTGTAACGCTTCTACAGAATGAGTAAATAATGAGAATTGATCTATTAATTGTTGACACCCATGAGCACTTCGCCCTAACATGGAACGGTTATGGATTATGCAATTATTAAAACGGGCGGAAAGCAATATAGAGTTTCTAACGGAGATATCATTGATGTTGAGAAACTTAAAGTTGATCCCGGGTCCGAAATAGAATTAGATCAAGTTATGGCCGTTTCTGTCGATGGCGAGTTAAGTGTAGGGACACCAGTTGTGGAAGGAGCAAAAGTCGTAGCGATGGTCCAGTCTCAGGACAGGGCTAAAACTATAAGGGTATTTAAATACAAGAGTAAAACTAGATATAGGCGTACTCGAGGGCACAGACAGCCATACACCAGACTGCAAATAATGGATATTATCTCCGAGGAAGGTGCTAAAGTTGGCTCATAAGAAAGCTGGAGGTAGTTCCCGTAATGGACGCAACAGTCCTGGTCAACGATTGGGCGTGAAAAAGTTTGGTGGCGAAAAAGTTTTGGCAGGAAATATTATCATGAGACAGAGAGGCACCAAGATCCTTCCAGGGAATAATGTCGGTATGGGGAGGGATCATACACTCTTTTCTTTGGTCGAAGGGATGGTTAAATTTGAATGGGCTGCGAAAGGAAAGAAGATGGCTAGTGTTTATCCTGTTAGTACTTAGTGATTGTCAAAGGTAAAACAATATGAAATCTGATATACATCCTAAATTTTATAGAAACGCAACTGTGACCTGTTCGTGTGGAAATAAATTCGTTACTGGAGCCACACAAGAGGCGTTGCGAGTGGAACTATGTAGTAAGTGTCATCCTTTTTACACAGGGGAGCAGCGAATTGTAGACACAGAAGGTAGAGTCGAAAGATTGAGGCGGAGATTTGGTCTGAAATCTGAAGAGGCCTGATCGGTTATGCTCACTTGGATGAGTGTTTCGAGTTGCTACCAGAGAAGTGAATGGGATGATGTATAAATCCAACCAATATTATTGCAAGGGATCTGGTGTCTAAACAGAATTTTCACTATGGTGGCCAGGCCGTCATCGAAGGCATAATGATTCGCGGTGAACGGTACTACAGTCTTGCCGTTCGTAAGATGAATGGTTCCATTCACAGAGAAGCTGAATTACTCGATGAAAGATTTAATGGTAAGGTCCGGCGAATTCCTTTTCTCAGAGGAATCCTTGTTTTAGCTGAATCCTTAGTCCTTGGCTTTAAGGTGCTGTCGAAATCTGCCAATTTGGCGGTCGCAAGTGGCGATGAAATTGAGACAGAAGAGTTTTCCAAAGTTGCGATGTTTATTACCCTTGCGATTACACTAGTCGTTGGGATAACTGTATTTTTCCTAGGGCCGTTATTTGCGGCGCGTGGAATGGACTCACTCCTGTTTTCTGGTGTAGAGTCGGACGCTTGGGCTAGCGCGATAAGTAACGGACTCGAAGGGGCTATAAGATTAGGATTACTTGTAGGGTATATTAGTCTTATTGGCATGATGAAGGATATTAAGAGAGTATTCGCTTACCATGGGGCTGAACACATGGCAATTCATGCTCACGAACACAAACTTCCACTCAATGTCGAAAACATAAGAAAATTTTCGACTGCACACCCTCGCTGTGGCACAGCTTTTCTTCTAACTGTAGCCGTTATATCTGTAATAGTGTTCGGTTTCTTGGGAAGACCAGATATCATCATTGCGATCTTTTCTAGAGTAGCACTCATTCCCGTTATCGCTGGGATTAGCTATGAATTCCTTAGATTAAGTGGAAAGATTGGGGATACCCAGCTGGGCAAATTGCTTTCATATCCGGGTTTGACACTTCAAAAGCTCACCACACGGCAACCTGATGATCAGCAAATAGAAGTAGCCATTGTTGCCATGGAAGAAGCGATTTCTGCAGACGATAAAACTGCCAATCTAACTTCTGTATAGAGTGATCATCAGGCGATTTAATCGCGTATTAAAATGCCAAATAGTCAATTCCGAAAGTTCTTTACGGTGAAATTTTAAGGGTTTATCTTATTTTTTAATTCTTTCCCTAAGGACATCCCAGACCTGCCTTGGCTTTATATTACTAGCGGCCATAAGGACTAGAGTGTGATATAAAAGGTCTCCGATTTCCTCTGGCAGATTATCTTTGTCGCCCATTGCTGCCGATATTGCGGTTTCTCCGGCTTCCTCGGTTACTTTTTGTGCGACTTTGCCAATACCAGATCTAATTAGGTTCGCGGTGTAACTTTCAACAGGCATATCCCTGACACGTTCTTGGATTATTGCCCAAACCTCGTCAATTGTACCTGACCCGATGTCCCCTTGAATGAAATCAGTGGTATCTGGCACTGTGTCTATTTTATTAAAGAAACATGACGACTCTCCGGTGTGACATATGGGTCCATCAGGATCTACCTTTAAGAGGAGCGTATCAGCGTCGCAATCCGCCCACACCTCCTTTACGTTCATATAATTTCCGGACACTTCCCCTTTGTGCCAGAGGTCTTCACGACTACGACTGTAGTACCAGACTTGCCCGCCCTCCATAGTACGTTTGAGAGAACCAGGGTTCATATATCCTACCATCAATATACGTCCTGTATTGATGTCTTGGGCTACTGTTGGGATTAAACCTTGCCGATCGAGTTGTAATTGCATTATGACCACCTTTCTAGGAATTTTGACAGTTCAAATAGCGTCTTTATTTCTCCGTCTGGGTTTGGATATTGATGTTTTGGGGTATTGTATCTATTTATTAGTATAACTTTCATTCCGACTCCTTTTGCTCCCACGACGTCGTCATAGGGATTATCACCAACATAAACTGCTTCAGATGGTTTCACGTCTAACAAAGAAAGAGTTGAGAGGAATGGTTTCGAATGAGGCTTGTATGACCTTACGGTTTCGGAAGATACTACTGCATCGAAAGTTATTCCTATGTAATTCAAATTGGGCGTTAAATAGGCGTTATCTGCGTTTGAAATCAGACCTGTTTTCCATAGTTTTTGTATTGTTAACACGCTAGATAGAGTATCGTCGAAGGCTACTCTTGTTTGAAGGTTTTCTACGGCGGCTTGAGCAGCTTTCGAGGGATCTCCATTAATATCGTTCTTTGCAAAAACCCTGGTGAAACTTTCCTCCCAAGCCTGTTGGTAAGTCTTAAAGGGAGGGCTTTTCTCGGGTTGGAGGAAATTTAGACGAGTTTTTCTAAATTCCGAGTCGAATTGTTTCCACTCTATGAATAGTTTATGGCCAGATATGGGCAATTGTTGCACCTTTGCAATCTGCACAAAAAGAGCGATCCAATAGTCTATGGTATTGGGTACTAGTGTGTCGTACATATCGAATATAACAGCTTTGACGTTGGGCATAACTAAAAATCAGTCACTTCCTGAATCTAGCTATTATCGGGGGGTTGTTTAGGTTGTTGCGATAGGGGGGTTATGCTTTGTTCGATGGTGGGAGCCCATTGTAAAGTACGAACTGGATAATTAATTACTATGCCTTCATCGTTAAGACGTTTGTGAAGCTGTTGCATTAACGAAGTCTTTAGGCGGAAGCTGGCGATCCTATCGTTTGCTTGAACGAAAAGCCAAAAACTTATGTTGGAATCGTCGAAGCTTTCTAATCCAAAATAAGCACCATATGCCTCGTTTGCGTCTGCGCTTTCCTTGATAAGGGTGTCCATTACTTCCTGGCAAATAAGTTGAAGCTGATCCAGGTCTGTCTCGTAACTTACACCACACATGAGTAAAACATTGATTCCAGGATGTGGTTCGGCGTAATTAGTTATTATGGTCTCGGCGAACCGAGAGTTTGGTATAACGACTAGGTTGTTTGTCCAGGTGTTGATTCTTGTGCTCCGCCATCCTACATCAATTACGTAACCGGCTGCTCCATTTTCCAGTTCTATATAATCACCTTGTTTTATCACTCCCTCTGTTAGAACGTATGTGCCAGCAAATAGGTTTGCCAAGGTTGGTTGAATTGCTAAGGCTACGGCAAGGCCTCCAAGACCTAAACCTGCAATGAGTGGACTAATGTTGATGTTAAATTGATCGAGGATTAAAAGACCGCCAAGTGCGTAAATTGCTCCGACTACGACGCGTCTAATAAGGGGCATTAATTGTTCATCTAAGGTTGAGCTAGTGCGTGGCGCTATTATTTCCATATACCAGTTGAAAATTGTGCTTGTTAGCGAAGCTACTGAAATAACCCCTAAAATCAGGCCAAGTAATCCCGTTACGTGATTTATGGAGCTTTGTTGTCCAGAGGAGAGTTCGAGCGGGATTACTATTGCTAAATATCCTGCAAAAATCAAAAATCCCAAAGTCAGGGGAAACTTAATTGAGTTGAGGAGCCTGGATTTAAGATCGTTGGGACTGACTTTAGCAAGACGCAGCAATCCTGGAATTAACAATTTCCTGAAAAAGAACACTGTAATGAGTCCGGCCGCAAAAATGATTAAGGACTCAACGAAGTCAATCCAATCATTTTCTCCCAGCCAACTAATTAATAGGTATAATTGCATTGTCTCGGCTATCTTCCAAAAAGCTTATACGGAGTTTATTAGCTTGAGATAAGGGTTTCAACATGGTTGGGTAGTCTGTTTTGGGCGATTGAGGAATTTTGGTTGATACCTCTATTAACGCGGGAATTAACATATCGTTTTACATAATTCCTATTTTACTGAACTCGTGGGTTCCTATCTGAAAGCCTTTCCATGTCGTTGTCTCGATCTTGGTATCGGGCCATGATAAATAAAAGATCGCCGACTCTGTTAAGGTATTTTAGAATCTCATGGTTTACCAATTTGCCCTCTTCCGCGAGTCTCACAGTATTCCTCTCGGCTCTTCGAATTGTGCTCCGTCCGAGGTCAATAGCTGCCGATGCGGCCGATCCTCCCGGAATTATGAATGACCGGGGAAGATCAACTTTTGCCTGAAAATCATCTATCAGTATTTCGACACTGCCTACCATTACAGCGGTAACCGGCTTGAAATATTTTTTAAACATATCATATTTTTTCGGGTCTGTAGCCAGCTCAGCAGCCACGGTAAAAAGATCTATTTCAATGTCTTTCAGTGTTGTCTTTATAACAAGGTCGCTAGACAGCGCTCTAGCTAGCCCTAAGGCAGAAGTTGCTTCATCTACGGCTCCATACGCTTCACAATGTAGACTGGCTTTGGAAACCCGTCCACCGTAAAGGAGGCTGGTAGAACCAGCGTCTCCGTACTTCGTATATAGAGATTTTCTATTAGTCATTGTTTTTTTCTTCCGTCGAGCATATAAATTATACTCTATACAAGAAATTGAGGCTTTTGTTTGAATTCTAATTTTATAACTATCCTTCCGATCCAAGGAATTCCCGAGGTAAATCAGGGTGATAACCTGGGGGAATTGTTACTTAGCGCGTTGGAAATGGAGGATTTAACATTGGAATCCGGTGACATTATCGTTGTGACTCAAAAGATTGTTTCTAAAGCGGAGGGACGAGTAGTGAGTCTCTCTGATGTGAAGCCTTCAGCCCTAGCGTGTGAAATAGCGAACGAATATTCCAGGGATGCGCGACATATTGAAGTTGTGTTGATGGAATCTAAACGAATTGTTAGGATGGAACGCGGGGTCATCATTTCCGAAACCCGGCATGGATTTACCTGCGCAAATGCTGGCGTAGACTCCTCAAATAGTTCTGTTACAGATACGGTATGTCTTCTGCCAATAGATTCGGATTTGTCAGCGTTGGAGATACGAGAACACATAAAATATTCGATAGGATTGGACGTTGCCGTAATAATATCTGATACCTTTGGTCGACCATGGAGAGAAGGAGCGGTTAATGTAGCAATCGGATTAGCAGGAATAAATGCTCAGATGGATTATAGAGATAAAGTTGATCCGATTGGGTATAGATTGAGGACTACCAGTATAGCCATAGTTGATGAACTAGCATCTGCGGCGGAATTGGTGATGAATAAATTAGACAGAGTGCCCGTAGCTATTATAAGAGGGTATGTTTATCCGAAAGATAACCAGGGGATCCAGGCCCTTATAAGACCACACGAGAAGGATTTGTTTGGCTAGCAGATAATCTATTCGTCGTCTGGGTTATAAGGTTCATCATTGGGGACAGATATCTTAATCTCGTTAGGTGTAGAGGATATTTCCTTATCTTCGCCCCACGGAGTAACTTCTATTGAGTTTAGGAACTCTTTTGTCATACCGCATACGCGGCACGAACCCATGCTGCTAGGCCCCTTGGGAGCAGAAATAACCCAATGATGTTTACAAGCTAGTGAAGAAGCGTTTTCTTCGTCTATTAAAGGCTTGACAGCCAAGATTCACCTCCATGGGAGCAGCGACAGCAGCAGACGGTAGCATGTAAATCCTGTGTTGTCAATAATTAGGACAATAATTTGAATATGAGAGCAATGGAAAGCACATGCATTGACACCTACTCCCCTATAGAATATTCTTCACCATCGTTTCACCGTATAGACGATAACGCGAATATCGGGGGTTCGTCTCCTATCTCGATCCATCATCTTTCATTTAATAGACTGTTTGGCCACATATAGGTAGAATCACACTATATCTATGACGCATTATGAACAAAGCAACAGAGTTTGTTATTCTAGTGCAAGGGCAATCAAATATTGACCGACTAGAGACTCTTTTTAAGATATGACCATGGATGGATAACGGTTGCAACAAAAAGATTCAGAAAGACGATTCAATGATTCGATAATTCGTAGGCCCAGGATGCGAGAGACCAAACCTTTCGTGTTTAGAGTCCCGTCTCGCAGGAAACCTACGGCCTTTTTTTCTTCCCCTCTGATACTTTTGTACGGATTTATATCCTTAATTCTAGTAGGAGGCATTCTCTTATCTCTGCCGATTGCCAGTGTGCAAGATGGAGCGACTTCATTTGAAGATGCATTTTTTACCTCAACCTCAGCTGTCACTGTCACGGGCCTTACAGTCGTTTCCACTGCCGATCATTGGACTATTTTTGGCCAAATTGTAATCTTTATCCTTATGCTTGTAGGTGGTCTTGGCTTTATGAGCTTTGCCACGTTCATTCTTGTAATGATTGGTCAAAGAATATCTCTCCAGGAGAGTCTGCTCATTAGCGATACTATCAGCAGTAATCGTATTGGCGGGATGGTGAGTTTACTTAGAAACATAATAGTGGTGGTTATGGGTGTTTACCTTGTAGGAATGCTGTTTATATTCTGGCGAATTAGTGATACATTTGCGGTCACTGAGGCGCTTTGGCAATCTATTTTTCTTTCAGTATCTAGTTTTAATAATGCTGGCTTTACCATTCTTCCTGACGCTAGAAGTATAGAAAATCTAAATGATTTTAAAGTTATATTTCCTGTAATGAGCATGTTGATCATTCTAGGAAGTATTGGATGGGTTACTCTGGTAGACGTTTGCCGCAAGAGACGATTTTCTAGATTGAGTCTTGATACAAAAATGGTATTAACCACAACCATTTTACTTTTTGTAGTTGGAGTTGTAGTGTTTTTCGTCGGAGAATATTCTAATGGGGATACGATTAAGTACAAATCAATATCCGAAAAAGTCGGCTCCAGTGTAATCCATTCTATTACTGGTAGAACTGCTGGTTTTACAGCATTGAATTTCGCCGACACTAGTGATCTCACTAAACTGTTTTTCACAACGTTGATGTTTATTGGTGGTGCAGCAGGATCTACTACAGGAGGCATAAAAGTTGTTACATTTGCTGTAATTGTTTCTGCTGTAATTTCTTCGATAAGAAATAGAACTGAGACCGAGGCGTTTGGACGAGAAATCCCGGCATTTCAGGTTCATAGAGCTTTGACTGTTACGATGCTGTCAGGAGGGTTAGTATTTCTTGTAGCAATGTTATTAACCGTGACAGAAAGAGATCTAGAAATAGAGTTTCTTGACATGTTTTTTGATATTGTTTCTGCTTTTGCTACTACAGGACTGTCGGCAGGAGTTGCCCCTTTACTTTCGGTCTGGGGTAAAATGATGTTCATAGTGGTTATGGTATTAGGACGGCTAGGGCCTTTGGCCTTAGCGTTAGCCCTTACACCACAGGAAGAAGTTACTGCTTATAGGTTTGCTCAGGAAAGAGTGAGGATAGGATAAATGAAAAAACAAGTTGTAATCGTAGGATTAGGCAGATTTGGAATTAGTATGGCCCGAGAGCTATATCAGGCAGGGCATGATGTGTTAGCAGTTGATCTTAACGAAACTAAAGTACAGGATGCCCTAGGAGAGGTTACATATGCTGTCAGAGGGGATGCCTCCAGTGAAGCTCTTCTGAAGGAATTGGGAGTCCAGAATTTTGATGTAGCGGTAGTGGCAATAGGATCTGATATCCAAGCAAGTATTCTGGTAACTGTTCTTTTGAAAAGCATGAATATACCATTTATTGTAGCTCGTTCAACCAATCAGCTTCATGGAGATACGCTTGATCGTATTGGAGCAGATAGAGTTATATATCCGGAACAGGAGACAGGCAGGAGATTGGCTCATGTTGAATTTCATCCCGGCGTTATGGACTATATGGATCTAACATCTAATTATGGTATTACCAAGATTCGCCCTCCAGATCATCTGGTGAAAAAAACCTTAGAGGAAGCGGGATTAAGTGGTCCAAGAGATAAATATGGTATAGCTGTACTTGCGATACGGAGAGGTAGGGAGTGTGTCTTGATACCATCAAGGGAAGAAGAAATTAAACCTGGCGATATTCTAATATTAGCTGGGAATGCAGATCAATTAGGTAAAATTCAGGAGATACCTAAAACTAAACTTCTGAAATCGGGTGATGGTTCTATGCCGGCGAATCAGCTACAGGATTGATCTTATACGACTGGTATTATTGCAGCTATTAACTGAAAGTTGTGGCCGTGGCCTTTTGCATTTAATATAGCCTGTACGTTTGTTGAATATGTATTCAAGGCAGGTCTAGGAACTGGATACTACCAAAATAATCCTGTTACCAATTTGTGGTAAAGAAGTCGATGAAAGCGCGTTCTTGGTCGCAGCATGGATTGCTAAAACATGTAAAGGTTCAGTTAGGGCTCTACATGTAATCGAGGTAAGTAGGGACCGACCTTTAGATGCTGATTTGGGCGAAGCAGCTGCCGCGGCAGAACAAACCTTGGAGAGAATCGAGGACCTAGCGAAAGTTGAGAAATGTCCTCTGGAAGCGGAAATAATACAGGCTAGAAGTGCTGGGCATGCAATAGTTCAGGAAGCTCAAACAAGAAATATTGAAACCATAGTGTTAGGGGCTAGTAAAGTGAGGCGGACGAATGGTGAGTACTTTGGTAGAACAGTCTCTTATATACTGAGAAATACGGATTGCGAGGTCATTATTTGGAGGGGTGGTATCGATGGACAAACCCGAGTTAGAGAGTTGACCAAATGAGTTATTTGATTATGGGTTCTGGGGAGATATCGAGACATTTGATAAAATCCATAAATCGAAAGGGATCAATGGTTTATGTTTTGAATGACCCTGGATTTGTAGAAAGTTATTCTGGACACAACACTGATGTAATACATAGTTTTTACACGGGTTCTTTGATGGACGATCTTCAGCGGGCCAAAATTGCTACTGTTGACAGGTTCATCGCTTGTTCTGAGAATGACAACCGAAATGCTATGGCTGCCCAAATTGCCCTCCGGATATTCCATGTTCCTTGGGTCATTTGCCATATAGGTAACGAATCAAAAGCGGATATATATAAGGGAATGGGCATAAATGTGGTTAGCTCCACGGCAATGGTTTCAGACACTGTATTCTTAAGTTTAGAAAATTCATAATGTATATAGTAATTGTTGGAGCCGGACAAATTGGCAGTAACCTAGCTAAATCCCTTTTGGCTTTAGGAAGGGAGTTGGTGGTTGTGGAACGAGACCACCGAAGAATAGAAAAGCTTACCGAGGAAATTGGTAGTGGTGTTGTGGAAGGGGATGGCTCTGCTCTAGAAGTTCTAGAGCAAGCAGGGGTTAGCAGAGCTAGTATAGTCATAGCCACAACCGAATCGGATGAAACTAACCTCTCAGTATGCCAATTGGCTAAACACGTTTTTAAAACACCGCGCACTATGGCTCTAATGAATAATCCAGCTCATGACGCCTTATTCCATCTTTTAGGTATAGATGTTGTAATTAACAAAACTCGTCTAATAATATCTCAGATTGAAGAAGAAATAGGAGACAGCACATTAGTGCATCTAGTAGGCAGGCGGGGAGATAATATGGATATAGTCTCTATTGCTATCCCTCCCGATGCAGCTGTTATTGGTAGGGTGTTAAGTGATTTGGATTTACCTCCCAACAGCTTTATTAGTTTGATCGTAAAAGACGAAGGGCCCGTACTTCCTATGGCAGACTTGAGTTTGGCGTCTGGAGATCAGGTAATTTTGGTTACAGCTCCAGATGAGGAACAAATTTTGCACGAGATTCTTACCGGGATAGATTAATTATGGCGAAGATTGGATTTCTAGGACCTCCTGGTACTTTTACTGAGCAGGCGGCACATCATTTTAGTCGTGAGTCTAGCCTAGAGCCGTTTTCTAGCATTTATGGTGTTGCAACAGCTGTATCGTCTGGAATAATAGATTTCGGCGTGGTACCAATCGAAAATAGCTTGGAGGGATCTGTAACGTTTACCCTAGATGTTCTCATTAGTAATCAGCAAATTTTCATCTATCAGGAGTTGGTTTTAGGGATAGAACATTGCATGATGGTAAAACCTGGAACTCAATCTGAAAATGTTCAGGTAATTCATTCGCATCCTCAGGCCTTAGGACAGTGCAGAGAGTTCCTAGAGAAATACTTTCCAGATGCGCAATTAGAAGCATCCCTTAGCACAGCAGCGGCAGTTGTGGATATGATCAATAGTGAATATACGGCTGCCTCGATTGGATCAGCCCGATGTGCTGAACTTAACGAAGTGGAAATATTAGCAAGAAATATACAAGATAACGCGGCTAACATGACACGTTTTGTAGTATTGTCTTCCAAAGACCATAAACCCACTGGGGATGATAAGACATCACTTTGCTTTTCTTTTGAAGATGATAGGCCTGGCCTTTTGTACAAAGCCATGGGAGAATTTGCAAAGAGGGGCATAAATTTAGCAAAAGTTGAATCTAGGCCTACTAAACGATCTTTAGGGTCTTATATTTTCCTGATCGATCTTCATGGACATCGTGAGGATGCTGATATCAAGGAATCTCTAGATATTATTAGTGCTGAAACTTCCATGATCAGAATTTTTGGGTCTTATCCTCGCTGGATTGGTTGAGTTAACGCAAGGTAAATGTTCTTCTACATGTGATGGTTGGCATATGGCATAATTGGAGCCAGAATCCATTGCCCGATGGTGTAACGGTAGCACATCAGCCTTTGGAGCTGAGAGTCCTGGTTCGAACCCAGGTCGGGCAGCCATTCTAGGCAAGTTTGCTGGTTATTATATATCCTACATAAACAGCAGTAAGTCCCAAACAGACCGACAAACCTACGTTCGCTAATGCGGTTATAGATTCACCACTCTTCATTAGCTCAAAGCTTTGTAAACTAAATGTAGAAAATGTTGTGAATCCTCCCAGCACTCCGATTAGTACCAAGGACCTTAAGTTACCGCTAAAGATTTGCCGACTTTCAAAGAATGCGATAGCAATTCCGATTATCAGGCATCCTAGGATATTTACTGATACTGTTCCTAAAGGAAAAGATTGATGTTTAACTAGTTCATTTATCCATTTAGTCAAACCGTATCGGAATATGGATCCCAAGCACCCTCCAATTCCTACAAAAATAATTGCAAGCATGAATTACTCCTTTAGTGTTAGCCAGAATTCAACAGATATATGCTTATTGAAACAATGTAGTCAAAACTTGTCGACTATTCTAGATATTACTGTAGCTTTCTAGTGGATCTATCTTTATACTATACGGAGTTTTTTGAAACGGAGCATGTTTATTGCTCAAATCACGCTGGTAATCAGCTTAAGGAGTAGGTGTTGAGGATTTACGTTGGTAACCTGCCGTATACGACGCAGGATGAAGATTTGAATGAGGCTTTTTCGGCATTCGGTGAGGTCGAGTCGACCATAGTGATCAGAGACAGAGAAACAGGACGTTCCAGAGGATTTGGTTTTGTGGAAATGTCTGATGACTCTTCCGCCACCGCTGCCATCGAGTCTTTGAATGGAAAGAACTTTCAGGGCCGTAATTTGACGGTAAATGAGGCTAAGCCTCGGGAAAACCGCTTCTAGCTGTAACCAGAATTACGTATAGGTTTGTAGTTAGTTCTACAACGCGTTGGTATTCCCTGTCATTGTGGCATAGGTAAAATGGCGTTGTGGTTAGATGTATAGGGTGCTAATCGGTTTTAGTGCCGACACCCTGGGAATCGAAACCACCTGCGCTTGTTCTTGTGCCTTCAGGGCGAGACCGTCGCGGTACATTCAAGACTGTACTCCCGCCACAGGACACTTTGTGGACTAAGAGCAAATTCCCAGATCGGGTTTTAGCTTTCCTACGATGCTGTCTTGTGATTAGTTGCTTGCTTTGCAATGCTGATAGCTTGTAGCCCTAGGTGCCTTACGTCATCGGGTATGGTGACCACTTGTCCAAAAATATTGACCATGGCTTCATTATTTGTTAGTTGATGTTGATTAACTAGGAACCATCCTTCTTTTAATAAGCCTAGTGTTTTCGGACCCCTACAAAAATAGATCATGTCTATGTGTTGATGATAGCCTGTCTGAGGATCATCGATATCTTCTACCATTATTGTATTTGGTGGGTGGATTTGCAGGGGATAGGATATTGGTAGGGGGTCCTGATAGGGAATAATTGCTGTTTCTAAACCAGTTTCTTCTGTTATCTCTCTGTATAATGCTTGGACAGGGTCTTCGTTTGGCTCTATGTGGCCGCCTGGCGGGAGGAATGCCCCCACCTTTCTATGCCAATGGAGTAGGATGGATTCATTTACCACAATGTATCCAGTGGCTGTGAAATGGCGGATGATCTGTTTGGAATAGTCTGTCAAAAGAAATTATCAGCCCATATGAGACTATAGAAGGCCTTCTGATTTAAGGTCTCTTAAAGAAAGTTCGAAAGCTTCGATGGTTTGATCTATTTGGTCCTCGGTGTGAGCAGATGAGACCATGAATACCTGGCCACCCATTACATGTACGTCATGGGTAAGCATTGCCTTCGTTAGATATCCTTTCCGTATAGCAGTCATGTTTTGTCGAACTTCTTCATAGGAGAGGTTGGGGGATTCCATATCAGTAGATTTCCCAGGATATTTTCCAAAGAAAGGATTTACAATAGATGCTATTCCATAAGCGAAACCAGGTATGTTGGTTGATTCAAAAGCGGAATTTAAGCCAGCTCTTAGACGACATGCCATAGCGTCTGCTACTTGGTTTATGGGCTCATCTGCGATTAAATTTAGACCAACGATTCCGGCGATTGCCGTAGGTGGGTTTCCATTAAACGTTCCTCCCTGTCCTATTCTTCGGTTATTATCCCAATCGGGGTCTCCCTTAAAGGACATCATTTCTAAAATGTCGGACCTCCCTGCAATGGCAGCTCCAGGCATGCCGCCTGCTACTATCTTTCCGAAAACACTAATATCCGGTTGAACGTTATATCGTACTTGTGCACCGCCTTTGGAAATTCTGAAACCGGTGATGGTCTCATCGAACATCAGGACAATGTTATGACGATCGGTTAAATCCCTTAATTCTTTTAGAAATGTCTTTGGTTGTAGAGGGAAACAAGCGTAGTGAGCTCCGGTGGGCTCCAACATTACAACTCCTATATCTGGGTTGTCTTTAATAGCCTTTTCTACTGCGTCCATTTCTGGTTTAACGACCACTACCATATCCATTATGGCCTGAGGGACAAATGCGGGACCTGCATTGCCTTGCGATGGCAAGGCATATTCATGCCAACCGTGGAAATGTTCCTCAAATTTAAGTATCTTTGATTTTCCATTGAAAGCTCGAATACAACGTAGAGCTAGATAAGTTGATTCTGTTCCAGAATTGGTAAACCGTACTTGTTCCAACCATGGGATTAAATTCTTTACTGATTTGGCCCATTCGATCTCGAAAAGGGTGCTTCCGCCTAGATGTGTTCCCTTAGAAACTTGCGACGATATGGCTTCCACAATCTTTGGATGAGCGTGGCCTTGCAGGAGTGATCCATTCCCCATCACGAAGTCGATTATGGTGTTATTATCCAGGTCAAATTTGACTCCTCCCGACCCCGAATTGAAATAAACAGGGAATGGTTCAGCATGACGATTCTGATGAGTTATACCACTTGGAAAGAACTCAACGGCCGTTTTATAAGCATTTGCTGAGCTGGGAAACTTCTTTATATAACGATCGTCTATTGAAGGCATGGTTCGCTCCACTATATGATTCAAACGTTGGGAAAACTTGGGCAAGTCTAGCATACCAAATACGAGGCAACAAACGGTTATTAACCGATATTGATTAAGAACTAATGAAAGATCTAGAAACCGTTTCAGGATTCATTTATTATGGTCAATAAAGCTTCACTTAGCTTGACTGGGTCGTGCCTTGCATAAATGCTTTTGGATACTAAGGGAGTAGCGACAACTTTGTCGACTAAGGGTTTGCACTGCATTATGTCTAATTTCACCGGTTCTTGACCACACGAGGAATATTTTTCCCATAGTTGTCTATTAAATTTTTCATTATTGATTAATAGGCAGTCTAATGGCTTAAAATATCCCAGGTATTTATAGACTAGAGTAAGGAAATCAGAAGCTTTAAATCCATTACTTTCACCCGGTTTTGTCATAAGATTACATACATATACTTTTTTTGCCTGGGAATTTCTAATGGCTTCAGAAATTCCGTCGACAAGAAGGTTTGGCAGGATGCTCGTATAAATATCTCCAGGCCCAATGACAATCGTATCTGCCTCCAGAATAGCAGTTATTGAAGGCGGAAAAGCAAAAACTTTAGGTTCCATATAGATAGACTCTATTGGTATATCTAGGTCGTGATATCTCTGGCCAATTTCAGATTCACCGACCAGCTTTATTCCGTTTTGAAGACGTGCTTTTAGGATTGAATTAGTCAACGTAACAGGGATTACTCGACCTTGGACCTTGAGCAATTTTGCCGCTGCCGCAATAGCTTTTGGCACATCACCGGTAATCTCGGTGAGCGCTGCTAGCGCCAGATTTCCAAAACTATGACCACTCAAGCCGCCAGCTCCGTTAAATCTATATCCGAAAAGTTCTTTAAATTGTGCTAACGGGTCTTTGTCACTGGCTAGTGCAATCAAACATTGACGGACGTCCCCCAGAGGGAGTTGTCCCAGCTCTTCTCTCAATCTCCCAGAACTTCCGCCGTCATCTGTAGTGGCCACTATAGCCGTCAGGTCTAGATTATGTTTTTTGAGGCCTGTTAGGGTTTGGTAGTTACCAGTTCCTCCTCCAATGACGACGACTCTTTTTTTAGGCATAGTTTTTATCTCGCGTCGGATAGGAGGTGTATATCATGTTTTAGTAACATTAGTTGAAATTGATTTGGTCAAGATGGAAAGCAATTTGGTCGGTCGTCAGGGAGACTGGTGAGGTTGGCTTTGGATCACTAACCAAGGGAATCCAATTTTTAATAGTGGATTATCTATGTGTTTGGTATCCCTAGGCTCTCTATGATCACGGTGTTTGGGAGAGAGGCAAGTAATCTACCTGAGACAATTAATTTTGTATTTCTGTTCCCTCCTCCGATAATTACTTTTTCTAATGGTATGATATCTTTGTCAATCAAAATTGGCCATTCAGGGGGAAGTCCTATGGGTGTTACTCCTCCGTATTCCATTTTGGATTCTTCTAAAGTGGAATCCATAGGAGCCATGGATATTTTACTGGCGTCAAGATACTTTTTTACCAACTTATTGATGTCTGCCCTAGTTGTTGCCAGAACTATACATGCCGCAATAGTCTTTCGATCACCACGCCTGGCCTGCACCACCACGCAATTAGCTGAATTACCTGTCGGCCAGTCGTACTTTTTGCAGAATTCGGTGGTATCGGCAAAGTTTGGATCTATCTCAACCAATCCAACTTCAGATTCTAGTCCCTGGTTTAGGATTGCAGAGCGCACAACATCAGGAATTAGAGTTGTCTCTGAAGATATTGTTAACAAATTCAGTTCCATTATAGGAATACCTGTGAGGACCCTTGTTTCGCTTGTAGTTCTTGTGCAGTCGTCTCAACCTGACGCATTACTCGTAATATGTTTCCACCCAATATCTTAAATATGTCACGCTCTTCGTAGTTCCTATGGAGCAATTCGGCTGTCAACATATAGTATCGGGATACATCCTCTAGCCCTCTAGGCACACTTGCTACGCCGTCAAAATCGCTACCAATTCCGATATGTTCAATGCCGATTATACTGCGAACATGGTCTATGTGATCGGCCACGTCAGTCAGTGTGGCTAGCGGCTTAGGGTTATTTTCGTCCCAACAAATCATTTTCTGAGTCAGACTATCCTTAGTTCTATTTGCCAACAACTGGAATTCTTTGCGTTGCAGCTCCCATTCGTAAACGGCTTGCGACACAAATTGAGGAACAAATGTGACCATTATAACTCCCCCATTTGTGGCGAGGCGTCTTAGTACGTCATCTGGTACATTTCTGGGATTACTGGTAAGTGCCCGTACTGATGAATGACTGAAGATTACCGGTGCCATACTTTCATCTATACTGGCATTCATGGTTTCCACCGAAACGTGGGATAGATCTATCAACATACCCAGATGATTCATTTCTCTTATGACCTCACGGCCAAATTGTGTTAGACCATGTGCCAATGGCATGTCCGTGCATGAGTCTGCCCAAGCAATACTTTTAGAATGGGTTAAAGTCATATAGCGAGCACCCAATCTATGAAACATCCGTAACGTTGCCAGGGATTCATCGATACAATGGCCTCCCTCCACTCCTATTAAGGAAGCTATCTTGCCCGCGTTGAAAGCCGCTTCTACCTGGTTGGCTGTAAGTGCGATTTGGAAAGCTTCTGGGTATAACCTCGTTAGATTATGTACTACGTCAATCTGTTCCAAGGTGGCCTTCACATAATCTTTTTTCTTGAGATTATTTGCGACATAGACAGACCAGAACTGCCCGCCCAGTCCACCTTCTCTAAGACGAGGGATATCTGTATGTAGCTCTGGTTGATGTTGGTTGATATTGAGTCTAGAAAGGACACGGTCAACTTTCGTCCGAAGCTGCCATGGTAGATCATTATGACCGTCAATAAGAGGATGAAGTTTGTGTAACATTTTTGCCCGCTCAATAGTTGTCTCGGGATACGCGGAGCTTTGTTCCAACTTACTCATTACTTAACTCTTTCTTCCTTATTGTAAAATACCAACCTATTAAAACAACCACAACCACAACAACCAAACAACTACCGTTAACACCAACACTAACAACTCGGCACCCAACACGACCCTTCGCCACCCAACATCCCGAAACCTAAATTTCCTCATAATGTTTAAGCTCTCCCTGTTGGTGAGGTCATGAAAACACCGAGCCGAGACCTCTGCGCTAATAACCAATCAGTCTTCTTTTATTACCATCTACATTAATTCTGAAAGATATGATATTTATTTACGGGACTGACTACTTCTTGGCTATCAGTATCTACACCAGCTTCTTGTCTCATTCTAATTACCTCTGGGTCAGAGATAAATGCCCCGACGCCTTCCATAGTTTCCGCTTCAGCTATATCATAAATTCTTGTTCCATCTTCGGTTTCCGTTGCCACTATTAGCTTTAGTCCATGTTTTTGCATATGCGGCTTTAAGTCATCAACTAGTTTCAGCCAGCTTTCAAAGCTGCATTCTTTGGTTTTTTTGAATGTTGTCAAAAATCTCATTTCTTCCACCTTCCTATTCTCAATAAGTCTTTAAATAATACTAGTCTCGAATATTACCATGTTTACTACTAACACAAAATCGATATGCTAGAATCGCCACAAGGAGATCATAATGATGATGGGGAAAAAGACGGGTAAAGTTATACGCTTGGTGTTTATAGCGCTGGCTGCCTGGATTGTGGTGGGATTGTTGTATCAGGCGGGTCTGGATGTATTCGGACTGATAGGCGATTTCATAGCGGTTGTCCCGGGGTGGGTAAGAGGTGTCCTCACAGGACTTGTAATAGTCATGATAATTCGCTATCTGTTCAGCGGGAACAGTAATGGGGAAGATGGGGAAGAATGGTGGGAAGAAGCGGAAGAATGGTGAAAAGAAGGTGCCGTCTGGCACTCCTCATCTAAAATATGGAGCGGGAGAAGGGATTCGAACACTCGGCCCTCTGCTTGGGAAGCAGATGCTCTACCCCTGAGCTACACCCGCATAGAAACATAGTATGTAGGCATGGGGCTGTTGTCAACGAATCTTGACATCGGCGTCCAATGCCCCTTTAATCAAGCTCGTAATGTATATACGTAGACTTGGTGAAGAGGAAATCCTCGGGCAAAATATTCGTAGAGCTGAAGTAATGTTTTCCTACGATAGGAGTCTGATTCTACGCGATATTATGAAAGAAGATGCGAAGTTTATATCGCAGCTACAGGAGGGATTCCCGCCCACGGAAGAATTTCCTACTCTTACCTGGCAGAACCATCCGTGATAGAGGAAAAGCTTGACTGATCCTTCTGATTTAACGATAAGTGAAGCTTCTCAAGCAATTGAGAATGGGGTCCTCTCTTCTGTTCAGCTAGTGGAAAGTTGTTTAAATAGAATTAATCAGGTAGAAATGCGTTTGCAAGCATGGGTCCAGGTATTGGAAGAACAGGCGATTGAACGCGCGGAACAAGCAACAAGGGAAATAGAATCTCGGGGCAAGAAAGGACCACTTCATGGGATACCTATAGGGATAAAGGATATCTATTACACAAAAGGCATAAGAACAACAGCGTGTTCGAAAATTCGGGCAGACTTTATTCCTGAATATGATTCTACAGCCGTAGCCAAGCTGAAAAAAGCTGGAGCAATTGTATTAGGTAAAACAGTGACAACTGAATTTGCAGCAGGAGATCCTCCAGTTACAGTTAATCCTTGGAATGAAGCTCATACTCCGGGTGGGTCCAGTAGTGGTTCAGCGGTAGCGGTTAGTAGTGGTATGTGTCCAGGTGCTATGGGATCCCAGACTGGAGGGTCGATTCTTAGACCCGCGTCATATAACGGTATTGTTGGCTTAAAGCCCACTTTTGGACGTGTCAGCGTATATGGAGTGATACCTGTGGCATGGTCGCTTGATACTATTGGTCCATTGGTACGTTCGGTAAGGGATGCAGCGATAATTTTGCAGGCGACTGCTGGATATGATGATAATGATCCAGGGTCCGCCAGAATTCCCGTCCCAAATTACCTGGCGAAGATTGGACAGTTAGATAAGCCACCCAAAATTGGCTTGGTTAAGGATTTCTTTATGGACAATTCAAGCTTGAATGTCCGATCCAATACTGAAGAGACGCTTCATAAACTTTCACTTGCTGGAGCAGAAGTAGACATAGTTTCATTGCCAAAAAGCTTTACCAAATCTATGGCAATACAGTGGGTTATAATGAACGTCGAATCGGCTGCTTATCACGAAGAAGAGTTTCGTGTTCGTGCAGACGAGTATAGTGAACAATTAAGAAAACGCATTGAACTAGGATTTCTCACTTCTGCTACATCTTATATTCAGGCACAACGGTTTCGGAGGGTGTTTAGAAGAGATCTGGATGCTTTAGCCGATCGATGGGATGTGTTGATTACTCCTAGTACTCCGACATCAGCTCCTAAGGACCTAAGTACGACGGGAGATCCTATGTTTCAGAGCCCCTGGACACTGGCTGGGCTTCCAGCTATAACTATACCATCCGGTATAGATTCTTCTTCCGGTATGCCCTTAGGAATACAGTTGGTTGCTTCATCATTTTCAGAAGATCGGCTGCTTGCTGCGGCTTATTGGTGTGAAGATGTTTTAGGAGTAACATTAAAGCCCCCTTTTTAGAGCAGAAACCTATCTTAGGAATTCCATAATAAACTGATTAAACTCCAGATGGTTTTCTATTTGAGGCCAATGCCCGCAATTATCGAATATAGTTAACCTGCCTCTGGGAAGTTTCATAGCCGCATTCTTGCCATGAGAATGCGGAAAAATTTTATCTTCCCTTCCCCATATTATGTAGGTCGGAACGTTTAAGTATTCCAATCGGGGGAGATCAATTAGGTGCGAATGGATTCCACGAAAATTGGCACCTGATCTAAGTATTCGTAGCATTGATTGCTTGTTGCCTTGAATATTTCGTTCTCGAGCCAAATGTTCGACCAGATCGTTCGGTATGCCACGAGGCTTGGTGACGATTTGATTTAACAGGAACCGAAGACCTACTTTAGTAGGCACGGTGAATAATTCACCAATTAATGGAATTGTCATCATTTTAAGAAATAATGGCAATTCTTTTCCAAGTCCTGCACTACCTACTAAAATTAATTTGCCAAGTTTATTTGGTTGCTTAAATGCTGTTTCTAGGGCGATCATTCCACCCAGAGAATTTCCGATAAGATGAGGTTTTTCAAGGTTTAGTGTTTTTAGAAATAATGAAAGAAAATCTACGGCTTTGTTTAAGTTATAATCCCATTTTGGTTTATCACTATGGCCATGGCCAGGGAAATCCAAAGCATACACGGTGTATTTTTTTGACAAGGGTCCTATGTTGTATGACCAAATCGTTGCCGAGTCCCCAAGCCCGTGCAATAACACTAATGGAGGTCCCTTGCCTACTTTGAAATAACGAGTATTAATCCCAAGGACGCTAACCCATTCAGCAGTAAACATAGGTAAGCTTGGGAGGTTCATGTTTGTTAAGGAGGCCTCTGAAAGATATTGGTATAGGTTTCGTATCGTATAGCGAAAGGCCGTGCTACACAATGATTTCCTTTGACAGGTTGGCCGAAGTGATCTTAAGCTGAATGTATGCAAGGCTCTAAACGAACGTTGACTATGACCAAGGATGATTTGCAGAGACTTATATATGAAGTTGATGGAATGCCTTTGAGGGAATTCTGGTCGCTAAATCTCACTTCTTCTGATATAGAAACGGTGTCAGTCAGTAATGTTGATCAAGAAAGATGGATTACTGAAATTCGAGAAG
Source organism: uncultured Dehalococcoidia bacterium (assembly GCA_964439905.1). Taxonomy (GTDB): domain Bacteria; phylum Chloroflexota; class Dehalococcoidia; order Lucifugimonadales. The sequence goes on from CAYTPK010000005.1 coordinate 27,256, forward strand.
TTATGAAAGGTGATGTTAGAGTTAAAAATCATGGGTTGATTGTAATCTGGAGTGATCCCGTGAAATTATTAATTAATACGCCCAAGTTTTTTTCAGAAAAGATTTCAGAGGGTTGTTTCGAACTACACTCTATAAAAGAGATTTTCAAGAGGCAACTTACGATTGGTGTAGTGTTATTGCGCTTAGGATACTATGCCGTTGGTATATTTCGAGGGGATGAACTAGTAGTTTCGAAATCTGGTTCTCGGTATGTGCATGGTAGACATAAAAAGGGAGGCTCGTCTCAAGCGCGGTTTCAACGGATTAGAAATAAACAAGCCTTTGAAATTTACAAGAAAACGTGTGAAGTTACACGAGGACAATTCGTGCCATATGAGAGATATATTGACCACATCTTTCTTGGTGGAGAATCCCACGTCCTGGGAGATTTTATCGATGTATGTACATATTTGCATAAACATAAAAGGATTGTTGCAGATAAGATTTTAGAAATCCGGCGTCCTGGCCAGAAAGCTTTGGAAGGTATTTTGCGCCAAATTTGGACAAGCCGAGTGGTATTGTATAAGTGGCCACACGAATTGCCAGTTCAGCGAATAGGAGATAGGTCTAGTTGTCTGCGACCACAATAATTTGAATGTGTTTGGGAATAGTATGTCGTACAATGATTGGGAGAAAATTTAGACACTAAAATGGGAAACGAGATAGTCAATAGCTCTCCTTCAGAACTAGATTTCTTGCGGTCTCAATCTGAGCGAGTTCTGGAATTTCACGTAGTTAAAGAAAACTTGGCAAGATACTGTCAGAATGCTTTTTCTCGTCATAAGGCTTTGGTTTTGGAACCGTTGGATGATATATCTGAAATTATAAAGAGTCACAGCGAAACTGATGAAGCAATAAGCTTTCTGCATTCTAATAGTGATGTCGACCTTTCAATGCCTGATGATCTTATAGCGTGGGTAAAACGGTCTATGTTGAATGGAGTGCTTACCGGATTGGAGTTGTATGAGATCAGTAGAGTAATCGGAGCATCCCGTAAGCTACGTTCAATCCTGGGGCAAAAAGTTGAACTTCCTAATATGTCATCTTTAGCATTATCCCTTCCGGACATGAGAAAGGCTGAACGAGACATAAATCATTCGATCGATCCGAATGGAATAATTTTGGATGAGGCGTCGTATGCTCTTCGTAGCTTTCGCGCTCAAGCTGAACTGGGGAGAAGAAAACTTGTAAAAGCACTAGAGAGATTAATACGCAAATTTGATAGGAAGGGTTTTCTACAGGAACCCTTAATCACAGAACGTAATGGTCGAATGGTGCTAATGATTAAAATTGAATTTAAAAATAAGGTGGAAGGTATAGTTCATGACATTTCTGATAGTGGTGCGACAGCTTTCGTGGAGCCTATAGATACGGTTGCCTTAGGGAATGATTGGCGCGAGGCGATTATAGGCGTACAACATGAAGAAGAGAGACTATTGTTAGAACTCACCCATTTGATAGGTTTATATAGCACAGACATATTAGATAGCATACAAATTCTTGCACTGATCGACCTTTGTATTTCAAAAGCTAAATATTCCATTGAAATCGGAGGAACTGCGCCCAGGTTCTTAGATAATTCAAGAGCCTTTATTTCATTAAAAGGAGTACGGCACCCGTTGCTGTCTGAACCAGTTGTACCTGTCGATCTGTTCCTAGGCGATGGCAAACCTATACTCGTTATTAGTGGACCAAATGCTGGCGGAAAGACCGTAGCGTTAAAAAGTTTGGGATTATCAGTTCTGATGGCTCAATCTGGACTGCATGTGTCAGCTATTTCCTGTGATATGACTAAGGTCGATCATGTATTTGCAAACATAGGTGACCATCAAAGTATAGATCTATCCCTGTCATCGTTTAGTGCTAATGTAAAATTAATTAAGGCCATCATAGGGCAAGCTTCTTCTCATTCTCTCGTTTTGTTGGACGAATTGGGTACTAGCACTGATCCAGGGGAAGGAGCAGCACTGGCTAAAGCCATTCTGTCGTATTTTTCTCATGAACATGTACTTTGCTTGGCTACTACACATCAGAGAGGAGTAGCTAATTTTGTCCAGGAAAATCCAAACATGGAGAATGCTAGCGTTGGGCTTTTACCAAATAGCTTTGAACCCACCTATACCATAACATCCGGTCTTCCCGGTAGGAGTTATACATTAGCTATAGCCAGTCGTATGGGGATTGCAGATGAAATTATTGAATTCGCTAGGTCAATGCTTGGTCCAGGAGAAAGGAACTCAGAAAAAATATTGACTGAACTCGAAGAGCAAAGAACCATGGTGCACAACCGTCTGGCTAGTTTGCAGATTGAATTGGATGAGACCTTGGCCATACGAAGGGAATTTGAGAAAAAGCTTAATAATGTTGAATCTGAAAAAGAGAAGATCTTAGAGGAATATAGGTCTGATCTTATAAATAAAGCGGGACAATTGCTAAGGAAACTGCAAAAAGCCGAAAGGGCAATACAGCCAACTATTTCGAAGGATATTATTGTAGAGGAGAAAAATAGGTTAAAGGATATTCAAAATGTCCTTAGATCTGAGGAATGGAGGAACAAACTAACCCAAGCTCAAAAAGTTTTGGCCAGTGAATTGGTAATTGGAGACTTTTTATATTTGAAGGGTATTGGGGACCCAGTGAAAGTATTAAGTAGCCCCGATAACTTAGGAAATATCCGGGTTTTGATGGGTTCAATGAAAGCTAACATTTCCTTAACCCAAGTGGAAAAAAAGGCGGATGTTAATTCTGCAAAAAATTTAGGAGGAATATCTGTTACAAGAGTTTCTAAACGGTCCCCAATTAGTACAGAGCTAAATTTACATGGTATGCGGTCAGATGAAGCCATAGAGCAACTGGATCGGTTTATGGACAGAGCAATTTTAGAAGGACATGGATCTATCAAGGTTATACATGGGCGTGGTACCGGAATCTTAAGGTCTGTTGTAAGAAGTCACCTTATCAACCATACTCTCGTTAAGGGTATACGCCCTGGTGAAGGTGGAACCGCCGATGGAGTTACAATAGTTGAATTGAATTGATCTTGATCCAATTCGCAGGTAATTATTGAGATACATAACTATAAAGATTGATCATGCATATTCGGCTAGGATATAGATATAAGCCGTGAAAATTGCCGTTTGTATTAAACAGGTTCCCATACTTTCCGAAATGGAATTTGATTACAAGAATAAAACCATACTTCGGAAAGATGTTCGACTAGAAGTAAATTCCTTTGACGTCATTGCATTGGGGAAAGCACTTGATCTAAAAGAGGAATTTGGAGCAGAAATAACTGCAATCACCTTGGGAACACCTGATGCGGGAGCGGCTCTGGCATTTTGCTTTGCGATAGGAATCGACTATGGAGTTCTTATATCGGACAAAGCTTTCGCAGGATCTGATACTTTGGCCACCGCTATGGCATTATCGTTAGTTCTAAAGGAGCGAGAATTTGATCTGATTATTTGTGGGAGAAACAGTAGTGATTCAGAAACTGGTCAGGTCGGACCTGAATTAGCTGAACTGCTCGATGTGCCTCATGTGAGTAATGTTAGGGCTTTCCAATTAGCAGCCTCCAAATCCAGCCTAATTGCTGAACGAATAACTGATTCAGGGTACGAAATTGTAGAAAGTTTTCTACCAGCCTTAATAACTGCAGCAGAAGGTCTTAGTGAAGAACGCTATCCTAGGCGTAAAGAAATAGAAGCATCATCCACCAAGAGTTATGAAGTTATTGATTCACAGAACTTACAAGGAAACTTGGGGTCATTAGGATCGGCTGGATCTCCTACAACGGTCCAGGAAATAAGAATGTTTCACCCACAACGCCTAGGAATTGTTATTGATGGGCCAGACCCTGACAAACTAAGTCAGATGATTTTGGGCAAATTGGGGAAGCGTGGAGATAAGCTGATCAATAAATATCATGAAAATTGGACTCGTTTTGATCGGAAACCAGGAAAGGAATTCTGGGTGTTGCTAGAAAGTGTTAATGGAATAGTTACTAAAGCTAGTCTGGAAATCTTAGGTGAAGTGAGAAAATTAGCTAGTCAGATTGAGGGATATGTTTCAGCCATTATGCTGAAACATCCAAGTGATGGTGAAACTGTAACTGTCATCGCTTATGGTGCCGATGAGATATTGTATTTTGGAAGCGATGATACGTTTTCTGCGGGTCCAGTTATGGCTGGGGCATTATCATTGGCTATACAAGAACGACGGCCATATGCACTGATAGCTAGTGCAGTCACGGATAGTCGAGATCTGTTAGCTCGAACTGCGGCCAGGTTAAGATTGGGTATGACTGGGGATTGTGTCGGGTTGGAAATAGACGAACAAGGAAGGTTGGTTCAATTGAAGGCAGGATTTGGAGGAAATGTGGTATGCCCAATCTTATCTAGCACCACACCATACCTAGCTACCTTAAGGCCTGGCATGTTTTCTCCTATTACACCTATATCAGCGGATATAATTAAGAAGCAGAAATTGCGTCATTTAAATAATGATTCCAGAATAAAGTTGATTGAGAAATTCCAACAAGAAGATGTCCATGGAAGAAAACTTTTAGAAGCTGATGTCGTTATAGGAGTTGGAAAAGGCTTGGGTACGCCAGAGAAATTACCGATTATTTTCAGAGCGGCAGATAAAATTGGAGCTGTGGTGGCGGGGACACGGAATGTTACAGATTTAGGCTGGTTGCCAAAGCAAGTTCAAGTTGGTATCACAGGCAAGGCCATATCTTCGAAGATATATTTGGCTATTGGAGTACGTGGAGCTTTTAATCACATGGTTGGTCTACAAAATGTCGAGACGCTGTTAGCGATTAATAAAAACGCAAGGCATCCCATTTTCAGCTCCGTAGACGTTGGAATTGTTGGGGATTGGGAAACCTATTTGGATTCTATGGTAGACGTAATAGCTGGAATGGTATGATCTTTTTTCATAATTGGGTTATATTCCAGTAAACTTTTTGAAGTGGCCCGCGATGCGTCCTAAAGAGTCTATAACCGTTTCTGGCCTCCAGTGATACCATCCATGTGGTTCGCAGTTATATTGTATGTATTCGGTGTATAGACCGTTTTCTTTGCTAGCCCGCAAATAATCATCTGCCATACTGATCCGTACGGTATCCCGGTCTCCCCAAAGGACTAACATGGGTGTTTTTATTCTATCTAGATTATATATAGCTGAACGTGATTTCCAGTGGTCAGGGGCGGAATCGGGGCCTCCTCGATTTCCTGCTACTACATCTCCTAATACTGGTTTTCCGCTACCTCCGGCGTAGCGATCTGAGTGAATTAGATCAGGAGGTCCGTAGAATGTTACCGCGGCTGCAAGTAGGTCAGGATATCTGAATACCATGGCCATGGTAAAGTAGCCACCTGTGCTACCGCCTAGCATAACTACCTTGGCTGGGTCTGCGAGACCTTGTTCGATTAGATGATATCCACCGTAAGCGAAGTCGTCTATGTCGCCTCCACCCCAATCACCGTAATTTAAAAATTCGTATACCTTGCCTTTTCCTGCACTTCCACGAACTTGGGGTGCAATCACAGAGTAGCCTCTACTTAGGTAATACTGTATGTAAGGATAGAATCCTCTTACATGTAAGCCCTTTGTATTGGCTCTAGCATAAATAACTAAGGGAGTTTTGTTATTCTTTGCCCCGTTTGGCCTGTAAACAAAAGCTGGAACGTCCAATCCGTCTCTAGATTGGTATGTAATTAATTCCGGCTTAACAAACGGGAAATTATCTAGTTCCGCGGGCATATGGTTTGTGATTTGCTTTAGAATTCCGTTAGACGCTGACATTAAATATAGGTCGCTCGTTTTACGATAGTTCATGAAGGTGAATACCAAGCTCTTGCTATCTGGTGTCCATCGTAAAGATCCTCTCACTTGGTATGCGTCAATGCCAGAATAGACTCCTTCGCCAGTTGTTAATTGTATTGGCTTAGAAGAACCATCCGCTTTTATCTTAAATACGTGGAAGTTCCACTCGATGTTTGCCACATATGCTATCCATTTTCCGTCTGGTGACCAACGAGGATTATATTCATCAAAATCACTTTTGGTCAGGTTGGTAGCTGTTCCAGTTTCTACGTCTATGGTCGTTATGTTTCTAAAATTGGTTTCGTCCGTGGTGTAAACCAGCTTTAGACTGTCTGGAGACCACCTAGGCCGATAATTGTAAAATTCGAATGTGTTGGGCGTCATATTACGAGGAAGACCCCCGTCTATTGGCATTATCCATGCGTCCATGCGTTTGAAATCTGCGTGTCCGCTACGGTCAGACATAAAACATATCCACTTTCCGTCTGGTGATACGTGAACATCTGTACTATTGAATGAATCGTTTGTTACGTAACGAGGATAAACTTTTCCAGTAGGTATATCAGTAGGAAGCCAGCAAATCTGACTGTAACCGTTGGGACCCCCTCTAACGAAATAAATGCGCTTACCGTCTGGAGTCCAGCGAATGAATTCCTGGTTTCTTGCGGGACCCGAACCATAGCTTAGGTTAATGGGAGGCTCCGATCCGTCTGATCGTACTTTGAATGCCTCATTTCGTGCGGTATAGGCTATCCATTCGCCATCTGGTGACCAAGAAGGATTGATGGCTTCTTCAGGATACATGGCCACTAATCGCTGACTATTAAGTCCATCAATATCACATACCCAGAGATCGTATCCTCCACTTTTTGCTGATACGTAAGCTATTCGTTTGCCGTCTGCCGATAGATCAAACTGTTCTACCTTTGCGTTGGTTTGGGCGAGATGGTTTATTAGCGAGTCTTCTACAATTAATGGGGACTCTTGATACGTCGCTCCACGGTTGAAATGTGCCATAATAGAATGAGCTCCTTTTAATGGTCTATCAGTTTTTGTTTTATGTTCCCACAAGAATACATTTGGGTATTGTGTTCAATCTACCCCTCATCTTCATATTGGTCTTTTAGTAGTTCGATTGCGCTGGCATCAGCCAACGTGGTGGTGTCGCCTAGTACATGACCTTCCGCTATGTCCCTGAGTAATCTACGCATTATCTTGCCACTCCGTGTTTTTGGAAGGTCTGCTGTGAAAAATATTTTATCTGGTCGAGCGATAGCTCCAATCTTCTTACTAACATGTGCCTTGAGTTCATCTTCAAGGGCCTTTGATGGAGATATAGTGTCCTTTAAAATTATAAAACTTACTACGGTCTGTCCTTTTAGTGAATCTGATCGGCCTATGGATGCGGCTTCCGCCACTGAATTGTGGTCTACTAAGGCGGATTCGACTTCCATGGTGCTTATACGGTGTCCAGCAACGTTGATCACGTCGTCAACTCGGCCAAGAACCCATATATAGCCATTCTCATCAATCTTTGCCCCATCCCCAGTGAAATATGTGTTTGGATATTTAGTCCAATATTGTTCTTTGAACCGTTCACTATCACCATAAATGGTTCGAAGCATAGAAGGCCATGGGCGAGTCAAAACAAGGTATCCTCCGGTACCGGGTGAGACAGGGTTGCCATTTGCATCCCATACCTCCGCTCGGATTCCTGGGAATGGTCTAGTGGCTGATCCAGGTATTGTAGTAGTCAGTCCTGCTAAAGGTGTAATGAGGATTGATCCTGTTTCCGTTTGCCACCAAGTGTCCACTATAGGGCAGCGAGACCTTCCTATATTCGTGTGGTACCAGATCCATGCTTCTGGATTTATCGGTTCTCCTACGGTCCCTAGTAGTCTAAGAGAAGAAAGATCGTGTTTAGCTGGATATCCTTCCCCCCAACGCATGCATGCTCTTATGGCGGTGGGAGCGGTATATAATATTGTACAGCGATATTTTTCTATTATATCCCAGAACCGGTCTTTATCCGGAAAATCTGGGGAACCCTCATACATTACTGTTGTGGCCCCGTTAGCTAAAGGTCCGTACACTATGTAGCTGTGCCCTGTTATCCATCCGATGTCTGCAGTGCACCAATATACATCATCGTCCTTTAGATCGAATACCCATTTTGTGGTTGCGTATACCCCCGTAAGATAACCTCCGGTTGTATGTACAACTCCTTTTGGTTTTCCTGTAGTACCACTGGTATAGAGTATAAACAGCATATCTTCGCTGTCCATATGCTCGGCCTCGAAGCTATAGGATGTGTTCTTAATAAGGTCATCCCACCATACGTCTCTACCTGGTTTCATCTCTACTTGGGCGTTTTCCCCTATTCTCTTAACCACTACGGATTTTTCGATAGACGGCGTAGATTCTAGGGCTTCATCGGCATTTCTTTTTAGTGGAATAATCTGTCCTCGCCTATACCCTCCATCTGCGGTTATCAAAACCTTGGAATTACAGTCATTTATACGATCTCGTAAAGACTCTGAACTGAAGCCGCCAAAAACAATGCTGTGTGGTGCTCCGATACGCGCGCATGCCAACATGGCGATGGCGAGTTCCGGTATCATAGGCATATACATTGTAACCCTATCGCCTTTCTGAACTCCGAGTGTTTTAAGTCCATTCGCAAATCTGCAAACTTCTCTGTGCAGGTCTCCAAAGGTGTAAACTTTCCAGTCTCCAGGCTCACCTTCCCATATTAAGGCGGCTTTGTTACGGCGACCTGATTGTAAATGGCGATCAAGGCAATTGTATGAAACGTTTAGTTTTCCATTTAGGAACCATTTTGCAAACGGTGGATTCCAAACTAGGGTTTCATCCCATTTTTTAAACCAATCCAATTGAGTTGCCCAATTAGACCAGTATTTTTCAAAATTCGCATCTGCCTGTTCATATATGAGAGGATCGTTTACGTTAGCTTGTCCTACGAAATCTGTAGGAGGAGCGAAACTTCGATTCTCCGTTAGTAGAGCTTCTATGTTGGCATTGAGATCTGTCATACACACAGACATCCTTGTAATGATATGGCCTTTTTATCATAAAGGGCTTTCAGTGGAAAGGGGGTGGATTGAGTTGCACCTACTTGGCTGGAATCGGAGTTTAGTAAGCTTGGTAGTGATATAGGTAACAAATTCTGGTTTTGGAACGTTAGTATAAAATCATCAAGTCATATCATACTTTCATAGACCGCTTACCGTGATATACTTCCGATAAAGGTGCGCGTAAAGGGAGGAATATATGATTCAAGTACATTCGCGAGTAGATAGACTCTCTAAAGATATTATAGAAGCCTATAAGAAATTGGCCCCGGCTACATTAGGTCACATAATAGAATCTGCAATGGAATCCACTATTGAACCGATATTTCGGCCGATCAAATTAGTGGGACCTGCTTTGACGGTACAGACTTATCCCCAAATCACGACCGCCGTGGGAGAAGCGCTAAAGATCGCTCGTCCTGGTGATGTTTTGGTTATAGCCCGAGGAGGAGAACACAGACATGCTACGACAGGAGAGATAGGGACATTGGGGTATATGGAACTTGGAATTGAAGGAATGGTTACCGACGGCCCCATTGCTGATAGAGCGGCTATATCTAGAATGCAATTCCCTACTTTTTCCAGAGGCTCGGTTGCCATGACGGGAAAGACAGGTGGTTGGGGGATAGAATGGGGAGGTGTAAACGTTCCAATAACTGTGGGCGGCATAACAGTCAACCCTGGTGACATGGTTTTTGGAGACGATGATGGTATTTTGATTGCCACACCTGAAGAAGCAGCCGAACATTTGGCATTTGTCCAGGAAAAAGAAGAATGGGAAGCTTGGGTAAGAGAAAAGATAAGTTCTGGACTAACGATTTCCCAGTGTAGAGCTGAACGACCGGATCCTATGACAAAAGTGACGATTGGAACTATAAGGCGTTAAAGATCTAACAAAACTTTCTCATGGTACTATTGCGTCTGTATGCCTAAGTCTATCGTTCAACAACTTAACCCTTCACAGCGGAAGGCTGTCGAAACCGTAGATGGTCCAGTTTTGATTGTGGCGGGGCCTGGTAGCGGTAAAACGATGGTGATAACTCATCGGATAGCTTATCTTGTGGATGTTCTTCAGATAAGCCCATTTCAGATTCTAGCCGTGACATTTACTAATAAGGCTGCGGCTGAAATGCGGGATCGCCTACTGAATCTCATAAAAACCAAGGCGCATAACGTTACAGTAAAGACTTTCCACGCTTTTTGCTCTGCTGTGTTGAGGCGACATGGAAAACATGTAGGTCTTGGGCCTGACTATACGATATTTGATAGCGACGATCAAAGAGATGCACTAAAAATGGCTATGGAAGATACAGAAGTAGATCCTAAGCGATATCCAATTAGAGGGATACAATCTGCGATATCGAAAGCGAAAAGCACAATGTTGGATGTGTCAGGATTTAAAGCCCAGGGGCATAGTTTTTATGACGAGATTGTTGGGAAAGTTTATGCTTCTTATGAAGGGATATTAACGTCTAACAATGGAGTCGACTTCGATGATCTTCTCTTGAAAACTATTAATGTTTTCAAGCATCAACCGTCAGTGCTGGAACAATACCAGCAAAGATTTCTTCATGTCATGGTAGATGAATTCCAAGATACGAATATTGTTCAGTATCAGCTGGCTAAGATTTTGACTGGAAGTTATCGTAACTTGTGTGTCGTAGGCGATCCCGATCAAGCAATATATTCATGGAGAAATGCAGATATTAGAAACATACTTAGTTTCCAACGAGATTTTCCGGACGCAACACTTATAGGATTGGAGGAGAATTACAGATCTACAGGAAACATATTGGAAGCTGCCAAAGGATTGATATCAACTAATAAACAGCGCATTGAAAAGAGAATTTGGACGGTCAAAGGAAAGGGATCTCATGTGGTGATTCACGAATGTTTTACTGGAGATGAAGAGGCTAATTTCATAATGGAAGAAATTGGCAGATTGATCGAGAAAAAAGATAGAGCATTGAACGATATTGCTATTATGTATCGAGTTAATGCCCAGTCTAGGGCATTAGAAGAAGCCTGTCTTCGTTACGGGACGCGTTATCGTATCGTTGGTGGAGTCCGCTTTTATCACCGTAGAGAAGTAAAGGACCTTATATCGTTTCTCAGGGTCATTAATAATCCCAGTGATCAGATTAGTCTATTGCGTGTGATCAATATTCCACCACGCGGTATAGGTATTCGATCCATAGAAAAAATAATTAGATGTTCACGACAACACCATATATCTGTATATGAGGCAATAGGGCTAATTATAAATGGAACGATTTCGGAACATGGCCTATCTCCCAAGTCCCTAAATGTGCTTGACGAATTTTTCTCGACTATAGAAGAACTGAGGGCTTCTAGTGGAGTTATTGATATATCTCAGACAATCGAAATGCTCTTGGAAAAGATAAAATACCGAGACCATTTAGAAAAAACTGGGAATCTGGAAGATAGATGGGATAACATTTTGGAATTGAAAGGTATGGCCCAGGAGTTTATTTCAGAGGGCACCTCGGCCGATCTAACTGCATTATTGGAACATTTGGCTTTAGTGTCTGATGTGGATAGATTAGATGAAAACTCAGATGGAATTACTCTTATAACCCTTCATCAGGCGAAAGGTTTGGAGTTTCCGTTGGTTTTTATAACTGGGATGGAGGAGGGTCTGCTACCACATTACAGATCGATGGATTCTGAGGAAGAGATAGAAGAAGAACGGCGTTTGTGTTACGTGGGAATTACTCGTGCCCAACAAAAGCTCTACATGACAAGGGCTTTTCGCAGGGGTCTTATGGGATCAAGTGGATCAAGTATACCGTCCCGATTCTTGCAAGAATTGCCACAAGATCTGTTAGCTGGCCCGCAGTCGATTCGGCAAAAGCCCCGTCACAAACCTGTGACAAACTCAGGTGCATTGATAGAAACGGATAAGGGAATTTCCATACCAATCCTTAAAACTGGCGATAAAATACAGCATAAGGTTTTTGGCAAGGGAATTGTTGTAAGCGTTTCGGGTCACGGTTTTAATCAAGAGGTGGTCGTAGTATTTGAAGATGCTGGGTTAAAGCGGTTATTGTTGGGATATGCTCCCATTGAAAAAGTTTAGTTTTTGTCGAAACGTTCTCCCATCTCCCTAAGGAATTTTTCTACCTCGGGTGATAGTTTAGCTTCGGGATCCCCGCCGTCTAAAGCAGTCTTGGAATCGTAGTGTATCTCCAATCGCTGAATTAAAGCCTTGAGTCCTTGGTTTCGTTGGATTTCGCTGTTGAGTTCTCGATATTGTTGTCTTCCCCTCTTGGGATCTGCCAAGGTTGTAGGAAGATCATAGATTTTACAAATAACTTCTAGTAGGCTAGATGCCCCAGCAAAATCCTCCTCTAGTTGCACATATTGTGGGAGATGTGCCATAAGGCTCAAATTGTCTATGCCTCGTTCGGTTACACCGTCCGAAATCAGATTAACTATTGAAGTTGGCCCTTGATAAGAGCTCGATTTAAGGTCTATCAAATCCTTCAGAGTGTCTTTCAATGTGCCTTGTGCGGACCCCGTGACTAAAATAGGCCGCGTGTGGGGGACTGCGTCGTACATTCCTCCGATGCGTATGTATCGGGTTATTTTAAGAGAGTCGAGTACTTCGAGAATCGCATCAGTATAATCTTCACCGAATGATTGAGGTTCTAAGATGTGGAAAAATAGGAGGTCGGGTCCGTCGTCTCTAATGGTATAGTTTATTATTGAATTAGGTATGGTAAGAGACCTTTTCCCCTCTATAGTTCTTACGATTGGTCTATACCGACTAAAATCAAAAAAAGTTCCCGGTCTCGCCAGCCTTCCTAGCTCCTTGGCACCAAAATGCTTTTCTAGCTTGTTCAATGTAATAGTTCCTACATTTCCCACATCAATCCAAGGTCTTAGCATAGAAATGACGTGAAGATCTTGAAATGGAGGTAATTCGTCGATGAGTTCGAAAGCACCTATTCGCATACTGTTATATTGCCAAAGAACCTATCCTAGTTCAAGGATTTAGATAAATATAGGGTTATATTGATCAGTTACTAAAGGTTTATTTAGTCGGGTGTAGTCCTCTCAAGATAGATGCGGTCCATATCTTCGTAGACATTGACTGCCGCTGCCAAGTCCCATCCTTCGGCAGCCATTTGATTCAAAAGATTAGTAACATCGTTGACGTTACCGGGTTCTGTTTCGTCTGCGGCAACGTTAACCACGAGATATTCGGTGGGCATTATTAACTCCAATATTTTCCGAGGAATTTTTGAAACTAAAGGATATCAGATACAGGTGAAACATTTACACTTATATTAGGTTCCTAAGGAAATGTTCATAGAAATCGGGCAGTGATCGGATCCAAGTATGTTTTGATGGATAGAAGCATTAGTTACGTTGTACATGAACTCGTTGTTTACAAAAAAATAGTCGAGTCGCCATCCCACATTTCTTTCCCTCGCGAAACTCCTCATATTCCACCATGTATATTCGCCCTCTGAGTGGTTAAATGATCGAAATGTGTCACTATAACCACTAGCGATTAGTTGGTCTAGCCAATTTCGTTCTATGGGCAGAAAGCCTGAAATATTTGCGTTAGCTTTTGGTCTTGCTAAATCTATCTCTTTATGCGCTGTGTTGAAATCTCCGCACACGACAATATTTCGACCCGAGGAGTGCAATTTCTCTATATGGATTAGGAACGCGTGGTAGAATTGCATCTTGTAATCCAGCCTTTCGGGAGAGCTTTGCCCGTTGGGGAAATATACTCCAAATAACAAAAAGTCTCCGTAATCGGCGATAATTGTACGTCCCTCCTGGTCGAATTCTGGTACACCAAACCCGTAAGAGATTGAATTTGGCTTTAGTTTTGAGTAAATTGCGACACCGCTATACCCTCTCTTAGTACTGCTAGAAAAAAAATAGGAGTGGTATCCAGCAGGATTTCGAAGGTCATGTGGGAGCTGATCAGCCTCCGCCTTGGTTTCCTGTAGGCAGAGGATATCCGGGCTTGTTTCGTTTAGCCAATCTAGGAATCCTTTTTTATGGGCTGCGCGGATTCCATTAACGTTCCATGAATATAGACTTAGTAGCTTCAATGCTGTGTGGCTTAATTATCAACCTATCTTATGAATTCTATCTTTAGCTTCCAGAGAGCCACAAACAGTATCAAGTATTAAACGAGTTACTACATAAGGATCCATGTTTGCGTTCGGTCTTCTATCCTCTATATATCCTTTCCCATCACGTGCTACTTGCCACGGGATTCTAATGGAAGCCCCTCTATCCGAAACACCATACCGAAATTCCTTGTAAGAGCAAGTTTCGTGAGAACCGGTAAGCCTTTCCTCGATGCCGAAACCATAATTTTCTATGTGCAATGAGTGAGTTTTCGAGAGAGCTTCGGCGGCGTCGACGCAAGGTTGATATTCTGATCGCATAGCCTTGGTGGAGAAATTAGTATGTGCACCTGCCCCATTCCAATCCCCGTTGACGGGTTTTGGGTAAAGGGTGGCGCTCACATTGTGAGGTTCGGATGTGCGATATAAAAGCCACCTAGCTATCCAGAGCTGATCGGAAACCTCTAATGCATTGAGTGGGCCGACTTGAAATTCCCACTGTGCTGGCATGACTTCAGCGTTTATACCGGAGATCATTAAGCCTGATTTTAGACAATTATCTAGATGCTCTTCCACAATAGCCCGCCCAAAAACTTCATCAGATCCCACGCCGCAGTAGTACCCACCTTGGGGTGCTGGGAATCCATTTGAGGGCCATCCTAGAGGACGAGCACCGTTGAAGAAAGTATATTCTTGTTCAATGCCGAATATAGTTTCGTGTTCTGCAAACTTCTTTGCAGTTTTCTCACATAGCACACGCATGTTTGTGGAGTGAGGTGATCCATTTGGTAGATAAACTTGGCAGAGTACCAATCTGTTAGGTTCTCCTCTTATCGGATCTATAACGTTAAATACTGGTTTTAAAACACAGTCTGAATTACTTCCTTCTGCTTGCATGGTGCTAGAACCGTCAAACCCCCATTCTGGAGGGTCTTGTCCCTCAGGGATAACCTTTGTTTTGGAGCGAAGCTTTGGAGTGGGGCGAGAACCATCAATCCATATATATTCAGCTTTGTAAAATCTCATTCAGATCTCCGACTTAACCACCTATAGTTTCTAGCGACAGAAGAAATCGGCTCCTTATGCCCTTACCAAAGTATCGCTCAACTATGGATTTATATCAACTCGCGGTTTAATGAAAATACTTGTTATTCAAACAAAAATGGATCATCGAGAGTTTCCAGTTCTTGGAGGCTGGTTCTAGCGGCTTCTTCAAGAAGAGGATCTCCAGTTTGTATAATTCTCTTCAGTATTTTGCGAGCTGTAGATCCGCCTATTTTCCCGATAGAATATATTGTTCCAAGTTGTACTTGTAAATCTTCATCGTCAATTAACGGTAGCAGATGTGCGATGGTCTCGGGTTCTTCTATAGAACCACATGCAATGACAGCCATTCGTCTAATTTCGACCACGGGGTTTTCTAATTCTTTGGTTAAGTGAGGGAGCCAGTTTGGATCTCCATTTCTACCCATGGAGTATACGGCACTAGATTGCAATTCAAGAAGCTCGCTTTCATAAGCCCAATTAATGTTTTCTTCGATTGAATCATGATTTATGACAGAGGCTGATATCAACGCTTTGCTTCGGACTGTTGTATCTTCCTCTAAATTACCAATACTAGAAAGGAGTCCCTTCAGAACTTTATCCGAATCTCGTGCAAGGATCTTACCCGCGTTAGCAAGGTCTGCAAATTTGGATAATCCTTCTGCAGCAGCACCTCGCACGTCCGAAGATGGATCTGATTTGAGTAGGGAGCAGAAAATTGGTATGAGACTGCGATCTTCGCATTCCCAAAGACCCTCTATCGCTCTCTGTCTTACAGTTTGGAAGACATCGTTTAAACAATATTTGAAAATATAATTATAGCTTAAATGTATTCGATTCTTGGTCAGTTCTATAAGTCTTTCTATAATTGATATTCGACGATCCTCTGAAATGGATTCCCAAGCAATCGAAAAAGCCGTTGTTTTGCTTAAGTCAGTATCTGAGAGATCGGCTAACCAAGTGTCATCTATCGACGTTTCTTCGCTAGAGATGTTATTGAGGATTTTTTCAAGAGCCATTTATGACCCTCTTTATCCTCTGGTTGCTGCTACAACTCCAGTACAATAAATGCTGGGTGTTTTTAGGGAACCACCCACCCATTTGGAGTCATTTCCCAAAGCTTTAATATTTTTTAGTGATTGGTAAACATTTCCGTTAATAATCGTGTTTTTAAGTCTACCCGCGATCTTTCCGTTCTTGATTCTATATCCTAGCAAAACGTTTGCATTGATATCTCCGCCTAGTATGTTACTTTGTCCAGCACCCAGTAAACCTTCTATAATTATCCCATGCTTGGTATTTGCCACCATGTCTTCAAACGATGTGTCACCGGGATAAATTACAGAAACGCTTATTCCTGGTGATGGAAGGCTTGATAAACTTCTGTGAGCATTTCCAGTGCTTTCTTTGCCAGCTTGCCCAGCAGTCTGCAGGTCATATAGGAAATTGCGGACCACACCGTTCTCTATAAGTGGCAGGCGTTTGCTGAATACTCCTTCGTCATCGCACATCCGACTGCCTGGGATCATATGTAGATCTGGGTGATCCCAGATGTTAAGTCGCTTGTCGAAAACTGTCTCACCCAACTTGTCTGCTAATGGAGAAGATCCTTGAAGTACGGATTTTCCATTAAAACCCGACATTAGTGGAGGTATTATTGCTGAAGCTACTCCACGAGGAGTGAAGATAGCGTCTACCTCTCCATTTACAGGGTCAGCTATCGCTTTGCCATTTCCCAATTGAGTAGATATGGATGAAACTAATTCGGATGTATTTTCAATTGGTTTACAATCTAATGCGTAATCTCCGACAAAGAACATGTCCGTTCCATCTATGAGCGTTCCGTTAATTGAAACAGCGAATACACTGGTTGTGTAAGTGGCAAAGCCTCCATTGGTATTGGCTATAGTGATGGTCGTGACGTTTTTAGAAATCTCGGCATCACATAAAACCTCTGCGTTTAGTTGGTGGATCCTTTCTATCAGATCGTTACCTAAATCTATCATTCGGGTTATGGGGAATGACTTGGTGGATGGATCAGTTGTTTGGACTGGATTAAATACCCTGAAATTCGGAAATTTAAAAGATGGGGTAGGGCCAAACGGTGCTGTTTCTACCGCATTTTCGACCAAAACATTTGGCTCTTGGATTACATTGGTAGATGAGAATCCTATGCGACCGTCTTTTATTAACCGCAAAGCTACTCCCGACGTTTCCTGAAGTTCCAGCGTTTTGAGTTGATTGGCTTCAAAAACTACCGGCTCTCTGTAACGTGATACATAGAATACCTCTGCACTTTCGCCTTTCTTTTTGGCCAGTTCTAATAATTTTAAAATAGTATTGTTATGCTCCACCAATGAGACACCTCTGAATTCTTATATGAGGACTGCCGTTCGATACAGGAAGTGGCATCTGT
This sequence comes from uncultured Dehalococcoidia bacterium, assembly GCA_964439905.1. Taxonomy (GTDB): domain Bacteria; phylum Chloroflexota; class Dehalococcoidia; order Lucifugimonadales. The sequence continues at coordinate 44,796 of CAYTPK010000005.1, forward strand.
CCACCCTTTCCACAACCTCCACCCTGGTTCATATCTAGGTCGTTAGCAATCGCATCTAGGCTTTCAAGGGTTGTAAACAAGTTCCCAGTTAGCATAACCGGCCTACAAAGTTCTTTGATCTCGCCGTTATGTATCCGAAAAGCTTCGCCCGCAGAGAATGTGAATTGTTCCATGCTAGTCATGCCTCCGTACCAATTACTGACGTATAGACCGTTTTTGATATCACCTATAATTTCTGCAGGAGTGGCTATTCCATTTTCTATATAAGTGTTAGTCATTCGGACTATAGGAGGAAATTGAGGGCTTATGGCTCTGGCATTTCCTGTTGTTTTTTCCTTTAACTTAGCAGCAGTTTCTCTGGAATGAAGTCTTCCTACTAGAATGCCTTCCTTCAACAAGTATGTTTTACTCGATGGAGTTCCCTCGTCGTCAAATTGGTAACTGCCTCGAAGATTTGGCACTGCAGCCCCATCTACAACATTAAGATGTGGACCTCCAAATCTGCGACCCATGTACATCATCTCCTTCATCCTGGGATCCTCGTAAACATGATCAGCTTCTGATAGATGCCCAAATGCTTCATGGATAAATACCCCAGCAAGCACTGGTTCCAAAACTACTGTATATTCACCTCCCTTTACTTGGGGAGCCTTCAGTAGATCTATAGATCTTTGAGCTACAGCTCGAGCGTCTTCATGGAGGTGTTCCACCTCGGAATAGTCGCCTGCTGAGCCCAAACTCACTCCTGATTGTTGAACCTCGGATCCGTCCCGAGCCCCAGGATTCAATCGTATAGAAATATCAAGTTTTTCCTGGTCAATGTATGTGCCTTCAGAATTGGCAAATATCTTGTGATGGTTGGAATCTCCATAACCGATGGAAGAGGTTGATATTCCGGGGACGCTCCAAATTTCCTCTACGTATTCGTTTAAAAGACGCGTTTTATCTGCGAGTGATATATTCGTTGGATCTCTTTTCACCTGCTGTCGTATCTTTGCTATCGTCGGTTCGACCTCCATCAATGTTATTCGGTTGCCACCGACCAGTTGAGCATTTCTAATAGCTGTTTCTACATTCTCTTTCAAGTTTTCTAGGTTATTGAAACTTGCGAATCCCCATCCGCCCCCAGCTAATGCTCTAACGCAGCCTCCTAATCGTGAAGCTTTGTTTATTTCATCTAATTTCCGTCCACGATATCGTAAGGATGTGGATGAGGTAGATTCGATTCTTATCTCGACATATTGGGCTTTGTTGTTTTTTAAAGCTGACGAGATTTGGTCTTCTAAGTTTTGGATCATTCTTATCATCCCCAATATTTTCTGAGAGCGTTTATACAGTATCCAGTCGTTAAACTAAAAGTCAATAAATTTATACTATAATTGGAAACGGTGGATTTCTTCACACAGAAAGTCTTTTCGACGTTTGTTATGAAAAATACAGAGTGTTAGAATTTAGCAGTGTCGTCAAATATTAAGCGCACCTCCGACTTAGAATGTCGCGGATCAAACCTGAGCCCTACTGATATAATTGAGATATTAGGCACTGAATATGGTGGGTTTGAACATGCCCGCAGGATCGATCCGATCGAAGAAGTTGTGTACACTATTCTTTCGCAACACACGTCCGATCATAACTCTACAAACGCATTCGAAAAGTTAATTGGACGTTATGGAAGTTTAGAAGAGGTGGCTAGAGCAGAAGTATCCGAAATAGCCGAAACCATATCGTCGGGTGGGTTGTCTAGGATAAAGGCGCCTCGGATAAAAACCATACTTAATCTCATTTTGGAAAAACGTGGAAGTCTCGATATAAATTTTCTTTCTAAATTGCCGCTTGATCAAGCAAAGGCATGGCTTCGGGCTTTACCAGGGATTGGACCAAAATCGGCAGGCGTTATATTGTGTTTCTCTCTCGGGATGCCAGCGATGGCAGTGGATACACACGTTTATAGAGTTTCTAAACGACTTGGCCTAATTGGCCCCAAAGTTAACGTTGACGATGCTCACGAAATATTGGAGAACATGGTATCACCCGATCAGGTTTATCCTTTTCATGCGGCTCTCATAACGCATGGAAGGAAGACTTGTAAAGCCCGGGTACCAAATTGTGCTGAATGCAAGTTAGCTTATAACTGTCCTTCGAGACGATAGATTTATGACATAGGCTGGAATATTCTTTACCTGTCTCTTGGGCCCCCGTATACTTAAAAGCCTATTATTGAAGCAGAGGAGAGAAATGACCACCAGAGTTGGGATCGCCAATGTCACCGGATATGCTGGTTCAGAGCTGGTGCGATTATTATATGGTCATCCTCAAATTGAATTAGTTTCTGTCACCGGCCGGAGTGCGGCTCGCAAACAGCTCTCCGAGGTTTTTCCTCATCTTTCAGAGTCGGATATGCTTATACAAGAAGAACTTTCTGGATCCCTGGATTTAGTTTTTTTGTGTTTGCCCCATAAAGCAAGTGCGGAAATGGTAATACCGCTTTTGGAACAGGGTACAAAGGTCATAGATCTTAGCGCGGATTTTAGATTAAAGAATCCCAATGATTATGAATTTTGGTATAAAACTAAGCATCCTTGTCCGGAATATCTAAAATCGTCTGTATATGGACTAACGGAATTGCATCGATTAGAAATAGGTAATGCCCAGTTAATAGGGAACCCTGGCTGCTATCCTACAGCAGCCATCCTTGGCTTGTATCCTGCTGTAAAGGAAGGAATAATTGGTCCTGATTTGATTATTGACGCCAAGTCTGGCGTTTCGGGTGCAGGACGGAGTGCTAATTTAGGCACACAATTTTCTGAGGTGAACGAAAACCTCTATGCCTATTCAGTAAATGGTCATCGCCATTTCCCTGAGATTGTCCAAGAGCTAAGCCTTTCTACCGAGAGATTGATACCCACATTTCTAACTCATTTAATTCCTATGACTAGAGGTATCATGGTTACGTCCTATGCGAATATAAAAGAAGGAATGTTTAAATCAACCGAATTAGCTATGGAAGGCATCCAAGAAATCTACAGAGAGTTTTATCATAATGAACCTTTTGTCAACGTGGTTCAAAATCCACCGCAAACCAAGGAAACTTGGGGGAATAATCGTTGTCTTGTGTATACTACCGTTGATGAGAGAGCAAACCGACTGATCGTTATTAGTTGTATAGACAATTTGGTAAAAGGAGCTGCAGGACAGGCGGTACAGAATATGAACCTTATGCAAGGCTATCCCGAGGTAATGGGTCTGGACAGCTTGGCAGTTTATCCCTAGGGCTTGGTATAATTGCAGTGATAGTTGCCCCCATCGTCTAGTGGCCCAGGACATCAGCCTTTCAAGCTGAAGATCAGGGGTTCGAATCCCCTTGGGGGCACCACTTTTAGTATATTGAACTGATTAAAGGGATTGCCATTGATAGATCGTGACTGGGCTGAGTTACGTAAGGAATTTCCTTCCTTAGAGAAAACTTCCTATATGAATACTTGTTCTTTAGGTTTGTTGTCTAATAGATGTAGGTCGGCTACTGTGCGCTATCTGGATTTGTGGCTGGAATTAGGGGCATCTGCTTGGTATTCCGATTGGATGAATGAAATGGTTAGTTTGAGAACGGAATTTGCCAGACTCATAAGATCAGAGAGTGGAGAGATAGCCTTAGTTCCAAGTATTTCCGCTGGTTTGGCAGCAGTTTCTTCCTCCCTAGATTTTTCCAAGCGCAAAAAGGTGGTTACAACGGCATTAGACTTTCCGACGGTAGCCTATCACTTTGCAGCGTTACAATCTCGAGGAGTGAAAACCGTAATAGTTCCGTCAGACGATGGCGTGACAGTTGATGTTGAACGGTTGGCCAAAGAAGTCGATGAAGATACGGCATTGTTAGCTACTAGCAGGGTATTTTTCACTACTGGTTGGATTCAAGATATTGTGGAGTTATCTCAAATTTGCAGAAAAAACGGAACTATGTTGCTTGTAGATGATTATCAAGCTACTGGTCAGGTGCCTTTAGATATTAGAAATACCGGCATAGACATTTTATTGACTGGAGGACTTAAGTGGTTGCTTGGTGGTCCTGGCATATCCTATATGTACGTTAGGAAGGAACTAATCCCGAGTTTGCGTCCATCAGCTACAGGATGGTTTGCACAAGAACATCAATTTTCCTTTAGAGTGGATACTAAAGAATATAAGAAAGACGCTAGGCGTTTCGAGGCGGGCACTCCGTCGGTAGCTTCAGTTTACGCAGGCAAGGCTGGTATCTCGTTAATTAATGAGATAGGAGTCGAAGATATTCGACAAAGGACGCAAAATCTTACAAAGCAGTTAATTGAAAAATTATATTACAACAATTTTGATTTGAGGATACCGTTGGATTTAGATCGACACGCAAGTATCACGATGGTGGAAACCCCAAGTCCGAGTAGAGTCGTAGAACAACTTAAAGAGAAGCGGATTATTGTTGATTCCAGGCCAGGAGGAGTTCGGATTTCACCATATTTTTACAATAATGAACATGATATATCGTTCGTTGTGAACTCTTTAGTGGGAATAAGAAAGGCCATGTCAGATTTCAACAACCCCAAAGGATTGTAAGGTCTATGTTATCGATTTCTAATCTAAGTTTGTTCTACGGAGAGAAACAGATTTTTGGTAGGGTAAATTTGGGGATTGCACATAGGGCCAAGATTGGATTAGTTGGTTCTAATGGGAGTGGTAAAACCTCGTTAATTATGATATTAGCAGGTCTCTTGGATTCTACCACCGGGGACGTTTATAAGGAAAGGGGCCTCAGGGTTGGATATGTCCCTCAGGTTCCCCCTGAGGCCACTACACTGCCTCTGCGAGCAGAAATAATGACAGCGTTTGACGACTTACTAGCATTAGAATCTCAGCTAGAGGAGAAAAACCAATTAGGAGCCTCTTCCATGGATTCTAAGCCGAATAAAGCCGAGATTAGATACCTTTCTATGCTTCGTCAATACCAACGTGGAGGAGGAATCGATTATCGAGCTGCTTTAGAACGTACTGCTTTTGCATTGGGATTGAATAATCAAATATTGGATAAGAGGTCCGATTCGGTTAGTGGGGGAGAGAGAACCAAAGCTGCGTTGTGCAAAGCCCTGTTGTTAAACCCAGATTTGTTAGTGTTGGACGAGCCAACCAATTATCTAGATTTGAAAGGACTTGCATGGTTGGAGAGATTCCTTAACCGTAACTCTGTTGGGTTCATCGTCTCTTCGCATGACAGATATTTTCTGGATAATACCGTCACTCAAATATGGGAAATAGACTATGGTGAAATAAAAACTTTCCCTGGTAACTATTCAGCCTATAGACAGTTGAAGAATGAATATCGTGAAAGACATCTTAAACAATATCATAAACAACAAAAGGATATAGCAAAGAAAAGAGATTTTATAGCTAGGTATCACGCTGGACAGCGTTCTAAGGAAGCCAGGAGTCGGTCTACCCAACTGAAGAAGATGGATGTCATTATGGCTCCTACGAAAGAGGCTGCAGACTTGAATATGAAAATATCCAGGGTAACCAGAAGCGGATATCAAGTTATGGCGACCAATGACTTATGTGTTGGGTACAAAGAAGGGCATGATGTCCACAAGATACTGGAGGTACCAGATTTGGCCCTGGAACGAGGTTCCAGGACAGCAATACTTGGCCCAAATGGTAGTGGTAAGACAAGTTTTGTGCGGACTATTTTAGGCTTAAATTTACCCTTATACGGAACAATATCTCATGGTTATAAAGTAAAAATCGGGTATCTTGGTCAAGGGCTACATCTCCTTTCTGGCCAAAAGACTGTTTTGGATTCCTTCCTAGAGGTTAAGAATGTTAGAGAAGGGGAAGCTAGAGCATTTCTTGCCAGGTTTCTTTTTCACGGAGATCAAGTCTTTCGGCCAGTTGAGCAATGTAGTGGTGGAGAAAAAAGTCGTTTAGCTTTAGCACGTCTATTAATTGAGGAACCCAACTTTTTAGTTTTAGATGAGCCAACGTCGCATCTTGACGTGAAAAGCCGGGAAGCGTTGGAGGGTGTATTGGAGGAATATTCAGGGACTCTCCTTTTCATTTCCCACGATAGACATTTAGTCTCTCTCCTTGCTAGGCAACTTTTGATTATTGAAAATCAAAAGGCAACTATGTTTGATGGGAAATTCCATGAATGGATAGAAAAGCGAGAGATTCTATTTTCTAATACTATGCGAATAAAAGACTTAAAGATTCGACAGAGTCCTAAGGGCCGGCGGAAACCAAAATCTGCAACGGCCGGCAAATTCAAAAACGACAGCGTTGATCTTGCCGAAGAAATCTCCGAATTGGAGGTTTATCTTCAGAAAGTTGAAAGGGATTTGCAAAAAGCTTCTAAGATCGGTGATATGGCTGGGGTTGTGAGATTTGGCGAACGATACAAGCGTATAGAGGAACTTCTCCGCCAGAAATTGGAAACGTGGCACGATTAGTTATAGGTCATTAAGAAATGACCGTAATGCGGTTAAGAAACCTGACGGATTGTCACCCTGTACAAGATGGCCAGCGTCCTTTACCAGTTTTCCGGTTGCCATTGGCATGTAACTTATCATATTTTGATAAGTAGCATTTGTGAAAATATCACTGTTTTCTCCACGTATTACTAGGGTGGGACATGTGATTTTCAAAAGAGTTTTCCAAAGACGATGACTTGACCAATTCTTGGAATTAAAATTTGGGCTTCTTATCAGTTTGTCGTACTTCCAAGTCCATGTTCCACGAGGGGTCTGGCGCACAGAATGCTTTAATGAGCCTCTAACCATGTGAAGAGGACGCCCGGTATACGACTGGACATGTGTAGCAAATTCTTCAAAGGAATTAAACTCATCAGGTTGGGACATGAAATTACGAATTCTACGTATTCCCTCATTGTCTGATTCTGGGCCCGTGTCGACTATAACTAGCCCTTTGGTAGTAAGAGGATGCTCAGAAGCGTATATATATGCCGTTTTCCCTCCCATAGAGTGGCCAACTATAATCAAATCCGTCAGTCTTAGATGATTAACCAGGCAAACCAAATCTCCCACATGAGATTCCGTGGAATAGTCTGAATCTTTTGGCCAATCGGTGTCTCCATGTCCTCTAGCGTCTAGGGCGATAATTCTGTAATGATCGGATAGAGATAGGGACACTAAATCCCAACTATGAGACTGTTGTCCGAGTCCGTGTAGGAGAACTATGGGTTGGGCTTTCCGATTTCCCCACTCTAAATAGTGAAACCTATTGTCGCCACAGTATGCGAAAGATGAATTTGGGTAACTAGTTTTGGCAAATGGAACGTTGAGTTCATTAGCTGCTCCAAAAAGAGTGGATTCTTGGTCATTGCTTCCAACGAACATATCACGGCTCCATTTTTTATATGGCAGTATAATAATTAATATGGTTCTGAGATGCTAATATTCATAATAGTCGACCTTGACGGGAAGTTATAGGGCTTCTTAAAATTACCATATCAAGTTGATTGGGGATGAGGTTTTATGATCCAAAAAGATCCCAATATCCCGTCAAAAAGACTAGTCTCAGCAGGAGGCGTAGTTTATCGACGTGACGGGCTTATGGGCACCGAGATAGTCCTTTGCGGTAGGAGAGAGCCACTTATATGGAGCCTTCCCAAAGGTACCCCAGATCCCGGCGAGACGATCACTGAAACCGCTCTAAGAGAGGCGAAAGAGGAAACTGGCCTGGATGTAGGAATAGAAAGTCCTTTAGGGAGTGTGAACTATTGGTTCGTCAGCCCTATAGACCGTGTTCGATACCATAAGACTGTTCATTTTTTTTTGATGAATGCATTAGGCGGTTCTACCGCTAACCACGATGTCGAATTTGATGATGTCGTTTGGTTCTCTGCGGAAGAAGCTGTCGGGAAATTAACTTTCGGGAATGAAACAGAGATTTTAGTTAAAGCTCTGCATTTTATACAGGAACAATATACAAAAGTGCAGCATGGAAATTAGAGGTGTTAAGGTAGTTATTAGAGATAAACGTATCGAGGATGCCTGGAATGAATATGAATGGCGATCTGATACAGAGCTATCCGAATTAGATGCCGCACCACCGATCACGATGAAATTTGATGAGTTTCGCCGAGTGTTTAATAATCAATTCAACTATCCTACGCCATGGTCTAAACGTATGTCGATTGATACGCTTGAAGGCTTATACATTGGAAATTGCATGTATTACGATATAGATACCGTCAATAAAGAGGCTGAGATGGGGATAATGATTGGAAATAGGGATTATTGGGGTCAAGGTTACGGATTTGATGCGATGGTGACTCTTATCGATCACATTTTTTCCAATAGTTCTCTTAGAAGGCTTTATTTACACACTTTGGATTGGAACGAACGAGCTCGGTCTTGTTTCGAGAAAGTTGGCATGAAAGTCGTAAAAACAGTACGCCGTTCTGGGTTTGATTTTTATTTGATGGATATGACTAGAAATCGCTGGGAAGAGCTACGTGACGAAAAAATAAGTTAATGCACGATTTTCCTTGGCCTAATTATTCATCAACCATTAGGTGACGAAGATTTACTCTAACATAGGAATTAGCTTGCGGTTGGGGCAGGATTGTATAGGTCCACCCCAAGAGTTATAGGGAATACCTTTATTAATTCCTCTAATGACCAACGTCCTTCTTTTCGGATAGTTCGTACCGGTTCGGGATTGTTTAGTTGGCTAACCAGCCCTGCTGTAACGTAAAATACATGGCCATTAACGTTATGTGCTTGGTCTGATGCTAGCCATGTGGCGAATGGTGCTATATCGTCAGCATCTCCACGTAGATCCCCTCCTCCGGTACTTGCGATGCCAGCGCCGGCTTTGGCCTGTTGTGCGCTTTCCGGTATGGCCGCGATCATTCTGGTGTTTGCACTAGGTGCTATGGAATTGCAAGTGACCCCATAGCGACCCAGATCTCTGGCTACTACACGGGTCAATCCTGCTACACCGTCTTTTGCCGCACCGTAGTTAGCCTGTCCGGTGTTACCGATTAACCCTGAAGTGGAACTGAA
>CAYTPK010000006.1:0-40982 GCA_964439905.1 uncultured Dehalococcoidia bacterium
ATTTGAGAATTGACCCAACACCCAATCCAAAGGGTCATGTATTAATGCAGTATCCCAATAAATTTGGTGATTCTTATTTCTCGGACCATAATGATAATGAGGACCATCTTTAAAGCAATCAAATGCCAATATTTCGACCTCCTCGGTATAGGACTTACCTGGGGTGCCAATTAAATCGGTCAACACGTGAATTGCGAGGCCACCATTTCCATCTTGTTGTTTACGCATCTCTAGTCCAAACCTGATGTTACCGGCCTCAAAAATGTCCGTTCCCCTACCGTGCTTCACTGTGTTACGAGCAGTTATAGCAAGGTCCCTTGCCGCTGTCGACAATTCAGGCAGTATTTTGGATACCTTACTTAGATCCACTTGAGCAGCAATACTCGGATAGCCTGCCCTGACCAACATATCTGGCAACATTGCCCTGAGAGTGGCAATTGTCCAATTGATTGGATTACCATCAACTACAGGGTCCATCCTATATAGTTGACTTGTCTTAAACTCTTCATTTTCCGGTCCATAGATGTAGCTTTTCTCAAAATCAAAACAATTGAATCTAATAAGAACTGTATCGTTCCCTGCTATTTTGGCAGACACCAATATGCAAACCCCCTGGTCCGCATGGTCTTGAATGTTACCATCCCATGATTCGTGTTTAACGCTGAATGTCAGCGGTCCAACGTGAAATTTATCCGGCGCCTGCCTTGTATTAACCACGCTGATTTCACCCCCCCCATTTTTTACAACTATACCATAACCATTTTCTTTAATTGTGTGGCCATATCAGGTCACAAGTTAAGAATTTATAGTGGGGTCATTACATTCAAGAAAATCTATAGTACGTAAAATTCTAATCCACCAGATCCTCAAGAAGGGAATCTCCTAACTTCATCCCAGCATCGGTATAATAGTATGTAATGATCTGTACATTTCCGGCAAACCTGCAACATTTACCTTCCGATTCTTCCAGATAGCGGCTACACCAATCTAACCGATTACAAGCATCATACGCATCATGTTCATAGGTATATATTTCGAATCCTTTAGACCTACCTTCAATCTTGCACGAAAGTCCGGAGGTTGCGCCAGCTGATAAATAGTCCATATCTCCGCAACCAATAATTTTATGCTTATCAAGAGCGTTGACAGCCTCAGCAGCATTCTCAAACTTTACTTGCCCAACAACTCCACAACTACCGAAAACCAGAACAGTTATACCAACTAAAATAGACAATTTTACAGCAGAAATAATCCCTAGATTATTAGATACAATACCCTTCGATAAAACCCTAATCATATTCTATGCTCTCCCGACGGCTACCAGCACTTTTGAATTAAAAAAGTTAGACCGTTCCAAAATATAATTTCTAAAATCCACGGGTGTCATTGGCAACACGGCAATAACCTCATGAACTGACACCCAAAAAATAGTCTCCGATATTGGGATCATTCAGTATACCCTTAGCATTGCCCGAATGAACTACTTTTCCACCAGAAAATATGTAACCACGGTCCGATCTAGCAAGCGATAATCTGGCATTCTGCTCTACCAAAAGCACCGAGATTCCTTCACCACGGAGTGCATCAATATTGGCCAGAATCTGTTTTTGATACTTTGGTGAAAGCGCTGCTGTAGGTTCATCTAACAAGAGAAATGTAGGACTTGAAATCAGTGCCCTAGATATTGCAAGCATTTGCCTCTCACCACCAGAAAGAGAGACAGCAAGGTCGTTCATCCGTGGCCCCAAGTCAGGAAACATCTCGCAAGCTCGCTCCATTCCTATCATTAATTTTCTCTTTGACACACGGATCCCACCCATCTGAAGATTCTCTCGTACTGACAAAGACGGGAACACGTTATCTATCTGAGGCACATATCCTATGCCTCTATCGACCAACCTGTCAGTACGCCATCCAGACACATTGGTACTATTATGTAAAACCGAGCCCGTTTGGTGTGTGGCTAGGCCAAAAATAACTTTCAAGAATGTGGACTTCCCACATCCATTTGGACCGATGATCGTTACAAACTCACCCTGTTTGACATACAAGTCTATACCGTTAAGGATCTGGACAGACCCATATCCTCCTTCAAGTCCTGTAACTTCAAGGACTGTGGTCATTCTTTCGTTTCCGTATCACCCAGATATGCTTCAATAACCTCTCTACTCCCCCTGATTTCATCCGGAGTTCCTTCCATCAATATCTGGCCTCTATCCATTACTATGATCCTGTCAATATCACGACGAAGAATGAAATCCATATTGTGCTCGATGACTAACATTCCAATATTCTTTTCTGAAGTTAGGCCACGAAGATTTTGAAATATCCTCTCTGCCAGTGGCCCAGCAACTCCTGCAACTGGTTCGTCAAGCAGCAAAAAATGTGGAGAACTCATAAGAGCACGTCCAATATCAACCAACTTACTCTGGCCTCCTGATAACTCACTAGCTAAGCTATGGGCCATATGTGATATCTCGAGCAAATCCAAAGTTGCGTAAGCATCTATGACTCTTTGTCTTTCCGCATTCCGAGAACCTGGCCTGAGTAATGCTAATAACATGCTGGGAGCAAACTGATGCCGAGGGGGAACGAGAAGATTCTCAATCACTGTCATATCTCTCCATAACCAAGTGTGTTGAAATGTTCTTGTTAAGCCTAGATTCTGTATTTGGTCCGGCCGCATTCCTGTAGCATCCTGACCCAACACATCCACCCTACCTGAACTCATTTCCAATAATCCGGAAATACAATTAAATGTTGTCGTTTTTCCGCACCCATTGGGACCTATGAGCCCAACAAGCTCACCTTGTTCGACATGAAAGGAAATCTGATCTACGGCCCTCAGACCACCAAAATCCTTGGTTAACTCTGATACCTTAAGTGCGGGTGACATCATTTTCATTTTATATCCTCTTGTTTCTCCTGCCTAGTGGAATCGACAAGAGGGCGCTTTGGTCTGCTTGGGACCTCTGGAAGCAAACCCTTAGAAGACGTAAGCAGTGCACCAACAATCACCAGTCCAATTAGGGCCAGCTTAAGATGTGGTAAGGATAACAAAACGGCTTCCCTAGGGAAGATCTCTATTATGGATCTTGCAGACCAAACGAGCCCTCCGACATTTACAATAAACCAGGAAAACACCGTGTCCATATAGGAGGTCATACTATGTAATGGTAGGCTAGCACCTCCCCTTGAAACTACCATAACGTTGAAAACGAATTCGACAATAACAATCAAAAATGCCCCGATAATCATCCCTCGATTGTTGCCTCTTCCACCGACTATAAAAGCAGCCCAAATCAGAAAAGTAGAGCGTACTGGATTCATAAAATCAGGCCAAATGTTAGTGTTTAGCCAGGCCCATAGGGCCCCTGCAAGAGCAGCTATCGCAGCACCTAGGGCAAGGCTCGCAGCCTTGTGAGTCAGAATATTATGACCATGATGCTGACTAACTATCTCTCCTTCCCGAATAGAACGCAAAATCCTCCCCCAGGGAGACGCAAGAATCGTATTAAGCAGTACCCATATCGCAATTAGAGAAACAACTGCCATAACAGCTAGAAGAACAACATATGGCGCTGCAACATGTAGCCCTAATAAATTACCCACTATTTCAGATGGTCCGTTCTCCCACCAATTTTCTAATGGCCTTGAATATTGGGATATACCAATGGCTGATGTAACAGTACCAGCGCGAAGCAATGGTTCAGCTTGAAGAGAAATCCTAAGCATCTCACCAAGCGAAATGGTTACGATAGCAAAGTAATCCATACGTAGTCTTGCCGTTGGGTAAGCAAGTAACCAGCCTGCAGCGGCAGCTATAAGAACAGCGACAATTGTTGCAAGCCACGGGGACCAACCATAGCCATTCGTCTCAACTGGCGCGGAAAGCAATCCCACAACTACTGCACCAATTCCGACAAAAAATATAACACCAAAATTGGTCATACCAGTTATGCCAGTATGCATGTTAAGTGAGAAGCAAGCTAAACCAAAAATTCCCACAAGTGTAGCGATTCTAGCAACCTGGAGAGTTTTTGTAAGATTACTGACACTAGGTAAAAGCCAGACAATTCCTATCAATAGCAGAAAAAGGATCGCAAACATTATCCAAGATCCCCGATCTGTATCCCGGTCGATCCGTATCGGATTACTTAATCGTATATTAAAGCCTGTGACGAAACCAGAGATTGTAGAACCAGCCCATCTTACGGTTGATAAGACGCGATTTGCTTGTCTGAGTGGTAATCTCAAGCCAGTTTTAATCGTATCTTGTATCAACTCTATCGCCCTATCCTTAATTGCATTGATTCGACTTATATATGCTGTAAATAGCTCCATAATGGATAACAGAAACCTAAATGAAACAAGTATTTTCCTTTTGGGTGAAAGATTGTTGTTTAGCTTATGAACACGCTTCTTTCTGATCCGATCAATGTTCCAATTCTGAACCGCGTGGCCTATCCCACGCGGTGCCAAGAGTAGTAACCCCACCAAAAATATGAACGGCATTACCTCAGCGAAACCACTGGCTGTAGGTCGATCTAGAGCATTACCAGCACCAATTAATACAGGCTCAGACACAGCTCGTAAGAGTCCTACTATTAAAGCCCCAATTATTACACCAGGTATCGAACCTATCGACCCCAAAACGATAACGGCAAACGCAGGTAGCAATAACGAAAGCCCTAGTTCAGGATTGATTGGAAGAATCACCGCCAGCAATGCACCACCAAAACCTGCAATACCAGATGAGAGGAATGCAGTACTTCCGTGGACACGTTCTACATAAATTCCACTCGATGCAGCAAGCCCAGGATTATCCGCCACTGCCCGCATCTGACTACCGAGGCGCGTCCGATGTAGGATAAACAACAATAATACGACTGCAGAGAAAATACCTACAACGAGAGCTATCTTAGAATAATTAAAGCCATATGGGTTGACATTCACAGCCAAGTCCATCAATGGGGCTTTAATACGATCTCCAAGATTAAGTTGTAGAGTTTGTGTAGGCACATCAACGGTAGATGTGGTCAAACGCCAATCGCGATCGGGAATGAACCGGAATGTGCTTGCACTAAACCGCATGTATAAGATGGCGCGGAGCACCATGGATACTCCCAATGATGCTATCATCATAACTTGCGGTGTGCTCAATTTATCCCGAAATCGTCGATAAACCAACCTGTCGATAATTAGACCAAGAATTCCAGTTATGACAAAGGCGCTTACTACTGCCCAAATCAGTAATTCCCAATTAAGGACTCCATCACTGGGAGCGTCCGCAAGAGGGAAAAACCTATCCGACCACATTAAGGTGAGCGCCACATAAGCCCCAACAAGCATCATTTCTGCCTGAGCAAAGTTCGCAAAGTGTTGAACCTTATATGTGAGAGTCAAACCTATTGCTATGCTTAGATAAACAGCTGCCCAATATAGCCCACTGGAGCCAATTGAAGCGACGTTGAAATTCATCGTAGCTGTTCTGCCCAATCCTGTCAGAACCAGTTCAAGAATACCAAACCCTATTAACGCAACTAGAATCGGGGCTGATACGACAATTACAACTCTCCATTCTGGCTTTACCTGGTTAATGAGAATACGCACCAGCATCAAGGCACCCATCATCATTTCAATCGATAACGTTAACCATTTTAGATCGCCCGATATCAAACCTGTCCAGGCTACAATACCTGCTCCGTAGATCAATCCCAGGTATGAGTCGACTAAAAGAAATACCCCCAGCACTAGTTGTCGCAACCATGAGGGGCTGAGCCTCCAACGTTGCCATATTTCTTTCAAAGGCAAAGTCGTCTGTTCAAGCACAAGTATCCACCTTGTGGGCTACATGAATTGGCCTGCAGCGGTACAACGCCCGACTGCAGGCCAATATCCTGAGCGAAATTTTGGTTTTACTAGGTCGCTACTTAATTAGTTAGTCCACCATCAGCAGTCCAAGTTCTAGGACAAGAGAATGCTGTACCGTCAAACTGACAAATCTCGTATCCTGTACCTAAAACATCACCGGCCGCATCAAAAGTATGCGTACCACTAGCTCCGACGTAGTTAACACCAGTTGATTTCAAAGCACCCAATATATCCTCCCCGTCGGGATCGGATATTATAGCTGCAGCCGCGATCTTTATCGCATCGTAAGTCTCACCAGTGTATATAGCTCCATCAGCGCCACCAGCCGCTGCATAGGCACTCTCGAATGTTTCCTTAGCACTCGACGCTTCACCAGGGCGCGGTCTAGTAGCAATCAATCCATCAACTGCTGATGCATCAGTGAATGATTCTGTAAAAGCGGCGTCGGCAACACCGTCAGCTCCGATGATCTGCCCTGTGAATCCCTGGGCTGATAGAGCCTCCATGATCGCCGCTCCATCTGTTGCATAGGACATCAACAAAACAGAGTCACAACCACCATCGATTACCGATTGAGCCAATGCCGAGGCATCGTAAGAACCCTCAGCTGGATCATATCCAACTTGGGTGCAAGCGGACCCAGACCAATTGGCGACAAAGTTGTCCCCAAGCCCTGCACCATAATCATTTGTCATGTACAGCACCGCTGGCTTACTTACACCAGCAGCAGCAGCTACCGTTGTAAGAGCTACAGCTTGCTGAGCATCACTCGGAACAACCCGGAAAAGGTGTCCGTTATCATCCGCAGTTGTAACTGCAGGCGAGGTACTAGCATATGACACCATAGGAACTCCAGCTGGAGCAGCGACGGCTATCGCACCCAACGTTGCACCAGAACAGGCAGCGCCTACTATTACTGACACACCACTATCAATAAGCGTTTGGGCAGCTGTCGCTGCTTGCGTACCGTCGCAACCAGAATCGTTAACGATTAGTTCGAACACAAAGTCTCCCTCATGGGCTGCATTGAGTTCTGATATCGCTACGTTGCCAGCGTCTTCAAATCCAGGTGCGTACTGTGCTATCGGACCCGTCTGCGGGCTCAAAAGTCCAATCTGCACCGTCTGGCTCCCGCTGCCACATGCTACTAACAAGGCGAGTACCAACATGGACAGTAACAAAACAAATCCTGTGGATAATTTCATGATTACCTCCGATAATCACAGTATATGTATGGATTTAAATATATATTCTTATATATATTCTGATATATATAAATCCAACTGGGCATAGAATAAGCGACTTTAAAAGTGATGACAATACCTAATCCGGATTTCGTCGAAATTACTGCCTCATGTTTGGTATACCGATCAGTAAATTAGATCCCGAAGTGCATCTCTGCCTTGAATCGCCGCTGGGTGAACTTCTTTCCCAATGGACAAAATAGATGATATTTCTTCCTCCAGAAACGCCAATATCGCTCGGTCCATATGGTTTCTGGCCAATAAGTTCTTACCTGCCATATCGCTAAATCTATGCGCCTTGTTGATATCAAGCTTGTCAGCTAAATATGTCACTTTAGCAATTGGACTCAGTCCGTGATTGAAAGTTGTATGCCATCGAACCGCTTCCAATACCTCTACGTCGTTTATACCAAAGCAATCCGATAGCATCTCTGCCCCTACTGGTCCGTGTAATAAAATCGTGTGAATATTCTCAAGAGGGTGAATCTGCAATCCATATGTCGTTGCCAAGCGCTGTAATTCATCTCCTTTGATATTTCTTGCAATATCGTGACATAGTGCTGCTAATCCCGCTTTCTTAGTATCTA
The DNA here is from genome assembly GCA_964439905.1 of uncultured Dehalococcoidia bacterium. Lineage (GTDB taxonomy): Bacteria > Chloroflexota > Dehalococcoidia > Lucifugimonadales. Next base: position 7,706 of record CAYTPK010000006.1, read on the forward strand.
CGTCATGTAATGTGGCAAGTTCAATCGCCTTGTTATAAGACCTAACTAAATGTTTTACTAATCCAATCGGGAGAAGTTCTAAATATTGGTCTAGTTGAGGATTTCCACTAGAGATTCCTATGGATTGGTCCATATCAATTAAATTCCCTCAAGAGATCTTTTATCACACACGAGCTACACGAGCTATAAGAAGTAGCATACTCAGGCCTTAAGTAACAGAGACCAGATTATTTCGTGGTCTGTAGACTAGGTATTTTGGCCACGGGAATTTCGAAATATCCTATAATCCAAATCACCTTGGAATAAACACCTGTATCAAAATATTAACCAATACAGCTAGTACTATTATAAAAAGCACCCAAGACACAAAATTAATAAGAGGATTATTTGTTCTTCCAAATGGGGTCCGATACTTCACTATCTGTAATACCCTTTGTACTCGGCTACATTTTCTCGATGACTATCACTAAACAAGGCAAGAAACATTACTATCCTGTCAACCAAAGAAGATATTCAACTGCCAATACTATACCTCCCCCGATCAAAAGGCCTTTAACTACTCCATTACTCCACATTTTCTTTATCAACATTCACATCCTTAGGAAATTATGTTACTGAAAAATGTGAGTGCATTATATCATTACACGACCCGTCAATAGGCATTGAATACAATTTTCTTTCCTATCACAGCCATAGAAAGGTACTTCAGTTGCAACGGCTTCCTGATTTTCGCGTTATACAGATCTCAAGTTGATTAGATCCAGCAAGGGCGCCAACGTCTCGTCTGATAGAGGTCTTTCTCCTTTTTCTACATCGTGTACCAGGTCAACCAAACACTTGATCAAAGGAACTTCAACACCGGATTCAGTAGCCAAATCTATGAGAATCCCAATTTGTTCGTCAACCTCAGTTTTTCGCCGTCTGACGGCTAAGTCACGCCATATTCCAGAATGCGTTTTCGCAGACTTCATATTAAACGTAACCAATCCAGAAATACATCTATCGGCTTCAAAATTATCACTACCTGGCAAAAACGCTGAAGGATCGAATCCATTAAATCCGACGGGAGTTATACAACGTTTACGGGCAAGTGCGATAACTTCTCTGGCAAGCCCAATCCATATTGGTGTAAATTCAGATTTTGCAAAATTATCAGCCATTGATCTATTATTCAAGGCAGTCGCGAACAACATGGCCCCATAAGCTAATTTACCCCACAGATAACCCCAGATATTATCAGTCAACACCGCATCCGAATCGAATCCTTGCATCAAATCAAACATGGCATTCGTTCTAGGATAAATCGCTCCGTCTAACTCTCCCAACACAACAGCTCCACGATTTCCAAATAGTATTCTCCCCGGCCCAAGCCAGTCTGCTCCAAAATTTAGGAAAGCACCCATTGTCCTGTGTCGGCCTACCATTTCAGATATAACCATCTCATTTAGTCCATTTTGAGCGGAAAGGACATATCCGTTTTTATCTAAATGAGGCAATAACATACTAGTAGCCTGCCGAGTGTGATGAGCTTTGACAGCAAGGACGATTCTGGAAAAGGTACCTACTAAGTCCTTCGGAAGTGATGCCTTTAGGTTAATCTTAAATTCATCTACCGGTCCTTCAATTACAAGCCCTGAAGTGTTACAAGCCTTTACGTGTTCGGCAACTACGTCCACGAGAACCACGTCTTCTCCTGACTTAGCCCAATAGGCTGCCAAGGTTCCACCAATAGCTCCACCACCCCAGATTAAAATAGGATCATTCATTTCATCCCCAGCCTAAAACTCTTGGTTCCGCGGTAAAGCAAACATTCTGCACACAAAGAAAACCAGAATCAACAAAAGCCACGCTTTAACGCACGCCCTGGCAAAAACCCTGTATGCTTACCATGATCGACTACAATCTCACCATTTACTATCACATATTCTATTCCACTGGAAAACCTTCTGGGATTGAGCCTAGTAGCGTGAGCATTAATATTCTCGAAATCAAAAATTACAACGTCAGCCTTCATTCCATCTCGTAACAAACCACGACCCGTCAAGCCTAAACGGTGGGCAGGGTATGATGTCATTTTACGAATAACATCTGGCAACGACATTCTTTCATCATCACGACAGTATTTAGATATAACTAAGGGGAATGTTCCATGGGATGAGGCGGGAGGATAGTCACCTACCAGGATACCGTCACTCCCAACCATCAGGTTAGGATGTGAAAAAAACGTAGGAAGCACCATAGGATCTGGCCCGGATGAGTGAAAACAGGGTTGCAGATCATCATCAAGTAGCAGATCACAAACAGCATTAACAACGGTTTTATCAGTCATCTCTGCAAGTTTTTCTATCGACCAACCTTCATATTTTTTATTCCTATCATACTTAAAATACGTTAACCATACGTCGGCCCAACTCTCCCTGTAACCAAGACTAATCTCTTTATGTAGTCGGACCCTGCTCTCTTTAGACTGTAGAACCTCGTAGATTGTTGCTAGACCTCCATCATGTGTCCATTGAGGTAGAAAAAATAAAAGCCTGGTTCCACCATGGGTGTATGGAAAACAATCGAATGTAACGTCCAAATTATCCAAATTAGCCTGATCTACCAATTCAATTAGACGCATACTACTACCAGGAAACGCGGCTTTTGGAAGCATATGGGTAAGGTGCACTGGTATCCCACTACGTCTACCTATGTCTATAGCCTCTCGGTATGGATCAAGGAACCGATCTCCCAGAGCATAACGAACATGGGTATGATAAATTCCTCCGAGTCTAGCTGCTTCTTTGGATAAATCCACTAGTTCATCGGTGTCTGCATAACTACCTGGTGGATAGTCTAAGCCTGTAGATATACCTACGGCTCCCTCCTCCATAGATTCTCTGAGAAGTCCTCTCATTCTGTCAGATTCCGATGTTGTAGGTTTTCTGTTACCCCAGCCCATAGCACTAATCCGTATCGGAGAATTCCCCACTACATACGCAATATTTACTGATACCTTCTTGTCATATTCGTCTAAGTATTCAGATACAGTTGACCATGATGGAGTTATTGGAGGAGCTCCGTCTAGACCAGCATTCAACACTATGAAGTCTTTTAAGTCTTGTTGAGTCGTGAATGGCGCATATGAGTTACCATCTACACCTATAAGTTCGGTTGTAACACCCTGATGTACTTTCGGTAGATGCTGTGGATCGTGAAGAATCATGAGTGCAGAATGAGCATGAACATCGATAAACCCTGGACAGACTATCTTCCCCGTTGCATCAATCACTTGTTCCGTTTCTATATCCGACACGTCGCCCCGAAGTATTGATATTGTGTCTCCCTCTATTCCAACGGCAGCGTGGAATCCAGGGCTACCTGTTCCATCAATAATCAGACCACCTTTAATGAGTAAATCTATCATGGGTTACACTCCTGTCCAAACTCAAGCACTATGTAGCCAAACATGTCATGCCCCGTATTTATTAACCTATGCCCCACACCCTTAGGAGTCAATGCAGCTGTCCCAGCCGTCAATTTAAATTCAGTGGGTCCAACTTCCAGTTTTCCTTCACCTCTCACCAAATATACTATTTCTTCATCGTGAGAATGATCATTTTGCGACTTACCAGGGGAAAACAGCTGATATCCTCCCCCTAATAATCTTCGTGAGCCCTGTATTTCAAATCCATAAAAAGAATCAGCAAGTTTCCTTCCCGTAGGTTTTAACAAATCTAGTTTCTTTACGCTTCCATCGCGCATTTTATATGAATAGCTCGTCCTACAACTAACAACAAAACATCGCATAGGACCCTCTCCTGTGTTCTCAAAGGAGTGTCGATGTGCCCCAGGCAACCATGCATACGTATCATTATCAATTAAATATGACAGATCAGTGTTGTCATGATGCCAAAGAAAAATCCCATTACCCGACAGAAAGTAATAGAATGCCTCACCAGAAAACTTGGTTGGCTCAAATATGGATCCCTGTTCTATCGTCACCAACGAAGCACGTACACTATCGACTGAAGGTTTGTTGGAAGCAACTAAGTCGAAAATTTGAACCCCCGGGGCACCGGTCGTCGAATTAGTATCCTTCCAGTGACCCACGAACCTTTGTTTACCTGACATATTTACCTCATGTAGCAAAAATCAGAGATATAGCCGTAAAACATCTCTTATAGATCACTAAAAAAGCCAAAACCTCCTAGGGAATTTGGAGTACTCTGTCATTTTCCGCCTAAAGAATGATGAATACGGATTGGGAAATTATACACGAAACCAATCATTATCCTTTCGAGACTGAGAATTATGATCTCAAGGCTACCACACAAGAGTGCCCATATAAATTATAATGTCAGGACTCGGTATATCTTTTACCTAAGAAGGACCGGTTATGAAAACAAGCTCTTCAGAAAACATCACGGATTTGGATCACATATTCTTTGTACACGAAGCTTTACGAACGACCGCTACCGACGTGACTAACCAGGCATATCGATTAACAAACGGTGATAGTTTAAAAGGATTTAATTTAGCATTTACCTCCTGGATAGCGGCCTTGGTATTCTATTTAGAAGCATCCGAAAAATACCTAGAACAACACTTAGAACAGATGTTGTATGAGGCGAAATATGACGGTGTCAATACCAACAAAACCCTGCTGATGTGGTTTACTGGACTTAGCAAATTTCATAACGACAAACAACTAAGAAGGATAGACGATATCTTATCTACAATACATGTTGAAATAGGTAAAACGAGCCTGATAACTCGAACAATCCAACACCTTATCCTGGGAATATTGCGCCTGAAAATAGCCCAAGACGATTATCTGGAAACACAAGAGCAATCGTTAATACCCCTTATATCCAAACATTCAACTTCAACCCAACAACTACATTTTTTGGAGCACATTTTAATCGACCAAGAATCAGACGACTGTAAGTGGATGATTAAATGGGTTATTAAAAATTTGGATTCTCCTAATAAGAACTTGGTCTCAAACCTAGGAAACCACTTAGACTCCACAACATAGATTAATGTGAGGATCCTGTTTTGAATAATGAAAAACTAATGCTCGATCATCCCTTGGACATTATGGGCCTCCTCCATAAGGCTTTCATAGCACAATCAAATAGAAACGAACGTTTATTGATCTCGAACTTCACTCATGGGGATTTGACGCCATTCCAAAAAGAATTTGAGATCTCGGATCGGATCTTGACCTATCATATTAACGTCGAAGATTTATACATGAGTTCGCAAATATCTGATTCAAAAGGCGCCAGAACAAATGAAGATGAGCACATAGAAATCACGCGCAATGCTATCGATCTAAAAGATTTTATGGCGGAAAAAGACTCCATTACCCATACAAACTACGTAAAGGAAACCATTATGGCCGCCAATCATAATGAACATGACGATATAACTGAAGCTACAGAAGCTATCCTAAACGTGCTGAATGAAACTATCGGACAACCAAAAACAGTAAACCGTAAAATGCGTGAGATATACGAGCGCGTAGTCGCTCTTAGGTTTCTAGAATCAGATCACTTTGAAAACGAGGAGTCATTCATTGCCACACAAATTACTCCAAATATACCTAGGGACAAACAACTAGAAATTATAAAACATTTGCTTATTGACCAAACTTCACCTAACCCTCAGTGGATAATAGAATGGCTCCTGGCAAGATTCGATTCGGATGAACAAAGGATTCTTCATAATCTGATTCTGCAGTTATAAAAACTGCGGAACTACATTTAATCGATTATGTGTACCTGATCTATCAAGACATATACTTCAGCACAGCCTATCTAAAGTCTTAACGATAGTATCTTTTCGGGTTTTGGCACTGATCCGCTATGCCTGAAAACTTCTTCCCCATTACTATTGATAACCAAAAATAATGGCACAAAGCCTCCACCATATTTCTCTCTGGCATATGTCCCCAACTTAGAACCGACATCGAGCCTTATAACCGTGAAGTTACCCTTCAACTCCGCTTCTAACCTATCTACCATAGGTTTTGTAGACAAACAAACTATTCAATAGTTTGAATAGAACACAAGAACTATGGGCTTCTCGGACATTAGAGCGCTTTCGAAAGCATTAATGCTCATTTGGTTTTGATTTTTCGTACTAAAACTTAGCATAAAAACGAGCATGGTTGCCAACAAAATGGCAGCCATCGAAACAGCAAACTTTAGGCCTATTAATTTCCACCCAAAGATCACCACGAATGTCATAATAACGAAACCAATGACTATAAAAGAATATTGATTAGCCATATCACTTAACTTGATTTTATCGTACTTAATGATCGGCGTCCTCTAAACTATTATGTAATAGTTACCAAAACCATATGATCTGATTTTAAATAAGGGCTATGACATCGGCTTGCTCTTGCCAACATTCCGAAGTACCCTGTAACTCCTGTTGATCTTAAAACCAAGCCAGCAAGAGATACTCATACTTCAAGAGCGATATGGAAAAAAGCAATCTGCCATTCTTAACTGTAGGAGAATTAGCTAAGCTAATCGAAAGCTCTGAAGTGTCGCCTGTAGAAATAGCACAATCATACTTGGACAGAATCCAAAAGGTTAACCCCCGCATCAACGCCTATATTACTATTGCGGATGAACAAGTACTCTTAGATGCCGCGATAGCTGAATCGGAAATTGCAAACAAACGATACTTAGGCCCTTTACACGGTATACCTTTTGCAGTGAAAGACCAATTCTTAACGAAAGGATTAACGACCACGAACGGTTCCCAATTGCTCTCTGACTTCGTCCCAGATATGGACGCCACAGTGATATCAAAGCTAAAAGCTACTGGCGGATTGTTACTAGGAAAATTGAATATGGGAGAATTTGCAGGAGGCGGAATCTTTAACTACCCATATGGTATTCCTAGAAATCCCTGGGATCGGGATCGCACAACAGGCGGATCTAGTTCGGGGTCTGGAGGGGCCACGTCAGCTTTCCTCTGCGCGACATCTTTGGGTGAAGATACAGGAGGTTCTATACGGTCCCCGTCATCATTCTGCGGCCTAACAGGTTTAAGACCGTCCAGAGGGAGAGTTAGCAGATATGGCATGTTCAGTGCCATATGGTCCATGGATACACCGGGCCCTATAACTAGAAACGTAGAAGATTGCGCGATAACCCTGCAAGCAATAGCCGGAGCAGATCCAATGGATCCTCATACTGAACCAATTCCGGTACCTGACTATAGACAACAACTTACAGGCGAAATAAAAGGGATTAGAATAGGTGTAGTAAAGGAGCTACTACTAGATGACTATATAGATCCTCAGGTTAAAACATCTATAGTCCAAGCGACTCAGAAACTGGAAAAACTCGGTGCAATAGTTGAGGAGGTTTCAATTCCTCTAATGAAAAATGCTATGTCGTATCTCATACAAATCCCACACACGGTCACAGAAATGTCTTCTATTTACGACAAGTTCGTTAGAACCAAACTAGGAGGATATAACCACGATATACAAGTGAACCTTCTCCTCGGGAAAATCCTTCCGGCCCAAATATATTATAAAGCTCAAAAGCTTCGAGGACTGCTACGCGAACAGACCAAAAATATCCTCCAAAAATTCGATCTTCTAGTCGCGCAAACCGATTCTGAACCAGCCCCTCTATTATCCTCAGGCCACATGCCGTTGAGTAAAAAGGAAATCATAGATAAAATCTCACGCCCAATTTTTAGTACGGTTGGCTTTGCTCTTGTTGGACTACCTGCTATCAGCATTCCATGTGGATTTGCTGACATAAAAGGCACAAAACTTCCAATAGGGCTACAAATTGCCGGACGACCGTTTGCGGAATCCACCGTTCTAAGGGCTGCCTTTGCTTATGAACAAGCCACTGAATGGCATAAGGCATCTCCTCCTATATAAAGTGAAGAAATGTGCCATCAACTATCGACTGTAATTTATAGTGGAATCTATGGGCCCAACAAAATGTATTTCCATATTGGGAGTTGAATAATGTTAGATCTGGTAATAACAGGCGGAAAAGTAGTATCAAACGGTAAAAGCGGATTATACGACATCGGAATAAAAGGCGAAAAAATTGTGTCAGTGGACCCTACTGGCACATTAGCAGACGATAGTGCCCTAACAACAATAGACGCATGCGGCAAGTTAGTAATCCCTGGAGGGGTAGAAGCTCATACTCACGTAGGATTTGCCCACCTGTCTTCCGTATGGGGCAACGTAACAGCTGGACCAGAAGATCTATCCAAAGCAGCGCTTTGGGGAGGAACCACTACCATGATGGATTTTGCAAAGGTAGATCAAGACAAAAACTGGAATGCGTTACAAGCCGTCCGTGATCATGTCAAAAACTTTAATGGTCGCATGTACATAGATTACTCAGCTCACGTAAGCTATTTGGGTCCATCGACAACTCCAGAAAATATAGGTCAAGTAAAAGATTTGGTAGCCGCTGGGTTCCCCAGCATAAAGGTTTACACAACTAATCACGCACCAATGCCTAATCGGCCCGTTACAATGATTAACACGGGTCAACTTGTAGCAATCATGGAGCAAGCAGCAAAACATGGAGCCATCCTGGCGATTCACTCCGAAGACGACGAAATCGTGCAATGGAACTACCAAATGGCACAGTTAACTGAATCTACAGAATGGTGGAGACTACCACAAATCCGTTCCAACATATCCGAAGATTTATCTGTTAGAAAATGCGTGCGAATAGCAGAACTAACCGGCGCAGCAATGTACATAGTACACACAAGTTCGAAAGAGGGCGTAGAAGCAATAGCGGAGTCAAGAGCCAAAGGATACCCTGTGGATGGAGAAACTATTCTGCTTTATTGCTCATTTAATTCTGAGAATTACAAGGAATACGACGGTATGAAATATCATACCTATCCATCCACAAAATCAGAAGACGATCGACTCAGGCTTTGGGAAGGGCTCCACAAAGGAGATCTCAACATATTGGCAACAGACGCGATAGGAACCAGTTACAAACAGAAAACATCTGGGAGGACCGCGTTTGATGTACAAGGTGGAAACAACGGAATCGAGATAAGAATACCAGTAGCATACACAGAAGGTGTGGTTAAGCAGGGGATGTCAGTAGAACGATTTGTAGACATAGTAGCTACGAATCCAGCTAAACTTCTCGGGATGTATCCTCAAAAGGGTTGTATAGCTCCAGGCAGTGACGCGGACATAGTAATACTCGATACGTCCGTGAGCAAAAAAATAACCTATTCAAATCTTCACCTAAACGACTACACGCCCTGGGAAGGCTGGGAAGTCAAGTGCTGGCCGAGCACCGTAACATTGAGAGGTAAGATTATGATAGAGGATAACCAGTTTTTGGCTGAACCCTCAGATGGCAAACTTGTAAAACGAAGGATTGCTCCCAGTGTGCTCTCAAGACCACTTTAAAAAACATCATATAGTGAAATTCATTTCATGGTCTAGGCTAACATAAAATTTATTACTCGCGGTTTTTTTTAAGAGGGTGCCGACAAAACCCATTAGTCTCATAGCATCATATCTAGTACAATAACCAACTACAAAAATTAGTAAGGAGATTTCATTGGTAAACCACGACGTAAAAGATTTGAGTCTAGCCACAGAAGGTGTCAAGAGAATCGAATGGGCTGCTAGAGAAATGCCTGTTGTAGATCTAATACGCGATCGATTTTCTAAGGAAAAACCCCTGGCGGGAATAAAAATAACAGCTTGCCTTCACGTAACATCTGAAACAGCCAATCTTGTAATAGCTTTGAAAGAGGGAGGAGCTCAGGTAGCTCTCTGCGCCAGTAATCCTCTTAGCACACAAGACGATGTCGCCGCAGCTCTAGTAAAGACATATGGTATATCTACTTTCGCAATTAAGGGTGAAGACAACGATACCTACTACCAACATATTATTCAGGCGTTAGAGCATAAACCTCATACCACAATGGACGACGGAGCCGATATAGTGGCTATACTCCATGAAGAAAGACAAGACCTATTAGAGACAGTAATAGCAGGGACCGAAGAAACAACCACAGGTGTGATTAGACTCCGGAGTTTAGCTAATGAAGGACGCTTAAAATACCCCATCATAGCGGTTAATGAAGCGGATACAAAACACCTGTTTGATAACAGGTACGGGACTGGACAAAGCACCCTAGATGGAATCACTAGGGCGACTAATATGCTTTGGGCCGGTAAAACAATCGTTGTATCAGGCTATGGTTGGTGTGGAAAGGGCGTGTCAATGCGAGCAAAGGGTATGGGATCAAAGGTAATCGTTACAGAAGTCGATCCTATACGAGCCCTTGAAGCAGCCATGGATGGATTCCAGGTTATGCCAATGAAAGACGCCGCTCCTATAGGCGATGTCTTTATAACCGTAACTGGAGGATGGCACACCTTGACGAAAGAGCATTATGAAGTAATGAAAGATGGTGCTCTCATGGCAAATAGTGGACACTTCAATGTAGAATTAAATATACCTGGTCTTGAGAATCTTTCTATCAAACGAAGGAATGTCAGACCGTTTGTCGAGGAATACACTCTTCCTGACGATCGAAAGCTATACTTACTTGGAGACGGACGACTGATTAATCTAGCAGCAGCCGAGGGACATCCATCAGTAGTCATGGATATGAGTTTTGCCAACCAAGCTCTGTGCACAGAGTTTCTCGTATCACACCGCAGAGATCTAAAGATACAAGTTTACGGTGTGCCAGATGAAATAGATAAGGAAGTTGGCCGATTAAAACTTGAAGCAATGAATATTCATATAGACAGTTTAACTGAAGAACAGAGAAAGTACGCTTCAAGTTGGAAAGAAGGGACCTAGAACACGTACAAGCCTTAAGGAGACCACATTTCAATGGGACAAAGTTTCGTAAGCTCAGAATCATTTTTGATGACATCAGAATCCGTGACAGCTGGACATCCGGACAAGATGTGCGACCAGATATCGGATGGAATCCTTGACGCAATAATTTTACAAGATCCCCAAGCCAGGGTCGCTTGTGAAACTTGCGCTGGAGAAGACATGATTTTGGTAGTAGGTGAAATTACTACATCGGCTAATATTGATATAGAAGAGATCGTCCGCCAAACGATCAAAGAAATTGGTTACACCGACCAGGATTCTGGTATAGATTATAAAAACTGCAATGTTATTGTAAAAGTTCACCAACAATCACCTGATATCGCCAAAGGTGTTAGTACTGCTTTAGAGGTACGTACGGACCAGACGTCGGACCAATTATTGGATTCTCTAGGAGCAGGAGATCAAGGTATGATGGTTGGATACGCATCAAATGAATGCCCAGAGTTTATGCCTTTATCGATAGCTCTGTCACACAGATTGACTCGCAAATTAGAAGCTGTACGAAAAAACAACGTGTTAGGCTACCTTAGACCCGACGGTAAATCTCAAATCACAATTGAATACTCTATGGGTGCACCGAAAAGGATACATACCGTTGTGCTTAGTACACAACATGAAAGCTCCGTTTCCAACGAACAGTTGGAACAAGACATTATGGAAAACGTGATCAGAAGTTCACTACCAGAAGAACTATTGGACGAAAAGACTCGATACTATATAAACCCTTCAGGCCGTTTTGTTAAGGGTGGGCCCTCGGCCGATGCAGGACTAACCGGTCGAAAAATTATTGTTGACACATACGGTGGTATAGCACGACATGGTGGAGGAGCCTTTTCTGGTAAAGATTCAACAAAAGTGGATAGAACCGGCGCATACGGAGCTCGTTACGTCGCTAAGAATATAGTAGCCGCTGGGTTAGCTGATCGAGCTGAAATTCAAATTTCATATGCCATTGGTATGTCTACTCCTATATCCTTAAATCTTGAAACATTCGGCACTAATCATGTAGACGAAGGGTTGATAGTAAAGTTGATAAAGAAACATTTCGATCTAAGACCTGGCGCTTTGATCAATCATCTCGAACTACGTAAGCCAATTTTTAAACAGACGGCTGCCTACGGGCATTTCGGAAGATTAGACTTAGACCTACCTTGGGAACGAATCGATAAAGCCACCACTCTCAGACTAGAATCTGGGTTGGATAAGATAAGGCAGGCTTCTGCAAGAGGCTAAGGAACCAATCTAAATTAATGGGAACTATAGCGTTCGAGACCATACCTCCTCTAATCAAAGATGGACCTCAAGCTGAACACGAATCCATTAAAAGGATTAAAGATCTCCTAATAAGAAGCAATCTGTATGGACGAGTCAATTCCATTCTGATCCCTCATATGATTGAAGAGGACGGTGATAGACCTCTACCGTTTGAACCTCGATCAGACACATTGAATATTTCAAGCTCGTGGGCGAGGGAACTACAATCATCAAGCATTGTTACTCAAGTCACCCCTTTTAGCACAGTTGAAGATCTAAAACGACGACTTGAATCTCTACGGATACAAGGAGTCGATAGATGTGTATATGTGGGAGTACCACGTGTCTGGAACCAACAGAATGTGATAGGACCCTACCCTGATCAAGCACTCACCATTTTTAATCACATTATTCCTCATGGTGGGTGTGTTCTCATCCCAACAAGACCTGATGAGAACAAACGTTTTCTATCGAAAGTTCGAAAAGGGGCTGACTTTGGTCTAACCCAGCTACTATATAGTGACTACATTACTACATTTTTAAGCTCCCTTAATCTTAATGCACCTAAACCGGAGATATTGTTATCGTTTGGCTACGTACCAAAGATTGAAAGTCGCATAGGTTTAATAAAATGGCTCATAAAGGATAGATCAAATCTAGTCAAACATGAAATGGATTTAGTCGAAAGATTGGCAAATCTTCCTTATAAGCAAAAACTTGCAACTCTTCTTGACTTATATAAGCGTGTTATTGACGGAATCACTGATCTAGGCTTCCCCATAGGGATTCATTTTGAGTGTCCGTACGGTCCATCAGAGCCTGCCCTTGAGGTTTTCAATGACATGCTAGACTATTGGTCGCCACCATAGACTATTTTTATAGATTCAGAGGAGATTTAAATGATTAATTCATATTATCAGCCCGACATGATACTGATGAATGCAAACGTAATCACCATGGATAGTAAACTCCCGAGAGCCCAAGCTATAGCGATAAAGAACGGTAAAATTTTGGCCGTAGGTGCATCGTCTGACATAAGCAATCTTCGACAATCTCATACAAAAATCTTGGATTGTTCCAACAAAACCATTCTTCCTGGATTTATCGACGCTCATGCACATGTACTGAGTTCTGGTACCCGTCACATCACAGAGGTTGACTGTAACAGATCATCTATAGGAGAAATCAGCAAACTCTTATTATCAAAAGCCCAGATAACACCAGAATATGTCTGGTTATTGGGTTTCAAGTTCGACGATACCAAAATAGTAGAGAATCGTTTTCTGACACGCCAAGATCTTGACTCGATCAGTACACGCCACCCTATCGTCGTCGCCCATCAAGCTGGACATGTTTTCTTTTTTAATTCAGCTGGACTCAATATGACCGGATACAACAATGAATCCCAGGATCCCCATGGCGGCAGACTGGGCCGAGACCCTGTGACAGGCGATCTAAATGGCCAGATATACGGTACGGCAATGGATCCAATTAAGAAAAATATCCTGCCATGTCCAAGCGATCAAGACCGACGGAAGGGATTAGACCTTATCACAAAAATGTTCCTGAAAACCGGTGTCACAAGCGCGCACGACGCGATGGTTTCCAATCAAGATCTTCGAACATATCAGGAATCCAAGAATGCGGGCGAGTTGGATTTACGCATATATATGCTGATGCATAAAGATCATTTCCCAGCACTGAGAGATTCTGGAATCATGACAGGATTCGGAGACAACCGGCTGCGCCTAGGAGGAATCAAACTTGTGGCCGATGGAGCAATAGCCACTAGAACAGCATATCTTTCTGATCCTTACATCGGTAGTTGTGATCATGGCGTACAAAACATGTACCCAGACGAGATACAAGAACAAGTACTGGATATCCATAAGGCAGGATTTCAGGTGTGCATACACTCAAATGGAGACGCTACAATAGACATGGTTCTACAGGCATACGAAAAAGCTCAAAGAGCTTTCCCAAGAATAGATGTAAGGCACAGACTAGAACACTGCAGTCTAGTTAACCCTGACTTACTTGCTCGTATGGCCGCTCTTGGATGCGTGGTCACACCATTTAGTTCATATGTTTATTACCACGGGGAGAAGATGAAATTTTACGGGCCAGAACGTCTGGAGTGGATGTTTGCGCAGCGGTCGTTTATAGACCATAAAATTAATAGTACCGGAGCTTCAGATTATCCCTGCAGCCCTCCAAATCCACTTATCGGAATTCAGTCATGCGTGCTTCGCGAAGACACAGAAGGGAGGGTTTGGGGACAAAGTCAACGAATAACCGCCGAAGAAGCCCTTCGACTCTACACACTAAATGGAGCTTATGCTTCTTTTGATGAACAAATTAAGGGATCGATTGAACCAGGTAAATTAGCTGATATCGTAATTCTCGATAACGATCCTACAACTGTAGAGTCTCATTTGATACAGGACATATCAATAGAAATGACAATTGTCGGCGGGGAAATAGTCTACGAAATTTAAGATGAAATTACCCAAATCATTAAGAATAAAGTGAGAATGATTGAACACAATAAATGCCGACTTTTCCCCCAATATGACAGGCATAAATTACCTCCAATTGTTTGATTTTGACCATATTTGCCAAATTACGCCTAAAATCGCCCTTTTCACCCCTTGCAAAGCAGACGACTTCATGTTATGTCTTTTAGCATACCGCTCTTACTAGGAGGAAGAAATGCAAGCCTATTGTGTAAAGTGCCGTTCGTCGAGGGAAATCAAGGACGCCAAACAGATCACTATGAAGAACGGACGTCCCGCCACTCAGGGCGTATGCCCAACTTGCGGCACCAAGATGTTCCGTATTGGTAAATCCTCATAACACCATACCAGGGCGATAGCGATTTTTTCGTAAGCCCAAGCTAGCTTCACGATTTGCTATATGTGCGCCAGTTTGGGCTTTCCCTTTTTTGACAGTATGTAGAAACAACTGATAACGTAGATTATCAGCCATATAGTATATGAGGACAAATTATGGATTGGGCTGAAACTATCTCGGATTCTCTAAAAAGGTCTGGCATTTCTTTTATTAGTTACGTGCCGGATATTAGTATTCACCAAGTAACAAAACTGTTGGAGGCTGACTCATATTTTCGAGTGGTACCCGCAACTAGAGAAGAAGAAGCTATAGGTATAGCAGCTGGAGCGTATTCAGTTGGTCTACGTTCAGCAATATTCATGCAGTCTAGTGGTCTGGGGAACTGTATTAATGCAATAGGCAGTCTATGTATAGTCTGCCGTCTACCAATTCCTATGTTTATAAATGTCAGGGGAGAGCTGGGAGAATTTAATATTGCACAGGTCCCAATGGGTAGAGCAACTAGGCCAGTGCTAGATGCAATCGGAGTTAGACACTACACTCTAGAAAACTTGGACAGCCTTTCAGATATGGTCGATGGTGCGTTGGACTTGTGTTATGCAAGTCGTGAACCAGTAGCTTTGTGCTTATCACCCCTTTTACACAGAGGTAGTCTTGCATAGATTTGAAGCGACAAAAGTAATCCTCAGACATATAGGTGATAGGCCTATTGTAAGTAACTTAGGCCCAACTACGGACGAATTATGGCACGCACAAGATCGTGCCCGGAATTTCTATACATGGGGATCTATGGGGCTATGTTCCTCTATGGCCCTTGGAATGGCTCTTTCGTGCTCAGAAACTGTCGTTGCGTTGGACGGAGACGGTTCTCTACTAATGAATCTTGGAACACTTGCCAGCATTGGGAGAGAAAACCCAAAAAATCTGATAATCGTTGTTTGGGATAATGAAGAATGGGGACAAACGGGTCATCAAGCCTCCCATACAGCTTTTGGTACTGCATTAGACCAAGTGGCAATCGGATGTGGAATAAAAAATACCGCTAAGGTAGATGGAGAGGATGCCTTGGAGAAGGCTTTTTGTCATGCCTTGGAAACCCCAGGCCCTTGGTTAATCCTAGCTAAAATTGAGGAAACCGAACACTTACCATACGCACCAATAGAACCTGAGATGACACTCCATAGGTTTAGGTCAACATTCAAACAATCTAATAGTAACCCTTTGACGGAACCCTGGGTCAATTCTTCAAAAACTAGTTAATAGAAAATTCTTATCAAAAAGCGTTTCTTATGAATCACGTAAAACAATCGGCCAGTTACACAGGGATATCACATTAAAGGTAAAAAGATGGACCATAGAATAATATCCTCTGATTCACATGTAGTAGAACCTCCATATCTGTGGACAGAACGTATGAGTTCAACAAAATGGGGGGATCGCATCCCACACCTAGTAGATGAAGGCCCTTTTGACCAGTGGCTTTGCGATGGAGAGGGAGTCGGAGTTTTGGGGGGCGTATCCCAAGCAGGAAAACGTTACTCAGACCCCGAATCTATTACCCTTGACGGCCGATTCGGAGACGTTCCTCCAGGAGGTTATGATCCACACGCCCACGTAAAGGATCTGGATATTGACGGTGTAGATCTAGACATTCTATATCCATCGATAGCATTAAACATGTTCAGTATCCCCGATCCATTCCTCATCAGGGAAGTCTTCAAAGCATATAACGATTGGCTATCGGATTTTTGCAGCTATTATCCGAAAAGGCTCAAGGCTATCGGTATGATCATGTTGGATGAAGATATACCTGCTGGAATATCTGAAATAAAGCGTTGTCGAAAAATTGGAATGACAGGAATAATGGTACCAACCTTTCCCAGGCAAGGTGAAAGCTACGATAACCCCATGTATGAACCACTCTGGGAGACAGCCGAAGAGCTAGACATTCCAGTTAGTTTGCATACAGGAACTAACCGACCGGGAGCCCAGATCATGAGAAAGGGAAGAAAGGTTGTGGAAACGGGATCAGACCGTATAAACAACGATTATTGGCCTCGTATGTCAATAAGTCAAATCATACTATCCGGGGTGTTCGAGCGTTTTCCTAACCTCAGCATAGTGAATGTGGAACACGACTTGGCCTGGATCCCATATTTCATTCAAAGGATGGATACTACATACAGAGAAAGGCCTACCCAATGTCCATACAGATTCAAGAATGCTGCTCTGCCTAGCAATTTTATGAAAGAAAATGTTTTCCACAGTTTCCAGGACGATGGACTTGGAGTTAGGGATAGACATCTAATCGGTATGACTCAGTTGCTATGGGCATCAGACTACCCTCATGCTGAAGCAACCTTCCCAGAATCTCAAAGGATTTTATCTGAGATTCTTGAAGGCGTTCCCGATACAGAAAAATCTATGATCGTAGGAGAAAACTGTGCTAACCTATATGGGTTGGACAAAAACGAGTGATAGCTTGAACAACAACATCAAAATTATCTCTTCCGACTCTCATGTCGTAGAACCACCGGGTCTCTGGGAACAAAGAATGGACCTGAAAAAATGGGGGGATCGCATCCCACGCACTGTTACCATGGGTTCTTATGACCAATGGCTCGTCGATAACCAACCAATCGGAACCATTGGCGGCGCTTCGACAGCAGGAATGCGTTTCACAAACCCAGAAGAGATTAGACTCGAAGGAAGTTTTGATGACGTTCTGCTTGGCGGTTACGATCCAGACGCACATGTCAAAGATCTCGACCTTGATGGCATATACGCGGATTACCTTTATTCTTCTGTCGCAACAAACATGTATGCAATAGAAGATCCGAATCTACTTAGGGCTATTTTCTCCGCCTACAATGATTGGCTGGCAGAATTTTGTAATACCAATCCTCTCAGACTAAAGGGAATAGCACATATACTTTTGGACGACGGCAGAAAAGCTGGCCTGGATGAATTGGAACGTGCTGCAAAAATGGGGTTACCTGGAGCAATGATACCAATTTTTCCCCGATCAGATCTTTACTACGAAGAACCATTTTACGACCCTCTCTGGGAAAAGGCTCAAGAACTGGATATGCCGCTGAGCCTTCACATCGGCACGAGGAGACCGGGCAGTAGAAAAATGGACGATCAAGGCCAAACCACCCAGGGACCTGCAGACAGGAGCACATCAGATTACTGGGTACGTTTATCGCTGGCACATATAATATTTTCTGGAGTATTTGAACGGTACCCAAAGCTTAAAATAATCAATGTTGAACAAGACCTTGGATGGATACCCTATTTTATGGATAGAATGGACACTACATACAGAGATCGTCCATTTCAAATAAGTCACAGCTTCAAAAATGGATCTGTTCCAAGCGACTTCATGAAAACAAATGTATATCACAGTTTCCAAGAGGACTCATTAGGTATTCAACTAAGAGATTACATTGGAGTAGATAAGCTTGTATGGGGATCTGACTATCCTCATACAGAGTCTACATTCCCTGAATCTCAACGCATCATATCGGAAATATTGGACGGGGTACCGGAAGAAGAAAAAGTGATGATATTGGGCTCTAACTGTGCAAACCTATACGGGATTAACTATGCTGAGGCTTAACTAATGTTTAGCCTAGAAATTATTTCATCGGATTCCCACGTGGTAGAACCTCCAGAACTATGGTTAGAGGGTATGTCCAAAGAAAAGTGGGGTAATCGCATACCATATGTGAAATCGGGAGACCCGTTCGATCGCTGGATCGTAGACGGTAACCCTTCCGGAACCATAGGAACCTCATCGAGTGCAGGTTTAAGATACACGAAACCCGATGACATTATACTAGAAGGCAGTTTTAAAGATGTACCTCCAGGAGGCTATAATCCTCACGCTCATATCAAAGATCTCGAACTTGATGGTGTAAATGGCGATGTTCTATACGCATCCCAAGGTGCCGGCCTATATGGACTCGAAGATGACGAATTTATTAGAGATCTTTTCGACGCATACAATGAATGGCTTTCCGACTTTTGCAATCCTTATCCCAGAAGGCTGAATGGTATAGGGTTAGTTCTTATTGACGATCAAATCGAAAAAGGTATCCATCAGATGCAGCGTGCAAGCGACCTAGGATTAAAAGGGGTCATGATACCTGTGGGGCCAAGGCCTCATGAGACCTATGATAATCCAATGTACGATAAGTTTTGGGCGGCAGCTCAGGAAATTGGAATACCTTTGAGTTTGCATCTTGGGACGTTACGCCCTGGAAACATGAGGCTTATGATAGACGGTAAAGTAACACAAACAGCTGTAGAGCGGTGTAATAACGAGTATGCTGTAAGGTATAGCCTAGGACACCTTATTTTGTCAGGTGTATTTGAAAGATTTCCGGATCTACGCGTAGTTAACGTTGAACATGAACTCTCTTGGCTTCCATTTTTTATGCATAGGATGGATGTTACTTATATTGAAAGAACAGAACAAGCATCCTACAGATACAAAGAAAATATGACACCTAGCGATTACATGAAACGAAATGTGTACCATAGTTTTCAGGAAGATGGTCCTGGTATTCGATTACGAGACATTATTGGAGTAAATAACATTATGTGGGGAAACGACTACCCGCATGCAGAATCTACGTTTCCAGAATCTCAAAGAGTCCTTTCAGAAATTCTGGAAGGCGTTCCTGAAGAAGAACAGTCGTTAATAGTATCTGGAAATTGCAAACGCCTCTACAACCTTATTTAATAAAATAATTCTTAGCAGTTGACCCTCGGTTTTGTTTAAGGCAAACTTAAATCGAACGATACCTAATGTGCAGGAGCTATTCAGATTGGAAACTGTTGAAAGTAATAAGATTTTGAACTCCGTAGATTCCAGAAGATTCCTGGAACTCGGAAAGACATTAATCAGTATTCCGAGCTTTAAGGGGGAAGAAACTCCTGTAGCAAATTACATATCCAAATTACTAAAGGATCGTGGTTACCAAGTAGAAATGCAGGAAGTGGAACCAGGTCGTTACCAAACCATAGCTACCCTTAAGGGTACAGGTGGCGGTAAATCCTTAATGTTTAATGGTCATATAGATATAAATCCCTTGGCCGCCGGCTGGAAAAGAGATCCTTGGTCACCAACGGTAGAAGAAGACCGGCTTTATGGCGCCGGAAGCCGCAATATGAAAGGTGGAGTTACAGCAATGATTGAGGCAGCAGAGGCCATAAGATGCTCAGGTACAAAGTTAAAGGGAGATCTCATAGTTGCTTGTGTGGTGGGAGAACTTCAGGGCGGGGAGGGCACACATTACCTATGCCAGAATGGGCCCATTCCTGACATGGCAATAGTACCCGAACCTTTTGGTGCCAATAATATAGTAACCTGCCATGCCGGTTCAGCAGAAATGGCAATACATACCCTGGGAAGAGCGCGTCATATGAATCGAATGGAAGACTCTATAGATGCCATAGAAAAAATGATGAAAGTCATTAATGCCATTAAAAGTATCAAATTCAATGTAAGTCCCAGACCGGACCTACCTGGCCTTCCAAGGCTAAATGTTGGGAATATAATTGGGGGTGTCGGACGGGATTATAATAGGACCGAAGCAACCTACATAGCAGATGTTTGTACCATTGTCATAGACGTCAGGTTTCCTCCAGGGGGAACCGCAGAGGCCATTAAGGCCGATGTAGTTAGCACACTAGATAAATTAGGAATGGATGACCCAGATTTGAAATACGAGATAGAAATGCCTCCCCCCAAAAAATACAATTGCTTCACATTAATTGTAGAGCCATTCGACCTACCAAAAAGCGAGTACATCTTAGAATCGGTGCTGAATTCCTATAGATCTGTCACTGGGCATGAACCTGAGGGTGTAGGGACCGTACTGCCATGGTCTTACAGCTGTGACGACACATCAAAACTTCACAGGGCAGGGATACCTTGTTTATTACACGGGCCGGCAGGAGGAATCCATTCCTCCACAATACCCGACGAATATACCGTAATTAGCCACATCGACCAAGTGGCTAGAGTATTAGCATTGACTGCACTAGACGTATGTAATTTGGAAAGGTAGTAAGTTCGTAAAAATTATTAACCGAAAAGGAGATCGATTTTGTCACAAATAGAAAAGAAACTTGCTGAATTGGGATTAGAATTGCCAAATTCACCAGCTCCAATGGCATCATATGTTCCCGCTGTCACCACCGGGAATTTAGTCTTTCTTTCCGGGGTAGTTTCTAAAGGCCCCGAAGGACTTATAACCGGTAAATTGGGAACGGATTTAACCGTGGAAGAAGGATACGAAGGGGCTAAGGCATGCGCATTAAACCTATTATCCAATCTTAAAAACGAAATTGGTGATTTAGACAAAGTAAAACGTATTGTAAAACTCCTAGGAATGGTTAACTCAAACCCTGATTTCACCCAACCCCCAGCTGTAATCAACGGATGCTCAGATCTTTTACTAGAGCTATACGGAAAGAATGGTGAACATGCTCGATCAGCTGTTGGTGTTGCTACGTTACCTGCAGGGGTAGCTGTGGAGATAGAAATGATTGTTGAACTCCACGGGTAGAAAAGTAGTTATCATCCACCTGATTCTACTTTATATACCCTATATATCCTTTTTTTCAGGAAGCGTTATGTAAACCTATATTCCGACTGCATAGCCATCCCTCCGGGGATCCGCCCCTCCCATAAGAACACCCGTAGTCGGATCGTGGGCTATTGCATGTCCTCCACCAACTTCTGTGCTCCATTGTCCATAAGATCCCACCTCATGCCCACGGGATAAGAGACCTCGACGTGATTCCTCAGGAATACGGTCTTCCATGTTTATACGCTTGCCTCCCATAACTCTAAACCTAGGCGCCTCTAACGCTTCCTGAACAGTCATCCCAAATTCTAGGTAGTTCAAGATCATCTGTGTAGTGGTCTGTGGAATACCGTAACTACCGGGCGTTCCAATGGATAGAACAAATTTTCCATCCTTGAAAATCTGTATAGGCGCCATATTACTTCCCGGTCGTTTCCCAGGAGACACCAATAAGTTGCTACCACTATCGGGAGAAATGTCCATCAGGTCTATATTATTATTTAACAAAAACCCTGTGTTTCCTGCGACAACAGCACAACCAAACGCCGCTCCTAGGGTATGCGTTATGCTAAAAACATTACCCAACGAATCGGCTGCCGAGAAATGTGTAGTCTCTCCACTAAGATAAGTCGCTGGAACACCAGCATCTATTGATCCCTCTGGCGGATTATCCGTATATCGCTCACCCATAACCGTAGATGCATGATAGTGATTTATTCTGGCTCTTTGGTCTATAGCATAGGACTTCGAAATCATGCCCTCTACCGGAACATTCATAAAGTTAGGATCACCACCAAACATGATACGGTCAGTTGCAGCCAGTTTTATCGCTTCGGAAATTAAATGGATATAGTTTGATGTGTTGTGCCCCAAATTTGCCAAGTCGAACCCTTCAAGAATATTCAAGGTTTCCAGGACTTGGAAAGCATTGCAATTGGGTCCGGGAGTGATTATATCGTAACCACGATATGTAATAGATATAGGATCTTCCCAATCAGGGCTATATGAACCTAGATCATCTAGGTCGATTAGCCCATTTTGTTCTTTCATAAACCGAGCTATTTCCAGTGCTATATCACCCTTATAATAACCCTCTACCCCTTGTTCAGCTAAAACCTTATAACTCCAAGCTAAGTTCGGCTGCTTAAGAATTTCTCCAGCTTGCATAGGCCTTCCATGAGGCATAAATGCTTTTTTAGACGTTGGAAACCGCTCCAATCTATCCGCGTTAGCTTCGAAGAAGCGCTCATCTAAATCAGATACTATATAACCATGTTCAGCTAATTCAATCGCCGGGGCAAACACTGTAGATCTTGGCAAAGACCCAAATTTTTCTAAGATAGCCAGCCAACCAGCGGGATTACCTGGTACAAGGGGACATTTAGTTCCTATGCTATGTGTCTCTGGAGAAAATGCTTCTGGTACACCTTTCCGAGGGACTAACCCTGAAAAATTTAAAACTTTCCGGTTTTGACCAAAATTACTACTCATAACAAGAAGTCCTATACCGCCCAATCCTGACATGTAAGGTTCCACCACATTAAGGGCGGCAGCAGTGGCTACCACCGCGTCTGCCGCGTTGCCTCCCGCTAGAAACATTCGAGCTCCAGCCATACTAGATGCATAATGGGCAGATGTAACCATGCCTTTCATGCTTTTCACAACTGGCCTATGAGCGGATAAGTCAAAACCCTTTTTTAGATAAGTACTCTCTTCAACATGCTGCACGGTAAGTTCCTCTCTATTGATTAAGTTAGTTTAACCGATAATTAAGTACCAATATGAACGGCCACTCTCTGACCCAATACCTTTAGTAAATATTCTTCAAGCCCAATCTCTTGAAGAGATGAGTCGCCCCTAGCTGCAAGAACATCGCGTATTACGCAATCTTGTTTCTCCAATGTAACCAGAGGTTGTGCCTTAATTCCATCCAAGAATTTTCTACGAATATGGCCATTACTTTTATCTAATAATCCTGTAAACCACTCCGGCCAGGCTGGGTTGTATTGTTCACTATCCATATTAGGCATAGACACCTCCATTTATTAAAACTGGTTTATCACATTCTGAATATAATATCTGTCTGATATTGTATTCAGCTATAGATGAATTCTCAATGACCAAATTTAGACTTCAATTAATGACACGGTTAGGATAACAAATCAGTGGTCGAAAATGTCTTCAGGAAGTATTGCCGAAACAACATAATTAGGAACATCTACCACATTGCTAATTCTTAAATCAACAGCAACGCTACATATTATATATGCCTGGTTTCTGTCCCATCCACGCTCTTGCAATAGATCTATCATATTTAACAAAGCATTACGGCAAGCCAAAGTGAGGTTTTCGCCATCATTTACCCCGTTGTGATCAATTGGCATACCCATGGTAGCTGAAAACCGTCCTGGAACTGTTATCCCAGGGATACCAAAAAACCCGCTGTGAGCGAATCTTGGCCAACGTATGTTCTTTGTTCTGTCTTCATCTTTATGTATCTTAAATCTTACACGGCACGTTGCGCCCATTTCTATCGCCGTAACACAAACCTCGCCGTCACCTTGGGCAAAATGTGCATCGCCAACCGAATAAAGCCCTCCATAAACACTGACAGGTATATAAAGCCTGGAACCTTTGGTCAGTTGCTTAACGTCAGCATTTCCACAATTTTCCCGTGGTGGCATAGTTCTAAGCCCGTCGGTGGCAATAGGGCCAGTATCTGGTACCGCATCTATTGGGTCCGGTAGTAAAGCATTACCATTACGACTTACCAATTCCGATTCTCTCTTGTTCCACTCTACGAGTTGTCCATGGGATGGAGCTAATCCGGCTGTGCCCATAAAACTCATGGCAGGGATACATACCCCAGGTAAAGCATCTGACGTTGCAAATCCTTTATCAATAACCCAATGAACCATAAAGGGATCTGTATATAGATCCTTGAGGAATCCTACGTTCGGACCAAACCTAGTGTAACCGTAGCTTTCAGGAATAATATCAAGATATTCTATCTCCAATAGATCTCCCGGGGCCGCACCTTTTATATAAACAGGACCCGTTAATGGATGTACAACTCCGCGCGGGAAATTAACTAAGTCTTTTACAGTAGATCCAAAAGGAATCAACCCATCCGAAGCATCTCTAGTCTGCAGTACGACCTCTTCCCCTTCTTCGACTTCAATCTTTGGCTCTACCTCGGGATGCCATCTATTGTGTCCAGTATGGGGCTGATCTCGCAATCGTTTTCCTCGATCTATCTCAATGCTTTGCATTCCTTTTTCACCTTACCAATATCTACCGTAACGCTTTTACCGCTTTATAAATTACTTCTGCCACTTGGTCAATATCTTCATATGAATGAGTTGTTGAAACAAACAGCGCCTCAAGAGGTGACGGAGGCATATAAACACCAGAACTAAGCATGTTGTGAAAAAATGCAGCATATGCGCTAGCATCAGACCTAGATGCTGTTCTCCAATCCTTTACAGCTTCCTGATCGGTAATAAACAAGGTCATCATAGACCCCACTCGGTTCACTAGAACATTCATATCTATTTTACTGAACGCGTCTAACAAAATATCGCATAACTTCGACCCATTAAGTTCGAGCTGTTGATATACACCAGGTTCTTCTAATAATTCCAACGTTGCTATTCCTGCAGTCATTGCTACTGGATTACCGGAAAGGGTACCGGCTTGATATACGTTACCAATGGGGGACACTAGGTTCATTATATCTTTGGAACCCCCGTAACATCCCACGGGTAATCCACCTCCTATAATTTTTCCAAAGCAGGTTATATCTGGTTTGATATCGTAAAAGGACTGAGCTCCACCGTAGGCCACCCTAAATCCCGTTATAACTTCATCAAAAACTAATAGAGCATCGTTATCAGATGTTAATTTTCTCAACCCCGGGAGAAACCCCTTTTCAGGTGGTATCACCCCCATATTCCCAGCGATTGGCTCCACTATCACACAGGCTATAGATCCTGGGTGTGCCTGGAACAGCTTCTCAACCGTTGATAGGTCATTATATTCAGCAATTAGTGTTTCGTTAGCAAATGAAGCAGGTATACCAGCGCTGTCTGGTATACTATCACCAACCTCAGAGGATTTACCTTTAACTAAAAGCCCATCAACGTGTCCGTGATATCCACCATTAAATTTAACAACTTTATCTCTACCAGTGTAAGCTCTGGCCAAGCGAATCGCCGACATAGTAGCTTCGGTACCTGAATTGACGAATCTAACCATTTCCACAGAAGGTATTGCTTTAACTATTTTTTCCGCCAACTCAGTTTCCACTTCGGTAGGGGCACCAAAACCCGTACCATTTATAATCGCATTCTGGATCCTAGACAAGACAGTAGGATGAGAGTGGCCGTGTATAAGTGGACCCCATGAACCCACGAAATCTATGTATTGGTTATCGTCAACATCCCAGACTTTGGGCCCCTTCCCATATTTTATGAAAAGCGGTGTACCTCCTACAGCCTTCCATGAACGAACAGGACTATTAACCCCACCAGGGATATAATTTTTGGACATAACGAATAATTTATCTGATCTACTTCTGTTCATCTTGTTCTTCTAGTTCCACGCCGTAAACTTCCTTCATGATCTCTATATGGAGAGGATTTATTGGATCTTTCAAAGCGGCTATTGGTTTGTGCATAAATTTGTCGACTATCGATAAACTTAGTCTCTCAACGACTCGTATTTCTTCAAATCTTAGATTTGGTAACTGCAAAAGCGCCTTTTCCAATTCGGCCTTACGTATCGTTTCTATCTCTTCTTTCATTCGCTTTATAACGGGTATCGCCTCTAAGGAAGAAAACCAGCGATCAAACCTTTCAACCTCTTCGTTTATAATAAACTCGGCTTCAACCACAGAATTTCGACGGTTTAGTTTATTTTGTTCAACAATATTTTGCAGATCATCTAAATTATATAAATGAACATTCTCTAGTTGAGCTACCTCGGGATCCACATCTCTAGGTACAGCCAAATCAAACACAAACAATGGCCTATTTCCTCTCTGAGCAAGTCTCTTCGCCATATTCGCCTTAGAAAAAATGTGCTCACCGGAATTCGTTGAACAAATAATCACATCCGAACTAACCACGCCATCCCATATATTTTCAAATGGAATACTTGATGCTTCGAGTTCTGCCGCTGTTTCTTCAGATCTGGCTAAAGTCCTGTTAGAAACATTCAATTTGCCCACGCCTATAGACGATATAGCGCGTCCTATTGACCTACCAACCTCACCTGTTCCAACGAGCAAAACAGTGCTTTTACGCAAATCTCCAACGATACTATGAGCAAATTTGGCCCCTGCAAAACTCACAGAGAGCGAATGGCGACTAATATTGGTTTCATCTCTTACCCTACGACCTGCCCGCAAAGCATAATGAAACAGTCTAGAAATGGTAAGTCCAGGTTTATTGGAATCTGATGCGATTGTTAGCGCTTGTCTTACTTGGCCTAAAATCTGAGGCTCACCTATAATCATCGAATCTAACCCCGAGGCGACGACAAAAAGGTGACGAACTGCGTCCATATCAACCGAAGAGTAAAGATACGGAAACAAGTCGAATTGATCTCTGTCATAGAATCCAGACAAGAATTTCAGAACAACCGACCTAGTCTCCTCAATAGAATCCGTTACCACATAGACTTCTGTTCGATTACACGTGGATAGAATTATACCCTGGGGAACATAACTTCTAAATTCGGTAAGGGCCTGAGTGAGTCCCTCTCCAAGAAAAGAAATCTTTTCTCTAATCTCCAGAGGGGCTGTCTTGTGATTAAGCCCCATTAATAGGATGTGCAAAAAACCCCCTAAGACATAGAGCCTAGTAATGCTGCGCCAGCGAAGGCTATTATCCTACTGCCCGAAAAGTTTCGCAACAATTACTGCATTTCTCACGCAGTTTTTGCACAATAAATGGCCCGTATTGGCTGTATTATATTTTACTGATAGAATTAGCCGAACGGCCCCAAACATTCTTGCAAAAACTGCCTGCCTGGAGATCAATATGCGAATAATTAAACAATCCAACGTACCAAAAGAAGAGGCGACTCAGAGACCAATATTTTTCGGAGGAAAAGTTTTTAGTCAGGGTTTTGTGGATTCTACCAACAGTGAATTCTTTAATATGGCTGTGGTTAGTTTCGAAAAGGGAGCTCGTAATAAGTATCACGTGCATTCAAGTGATCAGATTTTATATGTCACTAATGGTACCGGTATAGTTGCAACGGAAGAGCAAGAATTTATAGTGTCTTCTGGTACCACAATACATGTGCCCGCTGGAGAGAAACACTGGCATGGCGCCACAAATGATACCGAGTTTGCCCACATAACAATCACTTCCGCAGGGAGCACTACGGAGATAAGCGAGGGATAAGTCTGCTAACATCAACGAAACTCTGCGAGGCCCTTCCATGACGAAGCCGTATTCCCAATTAAATCATGTATCTGATGATCCCTTAGTAAAAGAATCTAGGGTAGACAATCTAGAATCATTCATAACACCAACGGAAAATTTTTACATACGCAATCATTACTTAGAGGTACCAGATTTCTCAAAAGCCCCATGGCAGCTGGAAGTAAAAGGACAAGTCCATTCTCCCCTCACACTCACCATGAATGACATATTAGCTTTACCCAGAAGAGAGTTGGACATAACTCTAGAATGTGCTGGTAACAGCCGAAGCTATATGATTCCACAAGCAGAAGGCATACAGTTCAACCACGGAGCTGTTAGTACAGGAAGATTTGTAGGGGTTCCTCTAAAAACCGTTTTGGACCTTGCAGGTATAAAATCAACAGCTAAGGAAATCATATTTTCCGGAGGGGACTTAGGTACCGAGGAAGAGGATGGAGCAGTATTCTCCAATACACTAACCTATCAGCGGAGCCTAACGTTGGACCAAGCAAACGACGAAAACATCCTCCTAGCTTACGAGATGAACGGCTCTACACTAACACAGGACCACGGATTCCCATTGAGACTCATGGTACCAGGATGGTATGGCATGGCCTCAGTCAAATGGTTGGTATCCATTGAAGCGAGTGAACATCCTTTTAACGGATTTTTTCAGAAAAACCGTTACGTGCTTATCCCAGAAGGAGCAGAAGGCACCACACTCGGCGAGCCGGTAACAAAACTAGCTGTTAAAACCCTCATCTCAACCCCTCGGCATGGAGAGGTAATTTACAAAGGCCCGTTCACATTTAGTGGATTCGCGTGGTCTGGTTGGGGCCACGTTACCAAAGTAGAAGTCAGTGTCGACGGGGGAACAACGTGGGGAGAAGCACGCTTAGTCGATAACCAATCGCCTGCGGCATGGCAAAAGTGGAAGTTCCAATGGCAAGCTGATCACGTAGGTCATTTTATTGTAAAAGCTAGGGCTTACGATTCGAAAGGTAATATCCAACCGAGCAGCGTACCATGGAATTTCAGAGGGTACGCCAACAACTCTATTCAAGCTATCGCTATAAGAGTAGCTTCAAAGAGACCATAGGATTGGAGAACATTGGAATCAGCTTCAGCGGTGGCCTAGATCCCAAGGACGTCGCTGAATGCGCAAAACTAGCCGACCAACTAGGCTACGATTCAATATGGATAACTGAGGGAAATGGAGGGGACCAATTCTCCCTACTCACTGCGTGCGCCCTGGGAACACAAACCATACGACTTGGAACCAGCATTAGCAGCATATATGTTAGAAGCGCACCTACCATAGCCATGGCGGCGGCTTGTGTAGACGCGTATTCAGAGGGGCGCTTAATTCTTGGTTTGGGTTCCAGTCACAAAATCCAGGTAGAAGGACAGCATGGTTTAACTTATTCAAAACCATTTAGTACAATTCTGGAATCAGTCGATATCATACGCACATTATTGCGTGATGGATGTATTACACATAAGGGAGAAATCTACAATATCAACGAATTCAAACTTTCTTTTAAACCTTATCGCCACCAAATTCCTATCTATTTAGCCGCTGTGTTCCCGAAAATGCTAAAGACATCAGGCGAACTAGCCGAAGGGACAATATTGACCCAGACCATGCCAGAAAAAGCGTCGGAGGCCAGGGGAATAATCATTGAAAGCGCTGAATCAAGTGGACGAACGGGTAAAGATTTGGAAATCGCGAGCCTAATATCTTGTTACGTCACAACAAATAAAGCTATCGCTAGAAAATTAGCACGGGAGTCTTTGGCCCATACCTGTGGCTTTTACCCTAGATACAATCGATTTATAGCAAACAGCGGTTTCGCACAAGAAGCAATGACTATCAAACGCTTATGGGATGAACGTAAGTTTTCCGACGCTGCCCAAACGGTTAGTAATGAAATGGTCGATGCCTTCAATATAATTGGAGATCCTGACGACTGTCTAAATATTATAGAAAAGCACAGGAACGCTGGGATAACCTTGCCCATTCTCGGATTTAGGTCATGCGAAAATGATCTTAAGCGAGACATTCTAACTAGTCTTAGGTCAATTTCTCATTGAACCCTGCGCAAGAATAAAACGATGCTGAAACGATCGATAAAGGAATTAGAAGTACCAGTAATCGGCATGGGCACCGCAGCTACATTTGATGTAGAAACAATTCCGGCTATACAACAGAGAAGAGAGATCCTCAATTCATGTATGGAACACGGTGTGACTTTTATTGACACTTCTCCCATGTACAAACGATCAGAACAAGTCATAGGCCAAACAATTCACCATGAGCGGGACGAATTTCTATTGGCAACTAAAGTATGGGCGGTAGGGAAAGATATTGGTATAAAACAGATCCAACGTTCGTTTGACCTGCTAAAGACTAGCGTCATAGAGGTATTGCAAATCCATAACTTGGTAGACTGGAGAACTCATCTACCATTTCTGGAAGAGTTAAAAGAAGCAGGCAGAATCAACCAGATTGGATTGACGCACTATTCGTCAGATGCGCTTCCAGAAATGGCCACCATAATGAAAACCGGGCGTATTGACTGTATCCAAATATCCTACAACGTTATGGAACGAGAAGTTGAAACAACCATCCTTCCATTAGCCCAACATATGAACATAGGTGTCATAGTAATGCGTCCTTTAGGGCATGGCCTTTTGATAGAACGATTATTTGAGACACCCAACATCTCACCATTACGGGAATTCGGAATTGAGACCTGGGGTCAGGCTTTGATGGCCTGGTTAATATCTAATCCTACGGTCACTTGTATTATCCCAGCAACGACCAAGCCGTCACGAATAAAAGAAAACGCAGCAGTCGGGAATATATCTCTACCAAAAGAGCTCAATGAGTATATTCGCCAAGAAGCAATAAGATGTCTTAAATCAGGAAACTATAAGCTCTTTTCGTAGATCGACTGGAACCATTATCCAATTATCCTGCCGTTTATTGATGCCCGAGCGCTTGATCAAGATCATCAATCAAATCCTTATAGTTCTCCAGCCCTACTGATAATCTAAGGAGATCATCTGGAACAGGGCTGTCATCCCCCTCCATCGAAGCCCTATGTTCAATTAAGCTTTCATAGCTGCCAAAACTCGTGGCCCGTGTAAACAGTTTTGTTTGTGCAGCTACAGAAAATGCTCTCTCGGCCCCACCTTTTACTCTAAATGATACCAACCCGCCCTCAAGAGTCATTTGTCCTTTGAATTTCCCTATCAATTTTGGATAGAAAACTTCTCTTACCGAAGCATGTCCCCGGAGGAATTCTGAAATTTTCAGTGCATTGTAGGAATGAGCTCTCACTCTATATGGTAACGTGCGAATCCCACGCACAATTAGCCAACAATCGAAAGGTGACGGAACCGCTCCTCCATTTTGTTGAATGAATTTGACTCTACTAAAAAAGTTTGTCGCTTCGCGAGTTATAACAAGTCCTCCCGTTACATCACCATGCCCTCCTAGATATTTGGTGCTGGCGTGGATCACCAAATCAGCCCCCAGAGACAACGGCATTTGAGAAACTGGGGTGCTTAGCGTGTTATCACAGACAAGAATAGCATTTGCATTTCGAGCCATTTGGGATATTGCTTTAATATCGGTTAGTTTAAGGAGTGGGTTTGACGGTGTTTCCACAAAAATCATTCGGACATTTCGAGTAATAGCTTGTTCTAACGCTTCAATATTAGAAAAGTCGATAAATTTAGCCTTTAATCCCCATGGTATCATGACTTCACGAAACAGCCTGGCTGTACCATGATATATATCTCTAGGAATCACTACTTCTGCCCCGGGCTCCAGCGCTTGGGCCACCGACATGATGGCTGCCATACCAGATGAGAACGCTGCAGCATCAGCGCCTCCTTCCAACTCACTGATGGATCGCTCCAACAGATGCCGATTCGGGTTATGTGATCTGCTATAAATAAACCCTTTTGGATAGGATCCATCAACAGATCTTTCAAATGTGGTGCTCATTTCTATACCCAGGTTGATCGCACCAGTAAAGGGATTAACTTCTCGTCCACTATGGATAGCCTTGGTTTCAATATGCATATCTTCCTCATTCGTAAAATATCAGGTCCATTCTACAAGGGATGTACAACTGTTTTCACCAGGTAGACTCAGTGCTAATATGAAGAGAGGATAAATTTCCATGTTGAATCAACATCATCTGGAGGACATCATGGCTATAGTTAAGTCACAGGAAGACTTTGTCGCAGAGGTATATAAAAGAATGGAACACAGGCTCCATATTGTCCGAACTAGGACAAAAAAGCCTCTGACCTTGTCAGATAAAATTATCCTCGGACACCTGGATGATCCCTCTAATGCCGCACTGTCTAGAAACTCCTATATTATGCTCAGGCCTGATAGGGTTGCTCACCAAGATGTGACCGGACAAATGGCCATACTGCAATTCATGCAGTCAGGACGGTCTAGAGTAGCCGTACCAACTACTGTTCACTGTGACCATCTGATCAAAGCCAACACTGGGTCTAATCCAGATCTCAAGAAGGCTCTCCTGGACAATAATGAAGTATACCAATTCCTTCAATCTGCATCGGCGAAATATGGAATAGGATTTTGGAAGCCTGGAGCGGGAATAATACACCAAGTAGTCTTGGAAAATTACGCTTTCCCAGGAGGATTAATGATCGGCACAGATTCACATACCCCTAACGCCAGCGGCCTTGGCATGATTGCCATAGGTGTAGGTGGAGCCGACGGAGCTGACGTTATGTCAGGTTTACCATGGGAACTTAGGAGCCCAGAATATATAGGAGTCAAGTTAACTGGCACACTAAACGGGTGGACAGCTCCAAAAGACGTAATCCTAGCACTAGCCGGAATCTTGACCGTTTCAGGTGGAACGAATTCTATCATCGAGTACTTCGGGCCTGGTGCGAGGTCTATTAGTTGTACCGGAAAAGCCACAATTTGCAACATGGGAGCCGAATTAGGAGCTACAGGTTCCATATTCCCATATGACAACCACATGGCAAAATACCTCGAATCGACTGGTAGAGGAAACCTGATCGAGCTTGCAGAAAAACACAAAACCATGTTGGAAGCGGACCCAGATGTAGAAGACAATCCACATTCACATTTCGATCGTGTGGTAGAGATAAATCTTTCCGAATTAGAACCACATGTTGTGGGACCACACACACCAGATTTAGCACGACCGATTTCTAAACTAGC
>CAYTPK010000007.1:0-136848 GCA_964439905.1 uncultured Dehalococcoidia bacterium
CGGTCATTGGATAAGGACAGTCATAGCAAGCTTATCACTGAAACTTTACAGAGTGGAGAACAGGAGAGTAAGAACTAGACTATGGCAAGGAAAGAATGGGCAAAAAGATATGCGATGGCCACCTTTCAGATGGCACTGGTAGCGGACCCTGCGAAAAGGGATAAAATCTTGGATTCTTGGGCTGCTCAGCTTGAATTGGTTGAACAAGCTTCAACTCAAGCCGACTTCAGAACATTTCTGCTGCATGCAAAAGTTTCTGTGGAGGTAAAAGCAGATAAGATCAAGAAGGTGCTTGAGAGTGTAGATTTGCCAATTCAAAACCTATTGATAAATCTGATATCTAAGGGTTTACTTCAAGAGATATCCAGGATTCGAGTCCAATACCAGAAATTGTTAGATAGACACCGTAAGGTTGAGAGAGCAGAGGTATTATCGGCAACAAGTTTGAGTACAGCTCAAAAACAACAAGTCTCTGCATACGTTCAGAAGATGGTGGAAAAGGAAATTATTCTTACATCTGCTGTAGATGAAACTATTTT
The DNA here is from genome assembly GCA_964439905.1 of uncultured Dehalococcoidia bacterium. Lineage (GTDB taxonomy): Bacteria > Chloroflexota > Dehalococcoidia > Lucifugimonadales. The sequence continues at coordinate 540 of CAYTPK010000007.1, forward strand.
AGGCGGATTTGTTATAAAGGTGGGCGATAAGCTCCTAGACGCTAGTACTAGGACAAAATTGGAACGAATGAAAAGAAATATACATTCATCTAGCGCGGCATCACCAGTCTCAACAGTGGGTAATGGAGGAGTGAAAAAGAATGAGTAGTAAAGGTTCAGATATAGTTTCCGTTATAAGGAAACAGATAGAGGGTTTCTCAGGAGAATTGGAGACCGTTAATGTTGGTACCGTTGTTGAAGCTGGCGATGGAATAGCCAGAATCCAGGGATTGGAAGGGGTGCAATTTAGCGAACTTCTGGAGTTTCCAAACGATCTTCTTGGCCTTGCTCTAAATCTCGAAGAAGACACTGTTGGAGCGGCTATCATGGGAGATCCTAATGCGGTCAAAGAAGGAGACACAGTTAAATCTACTGGACGAATAATACAGGTTCCGGTTGGAGATAACCTTATAGGTCGAGTTGTAGATGCCTTGGGTCGTCCTTTGGATGGAAAGGGTCCTTTAAACTCAGACAAACAACGACCAGTTGAACGTATTGCTCCCAATGTTGTGACCAGAAAGTCTGTGGATACGCCAGTTCAGACTGGAGTAAAAGCTATAGATTCAATGGTTCCGATTGGTAGAGGGCAACGAGAACTTATTATTGGTGATAGATCTACAGGCAAATCTGCGATAGCACTGGATACCATAATAAATCAAAAGGGACAGGACTTAATATGTATTTATGTTGCCATTGGTCAGAGACAAGGAAAAGTGGCTAATGTCGTCGGAATTTTAGAGCAACATGGAGCTTTAGGTCACACGATAGTTGTCGCCGCTAATTCCTCCGATCCTGCGCCACTTCAATACATAGCTCCATACGCCGGCTGTGCAATGGCCGAAGAATTTATGGAGCAAGGCAAGGAAGTGTTGATCGTCTACGACGATTTGACCAAGCACGCATGGGCCTATAGGCAGATGTCATTGCTCCTTAGGAGACCTGCTGGTCGTGAGGCGTATCCTGGTGGGGTTTTTTATTTACATAGTAGACTTTTAGAAAGAGCTGCTCGTTTGGCTCCAGAGTATGGTGGTGGCTCTATTACAGCCCTTCCAATAATTGAAACACAAGCTGGAGACGTATCTGCTTATATTCCAACCAATGTGATATCTATAACTGATGGGCAGATATATTTGGAACCTGAAGCATTCAATGCTGGTATCAGGCCTGCGATAAATGCGGGCATCTCAGTTTCCAGGGTAGGAGGAGCTGCTCAGACACGGATTATTCGGCGAGTAGCGGGGAGTTTACGTCTAGATCTTTCTCAGTATCAGGAGCTTGCGACCTTCGCTCAGTTCGGAACTTCGGATTTAGATCAGGCAACGAGGAATCAATTGGAAAGAGGGCAAAGGAGCATAGAGATTCTTAAGCAGACACAGTACGGGCCATTATCACTGAGTCATCAAGTAGTGATATTCTACGCGTTGGCAAATGGATATTTAGATGACGTTCCCATACCAATGTGCAGAGAATTTGAGGATAAGCTCCATGATTTCCTAGATGCCAACGGTTCAGCGCTCTTGTCTCAAATTATGGATAGAAAGGATTTGACCGAAGAGATTGAAACTGAACTAAAAAAGATAATTGGGGAGTTTAAATCTACATTTGAGGCAACGCAGGGGTAGTTAATACATTATTGGTGAAATATGGTTAGCGTACGACAATTAAGAAGAAGAATTCGTAGTGTTGAGAACACATCTAAAGTCACTAATGCTATGCAATTAATAGCAGCTTCAAAGATGCGTAGAGCTCAGGTAGCGGCTCTGGCGAGCCGCGATTACGCGGTAAAAATACAGGAAGTAATAGCAGATTTGGAAGCTCAACCTCGTGATCCAGATCAGTCCCATCCATTGTTGGAACGCAGACAGGTCTCCAAGATATTGATTCTTCATCTTACCCCGGATAGAGGATTATGTGGAGGTCTTCATGGCAGTCTGAATCGTAGTGTGGGACAGTTTATAATGAGTAGCAGGCCAACTTCGGTGTCTCTAGTTGTAGCTGGTAGAAAGGGACGAGATTTTATGGTACGGACAGGTCAAGACGTAAAGGCCCTATTTACCGGGATCGATGATCAACCTACCATGCTCGATGTGTTACCAATGTCCAAGATATTATTGAGCGAGTTCGTCGACGGGAACGTCGATGAGGTATATATTGCATTTCCGCGCTTTGTTTCTACCGTATCCCAGGAACCCGTCATTATGAAATTACTGCCGGTAGACCCTGCTGAACTTCCGACGGCTTCAAGGGTAGGTTACATATATGAGCCAGGCGCACGAGAGGTTTTAAATTCTCTTCTACCTAGGTTTGTTGAAATGGAAGTATATCATGCTTTTTTGGAACTTGTGGCTAGTGAACAGTCTGCCAGGATGGTAGCGATGAGAAATGCAACAGATGCGGCAAATGAATTGATTGATGACCTCACATTGGCTATGAATAAAGTGAGACAGGAAAGTATTACGGGTGAATTACTCGACATGATTGGCGGTACATTGGCTCTGGAAGGTTAAATTTGAGATTTCCAACCGACATTTATGTGCGTATGTTTAACTTGGAGGATTAATAATGGCAAAAGGTAAGGTAGTACAGGTAATCGGGACTGTTGTGGATGTGGAGTTCCCTCCGGGACAACTGCCCGAATTATATAATGGATTGGTTGTTAAAAATGGTGACGAAAACTTAGTCTTAGAAGTAGAACAACATATGGGCAATAATTGGGTTAGATGTTTAGCCCTAGGACCTACTGAAGGGCTAAGTCGTGGATCGACTGTAGAGGATAATGGAACCGGGATCACTGTGCCGGTGGGAGAGGCGACCCTCGGTCGTATGTTTAATGTCACAGGTGATGCACTAGACAATTTAGGACCAGTAGAATCTGACGATCGTTGGGAGATCCATAGACCTCCGCCTTCTTTTGAAGATCAATTGAGTACAGTGGAATTACTTGAAACTGGAATTAAGGTATTCGATTTAATCACCCCTTTTACAAAAGGAGGGAAGATCGGAGCCTTTGGAGGAGCGGGAGTAGGGAAAACGGTGATTATAACGGAACTCATCAGGAACATCGCTGCTGTACATAAAGGAGTTTCTGTATTTGCGGGTGTAGGTGAACGTTCACGTGAAGGTAATGACCTATGGCACGAAATGCAGGAGTCCGGTGTCCTTGGTAGTACGGTTATGGTTTTTGGCCAAATGAACGAACCACCAGGTGTTCGTGCTCGTATAGCTTTGACCGGGCTGACGATGGCTGAATACTTTAGGGAAGAAAGAGGTCAGGATGTCTTATTATTCATTGATAATATTTACAGATATATCCTTGCAGGCATGGAAGTATCGGCATTATTAGGAAGAATGCCGTCGGCAGTCGGATATCAACCCACCCTTGCTACAGAAATGGGTGCTCTCCAAGAACGTATAACGTCTACGAAAAAAGGGTCTATAACTTCATTCCAGGCGATATATGTTCCAGCTGATGATTATACAGACCCTGGCATTGTTACGACCTTTGGCCATCTTGACGCAGTTATAGCGCTAGAGCGATCCCTGGCATCACAGGGTTTGTATCCTGCCGTTGATCCGTTGGCCTCATTTTCCAGAGTGTTGGAACCAAACATAGTAGGTGACGAGCATTACAATATAGCTCGTGGTGTGATAGAAGTTCTGCAACGATATAGAGATCTTCAGGACATTATTGCGATACTTGGAGTAGAAGAACTTTCGGAAGAAGATAAAGTAACAGTTGGAAGAGCCCGCCGCATTCAACGATTCTTGACGCAACCGTTTTTCGTAGCTGAGACATTCACTGGTATCCCAGGAAAATACGTTGATCTCCGAGAAACTATAAGAGGCTTTTCCGAAATCTTAGAAGGTAAACATGATGGCTTACCCGAACAAGCATTCTATATGAAGGGAACCATTGATGAAGTAATTGAGGACGCTGAAAAGCGGGCGTCCACCGTTTAGAAGGATAGAATCCTTATGGCAGAAACGATGAAAATGGACATAATCACGGCAGAAAGGACCGTTTTTTCTGCCGATATTGAGTTGGTATTGGCCCCCGGTGTTGAGGGAGAGTTAGGTATTCTACCCCACCATGCTGGCTTGATGACCATTCTGAAGCCCGGTGAACTTATGATACGAAAAGATGGTATAGAAACATTTTTTGCCATTTCTGGTGGATTTATGGAAGTTTTAGATAATAAGGTTACAGTATTAGCAGATGCAGCAGAGAATTCCGAAGAAATAAATGAAGAACGGGCTACCTTGGCCATGGAAAAGGCCCAAGCATTAATTGCCAACAAGGATTCAGATCTGGACTTGGAGAGAGCGCTCCAGCAAGTTCGAAGAGCACAGGTTAGATTGGATGTAGCGAGAAAGCGTAGAATGAGAAATCGGACTTAGCACTCTTGGATGTTGTAATCGTACCTGCCCAAAAAGTTTATTAGTTATGGGTCGTTGTAATAATCGCTCGGAAACTCGTATGGGTTGATTCGTCTTGACGAACGTAAACCCCTGGACCATAAGGGTTCTCTCCGAATTAGTTTATATAGTAATGCCGCGGCTATGCCAGCAAGGAACCCACCTACGTGTGCCCAATACGCTACACCCCCTTCTAATGTGCCCAGAGAGCCCACCCCTTGAAAGAATTGGAGTAAGAACCAAAATCCCAATAGGAGTACCGCAGGCAAGTCTATCGCCATAATAAAGAAAAACAAGATCAAGGTCTTGATCCTTGCGAAAGGAAAGAGGATTAGATAGGCGCCGCTAATTCCAGCAATAGCTCCACTAGCTCCTACCATGGGACTGAGCGAATCTTGGGCTATATATGTTTGAGCGAAAACTGCAATTATCCCGGCAATTAAATAAATCATGAGAAATTTTAAATGTCCAAACCTATCCTCTATATTTCTACCGAATACCCAGAGATAAACCATGTTACCGATTAGGTGTAGCCAACCCCCGTGGATGAACATCGATGAAAAAATGGTACCCCATATTGGTATTTGGCTTCTCACATCCAAGAACTTCCTGCTAATGTATTCTCCCTCCCTGACGAAATATTCAAATTGTGTAATTTCGTTACCTGAGGTTAGTTCTCGAGGTATTACTCCCCATTTATAGAAGAATTGTGTTACAGACAGAGAATCGGAAAAGAATAAAGATCCGCCTAGGTAAAGTTCTATCATAAATACGAGAATGTTTATCGAAAGTAACCCGTAGATAACGTATGGCTTAGTAAAACTGGATGTGTCTATGTCACGGATTGGGAACAGAACGAACCTCTTGATGTTTTTAGCTATACTCGTGAACAGGAAACCGGGAATACTACCTTTGGGTGATATAGGGCGTGAGAGCTGAGGGTGACCCGTGTTTTCTGGGGACCAAGTTTAACAGGGTCTAGAGATTATGACTACTAACTTTTGGCTCTTTGCTACACGCGATACAAGACCTATAATTGACAGCAACTATTATTTTTGGGAGCAAGGGAACGTGATCGAAAGGACTCTCTGCGGCGAATTAAATATTAACGATCTGGATAAAATGGTGACGCTTGCTGGATGGGTCCATCGTCGTAGAGATCATGGTGGCCTGGTATTCATTGATTTAAGGGATTTCTCCGGTATTATTCAGGTCATAATTGACCCTGAGTCTAATCAAATGACTCACCAACGAGCTGGTGAACTAAGATCTGAATGGGTAGTAGAGATCAAAGGAAAGGTGATACGACGACCTGAAGGAACTGAGAATCTCCTTATGAATACTGGCCAAATTGAAATATCCGCATCTGATATAAAAGTGCTGAATGAAGCTAAGACCCCACCTTTTTATATAAATGAGGAAACGGAGGTGGAAGAAAGTATTCGCTTGAGCTATAGGTACTTAGATCTTCGTAGGGAAAAAATGAAGAACAATTTAATCCTAAGACACAAGGTAATTAAATTTATCCGAGATTTCCTTGATGCTCGTGGTTTTTTGGAGATCGAGACACCCATATTGATAAAAAGTACTCCGGAAGGGGCTCGTGATTATGTGGTTCCGAGTCGTATTCATCCAGGGGATTTTTATGCTCTTCCACAGTCCCCACAGCAACTAAAACAACTGCTTATGGTAGCTGGGTTCGAAAAATATTTCCAAATAGCGAGATGCTTTAGAGATGAAGATTTGCGATCCGACAGGCAGCCAGAATTTACACAATTAGATTTGGAGATGAGTTTTGTTGAAGAAGAGGAAATACTCAGCCTGATTCAGGATATGTACAAAGATATGATAAGGACTCTAACGCCTGATAAGAGCGTGCCAGAAGTCTTTCCCAGGCTAACGTATAAACAAGCGATTTCTTTGTATGGTTCAGATAAGCCCGATCTCAGATTTGATATCCAGCTTAAGGATATCACCAATCTTTTGCGCGATACCAATTTTGGAGTATTTCGCTCGATAGTTGATAGCGGTGGTGTTGTTAAGGGCATAGTGGCAGAAGGATGTGGAAACTTTTCCAGGAAACAGATTGATGAATTCATACAATTTGTTCGAGATCGTGGTGCTAAAGGGCTTGTTACTATAGCAATAACGGACGAATCTAATACACTTCAAGATATATCTTTTGATAATGTCAGATCTTCCGCCGGTAAACATCTAGATATCGAGGAAATACGTGTAATAGCTCAGAGCATGAATGCAAGTCCGGGTGATCTTCTTTTGATAAGCGCAGGCCATGAAAGCGAAACGGGTTTTATTTTGGGTCAACTGAGAGTTTTCGTTGGGGATATGCTTGGATTCACAGATCCCAATAAACTCGCATTCGCATTCGTTGTTGATTTTCCGCTCTTTGAATGGAACGAAGATGAGAATCGCTGGAAGTCCCCTCATCATCCTTTTACCGCACCCAAGGATGAAGACGCTAGGATGCTGGATGGAGAAACGACTTTAGCAGACATCAGATCGAAAGCTTATGACCTAGTTTGTAATGGAAATGAACTAGCTAGTGGAAGTATTAGGATACATCAGCGAGAGTTACAAGCCAAAATCTTTAAAATTTTAGGGCACTCACACGATCATGTTATCGAAAGATTCGGGCACTTATTAAACGCTTTCGAATATGGTGCACCACCTCATGGGGGAATAGCACCTGGGATTGATAGGTTAGTGGCGATGCTTACTAATTCGGATTCCATACGAGATGTCATAGCGTTTCCAAAGACCCAAAGTGGAACAGATTTGTTATTTGGAGCTCCCGCAAAAATAGATGAACATCACTTGAAAGAGCTGGGTATATGGAAATCAAAATTGTAAGTATTATCTTATATTTGCATAGTTCCACAAAATATGTGCTGTTGGTATAATTTCACACAGTTCCTTAAACGGAGACCAATCATTGAAAATTAGCAGAGAAGATAATTTACCCGAGGATATTACACTTAATATTGAATTGGGGGCAGACGATGTAGAACCCTATCTAGAGGATGCATATCGCAAGGTAGTGGCTAGACTGCGCATTCCGGGTTTTAGACCTGGGAAAGCTCCTAGGAATGTTGTTGAATCGGTAGTTGGGCGTGAACACTTGGTCCAAGAGGCTTTGGATACGGTTGTCCCAGCGTGTGTGGATAATGCCATAAAACAAGAAAAAATTAGTCCATTTTTGCCTCCTGATGTAGAGATGACCGGATATGAGCCACTATCTTTCAAAGCGATAGTTCCATTGGAACCTGAGCTAGTTTTACCAGACTATAGAAATATTACGGTAGATGTTCAAAAAAGGAAGGTTGCTCAGGGAGATGTTGACCAAGTGTTAGAGCGATACCGCTCTGATTCAGCTCCATGGGGACCGGTAGATCGCCCCGTGGCGTTTGGAGATTTGATTACAATTGATGTCGAAGGCAGAGTGGAACTTAAGACTATATTGAAACAGGAGAGAATAGATTATATTCCATCTATGGATAACCAATCACCGCTTCCGGGATTTTCCGTGCAATTAGAAGGGTTAAAAAAAGGAATTACCAAGACGTTCAGTGTAAAAGTACCAGATGAATACAATGACGAAACCATAAAGGGTAAAGATTGTCATTTTACGGTTACTGTAAACGAAATTAAGGAGAAATTGCTTCCGCCTTTGGATGATGAATTCGCAAAGGGAATTGGTGAAGGATTTGAGACTCTGGATGACCTTAGAGCGGATATATTGGATCGTCTAGACAAAAATATGGATCTCCAGATGCAAGAAGAATTTAATGAACGAGCCTTGCAAAGAGTAGTGGAAGATTCTGTAGTGATGATCCCCGAACTAATTGTCAACAGGGAAGTAGACAATATGATAGATGATCAACAGAGGGCGTTGAAATCCCGCAATATTGATCTAGACAGCTATCTTAATCACCTTGGGAAATCCGAGGACGAGCTCAAAGAGGAAATGCGCCCAACTGCGAAGGAAAGAGTTACGAGGAATTTAGTATTAAAGAACCTTTCTAGGGAATTTAATATCCAAATATCAGATGAAGAAGTAGAATCTCAAATCAAGGAAATGTTTTCTGGTGCCAACAAACGTTCTATTCGAAGGTTTCTCAAGTCTGATGAGATCAAGAAATCGGTTTCTTCGAGTATTCTCAACCGTAAGACTATGGAAAATTTGGTAGATTTGATAAAGAGCAATAAAAGCAGAAAGCAGGGTTCTAAAGCAAAAAGTAAGAAGACAACCAAAACTAACATACCGAAAAAGTAGGCAAGGAGGAATAAGTAGTAATGGATAATCCTAAAAATATCATACCGATGGTCATAGAGACAGGCCCCAGGGGCGAAAGAGCATTCGACATATACTCTCTTCTTTTGAGAGAACGTATAGTCTTCTTGGGGACACAGATAGTGGACCAGACTGCTAATTTAATAATTGCTCAACTGTTGTTTTTGGAAAGAGAAGATCCAGATCGTGACATAAATCTTTATATTATTAGTCCAGGTGGCGTTATTACTGCTGGATTAGCCATTTTTGATACTATGCGAATGCTTCGTTGCGACGTTTCTACAATATGTGTTGGTATGGCTGCAAGTATGGCGACGATACTGTTGAGTGCGGGTACTAAGGGTAAGCGTTACGCTTTACCTAATTCGACCGTGCATATGCATCAGCCAATTGGAGGGGCCCAAGGGCAGGCTACGGATATAGAAATTGCTGCACGTGAAATTCTAAGGGTACAAGATAAGATTAGAACTATCTTGGCGGAAAATACTGGGCAGAGCATCGATAAAATAGCACAGGATACGGATCGAGACTACTATCTAACACCAGAACAGGCGCGTGAGTATGGTATTGTTGATGAGGTGCTCAACAAGGATGCTGCAACCGAAAAAGTTGATCCTAAACCTGCTAAATCTAAGAAAAAAATATAAGTGTTTACCTTTATAATCCCTAGAAGTTAGTCTGGTGCTGAGCTGATGGATAATTCTATCGTTGTATTAAGACATATGGGTTTAGGGTCATGAGTGGAGTCCTTTAGCATCTCCAGATACTTAAAGCTGAGTGCTCCTGTAGCAATGGCTCTTATTGTCTCCGAGATTAGAAACGGTTCCCGACGATATTCTTCGTACCGTAATCGTTGAAATATAGCGAGATTCTGACCATGAGTCGATTTTAATTGCTCTATTGGGACATCTTGTATGTCATTCCAACTTTCTTCCAAGGACCTTTGATGAGTAGGGAAGCTGCAATATGAGATTGCAGGTCCTTTATCGAGATCTTTAGTTACAATATGGATCATGGCCCCTGCGGTATCAGGTCTAGTGCGGATTGTTTCCCATATCACTTGTTGCCATGTGCCAGAAGGCCCCCCAGGAATCGATGGATGAAGATTCAGCATAGTGTAATGATCCGACAGGTTCTCTCCTACAATTAACATGTATCCAGCAAGTAAGCATATTTGTGGTCTAAATTGAGCGAGTTTGTCCATCACCATTTTGTCATATTCGCGCCGTTTTTGAGACGCATGACCTGTTATAGATTCGTATATCCGGGCTGACGACAGTGTGACGAGTGGAATTTTATAGCTTTCGATTATGTTGAAAAATTGGTCGGTTAGAGGAGACTCTCCTCGTTCGCGGTTGCTGAAAACAAATTCTATTTTAGCCCCTAGAGTTCCTTCGGTTATCTGCCTTTGAGTGAAGTCAAAAAGCCCACGGGATCCGGGTCCTCTGCCAGTAGTGAACCATCCTATGCTTAACGTCATCCGGCACCCATAGTTTTACGTATTTTCGCCCAGAAGGGAGCCAGTCTCGTTACAAATCTTGATCTAGCCCTTATTGATTGCGATCTAGCCAAGCTTATCAATAACCCGCCCGGAGTTCCATCGAACTCCGGGATAAGATTATATGAACGGCCGAGTTCCAGGGTCGAGTGTGCGTCCGTTACTGTAACTGTCCCTAGATCATATTTTAGTGAAACTTCTGTGGCCTTCAAATCGGAGGAGTCAAACCAGTTCCTTCCGTTAAATGTTTCAATAAGATCTAGGTGGGCTATTATCTCGTGAACCCCTTTAAGTCCGAGTGTGGAGGAGCGAATTCTATCAAATGGATGAGGAGCCATTACTAGCCCGCCTTGAGCCTTAATAGCTTTGGCGGTTTCTAATGGAGTGAGTCCAGGTGGGATAGCCTTATCTAGAAATAGACCTATGATATCTCCACCGGAGGACTTAATTTCCTCGCCAATAATTACGGTAAATGGCGCGATTGTTTGGATTTCCAAAGCTCCATTAATTGTATTATGATCAGTTATAGCAAGGCAATTTATGCCAGTCTTTAAGCAACGAGAAACAATTGCAGATGGGGTTGAACAGGAATCATTGGAACGGTATGAGTGAACATGAAGATCTGCTTTGAGTAATTGATTAGTCGACATATTCCTCTGTATCATCGTCTTCTATATCTTTTGAGAATGAAGACTTTAATTCATGGATTTTTAGTTCTGTGTCGTTAAGGATTTTGCTACATATTCTGGCAAGGGTTATACCTTTTTCGTAGAGACTCGTAGCTTCTTCTAAGGTGAGATTTCCCGACTCTAGCGTTTCAGCGATTGTTTCTAGTTTTGCATAGGCCTCCTCGAACGATAGTTCGAACGACCCGTTGTTCTTGGACTTGGACATTTTATGTATCCCCTAGTTCAGTCTGAATGGACATGAGTTCTTTAATTTCTTTGCGAGCGAAAATTACCAACCACCGCGTCTATCGTACCATCTAGGACGGCGATGTCTATTTGGTCACCAGTGGCAAAATGGTTTGTTTTTGAGAGGACCTTAGATGATCCACGTTTTTGAACGACTGCGTACCCTCTTTTAAGAGTCGATAGTGGGTTTAGGGTGTCAATTTGTTTATGGAGGCCAGTGACTTTTTGACTCAAGGTAATCAATAGATGATTCGTTAGTGTCCCCAGTCTGCTGGCGATTTCGTCTACTCGGATAAGGTAACTAGCCACGTCTGGAATCCTGTATTGTAAGGTCGACTCACTTTGTCTAACTTTATAACTGAGGTCTGATATTTGGTGTCTTATCGCGCGATTCATCTGCGCTACTCGTGTCAATATTTCTGAGGTCAGGGCAGTTTGATCCGGGGTCGCTATTTCTGCTGCAGCTGAAGGAGTTGGAGCTCGCACGTCGGCTACAAAGTCAGCTATAGTGAAGTCTGTTTCGTGTCCTATAGCACTAATTATGGGTATTTGACTGGCGTAAATGGCGCGGGCCAATGATTCCTCGTTAAATGCACTGAGATCTTCTAGAGAGCCACCACCTCTTGCAATTATTATAATGTCGATGTTACCGATATTATTTAGTAAATTAATGGACCTAATTACATCATGAGCTGCATCTGTCCCTTGTACCGTACACGGGACTAAAAGAACCTTCACGATGGGATAACGACGATTAAGTACTGTCGTTATATCATGAAGCACTGACCCAGATGGAGAAGTGATCAAGCCTATGGTTTTAGGAAATTGTGGGACGGGTCGTTTTCTGGACTCTTCGAATAGACCCTCGTTTTCTAAATTAAATTTTAGTTTCTCGAATTCCATAGCCAAAGGCCCTGAACCTGCGCCAATTGCAATATTTACGAGAAAATCTAAACTCCCGCTCGCCTCATAAAATGACATCCTGCCATGCGATGTAATGCTACGCCCATTTTCTAATATATCGAGGCCGGTTCCCCTGGAAAACATTACGCACCGAATCTGGGAATGAGTATCTTTTAGGGAAAAGTAGGCATGCCCCGCGGCGGAGATACGAAGGTTAGATATTTCTCCCGTGACCCAGATGTCACCCAATAACTCGTCTTGTGTTATTAGGTGTTTTATGTAGCTACTGGCCTGAGATACAGTAAGGGATTTCAACTAAATATTAGCCCGTTCTGCGTAAGTCCCTGTACGAGTATCTACCTTTATAGTTTCACCTTCCTTGATGAATAGAGGGACATTCAATTCAAATCCAGTTTCAAGAGTTGCCGGCTTGGTCCCGCCCTGTGCTGTATCTCCCTTTAATCCTGGTGGGCTATCAGATACTCTCAAGTTGACGAATGTAGGCATTTTTACGCCGAGAAGAGTGCCTTTATAAAACGATATCTCGACAACAGCTTCGTCTTTGAGGAAATTTAAGCTATCTCCCATTTGTTCTTTGGGTAACTCAAATTGTTCAAATCCATCTAAATCCATAAAATGATAGAAGGCGCCATCGTTGTACAGATATTGTGATTCTCTGGTTTCTATATCTACTGTGGTAAATGTTGTGTGGTAAGCTTGGAACGTTTTTTCTGTGATGGCCCCAGAGAAAAGGTTGCGCATTTTAATACGAGTCACTGGCGCTCGTTGTTGCATTTTGTGCTTTTGGTAATCTAGTACTTCGTAGGGTTGTCCGTCGATTTCCATAATGGTTCCCTTACGAAGATCAGAAAATCCTATTGTAGGCATGTTCTGGCCTCCTCTATTTTTTTGCCTTACTAAGCTGTTTTGCTCCGTCTTTAGTCAAAATCACTAAATCTTCTATTCTCACTCCTCCCCATCCTGATATATATATGCCAGGCTCTACACTAAATATCATATTTTCGCTGAGAATATCTTGAGAATTGGGGCTAAGGCGGGGTAATTCGTGCACATCCAAACCAATTCCATGACCAAGACTGTGCCCGAAATTATCCCCGTATCCAGCTTCATTTAAGACTGTGCGGGCCAGGCTGTCGCCCGTCTGACCCGTCATGCCGGGTTGTATGGTCTCTATCGCGGTTAGCTGTGCCGTAAGAACGAGGTCGTAGATCTTCTTATATTCGTCGTCCGGGTCTCCCACGAATATTGTCCTTGTAATATCACTGCAGTATCCATTGCGTAATGCTCCCATGTCGATGACCACGGGATCACCTAACTGTATCACATCATCGCTTGCTCGGTGGTGTGGCATGGCACTATTTGGCCCTCTTGCCACAATGGTGTCGAAGCTGTTTGAGTCAGCACCATACTCCCGCATGGCCTTTTCCATCCGCCATGCCACCTCCCGTTCCGTCAGCCCAGCATGAATTGTGGGACATACAGAATCCATTGCTCTATCTGATATATCTATTGAACCTTGAAGCTCGGAGATCTCCTCGCTTGCCTTTATTGTCCTTAATGTTTCTACAATGTTAACTGTTGGTACGAGCATAGGACCCGGATCTGATTTAATTTCCAGGATAGATTCCCTAACTTTCTCAAATGATTGTACGGAGAGATCTGAGCTTTCAAAGCCTATAATTTTAAGGTCTAATTTGCTTACAATACGTGGTAACCAATCCCAGCCGCTACTTTTGATAATATCAAATCCGCATGTCTGTTTTGAGGCTTGTTCCACGTATCTAAAATCAGTTGCCAAGAATGCCTCCGTTGGTGTAACCAAAAGAGTCCCGGCGGTTCCTACAAAACCAGAAACATATTGTCGATTCTGAGCGTTCGTGATCAATAGAGCGCTTAGGCCTTTGGTTTCCAGAATTCCTCTAATTCCTTCGATTTTGGATTTCATTTAGATTTCTCCTGATAGGCTGGCTGATAGATATTCTATTGCCGCGATGTACCCGATCCAGCGAAGGCCGCAAATGGATCCATTGCATACGGTGGAAAATATAGAACCTTGGCGCCAAATCTCTCTTCTATTTGGGTTACTTAGATGAACCTCTACTATTGGCAATTTGGAATCTATACAGGCGTCTAATAGAGGGAACCCTATTCTGGTTAAACCTGCTGGATTAATGATAATTCCGTTCGCGTCTGGTCCATTTTGTTGCACGAAATCTACGAGCCTGGCCTCATCATTGGATTGTACAAATAACAGATCGATACCTAACTCCTTACCTTTGGAGATCATTTTATCTTCTAGCTGTTGCAATGTGATCGATCCATATTGTTCAGTGTCTCTAGTACCTAGCATGTTGAGATTTGGTCCGTTAACTACAAGAAATGTTGTCATCGCTCTTTAGTAAACCTCGCTTAATTCTTTGCCCTGGGATGTGAATTCATATAAATAGTCTTTGCCTGATTTTGAGTGACATGAGTATAAATTTGAGTTGTTGCAGGGCTACTATGGCCCAGTAGCTGTTGTACTATACGCAAGTCAGCTCCTCCCTCCAGCATATGCGTAGCGAAGGTGTGGCGCAAGGTGTGTGTGTGAACTCCGGGCCGTATAGAGGCTTTTTTAGAATAGTGCCGGACAATCTTTTCAAAACTACGCCGGGATAGTCGGCTCCCATAACGGTTTAGAAATAAAGCGGGTTGGAAGGATTGTTCAAGTTCTGGCCTTCCGTGCAAAATATAGCTATTAAGTGCCTGTGTTGCAGTTTCACCTATTAGAACAACTCTTTCTTTAGAACCCTTGCCATAAACTCTTAGTTCTTTAGACTTAATGTTAACTTGGTTTACATTTAAGCTAGCAAGTTCTGCCAGACGTATGCCGGAAGAATATAGTAGTTCGAGCGCAGCAGAATCCCGAAGGCCAAGGACTGTACTTGTGTCAGGAGAATTTAATAGGCGAGCGACCTCTTCGTATCCCATGAATATCGGTAGATGTTTGGCTGTTTTGATACTAAATCTCCGTCCGTGTGAAACGGGATTATCCGATACCACACCCCTATAGACCAGGAATTTATAAAAAGATCTCAGGGCAATGAATTTCCTCGAGACGCTGACTCTTGCGTACCCCGTTTTTTTTTGCCCTGCTGTTGTTGATAGCCAAGAAAGGTAGAGTCGCAATTCTGAGCGCCCAATATCTCTCAAGGTCAAATTTTCATTAGATAGAAATTGGACGAATGACCTCAAGTCATCCATATAAACTCGAAAGGTGTTTTTAGCTCGCCCTTTAGTGCCGATTAAGTAGTCCCCGTATTCAGTTAAGAGTCGTAAGACCTCTTCCATTTTTAGACCTATATTGATGATACTAGTTCAGCTGTAGGATCTCCCTGCCAGGCGCATTTCGAACATGCTATCTTGCTACGGCCTTTTGATACCATCAGCCCGCTGCATTCAGGGCAAGGCTCGGAGATTGGCTTATTTACGATAGAAAAATCACAATTAGGATAAGATGAACAACCATAAAACAGACGCCGCTTAGTCCGTGATCGTCGTTCAACCAGTTCATTAGAACATAAAGGACATTCTACGCCTGTACCCTTTACTATAGCTTTAGTATGACGGCATTCTGGGAAAGCTGTACACGCCATGAATCTGCCAAAACGGCCTGATTTAATAACCATGGGGCTTTCACAGAGTTCACAAAGTTCATCAGTTGGTTCCTCGATTTTTACCCTTGGCATGTTTTCGTGTGCGTGATCTATGTGTTTTTTGAATGGGAAATAGAATCCCTCGAGCACGGGTTCCATTTTCCGCTTGCCATTGGCTATAAAGTCTAGTTCGTCCTCCATTTTTGCGGTGAACGCTATATCCATAACAGTTGGAAAAAACTTAGTTAGTAGGTTAGCTACCTCTATGCCTAACAATGTTGGGCTTAGTTTACCGTCATTTTTGATTACATAACTGCGATCCATAAGTGTGGAGAGAATCGGAGCGTAGGTGCTGGGACGTCCTATACCTTCTTCTTCCAAAATTTTTATTAAGCTACCTTCCGTGAATCGGGGAGGAGGTTGAGTAAAGTTCTGGTCCCGTTTGAGATTAACAAAATTGAGTTTTTGATTAGGGTTTACGGCCGGAAGTTTTCTGTTTTCATCATTTTCCTGATCATCGCTTGCGTCAGAATAGACTGATAGAAATCCCGAGAATTTAGTTTGAGATCCGCGGGTTTGAAAGATATATGTATTCTCGCTTTGGGATGAGGAGGCCTCTATATCAATGATAGTCCTTAAATAAATACTGTTGCTCATTTGACATGCGATCATACGCTTCCATATCAGGCCATAGAGTCGGAGTTGATCACGATTTAAATAGCTTTCTATAGATGTGGGCGTACGTAAAATTGAGGTTGGTCGGATAGCTTCGTGAGCCTCTTGTGCCCCTTTGCTTTTGGTTTTGTATGTCCGTGGACGATCTGGGAGGTAATTCTTCCCGTATTCTGTCGAAATTAACGATCTTACTTCATCAATAGCATAAGTCGAAAGGCTAACAGAATCAGTTCGCATGTATGTGATAAGTCCAACGGTCTCCTTGGATCCTATGTCCATGCCTTCGTATAGTTGTTGAGCAATCATCATGGTCTTCTTTGCCGAAAACCGAAGCCTTCTAGCTGCTTCCTGTTGCAAAGTACTTGTTGTAAACGGAGGAGAAGGGGATCGGCTTTTTTCGTCAGTTTTCACTTTAGCCACGGTGTATATAGCTCCCTTCAATTCTCCATCGATGCTAGTGGCTTGGGCTTCATTGGAAATAACCAATTTTTTCTTGTTGCCCTTAATGGAGTGTAGAGAAGCTTCGAAAGATTTTGAATCCTTTTGTAGAGTGGCTGTAAATGACCAATATTCAGTTGGGACGAATGTTTCTATCTCCTGTTCTCGGTCAACCAGGATGCGAAGAGCTACTGACTGTACTCTTCCCGCTGACAATCCCCGTTGAACTTTTCTCCAGAGTAAAGGACTCAGTTCGTACCCAACCAAGCGATCAAGGATTCGGCGGGTTTGTTGGGCATCTACCAAATCAAGATCAAGATTTCTAGAATGTTTCATTGCTTCTTTTATGGCGGGTTCGGTGATTTCGTGAAATACAACTCGTCGAATATTTTTCTTTTGCTTGTCCCAGCCAGTAGCATTAACGACGTGCCAAGAAATCGCCTCGCCTTCCCGATCGGGGTCGGTCGCTAAATATATTGAAGAAGCGTTTTTTCCGAGATCCTTTAGCTCTTTTATAATCGCTGCTTTTCCTTTCATAACTGAGTAGGAAGGAGAAAAGGATTTTTCTACGTTGATTCCCAATTTTCCCTTGGGAAGATCTCGGACATGTCCCATAGACGCAGCAATTCTGTAGTTCTTTCCCAACAGTTTCCCAATCGTTTTTGCTTTTGCTGGCGATTCGACGATTACTAGGTGATTACCCCCTAATGGGCTCGAGGATTTGGGATTCTTTTTCGATTTAGTCTTGAGTGGCATTCCTTGTTAGTCCTTTACAGTACCCTTGGATAGTGTATACCAATATTTCTGAGTGTGTTTAGATGTATGATGATAAAATTCTTCATGTCGTTTGTAGCTATAAGATTGTGACCATTTTAGGCAGGCACTTACCAGTGATTCTGTGTACTGGCGGAGAGGGCGGGATTCGAACCCGCGAGACCAGTTCCCCAGCCTACACACTTTCCAGGCGTGCCCATTCGTCCACTCTGGCACCTCTCCAACTGTAAGATTGTGTCGAGTAGAGTATGGAGTGTTTTCGTAATACATGTCAACGGAGATATTGGAGAGTTATTCACAGAATCGGATCCTTTGCATTAATAATTTCCCGATAGCTATTCTGCGATCATAATTATTATAATCAAATGGTTCGACTTAGTTTTACCCGTTTATGGTTCTATCCAGAAAATTCATTAATAAAGATCTATATCCGTGTATTGATGCTAATGTGCTTTCCAAATTTAATCCATCCGCAGGTTTAAGGGTTTTCAGGTGACCCGATAGTAAGTGTGTTCCGGTATAGACATGAAATGCCAGTCCGTTAGTAACAATGACTTGCTTTGCTTGGTCAATTCCTGGTCCTACGAAATGATCTGCTAGATCTTGTGTTAATTCATTCCATGGGCTATGCAAAGAGTAGTCGAATATGAAAATGAGACCTGAGCACTTTATATATGTGTCATGGATTTGGGCAGTTTGAAAGATGGAATCCATCGAAGATATGTCTAGGATATGAAGTAATTCATTGAACAATCCCCACCATTGCGAAAGATTTAATGGAGTTCTGCATGCCTCAATGTATGCGTCTATATCATTGGGGGTTTGCTTAATAAATCCATCGTCCATCATTTCAGGAGGAAGTATAGTACAGTTGTGATCAACGCAAATATGGCTAGAAAGGATGATAATAGAATCATAGTCTGTATGAACCCTACAACCTTTAAAGGAACTGCTAGAACTTTTAAAGGAACGTTAACTAGAAAAACGAGACTTTTGATTATAAATGACAAGTGGGTTCACTCTTCCTAGGGTTAAAACTTTGTCACAGTGGGATGATCCTATGACTTTAATGACCTAGGGGAGAATATACAATGGGGAGTCTAATATCAACAATTGTGGTATCACCAATATAGTAATTCAGGTTCTACCATCATTTCGTTCTTGTCTGATCGAAATTCTCCGCGATAAATCATTAAATCCTAGAGCCACAGCGAATGTGGCTCTAGGATTTAGTTTTATCCGAAATAAAAGGCCACCAATTCCACCGACCCAAAAGCATTACGAAAGATGGGACCATGAAGCCTCTTATAAAGAAGGTATCAATTAGTACACCTAAAGCAACAACAAATCCGAGTTGGAATATGTCTCTTAGTGGTAAAATTGTTAACGCAGTAAAGGTTCCAGCAAGAATTATTCCTGCAGAAGTGATAACTCCTCCCGTACTGGTTATCGCTTTCCTGGTTCCATCTCTTATACCGTGGGTTTCTGCTTCCTCCTTGACCCTGGAAATGATGTAGATATTGTAGTCGACTCCCAGAGCTACTAAGAAAACAAACATAAATATAGGTACGCCACTCCCGACACCGGAATGCCCTAGTATATTTTGGAAAAAGATTACGGAGATTCCTAGGCTGCCGAAGAAACTCAAGACTACACTTGCAAGTAGGTACAACGGAGCTACAATCGCCTTTAGAAGTATAACTAGGACCAAAAATATGATTAACAGTACGATCGGAGCAACCGTTTTAATGTCCCTATTGTTAGCAGATTTAGTATCATATTGAATAGCTGTGTCCCCTCCTACTACTATCTCTCCTATGGGGTATGAATTGAATTGTCCTAGAGCCTGCCTTATAGACTTTATCTTTTCTAAGCTTTCTAAAGACCCAGGATCATCTTCGAGGACTACATCTAAACGTACGACGGTTCCGGAACTTGACGTTAGTCTGGTACTTGCTAAATAAGATTCCATCAAATAGGTTTCATTTGACGACTGGCTGGGAGCCGAAGTTCGGTAAATGTCTTCAGTCACTTCCTTAGTAGACGCTTTATTGCTTAGGGAAATATGACGTAAATGATCCGAATATTCCTCAAGATTTATTCCTAACGGGTTCCCAAATGGTCTCGAGGGGCTGGTAACCGTGCTAATCCCAGCTATAGATGAAATGGTTGCACTTATTGACTCGACGATATCCATGTGATCTATGGCATTTTCCTTAAGAACTACGAATACATTGGTGGGAGATATTGATCCTGATGGAAATGATTCTTGAATAGTTATATAACCCCGAACGGATTCTGTGGTGTCAGGTAAACTGTCGAGGAGATTGAATGATGGTCTCATAGTTAAAGCTCCAGTAGACATTAACAATAGTGCGACCACCGAAGTTAACACTATAAATAAGGGCTTTCTGTGAACTAAGTTAGCTACTTTGTTCCAGAACCCTGGCTTAGTTTTACCCGATGAATGCAGTCCAATGCCTCTGGGCCAAAAGGCTAATTTGCCTAGTAAGCTTAGGATCGCTGGGATGAATGTAAGGCCGGATATTATAGCGAAAGCCATTCCCAACGCTAGTATAGGGCCCAACACCTGGAATGACCTTAAGGTAGCAAGGCCAAGTGCCAACATTGCGAGAATTGTTGTTATAGCAGATGAAAGAATTGCGGGACTTATCTTGGTCATAGTTTCTGAGATGCTATCGTTGACATTCATCCCCAAATTAAGTTGTTCCTTAAATCTTGAGGAAATGAACAGCATGTAATCTGTACCAGCTCCAAATATCAATACAACCATGATCGATGTAGCTTGGGCAGTAACAACCATGCCGGTACGTTCGGCTAGTATAGCCACAATTCCACTTACAAGAAGGTAAGATAAGCCGGCGGAAACCAGTGGGAGAATTGCTAACAGAGGAGCTCTGTATATAATCAGGAGAATCGTCAACACTAATAGAACTGTAGCAATGGTGATGCGCAGGTCTATTGACTGGAACACTGATACGGCATCCTCAAGTGTGCCAGCTGGCCCTGTGAGCCATACGTCTATCCCGTCGGTTCTGGATGCCACTAAACGGCTTCTGATTTCCCGTACGGCTTCTTGTACCTGTTCTACGTCCACTTCCGAAACAGATTCTTGGCCAGCTGTAATCGAAAAATAGGTCATAAGTGTGGATTGATCTAGGGACGTCAAAGAATCTCGTGCTCCTGGATTATTAAAAATGGAATTAACGTTACCGAGTACTTGGTTTTCTATTAGTGATTCGAGCCATCGAAAGTCTTTATGGATTGCCTTGAGATCTTGGTCAGTCAGGCCTCCTTGCCGCTTGTACACGAGAATTCCTGGGATGCCGTTAGCTGGGAAATGTTCCTCGGATATTTTAATAGCCTCTGTGGATTCTGCTCCAACTGGAAGGAAGTCTTGTTGGCGGCTAGTTGATACGTCGGTCAATGATGGGGCAAACACGAATAGTGATATTGGCACCAGAATCCAGGCCAGGAGGCATAATGCTCTGCCCTTTTTGGAGGTTACCAGATTAGATATCGTTTTCCACATGGAGGTTAGTAATACCGTTCGAGTTCTATAAAGTAAATTAACATAACTGTAAGGAATCTAAATTGTTTACCAAGATAGACTAACGATTATCAATGAGTAGTTTTACGATAGGATTTTTATTTAATAAACGCGAAATCCGCGCATCGCTTACATGTGGATTCAGGAATCAGCCGACATTTTATGAGATAGCCAAAAAGAACGCAACCCGCACAAAACGCAAAGAAACATTCTAACGCTGCGAATGTGCCAATAGTAGCAAGTACTACTTTAGCCGGGAAAGCCGCATCCAATAGGTAAATTAATACCAGAAATATTGTGGACAGTACGAGCCCTATTGATTGAGCGAATCTTTTAGGAGGTCCTGCAACTAACTTTTGAGCATTGCCGAATTTTGGAACCAAAATCCGTGTGGCAATTAATCCCATTGGGCTCAGTTTTGGGCCAGTCAAAACCCGGGCTAAGAAACCGTATGCTAGTACGAAGCCTAACCAGTATAGGTCTGTCAGAATAATGGTTGTTGATAATATCATCACCATACCTGCAACCCAGCGGGCTGCTACCTCATTTACCGGATGAGGAAAAGAAAATAAGCCCATAATTCCTCGTCCAATGATCGTGTGTCTTGGAGGATTTAGGTTTGTTTTCATGTAGGGTATTGTCCAAGTAAGCGTTTATCTTTAAATTCTTCGACCGAATAAATCACAACAATATATTCGATTAATTAATTGCTCTATGAAGAATTTCTTGACAAATTATCTCATATTAAAAATTTTCAGTTTATTGGATAGAAATGCTTTGTTATCTCAAGTCTTGGTTGATTATACATCCTTATAGTTCTGCCTTGGTTATTTAGAATCGAAACGCTGTTCAAGATAGCTTATTATTTCTGAAGAATATTGGTCTGGATATGTTAGAAATGAATCCATGTGTAATACTCCCGGAACCACCCAGAGCTTGCTGCCCGGGTGAGCTGATTGGTGAACTTGTATACTATGTTGTACCGGGATGCGTTCGTCGGATTCACCGTGAATTACCAAGATTGGGTAATCTATTTTCTCAACCGCATTCCTTGGGACTAATTCGTTGATTTTGATCTTATAAATTAAGTCCGCAGCCAATTTTGTCCCGGGGACAAATATGGGGACGAGCCAATCAGGGAGTACTGTTTGTCTTGATACTTCTTGAGTAATAAGATCTGAGATATCGGAATAAGTGGAGTCAACCACTAGAGCGGTTAACGACGGCTCTTTGGATAAAGCGAGAATAGCTGTAGCTGCCCCCATAGAAAATCCTATGACCGCTATTTCGTTTTCTTGAACCCCTATTCCAGTTAAGAAATCGAAGGCTCCCATAAGGTCGTCTTGTTCAAAAAAGCCCCCTGAGGTAGTGCCATCGTCGGATGTGCCGTGGCCACGTAGGTCGAACAAGAGAGAATTATATCCTCTGGAGGAGAGCCGAGAGGCTAGATCGAGAGATTCGTCACCTGCCCGGTTATTCCCTAATCCGTGGACAAAAATTATGGTGGGCTTTTCCTGATCAGCTTTTATATGCCAACCTCTTAAAGTTAGTATCCCATTCCTGTCTTGAAATGTTATGTTCTCATATTCTAAATCGTATTCCTCTGGAATATGTTCCAGGGGAATACGATCCGCTTTGGTCACACTATTTGCCAAAAAAAGAGAAATGCTACCGTAAACAATGGTCAGCATGATAACCATTACGGTTACATATCGGTTGCGGATGTATTTCGTGTATTTCAATTACAGATCCTTAAGGAATACATTTTATATCATTAAGACTATTTTTGTTTAAACGGGATGAGATCATAGCTTCACGCGAAAATTACCTATTTAGCTAACGACAAGATGTGTATCTTATAATCATTCAGATTGTCTGTAGATTCCCATGGTCTGAAAGTAAGAGCTATATCTAATTCCACAGTATTAGAAACTTTGGCGGATTCTAAACTCTGAAAGAGGTGAGTCCATTGTGGGCATATTTTGTTAATCATTTCACGGCTAGCGTATTTCATTGCGAACCATAGGAAGCTGTGTTGAACGTATTGTCCGAACTCATCTTTGGGTGGTGCTTCATCAAGTGGGGGGAAGTGATAACGGAGCCGTAATGCCCATTGAGCCTGTATAATCGTAAAGTTTTCCCTACATAGTTTGAATAGTAAAACATTTGAAATAGGGTCGTCCCATTCGAATTCAACGAGTCGCCCAGTTTCATCGTTATATGAACCGCCCCAGGGCTCTATCTGCCGATTTAAAGGGTGAGCAATGTTAATCGATAACCGATCTATGGCCTCTAGAATCATTCGGTTATGATTCAATAGTTTATAGAGTGTTCTGATCTTAACTGGGAATCCGGATTGTTGATTAACTTCTCTAAGAAGTTTGGCCCTGGTAGGCGCTATGGTTCCACCGACCTTATATTCTAGAAGTATATTCCTAATGGTGTCCGAAACTATCTGTGGGGTTTTGGCGGTCAATCTGGGCGTCTCTCCTAAGCTGCAAACACCTATGGCATAAAAGCTTTTTGAAGATGGGCCGCTTTATGGCGGCCCATCTTTTTGTGCCACGTCTACACTTGCAGTAAGATATCGTTATATACACAGTCCTATTATAGTTAATAAGATATATATATGCAATCATATAAAGCCTAAGATCTTATAGACATGCAGTACCTCAGAAGACCTAGCATTCAAGGTAAACTATAATGGTTCTGTGTGCAGGAAATGTGGGTGGTGAGCTGCCTATAGGCTAATCGCATTGGCTCCTGCTATAGAGCTATAATATGCAAGCAAGAGAGAAGGAAGGAGCAAAATATATAATGGAATCTCAGTTAACGATTGGGTCTGTAATACCTGAGTTTTCTCTGCCTGACCTAGATGGGCAGCAAGTTAACATAAGGGAGTTTTTGGGGAAGCGTGTAGCGCTGTTTATTTGGGCCTCCTGGTGAAGTTGTCGGGAACAATTGCCTGTATGGCAAGAATTTCATTCAGAATATCAACAGAGTGGAATAGAAGTTGTTAGCGTATCTGTAGATGCACAGGGAGCTAGCAAGGTTAGGCCGTACATCGAGTTAGCCCGAGCTACATATATAACTTTATTAGATGAACTCAATAGTTTGGGAAGTTTGTTCAACTTCATGGCAGTTCCCAACTGTATCCTTATTGATGAGCGTGGCGTTGTCGAATACATGCGATATGGGGGCTTCGACATTAGAAAAGGTAGTTTCAACAAAATAGTGCGGGACTGGGGAAAAAGAAGTTTGATGGAGGACTATTCCATAGAAGACGATAATGAGAAATTTAAATCTAATCGCAAAACTAAAGCAGACCAATATTTCCGTCGAGGAGTAGATCTTTACAAACAAGGCTTAGTAAACGCTGCGTTGGACCAATGGAAAAAGGGTTGTTCTATTGATCCGACAAATTGGGTTATACGTAAACAAATTTGGGCTGTCGAACACCCTGAAAAATTTTACGAAGGATCAGTTGATTATTATTGGCAACAGGAGCAAGTAGATAAGGATGTATGATGGCTTTGGGTTTTTTAGGTATAAAAGGGGGATGGAACGATATTCGTGTTATGTTGTGGCGGAGAGGGCGGGATTCGAACACGCGATACGGGGTAACCGTATACCGCTTTTCGAGAGCGGCGCCTTCAACCACTCAGCCACCTCTCCTTAGGTATGTATTAAAGAAATATTGCTTCTATATATTATTCTGGTGGAACTGATATCACCTTAAGTTTCCCCAATCTTCGCCCGATTGTGGAAAGTACCTTGATTGTAATGCCTCCATATTCCACTTCGTCACCGGTTCTAGGGACTCGTCCCAATTGGGTGTAAACGATCCCACCTATGGTATCAACATCAGTCTGATCTATGTCTAAAGGTATTAACTCTGCTACTTCGTGTAGGGAGACTCGCGCATCTATAATTAAATCGCCCTTCTTGTTAGTTTGTATTTGAGGTTCAAGGACTGTCGAAAATTCATCCTCAATCTCTCCCACTATTTCTTCTAAAAGATCCTCGAGGGTAACCAACCCTTCTGTGCCGCCATGTTCGTCTACAACTAATGCCATGTGTACCCTACGTTTCTGGAATTCACTTAGTAGTTCGTCTAGTCGCTTTGATTCCGGTACAAAGAAAGGTGCTCTCGAAATTTGTTTTAGACTGGGCAGTTGACTGTCGGAATTGAGTAGAGGCAATAGATCTCTTGCATGTAGCACGCCAGTAATATGATCTATTGTCTCATCATAAATCGGCAATCTACTGTGGCCGGACTCAAGCATGAGATTGGCTGCTATTTCCACTCCATCATTCACGTCTATCGCTTTGATATCCATTCTAGGAATCATAATATCGCGTGCGTCATACTCGTCGAGCCGCAAGATAGATCGAATCATTGACCGCTCACGCTCATCTAAATCAGCTGCTTCCTCTGGAGAGATTATTGTTTCAGTTTCGCTATGAGATACGTTGGCTGAACTTATTCTTCCTGCATCTGATTTGTTGGCACCAGTTTTTTGTCGAGCCACCCAGGTAACGGTCCGGCTAAGAAGTAATTCTACGAGTGAAATAGGCCGCAATATAGCTGAAGCATATCCCGGAAGATTTGCGGTCGACCAGGAAGTTATTAAGGTGATTAACCTGAGACCTATAGGAAGAAATACACAAAGAATAATAAAGAACAAAGCAATCGAGTTCGCAGCCGATAGGAAAACAGCGGTAGCGGAAGCTACGATAAGGCCCAACAAAACCAATTTCAACAAAGATGAAATAGATTGATGGCTTGATTTGCTATTAGCCCATGAGTCTTTTGCCGTTTCATACAGGCTCGCATACGCGAATCCTAGAGTTGATAAGACAAGTATTATAACTAAGCCTAAATCACCTTCGTCCAAATTGTTTTCACCTTTGGCCTGTTGATTTGATATTATTCAGCTGGATTCTCCTTGATTTTAGCAGGGATTCCAACGGCCAGTCTATAAGCTGGGACGTTTTTGGTGATAACTGATCCCGCTCCTGTTGTTGCATTATCCCCTATAGATATAGGTGCTACTAGTATGCTATCAGATCCAATGAAAACATTCTTTCCTATCCGAGTTTTGTGTTTCTTCTCTCCGTCATAATTACATGTCACGAGTCCGGCTCCTAGGTTTGAGTAGGCTCCGACTTTGGTGTCTCCAATATAACCGAAATGGCCCATCTTAACCCCTTCTCCAAGGCTACTATCCTTAATTTCGCCAAAATTTCCTATGTGGACTTTTCTTTCTATATAAGATCCTGGTCTCAGATGACTGAAAGGTCCGACCGTCACATGATCTTCAAGAATGGCCCCTTGAACGAACGAGGAAATTATTACTGAGGAATCTCCGATTGTAGAATCTTTGATGAACGATCCCGGGCCTAGTGTGCAATTGCGCCCGATTGTACTGTTTCCATGAATATAGGTATTTGGGTAGATGATTGAATCTTTTCCTATCCGTGTTTCATTATCAATGAAAGTCGAATTCGGATCCAACATGGTTACGCCTTTTAGCATCCATTTTTCTCGTATTCGTTGACGGAGTACATGTTCCATGTGTGCTAGTTGTATCTTGTTATTTATGCCAAAACATTCCTCAGGATATTTTGTGACGAAGCCATCTAATGTGCCACCATTTTTGTATATGTATTCCACCGAATCGGTGAGATAGTATTCCCCTACATTGCTTTTCCTTATTTTTCTTAAGGCAGAGGTTATCCATTTCGAGTCAAAGCAATAGGTTCCTGAATTGACTTCTTTCGGTAAATCGGAGTTTCTATATCCATGAGATTCTACAATCCTATAGATATTACCATTAGCATCCCTTTTAATAACTCCAAGATCTGTAGGGCCAGTTATTTTAGTTGTTAGAATGGACACGGCGGCTGAATTTTCGAGGTGTTTTTTTGTTAGAGTGGTTAGTGTTTGATGCCTCAAGAGAGGAGAGTCGCATCCAGTCACGATTAAATTCGCAGGTCCTTGCTCAATAAGGTTTGAACATTGCATCAGGGCGTGGCCAGTTCCTAGAGCTTCTGCTTGTATAACATAGCTTACCTTATTTCCGATAAGCTTTTTAATAGAGTTATGATTGGTTGGAGAAACAATCACTATGATATTTGATATACCGCATTTGATAAGGGTATCCACAGCATATTTTATTAGTGGCTTTCCGCATATTTTCTGGAGAGGCTTTGAAATCCCGGAATTCATTCTTTTGCCATTACCTGCTGCGAGAACAACCCCTATCCAATTTTTCATTGTTTCTCCTCCATTTAGCTTTTCGTCAATGCTACATGAGGACTTTCGGCAGTTCAATCTTAATTAATAGTTGTGAGGCAGCGGGAGGCATGCTATCCTCTGCTAGGCCCCTGTAGCTCAGCGGATAGAGCGCTGGCCTCCGGAGCCAGGTGCGGGCGTTCGAGTCGCCCCAGGGGCACCATCCTGAGGATAAGTTTCGGGGCGTAGCGCAGCGGTAGCGCGCTTGGTTTGGGACCAAGAGGTCGCCAGTTCAATCCTGGCCGCCCCGACCATTAAATTTAACGAGGGAATGCGTATGCCTTCCGATAGACCCAATTGGTATTACGACCATCCACCTACCTGCACATGTGTAAATTGCACGGACATGCGGCTAAAAAGGAATCGTACAGGTGGATGGATAGCTAGCATAAAAAGGGTTGTGTCCAGGCTTATCGGGAAGAATAAATAGGTCAATTTCACCGGTGAAATCAAAATTCAGGTTTGATTACCCTCAAATTATGGGGTGGTTTAACCAATTCGCCCACTTTTGTTTAGATCAGTTGGAGTATGATTGATCCAGCCGGTAATTTGTTCGAAGGCATGGGCTAGAGCAAAAATAGTTCCCTCTTCGAAATGTCTTCCTATTACCTGAATACTGGTAGGTAAACCCTGATTTCCAAACCCACACGGTAGCGATAGTGCGGGATTTCCTATAAGGCTCCAGGGCGTTCTTAAGCTTTTATTTCCATAAAGAGCAAGTTTTTCAGATGCCCGGGTACCTGGATTAGGTCTGGGACCTATCTTGGGGGCGAAGGTCGCACATGTGGGCTGTAGTAATATATCGTACTTTTCTAGTGCTTCTAGTGCTTGCTTCCTCCATAATTCTCGTAATCGTTGGGCTTTGTAGTAAATTTGAGCTGGAATGAGTGCCCCCGTAAGCATATTTAGTTCGATGGTATGATCCATTAATCCAAAATTATCACTAATATTATTTTTGTGTATTGTTGAACATTCTGTAAAGCTAATGGGGGCAGATATTGCTCCTGCATGTTCTATGAGTGGAAGGGATATCTCGTCTATATGTACGCCTAATGATTCTATGTCTTTAATTGCTTTTGATACCAGTGTCTTTACTTCTGGGTCTAGTTCTGGATTACTCATTGTTTCTCTAATTACGCCAACCCTAAGTCCGCTTATGTCCTTGTTGATAGATTCCAGGTAGTTTGGCACAGGCTTTTTGGAGGTGTATCGGTCTTTGGGGTCGTAGCCTGCAATTGCTTGAAGAGTTAGCGCGCAGTCCTCAACGGTTTTACTCATAGGCCCGATTGCGTCAAAAGACCAACAGTGACCCATCATTCCGTATCGACTGACCAGTCCCCAAGTCGGCCTAAGGCCCACAATTCCATTCCAACATGACGGAGTCCTAATTGATCCTGTGGTATCTTCTCCTAAGGCGGTTGCTGTAATATGTGCGGCCACTGCTGATCCTGAACCAGCGCTAGAACCTCCTACACCGTACCGAATATCCCAGGGGTTTCTAGGAATTCCAAAGGGAAAGTCGAATGTTGCTCCCATTGCGAATTCGGTCAGATTGGTTTTACCCAAAAGAATACCACCAGCTTTATCTATAGATTCCATTACGGTAGCATCTTTGTCAGGAACAAAATTTATAAGTGTTTTAGACCCCCCTGTAGTGCGAATCCCTTTGGTCCACCATTGGTCTTTAACTGCTATAGGAATCCCATGAAATGAGCCCTTATAATCTCCTTGCATGAGAGCATTTTCCAATTCCTTGGCCTTATCTAGAGCATGTTTCGAACAGATTGTTATATAGGAATTTAAGGTGGGATTGATATTTTCGATGCGTTCTATGTAGGCTACTACGACCTCGGTAGGTGAAATTTCCTTGTCCCTTATCTTATGACTTAAGTCAGTTGCCGTAAGGAATGGAATCTCTGTTTTCTTCATCAGTTTTTCTCTTCTGGTTGTTGTATGCGGATTGTGTCTTCATTCTGGTTCAAAGTCAATATTGTAACTGGGAGTCTTGGGAGTTGTAGTTTAATGATATGTTGGTGATATTTAATCACTGTGGGGTTCCGTTTAACCAGAGGGTACTATCTCACTCGAGATTGTGTACAATGACCTATCTTGCTTCGGGAATGTGGTTCAAATTTTTGAAATTTGTCGTTACATCGTTTCCCAATAAGAATACCGTGGGGAGTAAGTGTGTAGCTGGAGGAATACCATGTTAGATGGATTCGTTAAAAAAGGTGATGATTTTGATATCGTCAGTGAAGATAGCCTTCGGGTTGTCGTTCGAGATATATTTCAAGAGGTAGGATTGCCGCCAGAAGATGCAATCATTGCCACAGATGTGTTGGTTACAGCTGATCTAAGGGGAGTCGAAACACACGGGGTATCGAATTTGCTACGCAGTTATGTTCAACGACTAAGAGCTGGGAACATAAATGTGAATCCACAATGGAAGATAATTAATGAGACCCCGACCACTGCAAATATTGATGCAGATCGAGGGCATGGTATCGTTATTTGTCCTAAAGCTATGGATATAGCAATTGATAAGGCTCGTTCTACCGGAATTGGGATGGTGACCGTGGGTAACGTACGACACATGGGTATGGCCGCTTATTATCCCATGATGGCACTACCGCATGATATGATTGGAGTGGCAATGACAAGTAGTCCGCCTACGGTTGTTCCAACATTTGCTTCCGCACCACGATTTGGCACCAATCCGATTGCTGTAGCTGCCCCATCAGGGGATCAACCTGACTTCGTTTTCGATGCCGCTACTAGTGTTATTCCAGATAATAGAGTTCACATTGCCCGTCGTCTGGGTATAGATCTACTTCCTGGGTGGTTAGCGGACGACACTGGAAATCCTATTATGAAACCTATCCCAGCCCCGCCATTTATGGAACACAAACTTTTGCCATTGGGGAGCACGAGATCAATGGGATCTCACAAAGGCTATGGTTTAGCTGCGATAGTAGACATATTGTCAGCTATTCTAACGCTTTCCGGCCCGGGTTTGGCTCGGAGCCGAGGTACGTTCGCCCACTATGTAGCAGCTTATCAGGTAGAAGCATTTGTTGAAGTAGATAGGTTCAAAAATTTAATGGACGAATTTTTAAGCACTTTGAGCGGAACTCCGACCGCTCCTGGGCATGAGAGAGTCCTCTTCCCCGGACAACTAGAATGGGAAACCTATCAGATTAGAAAAAGCCAAGGCATTCCTCTTCATAAGGAAGTTATACAATGGTTTTCAGATATTTGCCAAGAATTGGGTATTAGTAATCCCCTTTAGCCGGGATTATTAGCTAACATGTCTTTGAAACCAAAACCAGTCAATGGTATTAAGATACGGTCACGTGGTTTTATATGCCCTTGGTAAAGTAGTTTAGGTAGACCTGCAAGCGCGGCTGCAGACGTTGGTTCTATCAATAAACCTTCGAGGGCGGCTAATTTTCTTTGCATGATGGAGATTTGGATTTCGCTCACAGATATTGCTTCGCCTTTCGTATTCCTAATTGCCTGGATACATTGTTTTAGTCTGGGGGGATTTTCTACTGCGATTCCTCCGGCTATTGTCTGTGTTTTACGACTAGAATTCATTAAGTTGGATCCTGATATTCCGGATACAATAGGATTACATAATTCTGATTGTATCGCATATAGTTTGGGGCAATGCAGTCCCATTTCCCAAAATCCTCTCCAAGCACCCAATAATAGTGAGCCATTGCCTGTTGGGAATAAGATATGATCTGGGAGGGGGTACATGTCTTGTGCTATCTCAAAAGCAAACTGTTTTGTTCCTTCTATGAAAAATGGGCTAAGGTTGTGAGAAGCATAGACCATGCGGTTGTATTCACAGAACTGTTGACATGATGTCGCCACTTGTTCCCGTCCTCCATCTATGCGATGTACCTCAGCATCGTAAAAGGCTATTTGTGAGACTTTAATGGGTGGAGCCGAAGATGGAACAAAAATGTGAGCATTAATTCCGGCCTTTGCACTGTAGGCAGCTATTGAAGCGCCTGCGTTACCAGATGAATCTTCGGCCAGATTGTTAATGTTCCTACTGTGGATCGCAGAAATGAGAGTGGCAGAGCCGCGATCTTTGAAAGATCCTGTAGGGTTCAGATATTCTAACTTAGCCCAAAGATCGTAAACACCAAATTCGAGTCCGATCCTGTTTAGTCTAACTAAAGGGGTATCCCCTTGACCTAAATCTATAACATTATTCACCTTATATGGTGTTTTGCTAGAGACGAACAAGGGAGAGTTACAACTGTCACAGCAATTGACTGTAAGAGATGCAGGTATTTCTTTTTTGCAATGGATGCATTCAAAGTTAATCTTCATGCCTTGTATTAGGAAACCTTAAGGAAGGTAATAAACTTTTTATTAATTACCTAAAGCTTATTCATTAAAGTCAAATACTCCTCCATTATTTTTTAATTAGATACCAGAGGTTCATGATAAAAGCAGGGGCTATAGATAGCCGGCTAGTTTAGCGGCGTTTATCCCGGCTATTCGCCCAAATACAGCTCCGTGCATAAGCCCTGAAGCACGAAGACTGTCATGATAGAAAAAACCTCCCACTATCTCTCCAGTCGCAAACAATCCAGGTATGGCTTTCTCGTCTGCATTTAGAACTCGGGCTTCTGTGTCAATCTTTAGTCCCCCAAAAGTATAGGTAATGCCACCGG
Source organism: uncultured Dehalococcoidia bacterium (assembly GCA_964439905.1). GTDB lineage: Bacteria > Chloroflexota > Dehalococcoidia > Lucifugimonadales. Next base: position 32,728 of record CAYTPK010000007.1, read on the forward strand.
TAACCTTGTAAGCATAAAATGGTGGGGTGTCTATCTCTAGTGCCCAATTACTCTTTGCTGGGCTAGTGTTATTAGTGCATTTCCCATCCAAAGTGGTCGGATCGAAGGTTCTTTGATTAACCTGGGAATTGAATTCGTTTATTGTATTGTTCATCTTAATCGGGTCGATGTTTAATTTACAACCAAGCGATTTTATAGAATTCGATACCTTTGGTGTGGAAGATAGATATTGTGGGTCAATTAATTTAATAACTTTTTGATCAAATATTTGGAAAGCGAGGTTATCGGGTTGCTGTAAGATTTTATCGGCCATATCGACGAAGTTATCTGAGTTCATCGCCGCACCCTCGTCCGTAAACCTCTCGCCATTTAAATTTAACATGATGCCCAAATTGTATGATCTACGAGATAATTGGTGAACAGTCATGACAGAGCCACTAGAAGGGGCATCAAAATCTATTGGGGTACCATGGTAACCATTCCATTGACCTGTTGTAGCTGCACCAATTGCCATACCTACCCTATGACCATCACCGGTATTAAACTGTGATCCTCGGACTTTTGCTTTTCTCCATTGAGGACCTAAATAGCTAGAGCGCATCTCTGAATTGGCCTCGAACCCTCCGCATGCCAACACGATACCCTTGGCACCTATACGGTGCTTACCATCTTTATCACGGGCTATGATTCCATTCACGGCTCCCATAGGATTTTTGATAAGTTCGACCATAGCGGTTTCGTAAACGATTTCTATTCCCTGTCGACGGGCGATGTCGTAATACATGTTTATGAGTCCAGGTCCGGATCCCATAGCACCGGCCCCTACCCGTTGTGTATTTGATCCTCGCTCAAATGTTATACCAAGTTCACTAAGCCATGAAATGGTTGGAAGAGATTGCTCTATGAGAGCAGCCAGTAAGTTACGGTTGGTTAGTCCTCTGGTTTTGGTAAGCATGTCTGACTGGTATTGTCCAGAAGTGTAGGGTGGTTCATTTCCTTTGAGAACAGAGCGATCTGATACGATACGTTTTAAATCGGATGTCCCATTGTGGATGAACCTGAAGCCGCCTCCTGTAAATGGACAATTCCCGCCTCGTTCGATGGGAGGAGCTTTCTCTACAACCAGAACTTTTGCGCCGGATTGCTTTGCGGATAATGCCGCGCTTAGAGCTGCATTGCCGCCTCCAATAACAACAACGTCATAATTAACGTCGAAAGAACTGACCATATAGGGTCTCCATTTTAAAGCTGCATGTAGTGAAATGAGTGTGCATGTGGCCTGATCGCAAATTGATAGTCCTTTAGCTTGATGTAGGGGAGTGTACCTTCACAATATCGATTGGGCAACTGTAATAGGTTCCAGAAATAATCCGAAAATGTCTTCTTAAATGATTTATGGGGATAATCAGTGAGCCTGTTTTATGGTCAAAAAAGTGAATATAAACCGTATAGGGATATTTGCTAAATCTATTGAAAATAGAAAGTTTTGGGCTATAATTCTGGCGGGAATTTATTCTAATGGATCTATATCTAAGTAACGACATGATTTTTTGATTAGAAATCTATATATGTCAGCCGAACATTAACAGAAAATGATTAAAGATAGAAACTCTCAAGAGCGAAAAAGGGGAATGTATTGGAAGATCCAATCATAGCGGTTTCAGGAGTAACAAAAACTTATAAGAATGGAGAACTATGGGTTGAAGCCCTGAAAGGAATAGATCTAGAGGTGGGTAGAGGAGAAATAGTTGCGGTAATGGGCCCTAGTGGCTGTGGTAAAACTACATTGCTGAACTGTCTTTCAGGACTAGATAATTTGGATAGCGGTGAAATATATATTGAAGGGCAAAAACTGCATGCATTGTCTGACGATCTTCGTACCGATTATAGGGCTCGTCGCATGGGATTTGTGTTCCAACACTACAATTTGTTACCGGTATTAACTTCCGAAGAGAATGTTGAACTGCCGTTATTGCTTTCAGGGACCGGGACTCGTAGGGCCCGTGAATTAGCTCAAGATATGCTTGAAATGGTTGGGTTAAGTGACCGAATGAAGCATATCCCTGCTGAACTTTCTGGAGGTCAACGACAACGGGTAACGATAGCTCGAGCTTTAGTAAACCAGCCCGCGATCATATGGGCAGATGAGCCTACCGGGGACCTTGATACTGAAACATCTAAGGAGATCATGGATCTGGTTATTAGGTTAAACGAAACGAATCTTCAGACTTTTATGATGGTAACTCACTCTCCGGATGTAGGCAGTATGGCACATAGAATCATACGAATGAAAGATGGCGTGATTGTTAACGACGAAGATACCAATAAATTACGTGACCAACGATAGAGCCAATATAACCTAGCTGGTGAATCCAAACTATGGAAGAAATTTTTGGTATTGAACTAAAAACCCTGATGCTGGTATTGCTTGTGGTTTTTGCTGCGATCATGGCAAGCATAATCTTTATGGCCATTCGTAACCCGGTTCTTGTAAAGTTGGGGTTAAGAAACATTCCGCGCAGGCCCGCTCAAACGGCGTTAATTATTATAGGTTCCATGTTAAGTGCAGTTATAATTGCCGCCGCATTCGGTACCGGAGATTCGATACACTATTCCATAAAGAATGCGGCAATAGAGGGGTTGGGCAACATTGATGAAGTTATTACACTTTCAGATGGGTCTGAGACTTTTGGCTCACCAGTTTCCCCGTACTTTTCGATGGCACGGTTCCAGGAATTAGAGAATGAAATTGAGCATTTTACCGACATTGATGGGTTAGCACCGCAAATTTGGGAGATTGGAGGTGCAACCAATCCTAAAAACTCTCTATTTTCCGGACGTACTAACGTGGTTGGAGTTTCCCCATCACACATGAAGGGATTTCAAGATTTCATTCTTGAGAATGATCGAAAAGTATTCCTCAAAGATTTGGCGCATAGAGAAATTTTTATAAATCAGGCACTTTCCAAAGAACTTGATGCAGTGGCAGGAGATACATTGACACTATTTGTTAATGAGCATCCGGTAACTCTTGTCATTGAAGCAACAATACAAAATGGTGGATTTGCCGGTATTGAGCCTACCATTGTGATGACGTTAGACCAAACACAAGTCTTGTTTGAACAGTCAGGAAATATCAATGGTATAGCTGTGTCTAACCAAGGGGACGCTGTAGAGGGAGGTGAAGACAGCATAGAAATTGTTCGAGAACTAAGAATGATTTTGGCTGACCCAGCAGTAGCTAATGATTTGCATCTTTTGTTAAACACGCAACCAATACTTAACGTCATAACGAACGAACTGAAAAAGAAATCAACTGGTAGTGATTTGAAGGATGATCTTAGGGATTTGATTGAGGAATTGAAAAGACCTGAGGCCTCAAGCGAACTTATCAGAATTATTTCTGATGAGAGCGTGACCAATCAGATTACTGTAGGCCTTAACGCTGAAAATTTATACGGAGATCAGCACAAACTAGACGTATTGCTCAGAGATCTATCAGATATGAATGTGGACGGGGTAAAAGAACGAATATTGGATTTAGCAAATACCATTGGAAGTACAGTAACGGGATTCTTCATAATTATGGGATTGTTTTCGGTAATGGTCGGCAGTTTATTGATTTTTCTTATCTTTGTAATGTTAGCAGCAGCGCGTAGGGCTGAGATGGGCATTTTTAGAGCGATAGGAGCCCAAAGGACCCATTTAGTCCAGATATTCTTGTTTGAGGGTACTTCGTACAATCTGATTGCCGCAGCTGTAGGTACGGTTATTGGATTCTTCCTTACTTTTGTGATTGTACTAGTGGCAGATAGAATTTTTGGTGCAGAGGATGAAGGTTTTAGTCTGAGTTACCACATAGAAGCTACAAGCGCAGTTGTGGCTTATTGTTTAGCTATGGTGATAACGTTTGCTACTGTTGGGTTTTCGTCTTATAGGGTTAGCCGAATGAATATTATTGAGGCTGTACGGGATCTTCCAGAGTCTCCTAATTCTGATGAATCACAGACGTTTTTGGTAAGACTTTTGGGTGTTTGGGTTTCTTTTTTCCGGCCTGCAATATATCTCTATAGGTCGGCCAGGCATCTTATGTCTACACAGTTCATCAATGGGTTCTTGAATTTAGGCGGATGCGTAATTTGGATAATGATTTTTCCTATTTGGGTTGCAGATATATTCATCTCTATCTCACGCTTAATGTGGCCATTTTTCAAACAGGGTTGGTTGACTTTTGCAGTTGGGACTATATTGACTGCACTAGGAGTTATAGCGTGGTCACAAACGGCTCCATTTTCCATCGGGTTTTCTCTTATGATCATAGGATTTGGTCTTATTCTACGACAGGTTTGCCAATATGTGCCTTGGATTACACCTGGTTTTGGATTATTGCTTGGAGCAGTTGGAGTAAGTTTGGGAATCTACGGTCTAAACGAAAATGAACTATTGACCAGTGTAATCGGATTAATGGTTTTCGTGATAGGACTATTTATGATCTGGCCTGCTATACGCTATGGATCAAATCCTCCAATTCGATTTGTCGATAGGCTAGCATTTTCGTTTATTGGAATCCTCGGCCTTGTGTTCTGGATAACACCGTTTGATATCGTGGAATCTATTACCGGAGAGCTGGAAGCAGAGATCGAGATGTTTTTCATTTCGGGTGTCTCCATGGTCGCAGCTGCGGTGTGGACTATTATGCATAACGCAGATCTGATCCTCCGGTTCGTGTCTATTTCCTCTAATAAGATCGGTAAACTGAGGCCAGTAATCTTGACTGCAGTTGCATATCCCTTAAGCGCGAAATTTAGAACTGGCCTCACATTGGCTATGTTTTCATTGGTGGTGTTTACCCTTGTGATTATGTCCATCCTTGGGGAGGCTTTTGGTAATGCCCTCGCTGATAGTGACGAGGTGACTGGTCACTGGGATATTGAAGGTAACATGACTTCCGCTCACGAGGGGATAGATATAGCGAACGCACTCTCCGGAATGGATCTAGTTGATAGGTCGAAATTCGAAGCTATAGGTGGCTATGTTAGATCTTCTATAGAAATGCGGCAAGTGGATGCCGAAAATCAGCAGTGGGAAGGTTTTATTCTCCAGGCAGCTGACCGAGGATTTCTGGATAATACCGAACACCAAGTTAGGATCATAGCTAATGGTTATGGAACAACAGAAGAAGATGTTTGGTCCGCATTAATCGCGGATCCGAATTTAGCAGTTATAGGCGCTGGGGCTGTTTCGGGCGATGGCGGGCCTGCAGGCGGGCGGTCAGGGTTTAAACTTGAATGTATTTCTTATGACGATGAATCTATGAATCCTATAGATGTACAAATTTTGGAACCATCATCCAACAGCGAATTGACTTATACCATTATTGGTATATTGAATAATGGAAACGACCACGAAAATCAATTAGTGACTTCCAAAGATAAGATAGAAAACAGTTTTGGTATGAATGTCCCCTCGACGACATATAGGTTTCGTACGGTCGACGGGACGGATTTAGATAGGACAACTAAGAATCTGGAATCAGCGTTCATAAAGAATGGAATGGAAACTGTGAATCTTCAGGAAAGAGTAAGAAATGAGGCCGCGCAAGGTAGGGCCTTTAATCGACTCTTCACGGCCTTTATGGGGCTTGGCCTTATCGTAGGCATAGCTGCCCTCGGTGTTATTAGCTTGAGAGCGGTGGTTGAACGCCGACAACAAATAGGTACCTTACGAGCTATTGGTTATAGGAAATGGATGATCCAGTGGAGCTTTTTATTAGAATCGTCCTTTGTTGCGCTCTTAGGGATCTTAATAGGCCTGATACTTGGAGGTATAACGTCCTACAACATTATAGTGTCAATCAGAGAAGGCTTTGATGGTATAGAGTTTTCTATTCCGGTGATACAGCTATCTGTAATCGTAGGGCTTGCCTATATATTTTCTATTTTGACGACTTTATTAGCTGCTAGACAGGCATCCGAAATTGTTCCTGCCGAGGCCTTGAGATATGAGTAACGTGTGGTAATCGAATACTGATATCAGACGACTGTGAATTAGTTTCTTTTTGGGAGACTTCTTTCGATCATTCTGTCTACTTGGCCACCAATTTTCTCGCCTAGCTCGCTCATTTTAGCGTCATCAGACATCCCTTTAGGGCCTTCTGCGAAGAATTGTGCCGTTTCTTTCTTCTTTCGCATTGCCGGCAGGGCTTTTCCTAGGAAATCATCGTCGTATTTGGCCTTTGTGTGCATCTTAAAATTTACTTTTGACACCAGCCTTACTACGTCTGTGCTTTTGCAGTGATCACACGTCGGACTATTAGTCGTACTAGATAACCTGACTAGTTTCTCCGATACCTTTTTACAATCGTAGCAGCCATATTCGTAAAGTGGCATTTGTACTCCTCGTTAAACCCAGAGATTCATTGTAAAGCTAGTTTAAGATTCGGTCTCCATAAAGGCTAACAGAATTGTCCCACAGAATTGACCTTTTTATCTCATCAGAGAAATCTTGTTTTAGAAACATTCCTACCGCTCCTGGAATCGGGGCGTCTGGATGTGGCCAGTCGGTATTGAAAATCAGATTATCACCTAGTTCGTTAGCTACAAACGGTAGGGTCTGTTCATCCGCATCACAAGCTATAAAGCATTGGCGTTTAAAATAATCACTTGGATCCATTGCGACTTCCTTTTCGTATTGGAATCTACCCTGTCTACCAATGGCGTGATCGTCCATACGGGCTAGCCACCAAGGAGCCCATCCGGCATTTGCTTCGAGGAATGAACATCGAAGATCCGGGAAATTTTCGAGTACGTTACCAAAGATTAGAGTTCCCATGGATAACATGCCATCCAAAGGAAATGCTATAGCATGGCTTACTGAAGCTAATCCCGGGGTTTCGGTGTATGATCGGAGCCAACGTGTTTGAGATCCTCCCCCGTGAAACGAGGCTGCCATATTCAATCTCGATAAGGTTTCCCAGAATGGATTGAATTGAGGATCTGACCATTTTTGTGAAGGGCCTGGGTCCGGAAGGTTAATTGCCGCACATTCGGGTATTTCAGCCAGTCGCTCTGTCTCGGCTATCGCTAGTTTAACGTCAATAACCGAAACCAGTCCGATAAACTTCACCTTACCTTCGGATTCTGTACAGTAATCACGTGCCCAGTTGTTATAACCGCGGCACAAAGCATCCTGGAGGTTCGGATCCTCGATATTTGGAGACAAAGCAGCAGTTCCATTGGTATGGAATCCTACCTGGATGTCCAGTCCTTCTTTCTCTATTTCCACTAGACGGGCGGGAAGGCTCCACCAAGTTGTCCACGCGTTTCCATAGCGTTCGGGGCAATCTGCGAACACGCTTTCTGGTCTAGGAGAAACTCGTCCATTTGGGAAGGCTTCGCAAGGGTGATAGCTAAATAAATAACGCCCTACGTGACCACTCACCAAAGGTCTACGTTCATAGTAGTCCTTTTCTATGTAGTTATCCCAGATATCTAGTGGTTCCTGCATATGGCCATCCCCATCAATTACCCTAAATCCGTTTTTCATAATTATCTCCGATTATTCTAAAAAGGTTTGTTAGTTTACGATCCTGTCTCCGAATAGTCGTACTGGATTATCCCATAGAACTTTTCTTTTTGATTCGTCATTTATTGGTTGGTTTAGGAATTCAGGTAATGCTTTATCAGGATCTGGGGCATCTGGATGAGGATAGTCTGTATTCCATAGCAGATTATCGGGGCCAACGAGATCGACGACACCTGGGAGTGCGAATTCATCTCCGTCGCAAGCCACAAAAACCTGTCTTGCGAAATACTCACTGGGTTTCATGGTCATCGGATTGTCTTTGTCCTGTACGAAAACCGCTTGTCTCCCCTCGACGTGGTCATCAAGACGACCCAGCCAGAAAGGCACCCAACCCGCATTACCCTCCAGCATGGCGATACGAAGGTGAGGATGTTTCTCCAAAATTCCAGTGTAGATTAAATGGCCTAGTGAAATCATGTTTTCGAATGGGAAACCTATAGCGTGTTCGAGAGCGATTAATGTGCCAGGCTTGCCCTGATATCGTGTTCCAGTATGGGGGCTACCACTTTGTATCCCATGGAATGCTATTGGAACGTTTAACTGTTCTGCTAGATCCCAAAATCCACTGTAGTATTCGTCATGCCAAAATTTGCCTTCCTGAGGTTTGAACGCCATAACTGTTACGGCTCCCAATTTTTCGACTGCCCGCCGCATTTCTACAAGCATGTCTTCTATGTTATATGAAGGTAATTGAGCAACCATCTTTAATTTCGATGGGTCTGCGTTACAAAAATCATGGCACCAATTATGGTATGCTCTGGCTAATGCGAACATGAGAGCAGGATCCTTCCCTTCAAGCTTGAGAGGCTGGGCACCAGTCCCGGGAATCAACACCATCTTATCCCAGCCGAATCTTTCCATATCTTTCAGCCTACTTTCAGCACTCCACCATGCCTCGTATGCCTGACCATATTTAATTGGCTGTCTCTCCAGTATTTCGGTGGGTCTCAATCGCCCCATTTGGTCTTTACCTGTCAGGTCTTTTGGATAGAGCTCTCCCGATTCATATTTAAAGAAGAGTTGATACTCAACGTTCGTAACTTTCGGGCGTCGGTCGTAGAATTCTTTTTCTACGTATTTATCCCAAAGATCTGCAGGTTCTTGCATATGTGCATCAGCGTCGATAACTTTATATCCGTTTATCATGTGCCCTCCAGGCCGTTTTAACATGTGTTCGGCATTATAAAAGTTCTTTTATATTTGATCAAATTAGTGTTTCCCTTTGGTTTAATTGGGTGTAGTTTTGCCGGCTTTGTTTATAATGCAACCATGAAGTCCCAAAATCCCAATGTTTGTAATTTCTCGAACTTAGTTGTTAAGCTTGTGACCCACTGTCTAGCAATCTATCGTAAATAAGGGGTCCTTGACACTTTATTGTCATGTTGATAGGTTCGTTGCTTAAGAGGATTGTTATTACGTCAAAGAAGTTTAGGAGGATGTATGATATATGATGTCCGCACCTACGATCTAAAAATGGGTAAGGTGCAAGAATACATGGAAGCTGTTAGAGAAGTAGCTTTGCCTTTGCGCAAAGCCAATGGAATAGAGTTGGCTGGCTGGTATTACACTATCATTGGGCCTATAACTCAGATAATTCATATTTGGGCGTATAAGAGTCTGGCCCATATGGAAGAAGCCAAAGGGCGTGTTGAGGCCGACCCACGTTGGACAGGTGAATATCTACCTCGAGTACAACCTCTTATCGCAAATGCTAGAGATCAAATAATGAAAGCAGCTGATTTTGCCCCCCAAGGATAGGGAGAGCGGCTAACTTTTTAACTTAAAGAGCTGGATACTGAGCGAGCGTCGCCTGCTGGTCTTACGAATGGAGTCCTCGATTTAGATCCTTATGAACATCTAAGGGTTTCTTTTTCGATGTATTCCTTGAGTTCTGGAGGCAACGGATCTAAGCTCGCTGGGACTGCGTTCTCAGTTATCCTAGTTGGTTTCGTGGTGGCAGGTATAGGGGCAGTTACGGTTGGATTAGCAAGTAGCCAGGCCAAGGCTGCCTGACCCCAGGTCTCTATCCCATATTCCTGTAGAGGTTTGACGTTGGGCTCTGTCTTGAGACCCGTTGCTAAGGACCCTTTACCAGTCGGTCGCATGCATAGAACGCCTATACCCAGCTCGTTGGCTAATGGTAAGACCTCTCGTTCGACGTGCCTATCATTTATATTGTATGAGACCTGTATGGTGTCTATACGGCCGGTTTTCATTATCTTCATCATTTCGGGTAGCATATCAGGGTATCCATATGTTATTCCTATGAGGTCTATATCTCCTCGTTCTTTTAGTTCCTCGAGGTAGACCAGATGTGTTTTCCAGTCTACGAGATTGTGGATCTGAATAAGTTCTATGTGGTCTGTTTTCAGTAGGTCAAAGGATCTAGCTATCTGTAATTTTCCGGTTTCTGCGCCGGAACACCAGACCTTTGTAGCTAGATGGAACTTTTCTCTTCTTCCTGCAATGGTTATACCTAGGACTTCTTCGGCTCGTCCATACATCGGAGAAGTGTCCAACAACGTTACCCCTTCAATTAAACACTGGTCGATGATTTTGCGACGTATTTCTATCTCCGGATCTCCTTGTATATCAAAAGTACCCGCGCTACCCATACCGATTGAGCTAACGGTTACGTTTCCTAACTTCCGAAATTTCATCTGTCAGTCCTCTCACGGATAATGTTGATAGTTACATAGTTTGGGGTTGGTGCGATCATTTCGTCAAGTCTATGTTGATATGGATAATTACACAGCCGATGTATTCTTAATCATGAGGGCGCCATCACTAAGTGATATGTGGTGGTAGAATATCCTAAGCTAGCTCCTGGCTTTTTATAATAAATCGACAATAAATCGGAACGAGGGAAACAAATGGCTAAATCATCAATACCCATGTCTAAAACGGAACGAAACCTTTGGAACGCCATAGTTGGTGAGGCTTTAGCTTTATTGAAATACAATGCTTACGCTGCTAAGGCTATGGAGGAAGGTCACCCTGAGATAGCACAAATTTTTCAGGAAACAGCTGGAGCTGAAAATATTCATGGAATGAATCATCTCCGTACCGCTGGTGATGTTAAAGATACACTAAAAAATCTACGGTCCGTAACCCAAGGTGAAGCCAGAGAGATAAATACGAGATATCCCAGGATGATTCGGGAAGCTTTAGATGAAGGGCGGCGGGATGCGGCTCGGGCGTTTACCGTAGCTATGGACAGGGAGAAACACCATTTGGATGCGTTTCTCACCGCTATAGGCGACTTGGAAGCCAAGTTTAAACGAATTGAGGATAATACAAAGGCTGTAGAAACTGATGAACCACGAGTTAGTGGACAGCCCGAAATTCAGTGCGGAGTGACAGAGAATGAAGCGGACTCAATTGTAGATCGGACTTACAAAAATGAGAACGACTATGACCAATTGTCAGCTGATACCTTTGAATTTCCCAATGCTATAAAAGAAGTGGAAAGAGAGCGTTTACGAGTTGCAGCTTTTGGCCGTATAAGAGAAGTCGTGTTTGGAGCACAAGATGGCATTATAAGTACAGTTGCATTAGTTACAGCTATTTCTTCAAGTATGGCTAGTAATGACACAGTAATAATAGCCGGCCTAGCAGGTGTCCTTGCAGGTATGGTTTCTATGGCTACAGGAACCTATTTGGGGTCAAAGGCAGAAAAAGAAGTTTTTCAAGCGGAGATTGAAAATGAAGCCAGGGAATTAGAAGAGAACCCTGCTGAAGAGATGGCAGAATTGGTGTTTTTGTATCACCAGCAAGGTATGAACTATCATGAAGCCAAGGAAATGGCAGAACATATTGCTTCTGATAGAGATTTGTGGCTAAGGACACTAGTGGAGAAAGAATTAGGAATTGACCCTAACCTTACGAGTAATCCATTAAAAGACGCTCTAGCTATGGGTATAACGTTTGTGTTAGCTGGCTTGATTCCCATTATACCGTACCTATTCACTACAGGCGGCACTGCTATGTCCTTCTCTATTTCTGCAGCTTTGTTGACCTTATTTGGACTCGGAATTCTGAAAGGAAGACTTGTTCAAAGGAATCCTTTGATGCAAGGATTAGCCGTTTTGGGAATTGGAGTAGCCGCATCAGCTTTGGGGTTCGTGATAGGAGAAATTGTCCCATTAATTATTGGCTGAAAAACTCATTTCTACCAGTCCTTTAAGATTTTAAATCATTAATAATGAGTTGAATCGAATGTCGGTAATCCGGCAGGATCTGAGTCGACGAGAGTCAGGCCAAGTTCACTGCCTAGGTAGTACTGCAATGAATAGGCGATGGTTTCAATGTTTATTGGTCTTTTTAAGATATTTTCCATAGACGTTATTGGTGCTTCCACCAATCCACATGGAATTATGTGTTTGAAATAATCAAGATCGGGGTTGATATTTAATGATATGCCGTGAAGGGAGATACCCCTACTTATTTTCACTCCTATAGCGGCAATTTTTTCGTCTGATACCCAGACTCCCGTGTAGCCGTCTTTTGTTAGCGCGTTAATGTTATGATCTGATAGGGTTTTGATTATGATTTGTTCGAGAGCGCGAACGTATTTAAGAGGCCCACCTAGATATCTTATATCGATTATTGGATAAGCTATAAGTTGTCCTGGACCGTGGTATGTGACTTGTCCCCCTCGATCTGTTTCGTATATGCTTATCCCAAGATCCAAGAGTCTTTTCTCCGAGGCGTTTATTTCAGCGATACTCCCTGTTCGTCCTATTGTGTAGACATGTTCATGTTCAAGAAGCAATAGCGAACTCGGCCGTTCTCCCAGAGAGATTTGTTCTAGCAAAGCCTTCTGTAGGTCCCATGCTTTCCCGTATTCTAGTTGGCCCAAGTGGTAAACGTTACAGAGTTGTGGAATTATTTTCATATAACTGGAATCATTTTAATTTATATTATATGGTATCTATCTGATCGCGCCAGGCGGTCAATCTATCACTCATTCCATTGATCATCAACCCTAGGGTTTCTCAATTCATGTAAGGACTATATAATTCCGTCTGAATCTATTTTGTTAACCTAATGTAAAAAAGGGGGGCGTTTATGGCTGACGATTTTAGTAATGTCGCGAAAACCGGTGATATTCCTGATGGCAATATGATTAGTGTTGAATACGATGGCGAGCCTGTGTTGATAGCTAATGTGAATGGTGAATTCTTAGCAATTGGTGATGAATGTACCCACGCTGGAGGCCTATTATCTCAGGGATATTTAGAGGGGGATTATGTAGAGTGTCCATTGCATGCAGCAATGTTTGATTTGAGGACTGGTATCCCCGACGGTCCTCCTGCGGAAGAAGCAAGCCAAGTTTACAAAGTTATGATTCAAGGGGATGATATCCTTATATCAGGATCTTAATCACGTGGTTCCTATCAATTTTCGTTGGGGTATCGGACTGTTACTGAAGTGTGAAGGCCACCTCTCATTCGGTAATCTAATAAGATTGTCATCTGCCTAGGGTGGCAGGCATCCACGAGGTCTTTTAGTATCCGACCGGCCGCGTGCTCCTGAACGATTCCCACATCTCTATACGATAAAATATAGTATTTTAACGATTTTAGTTCTAATAATTTGCTTGAAGGTTTGTAAACGATCGTTAATATTCCTGTGTCAGGGAGTCCTGTCCAAGGACACAATGCAGTAAATTCCTCAGTGTCTATGGTGACTTCCGCTGGTTGATTAGAGTATTGGTAATCGAATGATAATAGTACTCCAGGGTCAATTTCCTCTTCACTCTTCCATTCAAGGGGTTTCCCAATATCTAGATATTGTTCGCTCAAATTATTCATGATTCTAAAATTTGCCTCCGGGCTTTGTTTGTCTGTTTTAAGACGTGTCTAAAGTTCTGGGATATCCTGTTATACCATGTGTAAAGTTGTCATTTCAGTTCGGAGGGAAGAACAAATGTGACATCTTCTTCTATACTAGATAGGGTTTCAACGGAATCCGGTTTTAGTTTGGTAATTACTTCATCCAATAGTAGTTCTGGTGTGGACGCGCCTGATGTAATACCAACTTTCTTGAGACCCTTGAGCCAAGACTCATCGAGTTCATCTACACTGTTTATTAGATATGCAGGGACTCCACGAGCCCGAGCAACTTCCCTTAGTCTATTGCAATTGGAGCTATTCTGCGCACCTATGACCAATACCAGATCTACATTGTCAGCAAGTTTTTTCACAGCCTCTTGTCTATTAGTAGTAGCGTAACAGACATCGTTTCGGATTATTGCAGACGGGAATCTATTCTTTATAGCCTCTATTGTATTGGCAGTGTCGTCTACTGAAAGGGTAGTTTGTGTCAAGACAGCAACAGGTGTATTTATATCCCATTTAGGGATAAACTCCCGGTTGGGTTCGTCTACTAATATTGCATCTTTGACTTGTCCCATACTACCCCGAACCTCGATGTGCCCCTTGTGCCCGACTAGGATTATCTTCCGGCCTTCTTTGTCATATTTTTTGGCCTCGTTATGTACCTTAGTGACTAAAGGGCACGTAGCATCAATGATCTTCATATCATGTTTCCTTGCTAGAGCAAAATCCTCGGGTGGAGATCCGTGAGCCGAAAAGATGACTGTAGAACCTTTGGGTATATCCTGTATGTTCTCGACCGTAACAGCTCCCTTCTTTTCAAGAGAAGAGACTACATATGGATTGTGTACGATCTCATGTTTGACGTATATAGGAGGGTCATAGAGGGCGATAGCTCGCTCTACTATTTCAATAGCTCTGACGACTCCTGCACAGAACCCTCGAGGGGAGGAGAGTAATATCTCCATATGTTGATTCTCCACCAGTTTGGCATCAATGTTAACATTCGTGACAAAAAAACCACAACCGTACCTTTGTTACATTAATGCACTCACGAATGCTAACAATATTATGCTGGAGGTAGGCTTTATCCTCTGAAATTAACACTTATATAGAACTTTTTAAATCAGCACATCAACAAATGAAGGACATAATTGTTGATGGCTGTGATCATGCATAGGCTTATGAAAAAGACAAAGAGGCGTATAAAGACTTTGGTTTTGGCTATCTTGAAACTAGATTGTCGCCCTGATTTGGATCCTTAGCCCATCTGTATATGGATAGATGCTAAACGCTATAAGGCATCTAGTATGTCCAAATATTTCAATCCTGACCCTGTGTTCATTAGGATGATAGTTTCGTGTCCCTTAAAAAAATCCTGCTGTATGAGTTTTCTTAGTCCTACCAAGGTTGCGGCTCCCTCAGGTGCGGCGAAGATTCCCTCTGCTGACGCTAGTTCTTTCATTGCATCCAGCATCTCTCTATCAGATACAGAGAGGGCAGTCCCTCCAGTTTGGCGTATAATATCCAAAATAATATAGTCAGCAAAAACTCCTGGTACTCGGAGTCCAGATGCCAACGTCGATGCATTTTCATGTGGTTCTGCTATGTTACGCCCTTGCTTAAATGCTCTGACCAATGGTTGACAGCCTTCTGCTTGTATAGAAACGAATTTAGGCTGTGGCGAATCGATCCAGCCTAATTCTCTCAATTCCTCGAATGCTTTCCATATGCCAACAATGCCGGTTCCGCCCCCAGTAGGATATATGATTACATCTGGAGTTTTCCATCCTAATTGTTCTGCGAGTTCAAGGCCCATCGTTTTTTTACCTTCCGCCCTATAAGGCTCTCTTAAAGTAGAAAGATCGAATAAGCCCTCCAGTTTGGCTTTTTCTTGAGAAATTCTTCCTGCGTCTCCAATTAGTCCGTCAATTAGATGTAAAGTTGAACCGAGTGCCTCGCATTCTATCTTATTGGATTCTGGAGCATCCTTTGGCATAAAAATATGCGCTTCCATGCTAGCTTTAGCCGCATAGGCTGCCATGGCACTCCCGGCGTTTCCAGCTGTAGGCATAGTAAGTCGCATTTGGTTCAATTCTTTAGCTTTAGAAACCGCTGCAGAGAGACCCCTAGCCTTGAAAGAGCCCGTAGGATTTACTCCCTCATCTTTTATATAAAGATTTTTTAGGTTGAATTTCCTAGCCAAATTTTCTGCGTGCATTAACGGGGTATCACCTTCTCCGAGTGTGATGACGTTATTGGGATCTTGTACCGGCATTAGTTCATAATATTTCCACATGTTACTTGGCCGAGACTGAAAAATGTTTGGATCTACCTCTTGTCGTAATTTCGCCAGGTCATAACGAGGGAATAGCACTTTCCCGCTTGCTGGACTAGTTCCGAGGGGTTTATCAAGAGGATATGTCTGTCCCGTAACGGTGCACTCCAGATGGCTTATATAACTCTTCATTAACGGAGGCTCCTTGTGAGTAATTTTCAGGTATTGTATCATAGCAAACAGCTTAGTTTAGCTTTGATTTGAACCGATAGCCGATCCAAAGATGGTTAATGGAGGAATTTATGTCGTCTATAGATGCTGAGTATATTCGGAAACACCCGAAGTCGGCAGAAATCTTCGAAAAGTCCGCAGCTATGTTTCCGGATGGAGTGACACATGACACTCGATTCCTGACACCATTTCCTATCTACGTATCAAATGCGCTAGGCCCCCTTAAATGGGATCACGACGGTTTCGAATATGTGGATTATGTTAGTGGTCATGGAGCTCTGCTTTTAGGACACTCGCATCCTGCAATCGTAGACGCAGTGACTGACCAGATAAAAAAAGGTACCCATCTTGGCGCAAATACGGAACTGGAGGTTCGGTGGGGTAATGCAGTAAAGAATCTAATACCATCGGTAGAAAAAATTCGGTTCCACAGTTCAGGCACTGAAGCCACAATGATGGCTATGAGGTTAGCTAGAGCCTACACCAATAAGAATAAGATAGTGAAATTCCAAGATCATTTCCATGGTTGGCATGATTACGCCTTGGCCGGGTCTGATGGGGCTACAGGCGGGATTCCCAAATCCACTTGGGATTCTATGATTGTCTTGCCTTCTGGAGATATGGATGCTTTAGAGGATACTCTTAATAGGGATAATGATATAGCAGCCATTATAACCGAGCCGACTGGTGCTCACATGGGTCAGAATCCACTCCAGGTTCCGGAGTATTTAGAAAAGATTAGGGAAATCACGGAATTATATGGGGTAGTATTTATTTTGGATGAAGTGGTGACCGGATTTAGATTATCTTCGGGAGGCGCCCAAGAACGATTCAATATCAAACCAGATCTTACCACTATGGCTAAGATACTAGCTGGAGGATTACCAGGAGGCGCTGTGGGTGGTAAGGCGGAAATAATCGACATGATTCAGCATAGGGGAGAATCCGAGTGGGATAATAAGAACAGAGTTTCTCACAACGGCACTTTTAATGCTAATCCTTTATGTGCTGTCGCTGGTTCTACATGCCTGGAAATCATTGGGAAAGAACCGATTAATGAAATAGCAGATTCGATTGCAAAAAGATTACGTGATGGTCTTAATGAAACTTTGATAAAAATGGAGGTCCCCGGTGTAGCATATGGAATCTCCTCGTTGGTCCTCTTATCGTTTGGGATCGAATCTGATCCAGAGGAAGTCTGGAAAATACCCCATGATGTTCTCAATGGTGCGGCTAAGCCAGGGACTCGGCAAGCCTTGAAACGAGCCATGATAAACGAGGGAATTGATACTATGGCAGGACGTGGGTTTATAGTTTCTGCCGTTCACACCGATAAGGAGATTGATCGAACCATAGGGGCCTTTGAAAAAACCTTGGTCAGTATGCGACGAGATGGAATAGTATAGAGAAACCGGGAGTTTGTTTTTCGTGAAAACATGGAGAGGGCATTAGGGCTGAGAATCTGGTTGGGTCGCCACTGACGAAAGAAGATGATCTAGTGTATTCTCAATATCTGATCTGGTTGTAGGGCCTGCCAGTCTTTTTAACAACACACCGTCGCGATTGATGAAAAACTTTTCTGGTATTCCTTTAACACCGTAGTCGATTGCTATTGTTCCGTTGTGGTCAACGGCGTTTGGATATGTCAGGTCGTAGTTTTTAACGAAAGCTCTAATTGCGGGAATTTCGTCCCATATGGCTATTCCAATGAATTCTACGCCTTGTGGTTTGTAACGTTTGTATGTTGAGGAAAGTACGGGTGATTCTACTTTGCAGGGTCCACACCAAGAACTCCAAAAGTCTATCATGATAATAGCCCCTTCAATATCCGATAGACGCAAAAACCCTCCGTCTAATTGTTGAGCCGAAAACTCTGGTACTTTAGTTTGGTTAATTGGTACCTCACCCAGAACTTTGTTGATAGTTAAGCCGCCAGGAGTTCCTTTTGTTTCCATCAGCGCCCAACCTAGAATGGCGAACAGGCATACGAGTGGTACTATCCAAGCAAGTGTGATCCAATAATTATTCTTTATCATATAAACCGGAGGAGAGTAAATTTTGTATTTCAATTCTTAGTAATATGAGTAGCATGAGCTCATTTCTGATGGCCAAATATTGACTCTCAGTCATTTTGTTTATACTGAAAGTGCTGTCTAAGTAGGCGATATCATATAGCAGTGCGGAATTACTTTCCAAATTATTGAATTGATGATTTGGCTCATTCAGATTCTTAAGTGCTCTATAAAAGGGACGTATTGAAACCAAAATCAAGGTGATTAATAAAATCAAACCCAATACTGAAGGTATTACAATGATCAAATATTTCTTTATGGTCTTTTCTGAAAACAATATGTCTGAGATAGATGGTTCGCTCAGTTTTGTAAGGTTTACTATAATTGTGGAGCCTTCCAGTATGTTTCTTGCTGCCCATGCATGATAGTTTACGTCACCTATTGTGGTGGATTCTAATTCCTCCAAATTTGGACTGGAGATCGACCCTTGGTTAATTGGAAACAAGACTTGAAGGACGTCTAGCTCTTGTAGAAACCTGCGGGTGATGTCAATTTGATCTTTGTGATAAGGGATGGTATAGGTAAAAATTATCTGATGGAGACCGGGTGGAATAGGGGAAGTCATGCCGAAGCCTGTTCCCACCTCTAATATATTACCGTTACCTATATCGGTTTCCATATGCAAATCCGAATATCCCGCTGGCAGTGAAAATCTGAGGAAATTCATTTCACTCGGATCGCGTAGATTGGGTGCAAATACCAAGTCTCCATTATTTCTTACCATAACGATTTCCGTGATGAGTATATGTCGAGTTTTGGGATCAACATCTTTGATAAGCCAAAGATGAGAATCTATCGAGAGCGTTTCGAGAGACTCGGTAGTATCAAAGACTGAGAGCCTTAGATTGCCCGTTAATTCTTGCAATGGAATTTCTTTGGCATACTCTATGGATTTGTGATTAGTTGATATTATATAGCGAAGATCCGCCGACATTGGGACTGCCTTTAATAAGAAACGCCCAGATGAATCAGCATTAGCCCTAAATGTTTCTAGGGATTTATCAGGCTTGAACACATGTAATATGACAGAAAATTCACTATCATGCTGATAATCGGTAGACTCGTTTATGATCCTTCCTTGAACGTCTTCCATTTCGCTTCCGAAAACACTTGTGGTCTGAAGGAATAAGAATGGGACTAGCCCTAGGACCGATAACTTGATTGCAACCTTATCTAACACGGCTATTGTCTTAATCTACGCTTAGAAATGTCCGTCTGTATTATTGGGTTTCCACAATTAGGGCAGGCGACTGTTCCAGATTTGAGTTTTGAAATGCAGGAGATGCAAAGGATAGAATTCGGATAACTAGCTTGGATAAGGACAGAGATTTCCTGGACTTTTTTCTCGATTGCGGCCTCTAACGATAGAGTTTTGTCCAATTCTATCTGTTCTAGTTTTCTAAGAATCGAGTATTCTTGTGTCAAGTTGCGTTTTAGGTCGGCCTTTAGTTTATCCATCGTGGTCTTCTTGTGGTTAGGGTCGATCTCTGCAGAACTAGGTGGAGTTTCTAGTCGTGCGATCTCCGAAACAATTAATTCTCTTAAATGGGTCAATTCGTAAATTTGATCCTTCCGTAGCGAAGTTGTTCTCGTATAACGCGTTTTTATCAAAGGATACGAAACGATGAGGACACATGCTAAGGTCAATAATGTTCCAATAATAAATGCCATTTAGGTCCTCTAATTATTGAACGAATGAACTTTGTCGATATACGAAAAAATCGCATGAAAGGAGAAATTTCACCGACTTTTTCCGCCATTATTCATCAACTTATTAGTTAATTTAAAGTTTTTTAGGATGTGGGTAGCCGGCCATAGAGCTACGACAGTTCCTACAATCATTATAGGGCCGGCTACCCACATCCACCATACCAACGGATTAATCATGACTCTAAATCCAATTTTATCCGTTCCAGCTCTGGCTTCACTGGGGACAATATACAAATCTTCAAAAGGAGTCGAATTAATACCTGCTCTCGTAGCACTCATATCAAAGTTTCTGTAGAACGTGCGTTCCGTTTGTAATGTGATGGTAGATCCGGCATCGGTCCTCGCTTCTAGTGTGAAAAATGCTTCGCTCCGATCAATGAGCTCTGTTCCAGACGAATTTACATACGTTATGGTGTATTTTCCTATGTCCACAGTTTCCCCCGGGGCTAATAACACGTCTTTTTGTGTGGAGAAGAATGATGTGCCGGTAATACCGAGGGCTAGTGCCATAACTGCTATATGTACTATGTAACCACCATATCGAGGTCGATTAGATGAAACTAATAGAAATAGCGATCTTATATAAGATTTGCCTCTTTCTTTGACGGCTCTTGTCCCAGCTACAAACTCGCTTAAAATTCCTGTGGTTACCATGATTATTAGTCCAAAGGATAATAAGGCAAGAGGATTTGTTATTTCGAATATCAGTAATAAGATTACGCCGCACAATCCAGATGAGAAAGGCAGCAATAGATTGTTTCTGAGTCGGTTAAGAGATGCCTGGCGCCATGGAAGAAACGGACCAATCCCCATTAGGAAAATCAGGCAAAGAAACAGAGGACCGTTAACTTGATTATAAAATGGTTGCCCTACTGTAATTGTAAAACCCGTGATTAGTTCGGATAGAATAGGGTATATTCCTCCCCAAAGAGTAACGAAAGCTACGGAAAGTAGTAGTAAGTTATTCATTAGAAATGACGATTCTCTTGAAAGAATAGATTGCAGTGGTCTGGCGCTTTTAAGTCGATTAAAACGGAAGGAAAAAATTGCAAACGGGATAACCGTTCCGACAATCAAAAAAGTGAGAAAGACCCATCCCAAGGTTGAAGCAGCGAATGAGTGAACTGATGGTACAGGTCCGCCTCGGTTTATAAACATACCGAAAAGGGCTAATCCAAATGATATAAATATTAAGACCAAGTTCCACATACGGAACATACCGAGCCGTTTCTGTACCATTATGGAATGTATGAAGGCCGTGAGTCCTAGCCATGGCATAAGGCCAGCGTTTTCCACTGGATCCCACGCCCAATAACCGCCCCAGCCAAGAATTGTGTAGGCCCACCATCCCCCTAATAATAATCCGGAACCAAGCACGGCCCACGCAAGGATCCCCCACGTCCTACCGGCGTCGACCCATTCATCGCTTACATTATTGGAGAGAAGGGCTCCTATCGCAAAGGAAAAAGGGACGCTTACCATAACCAATCCAGACATCAATAATGGAGGATGGAAAAACATACCGGGATGACGCAGCAGAGGATTTATACCACGACCATCTACTGGTATTTCAGCCAGCTTTTCGAAGGGATTGGCCAAAAAAGTCATTACTAATAGGAAAAATGTAAGTATGAACATCAAAGTAGCTATGGTGTAAGGAAGGGAAGACTTCAAAGTGGATTGGGATGAAGCTACGGCTAAAGTAGATAGAACAGAAAGTAATGCCGCAATAAACAGTAAAGATCCTTCATTACCAGCATAAATAGCAACCCAGGTGTATAAACGCGGCATGGATAAGCTACTATGTTCGAAAACGTATTTGAGTTCGAAGTCTCTGTCCAAAAAAGATCCCACTAGAGAGAAGGCTGATATCATTAGTGCGAGGGTGGTCAAATAGCTTGCAAACCTGGCGCTGTCAATCAGGCCGTGGTTGTCGAGAACTTTGCCCATCACGGATCCTATGGCAGCATATATTGCGAGTACTAGCCCTATAAGGAGCGATATAAATCCAAGATCACCCATTAATTTATCCTTTCTGGACTATTTGTTGTAAGTCGTATGTATATCAAATTATCAGTCCTGACGTTCTGATGAGAACTTCTCATCTGTAGGAGTAATAGGTCTTTCATGATCAAAAAAGGAGTCCTTATAGGATTCACGGACTTTCGAAGGGTTTCTCTTCATCGCCTTCAGCGTGAAGTATAGAATCAATATAGCAAAACAAACAGATACAGGAGGAACAATCCAGATTAAAAGTGTAAAGCCAGTTTTCGGGGGTTCTGCTAATACGCTGACACCATATCTGTCTTCCGAGGAGAAGTAATCCAGAATTTCTTTCTGGCTCCATCCGTTATTCAATTTTTGTCGTACAAGTAATCGCATATCTCGTGCTATGGGTACTTGGGCTTCTGCTATGGTTTCTGCTGGGCAAACCGGACAGATTAATAATCCATCTATTTCCTGAGCCTGTTGTTCAAGAGGAATGGAATCTCTAGAGTTACAAGCGAATAATGCCATCATCGAAAACAAAATAGCAAAAACTAGAACGATTTTCGGATTGTGGAAAGTTGTATATTTAGGAGACAAATATATTTCCATAATTTATTTAGTTTAACTGTTCAGTTCTCTCTGCGGTCTCAACACAGTAATGCAAAATTGGGAAACATATCGATCCAAAAGCCTGCATTATCCTTTAGCCGTATATGGGACGAATTCTGTTCTTAATCCGGGAGCCCGGCTTTAATATAATTTACAAGACTCCAACGCTCTTCTGGAGTTAGTAGTTTTTGGAACAATGGCATTGCTCCATCGCTGACTATAAGATCTTCGTTGCTTATCATAGTGAAAAGGAAACTATCCGGTAAAGCGATTGCGATCCGTAGATCAGGGCTTAACTTGGGCTGGTATCCATATTTGTCGATCATGGTCGTAAGGACTGTTCCGTCCCCGGCACCTGAATCCCCGTGACACATAGCACAGTTGATTTCGAATAGTGCTTTGCCTTCTTCGATGTCCTCGCCTGGTTTCGGATTTACTACCGAATTGAACGTGTCAGGGGTTAATAATATTTCCTTTCCTGTGATAGGTACGGCCCCCGTGGGCGGATACAGTCTTGGAGGCTGCTGGGAGTGATAAGAGTCTTGGTAGTGCATTTCTGGAAATATATCCACTGGGTAGGTTCCCTGTGCACAGGCAGTGCCGGTCATGAGTATAGACAGTAAAAGGATACCTAGAAACATCGGTAATCTTTTCCGGTTGCTGCTATAGACTTTGTCTAGGTAAGAAATCATTTTATTAAAACCGAACATCAAACAGATTCTTTCTTGACGTCAACTGCTCCGGCTTGGGTAAGTGCTTGTTCGACGTCGTTTACCTTGGATTCATCGCATGTCACAACTACTCCTATGTGACCTTCTGTGATTCTATCGTCATAAATTTGTTTTTTCATGCTGGGCAGCCTTGATTCGAAGATAATACCTATAACAGTAAAAAGGATTGCTCCTAGCATGGTCCCTTCGTAGGTTATTATAGCCATTGGAGGAACAGACAGCACAGGCTTACCACCGGTGATTAATGGATAGGATACTTGTGTGGCTGTTGTGAGGAGTAGGGCTGTAGTCATACCAATCAGGGCACCTATAAACGGGAATATATATAGCCTATGGCTACTATGTCGTTCCCCTAACGCTCCTTCTGGATAAGGAGTATCTGTGAGAAAATCAAAATCCTCATTAGTCAAACCAGCGCGTTCTAAAGCTTCTCCTGCTTCAGCAGCATAGTTCGCGTCAGTGTATAGGCCCAAGATTGCTTTTTTTGTCATAATTTTACCTCTAATCTTCCCTAATTACCGCAGGCACTTTTCTTCGCCCTACCTGGATTTCATCTGTAAGAATCTGGCCCTCTTTGATGTCGAATATGGGTATTAACGGGAATAATTTCGCAAAAAGAAGGAATAACAATAGTACCATTGCGAACGTGCCGGCCACTATAGTTATTTCTACAGCGCTTGGAGCATAGGTATACCAGGTTCCAGAAAATACCTGCTTTCTAGCAAGTGCCGGTACAATGATTATGAAGCGCTCCAGCCACATTCCTATGTTAACAAGTATAGTCGTCACTACCATCCAGAACATGCTCCTTCGTACGCTGCTGAAGAGCCACATAGGTACAGGAATGCAGAATGAGCACACGATAAATGTCACGAAGAACCATACCCATGGAGGTTCAAACATCTGCATGTGTTTTGTGGCGAGTTCGTCCCCTTCCTGTCCATATATTCCAAATATTAATTCGAAAGCGAAGAAATAAAACCAACCTAATGCTATTACTACTAATAATTTGGCCAGGGATTCGATGTGCTCCTTACGTATATACTCTTCCCAACCGAAGAGCCATCTCATAAATATCATCACGGTGACTACTCCTGACACACCTGATAGTACAGCTCCTATTACAAAATAAGGGGCGAATATAGTCGAATGCCAAGATTTAACTGAGATTGCCATGGCGAAGTCCCATGAAACAATACTATGTACCGATACGAACACGGGTAATATAAGTGCAGATAGTAGGATCCCCGCGATTGCCTGGAACTTCCATTGCCGAGCACTACCTCTCCAGCCTAGAGCTAGTAAACCGTATATTTTCCTCCTAATCCCGGTGGTACGGTCTCTGATGACCGCTAGGTCTGGTATAAGAGCTACAAATACGAATAAGATACTTGATGTCAAATATGTATTAATCGCTGATGGATCCCATACCAAAGCGGATCTTACGTCGGGCCATATACCTCGTGAAAAGTCATAAGGGAATACCCAATAAATGACTCTCCAAGGGCGCCCTGCGTGGATAAGAGGCATCATAACTGCTGTCATAAGGGAAAAAATGGTAAGGACCTCAGCAGCTCTAGTAGCTGGCCTTCTCCATTCGGCTTTGGATAGTCGTAGGATAGCGGATAGCATGACACCGGCGTGACTAATTCCGATCCAGAAAACAAAGTTTGTAATAAAGAATCCCCAGTAGACCGGCCTATTAAGTCCTGTCACACCTAATCCGGTGCCAATCATGTATCCAGCAGCACCCATGGCTCCCAGAGTAACCATCGCCAAAAATCCTACAATGAGCCAATACCGCAAGGGATTCTCGAATAGTCCCCTCAGGAGATCATTATTTATGCGCTTGGCGCTAAGAATTCTTCCTTCTTGCACTGGAACTCCTTAATCGGGTCTCCCGACGACCAGGAAATTTTCTCGCATAAGCGGGCGTACTCTTTGATACAGTAACCCTTCCTTAAATTCCCAAATAGATATCATGGGAAATATTTTTGCAGCCAGCATGTAAAGCAAGATAACTCCGGATAAGACACCGAAGATTATCACTATGTCTAGGAAATCCGGGCCAATAGCCTCTGGAACAAACAGAAGTTCATGTCCTACTACATCTCTAAGGCCAAATGCCGGAACATATAGACGTACTGTCATAAAAAATGCACCAATGAGTACGCTAACGGCCACAAAAGTTGGTCCTAAAATACTTTTACGCGCAGGATTCCAAATCAATACTAGAAATGGCAACAGGAAGCTGAAAAAGAAGTTAAGGAGGAATGGCCACCTGTAGGCCTCCGCCATAAACGTTTTTAAAATAGTTTGTTCGACTGGCATTCTTCCATACCAGAGTGTCATCATTGCGGCAAACCAGAAATAGAACCAAAGCAGGCTTAGTGCTAGCATTATTTTGCTAATCGACCAAAATGATTCCATCGGGAAATATTTTTTCGTTTCCTGATTACCAAAAGTTTTTGTTAAAAATGCGGTAATAACTACGAGCCCTATCCCGGTTTGAATCCCGGTTAGGGATATATGAGCCGGCATTATAGCGTCTTTCCAGCCTGGGACTAGAGACATCACGAAATCCACATTGATAAGACTCTGGACTATTATTAGCAGTAGAAAGTAGGTAGCTCCAAGAGATATCAAGGAAAGCCTATGGATGTTCCACTGTTGCTGAGAACCTTTCCACCAACGTACCAAGGGTTTAAGGAATGCACTTTTCTTTCCATTACTTTTTGAGACGGCCTGGGCTAGATCGGGTATACCAGAGACCACAAGGAGAGCTATCCCATTAATTACTAGGAATAATATACCGAGAAAATCCCACCAAACTGGGGCTCCCGGAAATTGATCCGTGAACCAAATTGTTTTTCGGCCTTCTATGGGAGGTAACATGACAAGGAGAGGTATGTAGAGAAATACGACGAGTATGCCGACGATAGCATAGAGTTCGGCAATTCTGGAGAAAGGTCTTCTCCAGTGGTTTTTTGTGAGGCGGAGGGCGGTTGCGACCAATGGTGCCGATCCTGCTGCCATAAGTACGAAAGCTGAAATGGCAGAAAAGTATCCCCAGTCGTAACGCTCATCATGATGAATGCCGCCATCCAGTGATTTAACGACGAATGCTACTACACCGCCCAAAAAAATGGTGAGCAAAACCCAGAGCGTAGACTTATAAACAAGTCCAAAATCGAAGAACCCTCTACTAATTTCGGAGGCAACTGTTTTTGGATCGATTTCTTCGCCATGGACAGAGATTTTAATAGTCTCTTTAAGCATGATGCTCCTCTTTTTCATGGTGAACGTCGACCTTTTTCAAATAGATTACGCTTGGATCTGTACCTAGATTTTCTAATAATCTGTAATTACGGTGGTTTTTGGATTTTTTAACTACTTGGCTATTGGGATTATTTAGATCCCCAAAGGTTAGGGTGTCGGTAGGACAAGCCGAAACACACGCTGGGTTGTAGTTACCGTCTCGCATTGTTTCATCGTTTACTACCCGGCCTTGTTTTCCTTCGATTACTCTCTCTGCTCTTCGGATACGTTGTATGCAGAACGTGCATTTTTCCATTATGCCGCGACTTCTTACTGTCACGTCTGGGTTTAGTTGATTCTTTAAGGTTTCCGGGAATTTGGGATTGAAGAAATTAAAAAAGCGGACTTGGTAAGGGCAGTTGTTTGCGCAATAACGTGTGCCGACACAGCGATTATAAACCTGCACGTTGAGACCTTCGTTGTTGTGGTATGTAGCAAATACTGGACACACAGGCTCACAAGGGGCATTTTCGCAATGTTGACAAAGGACGGGAATAAATCTGGCCTTAATGTCGGGATATTCACCTTCCCAAAACCTATCTATACGTATCCATTGTTTAGCTCGCCTAGAAAGAAAATCTACCTTCTCATTCACTGGAATATTGTTTTCGGCTTGGCAGGCTATTACGCAGGCTTGGCAACCTGTACAGCGATCAATATCTATTACCATGCCCCATTTATGTTGTATCGCCATTGTCTTACCTATTACCCTTTGTGGATCTTTTTATAGAATTAGCTCTCATTAGTTACCTTTGCTATAGTTTCTTCCTCACTGGTGGCATATGCTGGGACAATCCCTTCGAATTTAGGTATTGGGGTTCTCTCTTGAGTTTTTGTGATCCTAACTGTTGTTGAAGCCCAAGCCAGCGATCCAGTTAGCTCGTCACGAGGCATTCCTAATATTTCCATAGGATTAGGTCCTCTGTCTGCAGAATACACATCGCCAGCTAGGCGCCCCTGACCAAATGGAATTGACACGATACTCGGTGGGACTGCTGGATGATGGTACACTTGAGCGGTAATAGTTTTGCCGTTTGCTCCTTCCACAGTAACTATATCCCCTTCCTTAATACTCAGTCTTTCAGCTGTATCGGTATTCATTTCGATCCAAGATGTCCAAGCAACTGATGTTATGGGGTCCGGTGTGGATTGCAACCAAGGGATATGGGAGTTGCTTCCATCTGTTAGAGATATATGCTCGAATGGGACAAGATGGAAAATGTTATGTGTGCTACCACTTGGGCCGCTTATAGTGGGTTCAGATTTTTGTTTTATAGTATCAATTAAACTTGGAATCCCTAAAGAGTTGCTATCAACTTTTGAGTCCAGATCCCACCAGACACCACGTTGGAGGAGAGTATTCCAGAAGGTGTCGAAGTTTGTCTCAGTTATTGATCCGCGATGTAAGGCGAATAGTTTGTTCGCATGGTCCCTGAGGAGGTCATAATATGAGTCGCTATTAAAAGTCGGGTTATTTGTCATACCCAATTCGTGTCCCATACGAATTAAAATATCACCGAACGCCATAGGGGCAATTCCTGGCAGAGGATTAACCACAGGTTGTCCCATAGAAACGACCTGAAATCCTGGGCCTGGATCTGGAATGTCGTTGCTCCAGCTTTCGAGTGTGACACGATCCGGTAAAATAAGATCTGCCATCTGGGACGTCTCATCAAGGAAACTAGAGAAGCTTACAATAAAAATGTCATCTCGATTTATAGCTTCTTTGAATCTAAGATCTGCTGGCATAGAATAAACTGGATTGCACCCGTGAATCAGTATTAGTTTTATATTCCCTTCAGCAATCTTTTGTGTTACGGATTGAAGGTCAAGCATGGAATCAGGTTTTAGGCTGACGTCCAATTCGGGGATTGGAGCGGACGGATTGAACACAAGCCCGCCTTCTGTATTAACAGACCCTACGAGGTGGTTTAATAAATAAATTGCATTCATGTTGAAGGATCCATTAGTGTGGGCAGCTGCATTGCCGCCGCCGATTGCCAAGCTTTTGGCGCCGTGTTTTGCGAATTCCCGAGCTGTTTCTCTTATTATGTCTGGTGTGTTCCTGTGTCTGACATGCGGGATTCCCAATTGGTCAGCGATTGTGTCGGGTGCAAAATCTATCAGTGCCCTAGACCCTTGGCCTTGTGTTAAGTCATCTGCGATCTCTTTGTTGACGAGACCTTCATCCAATAGGACGAAAGCGACGCTGAGAGCAAATTTTCCTTCCTGCCCAGGCGTTATAGGTAGCCATTCGTCTGCGTTGGCTGCAGTTAGGGAAAATCTGGAGTCAACGTGGATTAGAGTTCCACGATTACGTCCTTCTCCTTGTCTGAATTCCCCCCAACTCCTACCGTGTTTGACTGGGGCCAGCCATGTTCCCAGAAAATCTCCGCCAATCGAGAGGATGAACTCGGATCTTTCAATATCAAAATGTGGTAGTTTTTCTTGATGGAAAATTTGCTTTAACGTATTGGTATAAGCGATGTCGTCAATGGATTTGCAAACAGACTGGTTTCCCCCATACGCGCTAGTAAATTCTTGAATTAGTGATGCCAGGCTTCCCCTCTTGGGCCCGGTCATCATCAGCATTTGCTCATGATCGACTAGTGAGCCTAATTGTTCATACAGTATTCCAAGACTTTGATCCCAGTTCCCAGAAGGAACAAATGATTCGTTCGAACCTCTCGGTCCTGTTCTGATCATAGGCCCGGATAATCTGTCGGGATGGTATAGTTCTTGGAGAAGGGCTTCTGACCTTATGCTACTAACACCTTTATTGGTCGGGAACATAGGATTTCCCTGAACCTTTTTGGCCCTGCCTTCTATGACTCTGACTAAAATCCCTTCGGTTTCTGGGCCGCCTCCCGTGGTCGCGTACCAGTTGTCTATGCCCGTGACTAGGTCCTCGGGAAGTCGTACTGGACTTTGGACGATAAATTCTTCCTCGTCGAAAAAATTACACGCTACCGCTCCTATAGTGGATAGGCTTGCCAGTTTTAGAAATTGTCTTCTTGAAATTAACATAGCATTAATAATGGCACGTAGTGCAGTCCGTCAGACCAGTATTTTCAGTAAGATGTTCGTTATTTCGGTGGCAGTCTACGCAATCACCCATTTTTAATCGCCTCACTTGCTCTACCTCTACCATGTCGCGGATATCTCCATGGCACGTAGCACAGGCCGCTTCTAGTTCCAACCCCCGTGTTTCTGTCAGGAACCTCACGTGAGGTTCGTGAGAGAATTGTACATGATCGGGGAGTCTGTGTACTTTCTCCCAGTTAATTGGAATGTTGTTCTCGTAGTGGTCTATGACTTTCTGGATCTCTGGGGGTGCCTTATCTCCCTGGATGGTTTTATGGCAAAACACACAGAGTTCTACTGCTGGCACAGACGCTGAATCGCCCTCTAGAACATTTCTATGGCAAAAGGCACAGTCAATGCCGTCCACAGCCACGTGTTGTGTGTGGGGGAAGGCGATAGGTTGAGGAGGAGGATCGTTCCATCCCAATACATTGAAGGGAAGGCCCCACCACGCCTTGAGGATAAATACGGCCAGTAAAACAACGGTGGTGGTAGCGAATACACCTCCTAATCCCAGTGAGAACCATATAAATTTCTTGGGCATATGGCGTCCTTATATCCAATACCTATCGTAGATGTTATCCAAAAGTTGAAACATCTCTATGATGGATCCTAGAATGAAAAGCGCCAGAGCCAGGAGGCCTAACCCAGTTATGAATATAGAAAACCTGAGTAGATTAGCGCTTTTTGGTAGGGCATTGGTTGAGACCAGGGATGGAATGATTGCCATGGACGTAAGGGTAAGAACTCCAAAAGCAATAATAAGGGCAAAATAGTACCAGAGATGATGTAAGAGTTTACCTATCTCAGCCCAGGTAAGGGAGGTAATCGGCGCCGGGTCTGGCATCATTTGTGTATCGCTTAACCCCTACCGCAAGACTTCAGGGACTGCCCGATGAGCGGTAGGAGAAAAATTATCACATACGAATTTAGGGTGTCAATAGTAATATGGGCGATAGTAGTGGTTTTGCCCCCAAATTTTTCTATTTGTGAAAAATAGGAAGTATTTCTTCTCCGAAAAGACTTAATTGGTCCGCACTTTCTTCCGAAGGGCCTAAAGGTCTCATTATGAACTTGCTTGCCCCCGCCTTTACAAATGATTCAATTTTTTTTGCGATTTCTTCTGTGGTACCAATGGCCGTGTATTCCATTGCAGAAACATCTCTTCTTGTTTGAATATTAGCCCACTCTGGTGTTAAGTGGATACGAGGGTTTTCTGAGATGTAGAATCCCATAATTGCACCTATATGGTTAGGATCTATAATACGATTATGCGATCTGGCCACACTCGAAATAAACTTTATGCCTGCCTTAATCTCTGTTGGGGTAGTTTGAGAAGTTAACCAACCGTCTCCAACAATCCCTGTTCGTCTTTGCGCTGCCCTACTCCTTCCTCCTATCCATATCGGGGGTGCCGGTTTTTGGCTAGGCTTTGGTAACAAAGAGACGTTGTCTAATGAAAAGAAAGTCCCGTGGTGCGTAACTCTTGGTTCGGTCCATAATCGTCGTATCAATTGGATGGATTCGTTAGCCCTGTTTCCTCGTGTTTTCATATCAATTCCGCACGCCTTGTATTGGATCGGGTCATTTTGTCCAAGTCCGAAAGCTGGCAGTAATCGTCCGTTTGATAGGTAATCAAGCGTGGCAAGCTGTTTTGCTAGAATGATGGGATTACGTAGTGGTAGGGCTAATACGCTGGTGCCGAATTTGAGTTTGGTAGAATAGGCCGCTATTAGGGATAGTGCGACAGTTGGTTCTAGGAGAGGATGTTCTCCCAAAACGTGATCACTAAGCCATATGGAGTCATAATTGTACTTATCCCCTATTTTTACCAATTGTTTTAGTTGAGACCCACTAGGTAGTGAACGTATCCCTGGGGTGTAGCCAATGCGTATCTTCAAATTCATTTCCATTTGACCGTAACTTAATCTGCGGGATAGTTCTAGTATAAGTCTTGAGGTTACGACTACCAACTGGGAGTGTCACATACTTCCCCTTTCGTCGCAAATCGGGTCTTTTATTCCAGTTGAAAACGTATCTCACTATTAAGTGGTTTTCATTGTAATACTTTGCTTTAGATTGATCTGGTAGGTACAATCATACGATGTCTAATCAAGGGGTGATAAATGGTCTCTGGAATTGATCCCAATAAGGTAATCCTAACGGGCGAAAACCCATACATAAGGCTCGCTCATTCTGCCGATGGAGAATTAACGACTCGAACGAGCCTCTGGAAATTAATCATGTCTCCATGTGGGAGCGGAAATGTGCTATTTATTGTGAGTACGCTCACGAATGGCATACCTAGGGTTTATTCTGACAACATACAATTGGCGCGATGGTTTCAGAGAGACATAGCTAAACTTCAACATCCGCCCTTCGGTGATGAGGATTTGCAGGTTATTGAGGCAGACTTTAATGCATACGGAGATATCGGGGCTTTTTGGACGGAAACTATATCGTCTTATGAAGAGGAAATCGTTATGACTTGGTTTGATATACAAGAACCTAACATGATAAATCACCCTCCCAATAGTAGACCAGGGAGGCGGCATGGGGTTTATGCTTGTATGATACCTTCAGCAGGGGCACAGCTTACCGTTAACGGTACTAGAGCTGAAGGAAAGACTTTTTTGTCGAGTGAGTTTCCTGATACTCATGCGATGTCTTCGCTCGCATTTTCTGAATCTTGGGTGGTGGAACAAAATTAACCGAACCTTGTTCTCATTGGAGAAGTTCCCGTAAAACTATGTATTGAGATAGGGCGAAGTTGGTTAGAGACATCTTCAACTCAGCCTTTGATTAGAGCTGTTAGAAAGGCTGAACTGGCCGGGATAGATTCTATTTGGGTCTCAGAGACACCGTTCTCTTGTGACTCCTATACGGTGCTGGGGGCTCTGGCCGCTGTGACGTCAAAAGTTAATCTGGGGCCAGGAGTTACTAATCCCTACATAAGGCATCCTCATCAATTGGCTATGGCTACCATGACTTTGGATAGAATTGCTGATGGTCGTTCTTTCCTGGGGATTGGTAGGAGTGTCCCAGAATGGTACGCCCAATTGTTTGGAATAAAGACTGGAGATCCCGTTGATGTAATGAGGAAAACTCTATTGGGGTTAAGAGAGCACTGGAAAGACCCCGGGTTTTTGAAAGACGAAGCGTTCTCGTTAATTCCACGGACATCGCGTTCATTAAAAAAAACATATAAGCGTCCTGTTTATGTAGCAGCAGTGGGTCCAAGAATGATAGAAGTTGCTGTTGAATTAGGGGATGGGCTAGTTTTCTGTTGGCCAACAATAGAATTTTTGAGAACGACGATACCAATGGTTAAGGCGTTGTTGGAGGGACAGGGAAGAGATCCTGGAAAGTTCAAATTTGTGGTTCAGACCGGATTTGAAGTCACCAATAATAAAGATCTTGTTTTGGAAGCTATGAAAACTAAAATGTCCTTTATATACCAGTTTAAAGGAATCGCTCGAGTTTTCAGGTCGAGCGGCCACAATGTGGAGGAAATCTCACGCAAGCTAAGGGAAAATTATGGTGCTGTGATGAATGCAAGAGTCAGTGAGTCTAGTCGAGAATTAGACGGATTAACTAGATCGGAAATTATTAGAAAAATTATACCTGGTGAGCTGGTCGAAGAAGTTGGCTTCATTGGCACAATTGATGAACTTAAAAAGAAACTCGACTTATATCAGGAAATCGGCGTGACCGACATGTTTGTACCTGCCCCGGAGATCGATCATCGAAACCAAGATTATCAAACATTTGTGAATCAACTTATTGGTAAGATTTAGAGAAATGTTCAGACATTATCATGGCTAGACTAAAAGAAAAAATTGCTCTGGTTACGGGTGGAGCTAGTGGGATTGGATTGGGGATATGTGAAGCCTTCGTTAGGGAAGGAGCACATGTAATATTGACGGATATAATTCAAGCTGAAGAGAGTCATATATCTCAAATCAATCTTAATTTAGGTGGTTCTCTCTCATTCCAGAAGTTGGATGTTGTAGATGAGTTTCAATGGGCTGAAGCTATCTCATACGTCGGCAAAAAATTTGGATATTTAGATATCTTGGTTAACAATGCGGGCATCGCATCCAGAAAAGGTTTAGGAGACTCATCTGCTGACGATTGGATCAGGACCTTTGATGTAAATGCAAAAGGTGTCTATTTAGGTATTAAATATGCCGTTCGCATGATGGAAAAGGTAGGAGTTGGCTCCATAGTGAATATTTCTTCTATCTCTGCTCTTATTGGAGGCGGAGGAGCATTGGATTATAGATCGTCTAAGGGTGCCGTAAGATTGCTTACTAAATCAATGGCTCTTATCTTGGCTCGACAGAACATTCGTGTTAACGGGATTTACCCCGGGGATATAGTCACATCACTTAACGAAGAATATCTGAAAGATCCAAATGTTTTAAATGAAAGGTTATCATTAGTTCCTTTGGGACGTTTGGGTACAACAGAAGATGTCGCAAATTTGGCTATCTTTTTAGCCTCTGATGAAGCCAGTTATATCACTGGTGCAGAAATAATAGTGGACGGTGGGCGTACAGCCTACTAAGGGGTAAATATTGAGAGTAAGGGAGTGGTTATTAGATTTAGGCTTGGGATATTGGAAATCCAAGGCTTTTCTGACTGCGTGTGATCTTGACGTATTTCGAGTAATTCATCGTGGTGTCGGAACGGTAGAAGCCGTGGCGAAGAATGTGGGGCTTCCCGAGCCGAGCATCTCTATACTGCTGGATTCAATGGTTGCTTTGGGAATACTTTCAAAACGTAATAAAATATATTCTGTTTCGGAAGAGTGTGTTCCATTCGTCATAGACGGCCCAGAATCTATGCGTGATTTCTTTTTAGCTATAAACCGACTTTTTTATGATCCATTTGCTCGCTTCGAAGAAGCATTAACCCTTGGAAAACCAGTGTGGAGTGTTGGATCTGACAACAAGCATAAACCGGTGTCAGAGAAAGATGGACAAATGATAGCTAATGCAATGCATTCATTGAACATGCCAGTAGGAAAAGAGTTGTCCCGTATTTATGATTTTTCCGTACATGAGAACCTATTGGATGTTGGTGGAGGATCAGGGGTTATGGCGATAAACGCTGTCAAAATACATTCACATTTGCGGGCCACAGTTCTGGATAGACCAGGAGTTTGTCATGTAACAAGGAGGTTTATACGAGAATTTGGTTTAGGCAAGGAGATACACGTTCAGCCTGTGGATTTTATTTGTGATCCAATACCCGGAGGGTTTGATGTCCATATTGTTGGTAATGTACTCCAAAATATGAGCGAAGATAAATGCTATCTACTGTTGAAAAAAAGTTTTGAGGCATTAACCCCTGGAGGTAAGATATTGATTGTGGAGTATGTGTTGGATGAAACAGAGACGAGACCTTATTTCCCTGTCATATTCAACCTTTTCGCGGCTGTTGCAATAGAAAGTGGCGGAGCCAGGCCGTTTCGGTGGTATAAGGAAGCTCTAGAGGCTGTGGGATTCTCCTCTATACAGAGGTCCACTCTTTTAGACGCAACTACCCTAGTAGTTGCGTCTAAAAACTGAGTAGATGAGCTAATCGAATATGTGCTACCATTTGAATCCAGCCTAAAGGAAATGTTAACTCAGTCATGAGGATAAGGAAATTGAATTCAGGGAATAAACTGATTATACTCGCCACCGTTTTGATGGCCATTAGTTTTGGGTGTGGAACGGCAGAGGATACTTCGGCCCCAGTTGATAATCAGGAGGAAACATCAATAGTGAAACACACATATAGTTCGCCCCCGGCGGTTGACATAGACAAAGATAAGAAATATACGGCCTCTATTGAGACTAACAAGGGGGCGATAATAGTAGAGTTATTTGCGGATGAGGCTCCAATTACCGTTAACAATTTTATCTTCCTAGCAGGAGAAGGGTTCTACGAAGATGTTATATTCCACAGGATCATTAATAACTTTATGATACAAACTGGTGATCCTACCGGTACTGGGATGGGAGGGCCTGGATATAAATTTGACGATGAGCCAGTTTCTAGGGACTATCTTCGAGGGACTTTAGCTATGGCTAATGCCGGCCCCAATACTAACGGCAGTCAGTTTTTTATAGTGCATCAAGATGTCGGGCTTCCTAAGTCGTACACTATTTTTGGTATTATCAGGAGAGGGTTGGATGTTTTAGACGACATAGCTAACGTCCCAGTCACCACTGGGCAGTCCGGAGAGAATTCTCAGCCGCTGGAAAGGATTTTTATCGAATCTATAGCTATAAGCAGCGAATAGGGATTTAGATATTTAGAATTAGGTGTCGCTTTTTGGGACAGTGTAAGGGTAACCGCCCTCGCGCCAACCAGTAAACCCTGGATCCATGTAAGACGCGTTTGTGTAACCCATTTTTAGGAGAGTCTGCCCTGCCAGGGCAGATCGACCGGTCCCGCCTCAATGGACGAATATCGTTTGGTCCTTATTTGGTATCATGTTCTCTACACGTCCTTCTATAAGCCCTCGTGACAATAGAGTTGCCTCTTCGATGTGTCCTTCAGTCCATTCACTCGGCTCTCGCACGTCAAGAATAATGAAGTCCTCTTTTCGTTGTAGTTTTAAATAGACGGTTTCTATTGGAGTTGATGGTACCTCCGCCTGGGCTTCTTCTACCATCCTCTTTCCCACGTTTTCTTTATCCATTTGACACCTCGGCCCTTTAACTGTCTAGACAAATAGCACAATGTTGGATCCGGGTCAATACTATAGGCGGTCTTATGCGTTTTCGAGTCGTCCAATAATTGTTATACTATTTTCCTACAATCTAGATTAACCGTGGACGGTTTTATGGCTCGCATGAAATCAGCTTTTGAAAAAGCGATGGAAAGAATTGAAAAAATTGAGGCTCCGGATCCTGTTAAAAAACTGGAATGGGAATTCCTACCCCTAGGCCGCAAGCTAGCGGGATCGTACATCAAATTTGAGGGAGACCCATTTAAGAAATATAGTCGCGCATCTGAGGAGGCCAAACCTTACCTAAAAAACGGAATGATGGAGGTTCTTATAGCGAACCTACAGCTTCCGAAAAACGAGACCACAGATGCTACAAATAAAAGAACCTTTGAAGGGCTAACGATTCTTCTTGAAGAACAGCAACCGGCCAAAGATTTATTAGAACGGGCTATATATGTCACTCAGCAATACGCTCAGTACGGAAATCCGCAAAGAGAACAGGCCTACTTGGAGCTAAAAAAGCAAATAGAACAGGTCGTGATGGAATCTTTGGCTCGACAAGGCGGAGGTGTGCAACCTCAAGTAGCGGGGCAAATCAGAGTGGAGACCATGCCAGAATTTCAACAACAATGGATGAAAATTTCTGGGCAAATTGATCAGCAGTACGAACAACATTTGGACCAAATTCGTCAAGAATTGATGAATTTATCATAATATGCAAGACCGAGAAAATGCATTGAATCGGCTTGAAGATGCGGTAGCACGGACAGAAGTCGTAAAGGCTCCTAGCCAATACTTAGATACGTTTGGCATCACAAAACTACACTATTATCTAGTTACCGAGCCTAGTTATCTGGAACTGGTTAAAGGCCCGTCCGAAGCAGTTGTCAGAGAAGGAGACGTGACTGCGTCCATGCCAGTAGTCGTTACTCCAACATACATGACCCATCTCGACGGGTTTGGAGAGGAGGCCTACGAATATTTTGAAGAGTTAAAGCGTAGTTATGGTCCCAACACACCGGGTTTACTATATAGATATTCCAACCAATTAGGAGGGACAGAGATTGTCGAGGGGACTGCTTTGGATGTTGCTCAAAGAATTGGAGGAAGGACTCGGGAGCAAGGAGAGACGCTTTCCGTGGTAATTAAGGGTGTAGATGATTTATGGGATGTTTCCCTGTTGAAGTTTATTTATGAATATACAATGGCTTCCATTTCCTCCAATGTTGGTGCATTAAGACGAGGAGGGTTGCTCTCATCAGATGTAAACGGAGTGCCAACCGCAGCCCTAAGACGCATAGAGGCCCTGTTCGACGATGTCAGGAAAGGAGGGGATCCCTACGTACTCAAGCGAGAACTTGATAGATGGGAGTTATACCATGTTTTCGAAGACAAGTTTTTGGATTTGTTTAGAAAATAGAAATATTTATTCCCTTTGTAATATGCTAATCATATGTTCGAGATGGTCATCCGACTCTGGTTGACACGAGGATTCACGGTGTCAATCGATGACTATCTTGTCTGTTCTTAGGGTCTTAATTTCTAACTACAATTGGATTTATCTATGCTATTATATTGGACAGATTGTTCAGGGAGAATGAGATGTTGGATCTCCTCATAATAAATGGCTTGATCATTGATGGTACGGGGAGTCCTGGGTTTTATGGTTCGATTGGGGTAGAAAAAGATATGATAAGGATCTTTAGGGGAGATGTGGCAGACGTCGTCTCTGAGAAAACAATCGATGCGAAAGGTCAAGTCGTTTGTCCAGGATTTGTGGATCTACATTCGCACGCCGGGCTTACCATATTAGGACAACCTCACCACGATCCTAAGGTGAGGCAAGGGGTTACCACAGAGCTTATTGGTATAGATGGTATATCTCACTCCCCGTTTAAGACTTATGAGGAACTCCGCAGATATATTTGGCTGGATTCTGGGCTTAACTGGTATCCTCCAGAGCCTGCCGATTGGTTAACAGTAGCTCAACAACTTGATAAATACGAACAATCAGTGGCCATAAATATTGCATATATCTTAGGCAACTCACCGGTTAGAATTTGGGCTTTGGGTTGGGAAGATAGGTCAGCTACCAACAAAGAAATACAAGAAATGAAAGCCGTGACTAGAGAGGCTATGGAAGAGGGAGCTTGGGGGCTATCAACAGGTTTGGATTATCCACCGGGTGCCTATGCGAGCACCGCTGAATTGACAGAATTGGCAGAGACATCTGCTAGACTCGGTGGATTTTATCATACACACACGAGAGCCAGTCTTAAAAGATATGGCCGGATGGCTCCTTGGGAAGAAGCCCTAGATATTGGAAGGGTCAGTGGGAGTCCTATACACATGACCCATTATAGACAAACGGCTCAAGGTAGTGGCAGTCACTGGGATTACATTAAACTTATAGAAGACGCTAGGGATGAGGGGTTGGACGTAACATTTGATTGCTATTCGTATATATATTCCAGCACATCTATAACGATAGCGATCCCTAACTGGGCTAAGGATGGAGGACCGGAACGTTT
This sequence comes from uncultured Dehalococcoidia bacterium, assembly GCA_964439905.1. Lineage (GTDB taxonomy): Bacteria > Chloroflexota > Dehalococcoidia > Lucifugimonadales. The sequence goes on from CAYTPK010000007.1 coordinate 71,432, forward strand.
AATGAAGGCTCTAAAAGATCCGGATGATCGCCGACGGATCGCGGAAGAGCTTTCAAGCGATAGATTGTCCACTGCAACTCTTACTAATTTTAATTTGCCTGAAAATAGCAAGTATGATGGGAAGAGCATTTTGCACATAGCGGAACTACGGGGACAAGAGCCTGCATATGCATTAATGGATCTCTTACACCAGGAAAATTTAGGTCTCTGCACCGTTGGTCCTGGCACCAATCCCCAGACGTTACCTGCGTTCGTATCTCATCCAGCCGGTATGATAGCCAGCGATGCAGTGTTATTTGGTGAGTTTCCGAGCCCAAGAAGTTATGGTTGTTTTCCTGTAGTACTTGCCGAGTTTGTAAGAGCCGAAAAGCATCTAAGCCTTCCTGAAGCGATTCGGAAGATGACTTCGTTCCCAGCCCAGCGCCTCGGGTTGCGAGAAAGGGGTATTCTATTGGACGGGTTTAAGGCAGATATAGTGATATTTGATCCGATAACAGTAAAAGCCCCAGCTACCATGCAAGATCCAAAGCAATTTCCTATAGGTATAAACTACGTGATCGTTAATGGAAATGTCGTTATAGACCAGGGAAGGAACACGGGGTTGTTACCCGGGAGAGCGCTCAGACGAGGTCGAGATTAATCGCAGATCTCTTGGGGCTTGAGGTTTTATTGATATCAATTCAGTTGTTTGATCAAGTTTGGTCGGCGGCGTTGGTATTCTGTTTCAAGTAGACCCATCACCATTGAATTATGCCATTTGCCATCCTTTAAATGGGTGCTTCGTAGATGTCCTTCCAATACGAACCCAGCTCGCTCTACTAGATGACTTGCGTGGACATTATAATCGGGCACATCAACCCATGCTCTATGAAGTTTATAGGTAAAAAATACAATGTCCAACAGCTGTATTAGTGCTGCAAAACCGTAGTGTTTGAACCAGAGTTCGGTTCTTCCTATCACGAAAAACAGCTGGGCTTCATGTAGGGCTGGCTCGATGAGCATTTGTACTTCACCTATGTGGCCTTCGTGTTCCTCATATATAGACATAATTTTTCTGTCATCATTGTTGAAAGCTTTCTCCCAATCACTTTGGTCCCCCTTGATAATGTTATAGGGAGAATAGCCTATGTGATATGGTTTTCCTGTGTCGTCCAATCCGTACCAAAAATCCGAAAGTGTTGGTGATTTAAGCCAGTCCCCCATCCTAGCAACATCTTCTTTGGTTACATCTACTAGCTGTATTTTTGGTTCCATTTACCACCGCCTTCAGACAGAATAAATCTGGAGCCCTTGAAAGGAGTATTCAGAAAGTGTAGTTTAACCCCGTAACAGAGTCTAGGGCAAATCAATTGTATATGGCTATCTTTAAGTATACTTCCAAGCAGCAATCACATTGAACAGGTTTCTGTACGATATATTCCACACAAGATTTGGTTGGGTTGGAATTCTGTATACCATAAATGGATTGCGATTTTGTGTCCTAAAGCAGACCGCTCTTCAGACTTTGGAGGCAATAAAGACCGAGGCTTCTGGGTCTTATCTAGCGGCATCGAGCGAAACAGATGTGAAGGTAATCCTTCAAAGGTATATGTTAGGAGCGGAAGACAATCTAAGGTTAATAACTATCGACATAAATGTACAATCAACGTTTTACTTAGATGCATGGGAAGTTTGTAGGAACATACCATCAGGCCAAACTAGGACCTACGCGTGGGTTGCTAGCAAAATTGGGCGACCTAAATCTCAGAGAGCTGTCGGACGGGCTATGGCCAGCAATCCTATCCCCATAGTCATTCCCTGTCATAGAGTTATTCGTAGTGACGGATCTGTAGGAGGATATAGTGGTGGGGGTCCTGACATTAAAAAAAAGTTGTTAACCTTGGAAAGAGAAATGGAGGCTAACGACTACTCTAGTCCATTGCGGTAATCTGTTGTGCTTGGACCGTTTCTTGGGCACCCTTTATTCTAAAGCGGTCTGGGCCCAAAACATTGATGATCTTTGATTCTAGTTCGGGACAGTTCTTGACCGTAAATGGCATTTCCACCAAAACAGGGTTGTCAATATTATTGATCCGTAGTTGGACTCTGTTTTCGCCACTAAAATCTAGAATAGATCGGATTAGCGTATCTAAGAAGGCAGCTTCAGAACCTATGGCATCCGAGTCTTCTATGATAATTTCAACGATTGTGTCTTTTGGATTTGGTTTATCTTTCGCTTTTTCTGGGTTAGCGGATGTTGTAGGAAAAGATTTGTTAACAGTTTCTGATTCGGTGTAGCTTGGCATATCGGTCCGATCTGTCACAGATTCTGCTACTGCTTCAAATTCACTTACAGTATCACAGTAAATTGATAGGCGTGGCCCCCTGGATTTTACCTTTCCAGATATGAGAAGTAGTTGGCCTTCTTTCCAAGACCGGCGGGTTTGGTCAAAGATATGGGGCCATGCTACTACCTCTATGTTTCCCCCAAGTAAATCCATGGATGCACTAAGGAATTGTCGGTTATCTCGAGTTAGTCGTTCACTTAGTGTTGTTACTTGACCAAGTATAGTGATTTGTTTGCCTTCTAATTCTGAACTAATGTGTTTTCTAGATGTTATGGCTTGATCTGGAATCGAATGGTTCGGTATTAAGGAGAGGGGAGAAGATGATATTGATACTCCAAGCAACTCTCTTTCCCACCCGATTAATTCGTTTAGGGGAACCTCGTCTTCACCAACGTTTATTTGAACGGTACTTGCAACCGGCGTCGAAAAATCTCCGAACAGACTGGTTTGACCTGTAGATCGCATGTTTGATTCTTGCTGTGAGATGTTAACTAATTGATCTGATATGTCTAATAGTGCTTTGCGCGGGCCAAATGTGTCAAAGGCACCAGCCTTGATCAGGCTTTCCAAGCCTCGGCGATTCAGGGCGTGGCAATTTGAGTTGCGAGCAAATTCCTCTAGGGAAGCGTAGCTTCCAGTTTTTGCTCTGGCTTCAATTATCGGTGTCAAAGCTGTGATACCAAGATTCTTTATTGCCGAAAGACCAAATCTAATATTTTGAGTCCCGTTCTCACTATCTTCAATGGTGAAATCCACTTGGCTGTAATTAATGTTTGGCGGTAGGACTTTTATTCCCATTCTTAAACATTCATTAATAGCGTTACTAATCTTGTCTGGATGCCCAGCTCTAGAATTCAATACTGAAGCCATATATTCGAGCGGGTAATTAGCTTTAAAATAAGCCGTCCAATATGAAATCTGTGCATAGCTAACACTGTGCGCTTTGTTGAATGCGTAACCCGCAAACGGTTCAATTAGATTGAAGATTTCCTCGGCTAGAACTGAGTCAAAACCTTTTTTCTTAGCACCTATTATGAATCGATCTCTTTCCTTAGCCATCAGACTTGGGATCTTTTTGCCCATGGCTTTCCTTACGATATCGGCTTCACCCAACGAATACCCAGCAAAAGTCTGCAATATCAGGAGAACCTGGTCTTGAAATACGATAATACCGTACGAATCCTTTAGTATGTCATCTAGGCTTGGGTGCGGTGATATTACAGGTATTTCGCCGTGTTTCGCAGCTATGAAATTTGGGATCTGTTCCATGGGGCCAGGCCTATAGAGGGCTATCATGGCCGCAACATCACTGAGGGATGACGGCCGTAGAGTTTTGATGTATTTTTGCATGCCCGTACTTTCAAGTTGGAAAACCTCTGTGGTGTCACCTGATGACAATAAGTCAAAGGTTTTATCGTCGGCCATGGAAACATCTTTTAGCGACAGCTTCAATCCCCTGGTTTGTTCGATTATTTTTAGGGTTTTGTCCAGTATGGTTAAGTTAGTTAGACCCAGAAAGTCCATTTTTAACAAGCCTAGTTTTGCTATTGGATCCATAGCGAATTGTGTCATTGCCACTTCACTATCTTCATCGGCCTTCGTTGGTCTTTGTAATGGGACGTATTCTGTCAATGGATCTTCTGAAATCACCACGCCTGCAGCATGTGTGCTAACGTGATGAGCAATCCCTTCTAATCCCTGGGCGTCTTTTAGCAGGTCCCTAATGTCCTCCCTGCTCCGTTGTAGGTCCTGGATCTCCGGTACGGTATCAATCGCTTCTTGAATACTCTTCGCCCTAAATGGTATCAATCGTGCGAGACGGTCTGCGTCTCCATAACTTACATTCCTGGCCCTCCCGACATCTCTAATGGCTGCCTTTGGACCAAGCGTACCAAAAGTTATTATCTGGGCCACTTTGTCCTTTCCGTATTGTTGAGTGACATGTTGCAAAACCTCGTCCCTACGATCATCTTGGAAGTCCATGTCTATATCTGGCATTTCGTTACGTTCTAGATTTAGAAATCGCTCGAAAACTAGATGGTGTTCCATAGGATCCACATCGGTCACGCCCAAACAGTAGAGTGCTAAACTTGCGGCAGCGCTACCTCTAACACCAAAAAGTATGTGTCTGTCTCTTGTGTACGATACGATTTGCCATACAACGAGAAAGTAGTGGGCAAAACGAGTGTGTTTTATAACTTCTAATTCATATTTTAATCTCTGTTTATGCTGATTATTAGGAGTCTTATAGATACGAGTGAGACCTTCCCAACAAAGTTTTGATAAATATTCGTCTGCGTCCATCCCATCTGGAACAGGGTATCTGGGTACATGTATTTCCCCAAATGGCAATACTAGTTCACAACGCTCTGCGATACGTTGTGTGTTTATAATTGCATCTGGAAGTTCTTTAAACAATTCCATCATTTCCTTGCCACTTTTTAGGTAGAAGGAATTTCCTTCCATTTTTAAACGTTTGCTATCAGAGATAGTGGAATTAGTTGATATGCACATCCGTATATCTTGTAGATGTGCGTGGTCTTCGAATGTGTAGTGACTATCATTAGTAGCCACCAAGGGGATGTCCAAAGTTTTACTTATCTCGATAGTGTTTGTGTTGATGGTATCTAGATCAGGGATGTGATCGTGTTGTTGGATTTCCATAAAAAAGCGATCGCCAAAAACCTCTTTGAGCCATGCGGCTCTTTGTTTGCCCTTTTCAATATTTCCATCAGTAATATCTCTGGATATCTTTGAGTTGGGACATCCTGATAGGATTATTAATCCTTCGTTATATTGTTCCAAAAGATCATCATCGATTCTAGGCCTATAATAGAAACCTTCCATATGTGCAAGAGATACCAATTTTAGAAGATTCTTGTACCCCTGGTTGTTATGAGCTAATACTGTAAGGTGGAAGGGTCTTTTTTCTGAGGTATCTTTAACCAACCGGCTATTCCTTGCTTCATACATCTCACATCCTATGATGGGATTAATACCTCTGGCCTTCGCTGCAGAATAAAAATCAACAGCTCCGTAAAGAACTCCATGGTCTGTGATGGCTAGCGATGACATACGATGTTGGACAGCTGCTTCTACCAAGTCTGTAATACGGCTGATACCATCTAGCAGGCTATATTCTGTGTGGACGTGGAGATGTGTAAACATATTCAAATTCAATCTGTACAAAAAATATTATATTGACGTTCAACGGTCAAGGGCGGAAAGAACCAGGTGTAAGAATTCAACTATTAACTTGCAGGTTGTGTCTTGATCGTTTTGATTTTGATTACCTTGCCTTTATGGGTAGATTGATGGAAAGGCAAGGAAAATTCCGTATAAAACAAAGATTTGGGTCTTATAACCCATGTTTGTATCGGAGAAGATCGGTTGAATATTTACTCTAGACTTTATAAAGAAAATCGGGTTTACTGATGAGAGTGTGGAGTTGATAAAGGTGGTCACCTAAATTCTTGTCATTCTGCTCTATGTTTGAGGTGGGTCACCCTATAATGGTCCGATTGTCTAATAGATAAAATCGGGGTTTTGTCCCCAATATGGAGGGATTTCTATGGCATGGAATGGGTTAACCGTAATTGATATGGATTCACATATACAGGAACGCCCCGATCAGATGTATGAGGGAAATATAGACAAGAGATATTACGACGACTTTCAGAGATTGAAAACAGCGTTGGTGCAAAGTATAGAAAAAGGGAATAAAGGCGCCGTTGCTGCAAGTCGCCACGCTATACTTGCTCCGGTTATTTCCGATAACGCATTAGGAGTCATGGATAGTTTTGGGCTTACTGATCGGGAATTTATATTGGAACATAAATCACAGGGCCGGAAAAATTTTGGTAGACCCGATAGGGGAGACCTGCCAGCTATTCGTTCAGAAGCAAGCTGGGATATTAAAATCAGACTCGAGGACATGGATGCCTCGTTAATTGATGTTGATGTCCTTTATCCCACACATGTATCCAGTTATTGCGCTTTAACCGATGTAGGATTCGAAAATGCTTTGTATCGGGCCTATCACAGGTGGGTTAGTGATTTTTGTTCTCAGGCTGGAGATAGATTGAAATGGACCTTGGTAGCCAATATGAGAGATTCACGATCGGCGGTTGACGAGATTAGGTATTGGAAAGACGATCCATCTCTAGTGGGAGTTTATATGTCTCCTCAAGGGCCTAACAACATGCTACTCGACGATGTTGGGTTGCATCCAATTTATGAGGAAGCTCAAGAACACGATTTGGCTATTTTGGTACATGGAGGTACCGCCAGGCCTCCATATAGTCCTGGGACTTTTGACCTAAGAGGAGCGTGGTTTTTGCAGCACGGACTAGGCAATCCCTGGGCGGGCATGGCTGCTCTCGGAGCTATCATTGGTGGTGGCATACTAGAAAAATTCAAAACTTTGAAGATAGGTTCACTTGAGACATCGTCAGGTTGGTTGCCATCTATAATCGAGCGATTTGATGCCCATTATCAACTATCCCCAGGCCATGTGCCCAATTTAAAGCGGACTCCTAGCGAAGTAATTCAGGAAGGAAGATACTTCCACGGAATAGATACATGGGAGAAAACTCTGGAGTCAACGGTAGCTACATTAGGGGAAGATTTGCTTCTCTTTGCTACAGATTGGCCGCATGGAGACACGGCTTGGCCCACCGCCGTGGAACAAGTTTGTGAATGGCCGAACCTGACAGAGACGGTCAAGGGTAAGATACTTGGTGGAAACGCCTTGCGCCTTTGCCCTAGGATTCTGGGGTAATATTAAGGTTATTGATGAATTCCTCTGAATCTACAACGGTTGCAATACGGGGCAGTACGTGAGTGAGAGCCGCATCATTTGCAAGTTCGTCTCTGTCTGCGCACCCGTCCTTAAGGATGATTATGCTATAGTCCATGTCTATCGCGTGTCTAGCTGTTGATTCTACGACACCAACCGAACTCACGCCGCATAAAACCAGCGTTTGTATTGATAGACCGCTCAAAATCTGCTCCAGATCACTTCCGGTAAACGCGCTCATACGTTTCTTGGTAACAATTAGGTCTCCTGGTAGAGGAGAAAGCTCTATACAAATTGCTGCTTCTTGAGAGTCGAGAATCATCCTTTTGGATTCCTTTACTGATGTAAACCACCCTTTTGGTCCAATTTCGGGATGCCCTTCTCGAAATCCAATTACAACGTAGATTATTGGTATACCTGCATTACGGGCTGCTGTTTTTGTTTGTTGCAAACTAGTCATCAGAGCGCTCCTCTGGTCTGGGTTTAAGGCCCCGACAATACCCTCTTGGCAGTCCATTAGAAGAAGAGCTGTTGATGTGGCATCTAAATTAAGTTCTGACATCCGTTTTCACCTTGATTCAATCCATGGCTTTTAATTTGTGGCTAATGGCAGTATGCTCTTGCCCGATAAACACTGTCAATAAAAAACTACTTTGGAATTCAAGTCAAAAAGAGGAAACATGAATATCGTCGACACGCATTGTCATGCTGGAACGAGCTGGTTTGAACCTATCGATGTACTTGTTTATCAAATGGACAAGAACAGGGTTGACCATGGCGTTCTAATTCAACATAGAGGCATGTACGATTCCACATATTTGTTAGCCTGTATGAAGCGATACCCGGGCCGATTCAAAGTTGTTGCCATTGTGGACGGATCTAAAAGTGACGCGTTACAAAAGCTCGAACAGGCGGCTTTTGAAGGTATATCCGGTATACGATTGAATCCCATGGAAAGATCTAGAGATCATGACCCACTCTCTCTGTGGAAACGGGCAGCTAGTCTAGGAATGGTAGTGAGTGTTTTAGGCACGGTTGAAGAGTTTGCATCCAAAGAGTTCTTTAGACTAGTTTCTTCCGTTCCTGATCTCACTATAGTTATTGAACACTTAGCAGGTGTAAGAGCTAATAATAAAGAGTCCTTGAAGGTTTTTCGGCAAGCCCTGAATCTTGCGAATTATCCAAACGTAAAAATCAAGGTAGGAGGGCTTGGAGAAATCTGTGAAAGGCCAGGTCGTCTATTGAATCATTTCCACATGGACGATAATTCAGGGGTAATAGAGATGGCATTAGAGGTCTTTGGTGTAGAACGCATGATGTGGGGCAGCGACTATCCACCTGTAAGCAATCGTGAAGGTTATGGCAATGCATTAGATGGAATTAAGACCCATCCAGCTTTCAAAACAGACGAGGAACGAGAATGGATTATGGGTAGGACGGCTATTGAAACATTTAATTTCTAACTTTTTCCGAACTTAATATTTAGGTGTTTTGTAGGTCCGATGAGTTTACACTGTTGTTATGAAAAATCCTAAACCTTATAACCATTACCTTGAAAGGCTACTCACACTAGTAGACCTGGAAAAATTCTCTGGTACTAGAGGACCTAGAGTTAAGTTTAGTTTATCTAGAGTTTACGCACTACTTAAATCTTTAGGTGATCCGCATAAAACGAGTCCGGTCATACATGTGGCTGGATCTAAAGGAAAGGGAAGCGTTACAGCTATGGTTAGTTCCATATTATCTGAAAATGGATACAAAGTAGGTATGTTTAGCTCTCCTCATATACACACCTTCAGGGAAAGAATAAGAGTTAACGGAAAACCGATAACCGAAGGTGAATTCGTTCATTTAGTCGAGAGAGTTTGGCCAATTGTTGAGAATATTAGTAGCAAAGCAAACTTGGGAGCGGTTACTCTGTTTGAAACTTTGACAGCTATGGCTTTCGTTCATTTCAGAAACGTTGAAACGGACTTTCAGGTTATAGAAGTGGGATTGGGTGGGAAATTAGATTCCACAAATGTCGTAGAACCAGCGGTCAGCGTAATCACGTCCATAAGTTTTGATCATATGCATATTCTTGGTGACACACTTTCGAAAATAGCTACAGAAAAAGCAGGAATAATCAAACCAGGAGTTCCTGTCATCGTTGCACCGCAGTTTACAGAACCCATGAATGTTATACGAGATATCGCGAGAATTAAATCTGCTCCGATGGTAGAGGTGGAATCTGAGTTTGAATGGCTTCTGGAGACCACAGACCTAGAAAAACAATCCGTTAAGATTCAGGCTAAAGATAAAACGTACATCTTGAACCTACCGTTGTTGGGGATTTATCAAATTATAAACGCGGCGACTGCCATTGGGGTAGTAGAACGATTGCGAATCCTTGGTCATGGTATATCTGATGAGGCAATATCACTAGGATTTGGAAGGGTGACTTGGCCGTGTCGGATGGAAGTTTTACGTGATAGGCCTAAATTAGTGGTCGATGGGGCACATAATCCGCAATCTGTTAGAAGTGTGATAGACAGCTTACCAACCTACTTTGATTATAGTAAGTTGGTCGTAATTTTCGGTGCCTCTAAGGACAAGAATCTAAAAGAAATGGTCAAAGAGATATCTGCTATACGCCCTAGAGTTGTGGTAGTGAGTTCAAGACATCCTAGGGCTGCTGACACTGATATTTTGGCGAAGAACTTTCAGGATTATCAGATACCTGTGGAAATTAGCAAATCTATCCCTCAGGCGATTGAATGTGCTGTAGGAATAGCAGGCCATCGAGGGTTGGTTCTTACCCTAGGTTCTCTTTTTGTAGCTGCCGAGGTTAGGGAAAATGTTTTAGATATAGTTCCGGAATTATATTTCTAGGTTAGAAGTTTTATACAGTGTGAACATAGTAAGGTGAAAATGGAAAGCAATAAAATTGTGGTAACTGGGATGGGAGCATTTACCCCATTGGGAAATACTCCGAAAGATTTTTGGAATAGACTTGTAGCTGGTAAGTCTGGAATTGGCCCAATGACTCTCTGTGATCCATCCGATTACCCATGTCAGATTGCTGGTGAGGTTAGCCAATTCGATCCTGGTCAATATTTGCCCGTGAAAGAAACTAAACGAATGGCCAGATTTTCACAGTTGGCCGTAGCTGCTGCAATTCAAGCTGTCGAAAAATCAGGATTGACCCTTAGCTCCAGAGGATCAAATAGAATGGGGGTTATATTAGGTAACGGTAACGGCGGATTTCCTACTACTGAAGCTGGAGTAAGGACGATGATTGAAAAGGGAGGCATGAAGGTCTCACCGTTTTTTATGCCGATGATATTGCCGAACATGGCTGCATCCAATATTAGTCGCATTCTCGGTATCAGGGGATATAATTCCACGGTCGTAACCGCCTGCTCTGCATCAAACCAAGCAGTGGGAGAGGCTTTGGAGGTATTAAGAAGAGGGGTTGCTGACGTGATGATAACTGGGGGTACAGAGGCAGGCATCAGCCATTTGGGGCTATCTGGGTTTTGTTCTATGAGAGCTCTAAGTACTAACAATGATAACCCACAGGAAGCTAGTAGACCATTTGATGCCAAAAGGGATGGCTTCGTTCCGGCAGAGGGAGCGGCAATACTTGTCCTGGAAACTGAGAAGCATGCTATTAAAAGGGGGGCAAACATCCTGTGTGAACTAGCAGGGTTCGGATCTACATCGGATGCATTCCATCCTGTTCAGCCTGAGGATAGCGGAGATGGGGCGATGCGTGCTATGGAACAGGCGTTGGTGGATGCTCGGATAACAACTGCCGATGTGGATTATATTAACGCTCATGGCACATCGACTCCAATTAATGATGTGGTAGAAACTACTGCAATAAAGCGTTTATTTGAAAACCGGGCCTATGATATACCTGTTAGCTCAACTAAATCCATGATTGGCCATTCGCTCGGAGCATCTGGAGCCTTGGAGGCTATACCATGCATTTATTCGATTGTGGAAAATGTTGTCCATCCCACCATTAATTACCAATTTGTAGACCCCAGATGTGATTTGGATTATGTGCCAAATCAAGCGAGAAAAATGAATGTGGATGTTGTATTATCCAATAGCTTTGGATTTGGTGGTCAGAATGCCTGTATTGTGTTTAGGCGTTATCGGTGACGAAACCTGACAGAGGTATTATATCGGATAGGACCCTTTGCAAAGCCATGGTATGGCTGCAGAGGCCCTGGAGAGAGAAATAGTAACAATCGCATTTCCAAGTATCAGCGTCTAGTGAAACCTGATGGGAGCTATGATCTCCTCTGATGGTTGCTGAGAAAGACTCCATGCAAATTCTGTCCTTTTCTTCTGCGTAGCGACGGGCCTTTTCTATTTTGTTTATGACACTTGATTGCATTAACTCTCCTCGGGTTTGGAAGATTTATTGTTCGAATAGTAACCTTGAAACATAATTTGGTCAAACCGAAAATAGTACAAATGGTTCTCCTTACGACTTGTCCAAAATAGCACTCGGAACTACACTAGCAAGTGCTGAGACAAGATTATGGAAACAGCTAAGGCAATTAGGGAAGGATTTTTAAGATTTTTTGAAAACCGAGGGCATACTCGGCTTCCTTCTTCATCGCTTATACCTTCTGGAGATCCCACCCTGCTTTTTACTAGCGCAGGTATGGTTCCATTCAAGCCATTTTTTCTTGGTGAGCAAAACCCTCCATCAAAAAGAATTGTTTCTTGTCAAAAATGTTTTCGTACGACTGACATTGATGAAGTCGGGGATAGTAACCACGCAACGTTTTTCGAAATGTTGGGTAATTTCAGTTTTGGCGATTACTTTAAGGATGAATCCATAACCTGGGCTTGGGAGTTTACCACTTCTAAAAAGGAAGGACTAGGATTATCACGAGATCGGCTTCATATAACAATTTATCTAGATGATGAGCAAGCTTATGAGCTTTGGAACTCTAAAATAGGAGTAACTGCAGACAGGATACATAGATATGGATCTACGGAGAATTGGTGGGGCCCAGCCGGTCTCGAAGGACCATCGGGTCCGTGTAGCGAGATTCACTATGATTTTGGAATCGAAAGTGGGTGCGGCCAGCCGATCAGAACAGCTGATGGAAAGGAAGGGTGTCATCCAAACCATGAGTGTTCACGTTTTGTAGAATTGTGGAACCTTGTATTTATGCAATATTACCAAAAACAGAATGGCGACATTTCTGAATTGCCTATGCCCAGCGTAGATACTGGTATGGGACTTGAAAGGGCCGCAGCAATAGCCCATGGTACAGATAGTGTTTACGAAACGGATTTATTTAGTCCAATCATGTCAAAAATCGCTGATGTTTCTGGAAAGGCATATGGTTTAACCGATGAGTCAAATTATTCGTTGCGCGTAATTAGTGAACACAGCAGGTCTGCATCATTTTTGATAGCCGATGGAGTTCTTCCTGGTAACGAAGGAAGAGGTTATGTTCTTAGGCGTATTATTCGTAGAGCTGTAAGATATGGTAGACGTTTGGGACTGACCGGACCCTTTTTATCAGAAATTGCTGATGTGGCGATTGTAAATTACAGTAAGAGTTATCCTGATTTGTCGTCTAATCACGAGTTTATTCTTGGTGTGATTGGCCAAGAGGAAGCCAGGTTTATAGAGAGTTTGAAAATAGGAATACCGAGAATCGAAGAACTGATTGGTGAGATTCAATCTATTGAAAATGAAAGTAAGTTGGATGCTCTTGGGAGCGGAGCTGCGGAATTATATGACACATTTGGTATCCCACCGGAAGTGGTGGTCGACATGGCTCAAGTCAATGGGATAGACATGTCGGATGCCGCTGCATTCGATTTGGCATTTCAGCTTGGAATGGAACACCGCCGCGACAAAGCAAGAGAGGCTCATGTCACTGCTAGCGGTATGGTGATTGACACACTATACGAAAGTTTAGGTGTCCAAAGTGTGGAATTTATTGGTTATGATGATCTAAAGGCCACAACCGAAATATTAGGTCTCATTTCTGACGGAATGTCGGTGAAAAATGTAAAGAGTAAACAACGTGTAGAAATAATTTTGGGAGCTACCCCATTCTATCCTGAAGGAGGGGGACAGGTTGGCGATAGAGGTCAGATAAAAGGTCTCAATGGAATATTCGAAGTGGAAGATACACAAAGTCCTACTGCTGGTTTGATTGTACATAAAGGGCTTATTTCCCAAGGGAATTTGTCTCTTGGTGAACAAGTTGAGGCAGTGGTAGACGGGATAACTCGCTCTGATACAGCAAGGAATCATAGTGGAACTCATTTACTTCATTCTGCATTGAGAAACGTCGTGGGATCCCATGTTAGACAGGCAGGTTCCCTGGTTATACCCGATAGGCTGAGATTCGACTTCACCCATTTGGGATCACTTTCAGTCGAGGAATTGAGGAATACACAGCTCCTGGCAAATCAGAAGGTTCGGGAAAATTTGTCAATAACCTCGAGGCGGTCGACTTATGTGAAAGCCGTAAAGAGTGGTGCTCTCGCATTTTTTGGGGATAAGTACGGGGCCGAAGTTAGGGTTGTTACCGTGGGAAAACGGACGGTCTCGGATAATCCATTTAGTGTTGAACTTTGTGGCGGCACGCATGTTGCTGCAACTGGTGAGATTGGTCCACTCTTTATACTAGGAGAATCTGGCATCGGTGGCGGAACTAGAAGAATAGAGGCTGTATCCGGGCGTAAAGCAGAAGAACTTTTTGAAAAGCGATCGAACTTGTTATCGAATATCGCTACCCGATTAGAGACTCCTATATCAGATTTGGAAGGCAGGTTAGAATCATTTATTGATGAAATTATCGGTCTAAGGAAAAGGCTGAAAGAATTAGAGCATGTATCACTTATGGCGGAAGCTCAAAGCCTTTTGGATACAGTAACCATCATCGAGGATATTAACGTCGTTTCTGGGATTGTTGTGGCCCAAGATATTAGAGGTGTTCGAGAAATAGGAGATTGGTTGAAAGGAAGACTTGAGAGTGTTCTATTAGTCTTAGCTACGATCCAAGATGGGAATCCGGTTATATTATCTATGGTAACTCCTGATTTGGTAAAAAGGGGCCTTCATGCTGGCAGAATAGTGAAAAAGTTGTCGATAATGTTGGAAGGCGGTGGAGGAGGAGGGCCTGAAATGGCTCAGGCAGGAGGCAAAAGGCAGGACAAATTAAACGAAGCCTTGAAAACAGTAGGTGATATAGTTAGAAGAGAGGTGACTCGCTGAGGATATTGGCTTTGGATGTTGGAGATAGACGCATTGGGATGGCGCTAAGCGATCCTATGGAAGTGATTGCGACCCCATTGAATTATCTTGAGCGTAAAAGTGACGACTTGGCTGTGAAAACTATTGCTAGGACTGTTTGTGATCTCAACGTTGAACTTTTGTTGGTTGGAATGCCATTCGATCAGAAAGGATACGTTAGTAATCAGGGAGAAAAAATTCAGTCGTTTCAAAGACTGTTAAAAGAAAGCATAAAAATCCCGATTAGGTACTGGGATGAGGGGTTTTCAACTAAAGATGCTGAAGTTCTATTACATGCATCAGGCAAGTTTGGACCTAAGAAAAAGGGGATTATCGATTCTGCCGCAGCTGCGGTTATTCTTCAGTCCTACATTAACCGGGTGAGATGATTATATGACAAAAAGGCTGGGAATAATTGGCTATCCCTTAGGCCATAGTCTTTCTCCAGTAATTCATAGTTCAGCATTCACTCACTACGGATGGAATGATATAACCTATGAATCGTGGGAAATTGCCCCCGATCTGTTGGGCGAATTTATGTCCCAATGCCGTTTACTCGATGCTGATATTTTAGGGTTCAATGTTACTGTTCCGCATAAAGAACGAGTGATACCATTTTTGGATACCTTATCCTCAGAAGCACGACTGTCGGGAGCCGTAAACACGGTAGTAAACATAAATGGAAAATTAACTGGTCATAATACAGATGGGCTTGGTTTCATGCGCAGTTGGGTGATGGCAGGATTTATACCTAAATCAAAAAAAGTAGTTAGATTGGGTGCCGGTGGAGCTGCGAGAGGTATAGCCTTCTCCTTGGCATTAGAAGGAGTATCTTCTATAACGATAGCCAATAGAAGTATGGGGCGAAGTACTAAATTGATGAGTGATTTGAATCAAGAATTTCCTGATTTGAGTGACGTATGCAGTTTAATAACTGATGAGGTGAGTGAGGTAGTACGTGGAGCTGATCTAATTGTGCAGGCCACGTCTATGGGTATGCTTAATCATCCTAACCAATTTGATAGTCCATTATCGTTTGGAAATAATTCTATCCCGGCTTTAGCTTACGAGCTAGTGTATAATCCACCCGAGACACCTTTTATGAAAGAAGCAGAAAAGGTATGTTTGGCTGTGATGAGTGGCTTACATATGCTTGTGTTTCAGGGAGCTATTGCGTTTGAGCTATGGTTTGGGAAAACTGCTCCTGTAGACGCAATGATGATATCTGCAAAGAAATCCTTGGGGATAGGAGAATAGTTTTGTTTAATAGGATCCGGTTTCTTACAGCTGGGGAATCGCATGGGCAAAGTTTGACCGTTTTGTTAGATGGATTCCCTGCAGGTTTGTCTTTGTCAGAGTCTTATATAGGCCAACAGATGGTTCGTAGGCAAAGAGGATATGGAAGAGGGGGAAGACAGTTAATTGAAAAGGATTGGGCATCAATCATGAGTGGCGTTAGGCATGGGTTCACCTTGGGGAGTCCTATATCCATGTCTATAGAGAACAAAGATTGGGTCAATTGGACTAAAGTCATGAGCGTTTCAAAAATTGATGAAGAAATCAAGAGAGTGACCCGACTCAGACCTGGACACGCGGATCTACCAGGTACTATGAAATACGGATATGACGATGTGAGAAATGTACTCGAACGGGCTAGCGCTCGAGAAACTGCTGCTAGAGTAGCTGCTGGGGCAGTAGCAAGGCGGTTATTGGAACAATTTGGAGTAGAGATTAACAGCCATTCGTTATCAATAGGAGGAGTCTGGGCGAACTCCATGGGACCAGTTGACTGGCATGCGGTAGAGCAATCGCCTGTACGATGTGTTGATGAGAAGGTTGGTGAACAAATGATGAAGGTTATAGATGATGCGAAAGAGGCCGGAGATACAGTAGGTGGAGTAGTGGAAGTTGTTGCCGAAGGCTTGCCTATAGGCTTAGGATCCCACGTACAATGGGATCAGAAGATAGATGGTCGTATAGCCCAAGCCCTTATGTCTATTCATGCTACTAAGGCTGTTTCTATTGGAGATGGTTGGGAATCAGTAAACCATCGAGGTTCTCAAGTCCATGATGTAATAGAACCAGTAAAAGACCCAAAAAGTTCATGGAAAAGAAAAACTAATCGATCAGGTGGTACAGAGGGAGGTATGACGACTGGATCCGCGCTTGTAGCGAGATTCGCCATTAAGCCTATATCAACTTTAAAGAATCCTCTTCCATCGGTAGATCTGGATTCTGGCGATGTAGTTCAAGCGCATTATGAAAGGTCGGATGTGTGTCAAGTTCCACCCGCAGGAGTCATAGGAGAGGCTATGATTGCACTGGTTTTGGCCGATGCATTTTTGGAGAAATTTGGCGGGGATAGTATTACTGAAATATCTAGGAATTACGAAGGATACCAGAGAACTGTACGGCCTCGTAACATGTAATTTATTCTTGTAGTAATTGGGGAAATTATATAGAAGGTCAATAAAGTGCCATGTCGCAACCACAGAATGTTATAGCTTTAGTTTACGATTATGATAAAACTTTGAGCCCCTTGCATATGCAAGAGGACGTTATCTTTGAAAAGATAGGAGTTAATTCCAAGGAATTTTGGGGAAGAGTCGACGAACTTGCGTCTGATAAGACCTATGAAAGCGATCTGGCTTGGATACGCCTTCTTTTGGACAATCTTTTTTTTCGAAATTTGTCTAATACTGATTTATCCGAACTAGGGAAAGAACTGAATTTTTTCCCGGGAATACCAGGAATGTTTGAAGAATTAGATGGCATGTTATCTGATGAAAAATTTGTTCGGCATGGTATTACGTTAGAGCATTATATTGTTACTTCTGGTTTGCAAGCAGTATTGGCGGGAAGTGATCTTGCGAAATACGTCAAGCGGATATTTGGATGCGAGTTTGATGAAGACGGTCAAGGTAAAGTTTACTGGCCGAAACGGGTTATAAGTCACACGGCTAAGACTCAATATTTGTTTCGTATAACGAAAGGTTTTGAATATATGAATTTTGAAAAGGATGTGAATGATCACATTCCAGAAATTGAGCGAAGGATACCGTTCAAAAATATGTTATACATCGGGGATGGCCCTACTGATGTTCCCTGTTTTTCTGTAATTACTAGTAGGGGAGGGAAAGCCCTCGCAGTTTATGATGCCAAGAGCAAACATTCATTTGAAACATGCATGTTGCTCATGGCTGCACAAAGAGTTAACGAAATTGCCGAGGCTGATTACCGACCAGGTACACACTTGCGTCGTATAATCGAATATATGGTTTACGGTATGGCAGAACAGATTGTGGCACAGGAAGAAATGGAGCATGACCGTAGAATAATACATGCTCCTAAGCATGGTTAGTTTGAAGAGAAACATATTCTTGACGGGTTTCTCTGGGACCGGCAAAACGGCTGTGGGAACTCTTGTCGCCCAAATGTTAGGTTGGAAATTTATTGATACCGATAGTTATATAACTGATTTAAAAGGAAAGTCTATACAAAGAATTTTTTCGGAAGATGGGGAAAATGAATTCCGGAATATAGAAAGATCGACGTTGGAAAAGATTTGTTTTGAGGAGAATCAAGTAGTTGCTACTGGCGGAGGCGCTTTCATTGATTCTTTAAATCAAGAACTTCTACTTAGTAGAGGATTAGTGATCGGACTCGATGCACGACCAGAAACTATAATTGGGAGATTAGACGCTCAGAAAGATCGTGGGGATGTTGAGATAAGGCCGCTCCTGGAAGAGAACAATAAGTTAAAACGTATCACAGAGTTGAAGCAGAACCGTCAGAAATCCTATGATGTTTCTCATTGCGTAATAGCTACTGATCTTTTGACAGTTGATCAGGTAGCGGCAGCAGTGATCAATAACTGGAAATCCTTTGTTGGAACTGCTAGCAATCGACCTGCCTTTGGACCATCCATTGCCGCTATAGTAGAACATGCTACTGGAGCCTATCCGGTTAAGGTTGGGTGGGGTTTGTTAGACGAGCTTGGGGAATCTCTTGTTGCGATAGGGATAGAAGGACCAGTTTACATAATCAGTGATGACAAAGTATTTCAGCTTTACGGAAGGAAGATCCAGAAAGTTTTGCATAGGTCTGGAATAGAAGCCCATAGCTTCATATTCCCGGCAGGAGAACAATCTAAAACTTTGGCAACTGCCGAATCAATCTATAAATGGCTTATTGAAAGACGAGCTGAGCGAGGTCATGCCATCTTGGCTGTTGGCGGTGGAGTAGTGGGTGATCTCGGTGGATTTGTAGCTGCTACGTTCCTACGTGGTATTCCATTCGTGCAAATACCAACCAGTATGGCAGCAATGGTGGATGCTTCTATTGGTGGAAAGGTAGCAGTGAACGTTCCGCAGGCCAAGAACATGATAGGATCATTTTATCAGCCAAAGCTGGTTTTCGCGGACCCAGAGACTCTTTTGACTATGGATAAACGTGGGTTATCAGAAGGCTGGGCGGAAGCGATAAAGCATGGCTTCATCCGTGATGAAAACTTAGTTAAGACTTTTGAAGATAACGCGAATAGATTATCTGATTTAGACCCGCAGCTTTCTACGGAAGTAATTCGAAGAAGTATAGCAATAAAGGCTGACGTGGTTTCAAACGATGAAAAGGAGAAACTAGGTATAAGAATATTATTGAATTATGGTCACACAGTAGGACACGCCCTGGAAGTAACCAGTGGCTATGGAAAATATCTTCATGGGGAAGGCGTGTCCATAGGTATGATGGCCGCTGCTGAGATCAGCCGTAAAATGGGTATGATTGAAAGCAACGTTGTTGTGCGTCAACGTGATATTTTACGTCAATTTGGTTTACCTACTGTGGCACGAGACATAGATCCAGATACATTATCTCGGGCTATGAAATTGGACAAAAAAAACGAAAAAGGGTCGATTAGGTGGGTATTATTGCGGGAGGTTGGTCAGGCTGTGTCGAGAGCGGATGTTCCTAATGTTGTTGTTAGTGAAGTTTTGTCTTGGGTTATAAAAGACTAGTGACCTAGACGATATCAACAATTTAAGTGTTGGCTTGCCCAAAGCTATCTATGTAACAGGCCAATTGCACACACTAATATTTTACTGGGCTTTTTTGGTAAGTCTAGCCGTATACTCTCTCAATTAAATAGTGGATGGTTCCCTTTGGGGCTAAAATCTCGACTCGTTCTCCCTGCTTTCTATTTATCAAAGCCTTACCTACAGGTGATTCGCTGGAGAGTTTCCCCTCGCTTGGACTAGCTTCTCGGGGGTGTACTATGAGATAGCTACGAAGTTTTCCGTTGGATGCGTCCTTCAATCTGACCTTTTTACCCATGGAAATCCTTACTTGACCCTTCCCTGATTTTTCTCCCACGACCGCATGGTTTAGGATCGCCTCTAATTCTCTGATCTTAGATTCAACGAATCCCTGCCTTTCCTTAGCAGCATCCAAGGGTGCATTTTCTCTAAAATCCTTATCTTCCATGGCACGACCGATGTCGTCTACTATCTTTACTCGTTCTACCTTCAATGATTCGAGTTCACTGGTGAGTTGGTTAAATCCGTCTTGTGTTAGATATACTGGCTCGATTCCGGTTGCCCCGCTGGACATATTTTTGCCCCGTCCTTTTGGAATACGAATATGAGGGGCCAGGCTTAGTTCAATAAGTTCCTTGCGTTTAAGATAGGCTAGGAACATTTTAACTGGCGCTAATTTTGTCGCTGGATCTCCTCCTCTTCTACCTATCCATTCTGCGTAGGACGCTACTGTTTGTGGTGTTAGGGAGATTATCTTTGTAGTCCTTCCACACCACTGCACAAACCTGCTAAGGTCTTGGTACAGTTCACGGGTCTGCCCTTGTTTCAGTCCATTGAGATAGCGAGTGTAAGCTTCATTTAGGTCTAGACTGGTTTCTATTGAAATTGGCAATAGCCCTCCCACAACAAATCTGTTAGTTTATAGTTTGGGGATAATCTCGTATGGAATATAGATTTCGATCCACAATTGGCTCTAAGCATAGCAGGAAGATAGCCCTTAGAAAAGTCCCCGTAACGATGCGGGCGTCGTGCAATGAGGTTTGTTTAGCGGCATATGATGACTAAAATAGTTTGGATTAAACTAGGAAATAACCATTCATTCGAAGGGATGACCTCACTCTTGGAGAAACATACAGATGAATCTATAGTGATTAGGTCTTCTTCCCTTGGTTTATCAGATATCAGTGGACTAATCATAACTGGAGACGCCCCCGATTTAGAAGATCCAGCGTCCATTTACGACTTAAAGTCAATTGATTTTGTAAAAAGAAGTTTATCTAATGATATTCCCATTATTGCTACGGGATATGGGATGGGTCTCTTAAATATATGCTTCGATGGAGGGCATCTAACGTCCGTTGTAAATCACCGGATAGGATCGATAACCCATAGTCATAAAGTTTACGTTTCACCTGGCAGTAAATCTGC
The DNA here is from genome assembly GCA_964439905.1 of uncultured Dehalococcoidia bacterium. Taxonomy (GTDB): domain Bacteria; phylum Chloroflexota; class Dehalococcoidia; order Lucifugimonadales. The sequence continues at coordinate 92,285 of CAYTPK010000007.1, forward strand.
TGCGATTCTAGGTATAGGGGGCTTTTTCTCTCTTAATAGTCGTCATAAATTGGGACTTAGGGAACAACAAAGATCACCTAGATTATTAGCCGCAGCATATTCTGTAGATGATGGAATTATTGAGGGGATTGAAAGTACTGAACATTCTTGGGTGATAGGATATCAGGCTAATTTAGAAAACTCTGAAGAGACCCCAAAGGTTTTTGGAAATATTTTTGTAGCCTTTGTAGAAAGGGCCGTTAGTTTTCATAAACTACATTGTAAAAGTTAGATGATTTATAGTCATAAGTGGAGTCATCTGGAAAAACGTGTTAGAATCAAGGCTAGAGCCCCCAATATATTGGGATGTGGGCTTGTGTTTGATCAATATTTAGTATAAATGAGGTCGATTTAGAGCATGGTCACCACCCCTGACGACCAAATCCAGAACATACATATAGATGAGGAGATGAGAAACTCTTACCTCAGTTACGCTATGAGCGTAATTGTGGCTAGAGCACTACCAGATGTAAGAGATGGATTGAAACCCGTACAGCGCAGAATTCTTTATGCTATGAGGGAACTCAGTCTGAGTCCCGGTAATGCCTACAAAAAATGCGCTAGGATAGTAGGGGAAGTTTTAGGTAAATATCATCCACATGGAGATTCGTCGGTTTATGAAGCTCTGGTGCGGATGGCACAGGATTTCTCTTTACATTATCCTCTTGTAGATGGCCAAGGTAATTTTGGAAGTGTCGACGACGAGCCTCCTGCGGCCATGCGTTACACTGAAGCTCGACTGACTCCAATTGCGATGGAATTGTTGGCTGATATAGACCAGGCTACAGTCGACTTTGTTGAAAACTTTGATGGTTCCTTAAAGGAACCGACGGTTCTTCCAGGAAAACTTCCCAACTTGTTGTTGAACGGGGCCTCTGGCATAGCTGTGGGAATGGCTACTAATATTCCACCTCATAACTTGAGCGAGATTGTTAATGCTGTATGTTATTTAATCGATAATCCCAGCGCATTCGTAGAAGATCTTATGAAGTTTGTAAAGGCACCAGACTTTCCTACGGGTGCAACAGCACTTGTCGGGAATGACAGAGAATTTGTTAGACAAATATATTCTACCGGTCGAGGCAGAGTAGTCTTGAGGGCTACAGCTGATGTGGAAGAACTGAAAAATGGTCGTAGCCAGATCATAGTTTCAGAACTACCTTACCAAGTGAATAAGGCGACGCTGGTAGCACGTATTGCACAAATGGTGAGAGATAAACGGATTCATGGAATTTCAGATATTCGGGATGAGTCTGACAGAAGGGGAATGAGAATTGTAATAGAGTTGAGAAGGGATGCGATGGGTCAGATGGTGTTAAATAGCCTCTACAAGCACACCTCCATGCAGTCATCGTTTAGTGTAAATATGCTTGCTTTGGTGGATGGCCAACCCCAGGTACTTAACCTGAAGAGAGCGTTACAGCTTTTCATTGATTACCGAAAAGCTGTGGTTATCCGAAGGGCTGAGTTCCAGCTTAAAAAAGCAAAAGATCGATCCCATATCTTGGAAGGATTAAGAAAAGCCTTAGAATTTTTGGATGAAGTCATTAAGTTAATTCGAGCCTCAGATGACGTAGAGACTGCTAGAAACGGATTGATGCAAAGCTTTGGTCTGACAGAGATACAAGCTCAGGCAATTTTGGACATGCAATTGAGAAGTCTAGCGGCGCTAGAACGTAAAAAATTAGAAGAGGAATATCAAGACCTACGTAAGACTATAGGTGAACTCGAATCTCTACTTGGTGATACGATAAAGATTTTAGATGTTGTAAAAGAAGAAACACTAGGCTTGAAGAAACAATACCGAGGGACAAGACTTACTAAAATAATAAAGGAAGAACCTAGAGATCTGTCCCCTGAAGACTTGATATCCCCTCAAGATATGGTAGTTACAATAAGCCGTAGGGGATACATTAAAAGGATGCTGCCTTCAACCTACAAATCCCAACATAGAGGTGGACGCGGAGTCCGAGGCCAGGCCACTCGAGATGACGATGCACTTCATCACCTTCTTTATGCAAACACCCATGACACCATACTTCTGTTTACTAATAGGGGTAGAGTTTACAAGGTGAGATGCTTTGAGATTCAGCAAGATAGTTCGAGAACGACCAAGGGTGCATCACTAAACAATTTAATACCCTTAGCTGAAAAGGAAGAAGTGAATGCTGTGGTTTCGGTACCCAAATTAGATCAAGATGGTCTGTTTGTTATGGGTACAAGATTAGGAGAAGTGAAAAGTTTAAGAATCAGACACCTGGCTAATATCCGAAGTAACGGCTTAATAATTATGGATCTTGAAGAAGGGGACGATTTGGTTTCGGTACGTAATTTAGAACCAGATGATGATGTTCTAATTGTTACATCTAATGGGAGATCCATACGATTTCCAGGGATTCAAATCCCGGTGCGTTCGAGAACTGCTGGTGGAGTAAGGGGCATTAAGTTGATTGATGGGGATCACGTAGTAGCGATGGAGCCCGTGAATCCGGATGAGCGACTTTTGGTTGTTACGGAAAGAGGTTACGGTAAAGTGGTTACTCTGAACCGATATCCAAGGCAAAGGCGGGCTGGTCAAGGTGTAAGAGTATTCAAGGTTACTCCAAAAACTGGGAAATTGGCAGACGCTAGGCTGATCCGCGAAGGTGTTGAGGACGAAGTCATGCTGGTCTCCGCGAAAAGCCAGGTCATTAGGACGAGTATTCAGAGTATTTCCGTACAAGGAAGGAATGCCAGCGGTGTCATCGTATGGAGGCCAGATAGTAGAGATAAAATCGTTTCAGTCGCCTGTTTTTCTAATGGCAAGACCCCTAATGGGAAAACTTCTTAGTAAGTGAGTTACGTATTTCCTTTAGGGTCCAATTCACGGAAGTTACTCTCGTAGAAAATCAGAGGTCCAGTCGAGTTGCTTCCACTGGTAATTTCCTCCACCTTGCCTACGTAGATAGTGTGATCTCCTTGGGGATGGGCGTCAACCATACTACAACCTAGGAAACCCAGGGACCCTTTTATATAAGGAATTCCATGCTCGCTTAGACTTGTTTGTATGATATCTGGTTGATATGTTCTATGGTTGGTTTTTGCGAAGTATGTTGATAGTTTTCTTTGGTCCGCACTTAGGATATTGACACCAAACTTTCTCTGAGCGTCGATGAAATTGTGGGTTTGATTTTGCACATCCACACATACAAGTATGAGAGGAGGGTTTAAACTGACCGAGGTAAATGAATTGGCAGTCATACCGTGGAATGCACCTTCGTGGTCTAGTGTTGTTATTACGATCACACCAGTTGCAAATTGCGCGAGAGTGCTTCTAAACTTATCTCTATTTATCACGACTATCGTTTCACCTTGTGACTAGGTATTCCAAGTATAAGTCAGGTTAGTAGCACGCTCAAGTTAATCATTTAAGCAGGGAATCAGACAGCCATATCTTTTATATCCCGATGGGTATTGCATTAAATCGGAATATTGGTGATCCTATAGTAGCGTTTAAGTGTAGTGAAAAGGAGAAGGAATGACAGTTTTTAGAAGTCTTCAGTTTGTCCCAGGTAATAGACAGAATATGTTGGACAAGGCCCGTATATTTAGGAGCGATGCTCTGGTATTGGATCTTGAAGATTCGGTCCCAGTTAGCGAAAAAGATGCCGCATTACCGATGGTGGTTTCAATGATAAAACCGTTGTATGACTTAGGGCATACCGTTTTTGTAAGGTTGAACTCATTCAATTCTGGTCTGATTTGTAAAGAACTAGAAGCCGTCGTTTGTGAAGAGCTATACGGGGTTAGCTTAGGGAAGGTTGACACTCCTTGGCATGTTATAGAATGTGATAAATTGATGATGGACTTCGAGATTAAATACGGGTTAGAAGAAGGTAAGGTTAAGATCATACCTTGGATTGAAAGTGCTGAAGGAGTATTGAATGCTTTTCGTATTTCGAATGCATCTCGTAGAGTTATAGCTTTAGCCTTTGGTGGTGAAGATTTTACTAACGATATGGAGATACGCCGCAGTTACGATGGTGCTGAACTAATGATGCCAAAATCGATGGTATCTATGGCCGCGCGAGCATCAGGTATCCCTGCCTTAGACACGCCTTTTGTGAATTTCAGGGATATAGATGGTTTACGAGAAGAGTGCAATAGATCCGCAAATTTAGGGTATAAAGGCAAATTTTCAATTCACCCGGGCCAATTAGAGGTCATTAATGATGTTTTCAGACCAGATGCCAAAGAAGTTGAATATGCACGACGGGTAGTAGCTGCATGGAATGAAGCTGAAGCTGCCGGAATTGGGTCCCTGGAATTAGACGGTGCAATGGTAGACATACCTGTCGTAAAACGAGCCGAGGCATTGCTACAATCATTAGAGAGCATGGAACAGAGGGAATTACGTTGACCATGAACCCGTCGGATAAGATTATTCTCGAAGGTATGCGGTTTTATGGGCATCATGGTGTTCATGCAGAGGAAAGGACACTTGGCCAAATTTTCATAGTTGATGTGGAAATCGCGTTAGACCTCAGGCAGGCTGGATTATCTGATGATATAGGAGATACGGTGAGTTACTCGACGATTCATGCTATTGTTAAAGGTGAGATCGAGGGTTCATCTAAATTTCTCTTGGAGAGTTTGGCTGAAGGGATAGCACAGAAAGTAATATCCAATGGAATGGCTTGGTCCGCCACGGTAAGAGTGATGAAAGCTAACCCTCCTATAAAGGGAGCTGTGTTATCAAGAGCCGGGATTGAAATACATCGAAAAAAATACTCGGATCATTAATTTACCAATAAAAATTAGGTGAAATTGGTTTAACTAGCTCTAAACGCCATTTCATTAAACTATCGCATTTCTCAAAATTTCGACTAAATGCTTTGGTTGTTTGTTGGTACCGTGTTCGATTTGCTGCCTACAAGATATACCCGTAACCGCTATGTCCCATTCTTGACCTTTATTAGATATGCTAGGGAATAGCCTATCGTTTCCTATAGCCATAGATATATCGTAGTGTTCTTTTTCAAACCCAAAGGAACCAGCCATTCCACAACAACCTGCGTCAATTAATTCAACAGTGAAATTCTTGGGTAGACTTAAAGCTCGGATGGATGCGTCTACTCCACTGATAGCTTTTTGATGGCAATGACCATGAAATTGAATCTGCTTGGGTAAGTCAGAGAATGTTAGATCCAATTCCCCGTGTTCGTATAAATCCACTAGGAATTGATCTATGAGTACAGAATTTTTAGCTATCAACCTAGAATCAGCGTCTTGTAGCAAATCGGGATATTCTTCTGTTAGGGTAAAAAGGCATGATGGTTCACATCCCACTATGGTTGCACCTGATAATACGTAAGGAATTAGGGAATCTACGTTTGATCGAGCGTTTGCACGGGCTTCTTCAAGCAACCCTTTAGATATCATTGGTCGGCCGCAACACCGGACGTTTGCTAGAACAACCTTGAACCCACATTTCTCGAGTAACTCTGTAGCTGCTATCCCTATTTGGGGGAGATTATAGTTCATAAACGTATCGTTAAATAGAACTACTGTACCTTTCTTGCCAGCGGTTAATGGTATGTGCTTTTTGAACCAATTTGGAAAAGTGGTTGTACTAAATGTGGGTAGTCTCCGATTACGGTGGATTCCAAGTATAGATTGAAATATGTTATGGAGTCCTGGAATTTTAACCGAAAGATTGGTTAACATGTGGAACCGACTTGCCCAGCGGCTAACAAGGTTTATGTTTGCAAAAAGGCGTGTTCGTAGTCTTGGTGGGTTGACCTTGTTGTATTGGTAAAGAAACTCGTATTTTATCTTGGCCATATCTACGCCTGATGGGCACTCTCCCTTACACCCCTTGCATTCAAGACACAAGTCCAGGGCTTCGTAAAGTCTTTTGTCGGCCAAAGTTTTGGGGGTGAGGGATCCAGATAACACTGCTCTCAATAAATTTGCTCTTCCTCTGGTCGAGTGCTCTTCTTCTCGAGTCGCCTGAAAAGATGGGCACATTGTCCCAGTTCCCTTTCTACAATCGCCCATACCGTTGCACATTTCGATGGCCCCTGTTAATCCATCGTCTGAGGAAAAGTCTAGTAACGTTTGTACGTTTAGGGGCGTATTGCCATTTCCGAATCGGAGATTCTCGATCATCGGAGGTGTATCAATTATTTTACCGGGGTTCATAAGATTGTTTGGGTCAAACGACTTTTTAATATCTTGAAAAGCTTTATATAATTTTGGGCCGAACATTTTTTTTGTCCAAACTCCTCTCACTATACCGTCCCCGTGTTCGCCACTGAACGATCCACAAAATTCCTTGACTAAATCTCCTACCTCTTCGGCGATCTTGACCATTGTTTTCACTCCAGCTGGAGTTTTTAGATTTATCAAAGGTCGTATGTGGAGACATCCAACGCTTGCATGACCATAGTAGCCCGCAGATGTTTCATTGCTTTTTACTATAGAATCAAAACGACGGACAAACTCTCCTAATTTTGAAGGATGTACAGCTGTATCTTCCACGAATGGTATTGGTTTGTTGTTTCCACGTATGCTCATTAGCAAACCAAGCCCAGCTTTTCGAATCGACCAGACTTTTTGTTGCTCTACATTATCCGTAATGTTAATCCATGCATAACCCAATGATTGTCTTCGCAAGGACATTTTAAATGAAGATAGCTTCTTTGAAATTTCCGAAGTGGTTTCACCAGAAAATTCCACTACTAGTACCGCTTCTGGTCGGCCGTCTATAAATTTCATAAGTCTGGAGAAAGCTGGAGACTCTCGAGTCCTCTCTATAAGCATGCTGTCGATCAGTTCTACAGCTGACGGGTTATGCTCTAGAATAGGGTTGGTGGCAGCACAGGCCACCGCTAGATCATTGAAATGCACTATACACAACCCGGTATATCTCGGAGTTTTAACGAGTTTCACCTTAGCTTCTGTCACCACACAAAGTGTGCCTTCGGATCCCACGACAAGGTCTGCCATGTTGTGTTCGCTGTTTCCGATTAATGAATCGAGATTATAACCGCTGATTCGGCGGGGTATCTCGGGATAATTTGACTCTATTTCGGTCGAGTTTGCTCGGGCAATATCCAGTACCTCGCGATAGATATTTCCTTCGAAATCTTGCTGAGAAAGTTTTTTCTCTAGTTGAATTGCATCCAAAGGTCTGAAGTTGGCTTTTGTTGCGTTGGAGAGAACAGATTCTATTTCCAAGATTTGATCACTTGTCTTTCCGTAGATTAGTGAATGGGAACCACAAGAATTATTCCCTATGCCTCCCCCGATACAAGCTCTGTTCGAAGTCGATGGGTCCGGACCGTACCTGACCCGTTGTTCAGCCAGGAAATTTCGATTCAGATCATCTAGAACAATTCCTGGCTGAACCCTAGCCCACCGTTCCTCATAGTTGATTTCTAGGACCTGGTTCATGTATTTAGAGAAATCCAAGACCAGCGCGTGATTGACTGTTTGCCCAGCTAAACTAGTCCCTCCTCCTCGGGGCATGATAGGGATATCAGCGGTTTTGGCTATCTCCATTGAAGCTAAAACGTCATCTGTGTCTCGTGGTAATACGATTCCGATGGGTTCCATTTGGTAAATACTTGCATCGGTGCTATAAAGTGTTTTTGAAAAGGAGTCAAAGCGCACATCTCCCAGAATAGTCCGTTTAAGGTCTGACTCCAACGCAAAGAGATCGTTTTGGCTTTTGTTCATTTCCACCTACTTTAGCCCAGTCTAACCTTTTGATCAACGAAAACTAAGGCTAATCAATCGAGATTTATCGACACTTTCAAAAAACAAATTTGAACGGTTATGTAGAAATCTCTTCGTTTCTCGACAATTCAATTGCAAGTCAGTATTTTTATATAGATATACATGAGTTCTGAAGATCGTTATTGTTCATTCTGTGCCAATCATTTGGAGAAAAGGTTGATCCAAGGTGTTGAAAGGCCTGCGTGTTTAAAATGCGGACGAGTTATTTATTATGACCCGAAATTAGCGGTTACCGTGGTTATTGAAGTAAGTGGTAAAGTAATTATGGTAAAGAGGGCTATGGATCCTGGAAAGGGATTATGGGGGTTCCCTGGAGGATACGTAAATAGAGGCGAACGAATTGAGGACGGTGCTGCCCGAGAGGTAAATGAAGAAACAGGTCTTATAGTATCTATTGATCGACTTATCGGTCTATTTTCTGAACCTGATGACCCTATTGTCTTGGCTGTGTTTTCTGGTCAGAAGATTGGCGGAGAGATTAACTGCGATAGTATTGAAGTGATGGATGTCGATGGGTTCAGTCTGGATAAGCTCCCTCCCTTAGCTTTTACACGGGATCTAAGCATACTCGAAATGTGGCATAAAGGAAGATCTTCATAAACGGGCAGTAGCCTTTTGTTAATGAACTTCAGTATGCCCGATTTCTTCAAGAGCCTTGATGTAAGATTGGGTACCCTCTTCATCCAGACCTTTTTGACCCAGAACATAGAAGAACTGTCTGGCTACAGAAGATACTGGCATAGGAAGTTCTAGTTCCTCGGAAGCTTGATTAATTAGTCTTTGATCTTTAAGCATTAGTTTTACCGTGAATCCAGGGGCAAAATCTCTTTTAATGATCCTAGATCCCAAGTTTTCTAATTGCCACGAATTCGCAGCCCCTCCCGTGATAGCCTGAAACACCTTTTCTAAATTTACGCCCGCTTTAGATCCGAGCAACAACCCTTCGCAAACAGATGCCAATGTGCCGGCTACTATAACCTGATTAACCAATTTGCAGACCTGACCCATACCAGTGGGCCCAATATGAACTACTGTTTTCCCGAGGGCTTCAAAAATGGGTAAACATCTTTGAAATACTTCATCGTCACCCCCTACCATAATGGATAATGTGCCATCTTCTGCAGCCCATGAACTACCACTGACAGGAGCATCGAGCATGCTTGCACCTTTCTCAGACAACTTTTCTGACAGGGTTTTCGTCATCGAGGGAGATATAGTGCTCATATCTATTACAACGGAATTACGATGAATCCCCTCAAAGATTCCTTCGTTTCCTAACACAATTTCGTGGACGTCGGGGGAATCAGATACTATAGTGATGATCACATCAGAATTTTCAGCTACTTCTTTAGGTGATGAAGCTAGGTGTGCCCCGGCCTGTTTTAGGGCATCCGTTTTAACTCTAGTCCTGTTATAAACCGTTAGACTATAGCCAGCAGAAATTAAGTTCAATGCCATGGGTTTTCCCATGATTCCTAATCCAATAAACCCGATTCGCTCCATATGATCCATGTACTACGTCCTCACTTTCCTAATTTTGCGTGCCATTCTCAATGTACTTAAGGATAGAGGTACCGTCAAATGCCGTGATTCGGGAATATAGATTATCTAAAAGGAAAGTGGGTGTGACAAAGATTGTGGGTCACGTTAAAATAGGTGCGGTTTTCCGCTCGAGGTAATGTTATAAAAATTCACGAATATCAAGCAAAAGCATTGATGTCCCAGTATGGAATTGAAATTCCAGAGGGGTATTCAGCTTCCAATGCAGAACAAACGGGACTATTGATCAATCAACTTGGCCCTCCGGTTGTCGTGAAAGCACAGATACATGCTGGAGGTAGGGGTATGGGAGGAGGAGTTAAACTTGTTAATTCATCACAGGAAGGTATGGATATCGCCAGAACTTTGATCGGCTCCCGTTTAACTACTAATCAAACCGGGCCGGATGGGTCTATAGTTAACGAGTTGTTAGTCGAGAAGACCGTAGCAATTAAGAGAGAAATGTACTTGGCGTGTGTTGTTGACCGAATGTCACAAGGACCATTGTTGATAGTCAGTTCCTCCGGAGGAATGGATATAGAAGAGATCGCGAAGACCGATCCAGAAAGGATTCTGCGTGTTTCCGTTGATCTCGCCGCAGGGTTCCAACATTATCAATCTCGTATCATATGTAGATTTTTGGATTTGGATGCAATCTTTACAAAGAAGATATTCGATTTGGTGTCGGCCGTTTGTGAATTGTTTATCGAGAACGATTGTAGCCTTGTTGAAATCAACCCCTTGGTATTAGACGAAAATGATTGTTTGATAGCTCTAGATGCCAAAATAGATCTCGATGATGATGCGCTGTTCAGACATATGGATCTGAGTGAGCTTAAGGATTCTACTCAGCAAGAAGATTTAGAAAGGCAGGCTGCAGAAGCTGGTGTAGCCTACGTAAAATTGGATGGAACAGTTGGCTGCCTTGTCAATGGAGCGGGACTTGCAATGGCTACCATGGATTTAGCCCACGGGGTGGGAACAGAACCAGCCAATTTCCTTGATGTTGGAGGTAGCGCAACCGTAGAAAAGATATCTGCGGCCGTGAAAATTATGCTCAGTGATACCAACGTATCATTGATCCTGGTAAACATATTTGGAGGAATATTGCGGTGCGATATTTTAGCCGAGGGGATTGTTAAGGCTTTCAAGGATTTTGGGGGCTCATTGCCAATAGTGGTGAGAATGTCTGGGACCAATGTCGAAGCAGGAACCAGAATTCTAGCCGAGTCAAAATTGAACGTATCTTTTGCTTCGACACTGAGCGATCTTGAACGTATATTGTCTACAAAACATGCTGCTTGATTCTGTGGAGGGCCTTATCTCGCATGAGTATATTTGTTAACGCCAAAACAAGATTATTAGTCCAAGGTATTACTGGTCGTGAGGGCGGATTTCATACTGAACAATGTCTGACATATGGAACAAATGTTGTTGCTGGTGTTACCCCTGGTAAGGGAGGACTTATGGTAGCCGGGAAAATCCCGGTTTTCGAATCAGTATATCAAGCTGTCAATGAAACGGGAGCCAACGTTTCACTGATATTTGTACCCGCTCCTTTTGCGCAAGATGCGATGTTAGAAGCGGTGGATGCAGGCATTGAACTGGTGATTTGCATAGCTGAAGGAGTGCCCATTTTAGACTCTGCCAAAACTCTGAATTTTATTAGGAAGAAAGGTGCGAGATTGTTGGGCCCTAACTGCCCTGGGATTATATCTCCAGGAGAAAGATGCAAGGTAGGGATCATGCCAGGTTATATACACATGCCTGGTAAAGTAGGTGTTGTTTCGAGAAGTGGAACGCTTTCATATGAAGCCGTTAGTCAATTGACAGGGTTGGGCATAGGGCAAAGTACGTGTGTGGGAATAGGGGGCGATCCATTGATCGGGACTGATTTTGTCGACGTATTGAAATTATTTAACCAAGATCCTGAGACCGAGCTAATAGTGTTGATTGGAGAAATAGGCGGAAGTATGGAACAGGAAGCTGCGAGATATATAGAGGAGCATGTTACGAAACCGGTTGCTGCCTTCATTGCTGGAGCCACAGCTCCTTCGGGAAAACGGATGGGTCACGCCGGAGCTATAATTACTGGATCCGATGGAACCGTTGGAGCAAAAACAGCTGCTTTGGAAAGGGCGGGTGTTGTCATGATTCCTTCGCCTGGTGAAATTGGCGTCACAGTAAAGAGTCTTATTGATTGATTCTTTTCCCATCAAATAGTAAAATCTCCATCGCTTGCAATTTGGAATTATAGAGGGTTATGACTTTGGTACCTTTAGATAAAGCCATCGGGTCCGGTGCCTCAATATTCGAAATGGCGAAAGCCCAGTTTTATGTGGCTGCTGATAAATTGGATCTTGATTCAGGTATGCGCGATATATTGGCAGCATGTAAGAGAGAGTTCACGGTAAATTTCCCCGTAAAGATGGATGATGGTAGTGTAACTGTATTCACCGGTCATAGAGTCCAACACAATATTAATAGAGGTCCAGCTAAAGGCGGGATCAGATTTCATGAAGATGTTACTCTCGATGAAGTTAAAGCTCTTGCAATGTGGATGACATGGAAATGCGCTGTAACTAACATACCCTTTGGGGGCGGCAAGGGAGGGGTTACCGTTAATCCCAAGCTAATGTCGATTGGAGAGAAAGAAAGATTAACTAGAAGATACGCGACCGAAATCGCTCCATTGATTGGTACTGAATCCGATATTCCGGCACCGGATGTTAACACTGATGGTCAGGTGATGGCCTGGATAATGGACACAATTAGTATGCATAGCGGATACACGCAGCCAGGGATAGTGACTGGGAAACCTATTGGTATAGGCGGGACCTTAGGACGGACCGAAGCAACCGGTAGGGGTGTAATGATCACTGCCAGAGAAGCTGCTAAAGAGGTTGGACTTGATCTCAGAGGAGCACGGGTAGTTATCCAAGGTTATGGTAACGTTGGGTTCTGGGCAGCTGAACTTTTGCACAAGGAGCTAGGCTGCAAAATCGTTGGTGCTAGCGATAGCAGTGGTGCTATTTATTGTGAAGCGGGTTTAGATCCGACTAAATTAAACGATTACAAGAATTCCGCAGGCTCGGTGCACGAATTCCCAGGGACCGATTCGGTGACGCAAGAAGAGCTTTTGGAATTACCTTGTGAAATATTAGTACCTGCGGCGCTAGAACAGCAAATTACGAAGGATAACGCAAATAATGTTAAAGCTAAGTTAGTAGTCGAGGGGGCTAATGGCCCCACGACTCCTGATGCAGATAAGATATTAGCAGATAAAGGCACAATGGTGATACCAGATATACTAGCTAATGCGGGTGGTGTGGTAGTCTCCTACTTTGAATGGGTACAGGACACTCAACACCTTTTCTGGGACAAAGATGAGGTTGACCGCCGGCTAGAAGATATACTTGGCCAGAGTTTTTCCGGGGTCGCGAGTACTGCTAAAAAACATAATTGTGATATGAGATTAGCAGCCCTGATGACTGCTATAGAGCGTGTTGCCGAGGCCACTAGATTGAGGGGCATCTATCCTTAAAGGTATGGCCTTACCAGACCTTGAATTTCTATTGAAACTTCTTTGATTGGCTTGGACCCGTCTACAATGGCCCATTTACAAGGGCTTTCCCCTGCTAACTCAAGATACCCTTTTCTTACACGATCCAAAAACGTTGTCCCACTTGCTTCCATGGCGTCACGGTTGCCTAAACCCTTTCTAGAATCTAATGTGTGGACAGGTACATCGAGCAGAATATTAAGTGTGGGATATAGGCCCTGGCATGCCTCATTGCATAATGGCCTCAACTTTTCTAATGAGAGGCCTCGGCCGTATCCCTGATATGCCAGCGTAGACCCCACGAATCGATCGCATATCACGTGTGAACCGTTAGATAATGCAGGTTTTATGATTTTTTCTACATGTTCTGCCCTATCGGCGTTAAAAAGCAATGATTCAGCAAAGGCTGTTATGCCATTATTCGATTTTATGAACTGAGATATGGCAAGGCCTAGAGGTGTTCCGCCTGGCTCTTTTGTTAGAATGGAATCGATACCGTTACTCTTGAAAAATTCGTATAGTAACGCGGCTTGAGTTGTCTTTCCTGATGCGTCAATGCCCTCTAGTGCAATAAAAGTCATGATGGATATTATCGCTGCAAGAGGCGAATATGGCGATTTGGCTCGGATCCGCTACTCAGTGACCCAAGGTTATATTTTTGGGCCAGTAGGTGTTGTAACCTTCGGATATAAGCGGGTTGTGAAGATAGGTCCATATATTCAGCCGTTCCCTCTAAGAGTTTTCTGGACGCAGTGTGAGCCTCTGTTAGGGCATTATCTAAATCGTTTTGGTGAGACTGACCACTCCTATCAACTTTAACCATGTTTCTTAGGAATTGGTATACTTGGGTGGTAGAGTTTTTTCTTATAACATGTACTGGAATTCTAAAACTTTCAGCTGTCTTAACTACTTTTGACCCCCGCTTATAATGAGGTTTAGTTGTAAGTACGAGGTCAGCTGTTCGAAGGTCATTAGTGATTTCGACACTAACGCCTGTAGACATAGATCCCTGTTCCAATTTGTCTCGCCCAATACCGAAGAGAAAGATCTTACGAGGCGGCATGCCCTTTTCTGGTCTGGAAATGGCCGGATTGTCGTTAAAAGCTGATGAATTGTTTGACGGTAAGAAGTTTGACGTTTGATCATAATTATTATGATTATCAGAAGGATGCCATTGAATTACAGCCTGTCGATGGGATTTACTTAGCTTGCGGTTCCCATCTAAAGTTCTGACCTCAGGTATTAAGGGAAGTCCTCTTAACCAAGAGTCTACGACTTTAGATATATCCTTATGAACCGCCACAGTGTCCCTGTCTTGGATTTCCACCACGACGTCGAATGTAGGAAGGGCTTTTCGTTCCAGAACCGTCTTCTGTGTGCCTCTAAACCTTGCTTCATCATCGCCAAGGGTTACGGTTTGTATGCCGCCTACTAGGTCACATAGGGTGGGATTCATTATGAGATTGTCCAAGGAGTTACCATGAGCGGTTGCTATTAGTTGCACCCCTCGTTCCGCTATGGTGCGGGCGGCAATGGCTTCTTGTTCTGTTCCCATTTCATCGATAACTATTACTTCGGGCATATGATTTTCCACGGCCTCAATCATCACATCGTGCTGACGATTTGGAGTTGCCACCTGCATTCTACGTGCGTGTCCTATTGCTGGATGAGGTATGTCTCCGTCACCTGCTATTTCGTTGGACGTGTCTACTACAATCACCCTCTTTTTAGCAGAATCTGCCAATATCCGGCTTACCTCTCTGAGCATAGTGGTTTTCCCTACTCCCGGTCTGCCCAGAAGAAGTATGTTTTCATTTGAAATTACTATGTCTTCAATTATATCAATTGTTCCGAATATAGCTCGGCCTACTCGACATGTTAGCCCGAGTACACGGCCCTTACGATTTCTAATTGCTGAAATTCTGTGTAGAGTTCGTTCTATACCCGCCCGGTTATCGTCTCCGAACTCCCCTACTCTTTCAATAACATGATTAAGATCTCTCTCGGTGATTTCCTTCTCACTCAGAATCATGTCAAACCCTGGGAATCTAGCTTCAGGTGGCCGACCTACGTCTAATATGATTTCCAGGAGGTCATCTAAGGAGTTCGTTTGCTCCACTAAAGGACTAAGTGTATCCGCTGGTAAGCACTGGAGTAAAAGGTCTAGATCGCTATCTATTGTTTTGGTCAATGTCTTCAATCTCTCTACATATTAACCGCATCTACAATTGTTCCTAGGCACATAAGGTTCGTCCTACTACTTTACCAAAGAAATAAAGAATTTATGAAATCGGGCATCGTTTGTCAGCTCTGGATGAAATGCGGTTGCGAGCATATTGTCTTGTTTTACCGCAACCGGAGTTCCATCATTAAGTTTGGCAATGACCTCTACGTTCTCTCCGATATATGTAAAAGAAGGTGCACGTATAAATATTGCGTGTATTGGATTGCCCTTTATGACAGACACAGGTATATCGGCTTCGAAACTATCTAACTGTCGCCCATAGGCATTTCGTTTTACAGTGATATTCATAAGATTAAGGGGTTCTGGTCGGTCATCTGTGAGGGTTTCCGCCATCATTATCATCCCGGCGCATGTACCCCATATTGGCCTGCCCGACTGCGCATAACGTTTTATGGGGTCGGTTAATTCATAAATATCGAAGAGTTTACGAAGAGTTGTACTTTCGCCACCTGGAATGATCAGTCCGTCGACGTCCTCCAGGTCTTTTGGTAGACGAACCTCTTGTGTCTGGACATTTAGTGTTTTGAGAATTGCGAGGTGCTCAGAAAAGTCACCCTGAACAGCCATAACACCTATGATCACTTGTTTGAAATCCTGCCGATCTCTATCCAGAAGTGGTTACCATCCACGAGTTGCTAGCAACTCATTATCTGGCAGCTCTCTTGTAGATATGCCGGACATAGCCGGCCCTAAGCCTTTTGAAACATCTGCCACGATCTGGGGATCTTTATAGTGAGTTACTGCTTGAACAATAGCTTTTGCCATGGCTGATGGATTCTGGGCTTTGAAGATTCCAGAGCCTACGAAAACCCCATCAGATCCTAGATGCATCATTAATGCTGCATCGGCCGGAGTAGCGACACCGCCTGCCGAGAAATTTACTACTGGTAATCGCCCCAGTTTTTTGACGGACTGTACAAGATCTAATGGAGCTCCGAGGTTTTTGGCTTCGGTAGCTAGCTCATCTGAACTCATATTTTGGATTTTCCGGATTTGGCCCAACACGGTTCGGTTGTGTCTAACCGCTTCTACCACGTCGCCCGTTCCGGCTTCTCCCTTTGTTCGAATCATAGCTGCCCCCTCGGATATCCTTCTCAGGGCTTCACCTAAATTACGACACCCACACACAAATGGGACGTCAAAATCATGTTTCCATACGTGATGTTCTTCGTCTGCAGGGGTGAGGACTTCAGACTCGTCGATGTAATCTATGCCCAGAGCTTGTAGGACCTGAGCTTCAACAAAATGTCCTATACGACATTTTGCCATTACTGGGATAGTTACCGCTTGTTGTATCTCTATAATCTTGGTTGGATCTGACATTCTAGCTACTCCACCGTCAGCTCTGATATCAGAAGGCACTCTCTCGAGCGCCATTACTGCACATGCACCAGCATCTTCGGCAATTTTTGCCTGCTCGGCGGTGACTACATCCATGATTACGCCGCCTTTCAACATTTGAGCTAAGCCTGTCTTTACTTTCCAGGTACCCTTTGCCATTTACATCAAGCTCCTTCGAAACTAGGTGGAATTATACGATAGGAACACTCTATTATCAATTTTGATTGTGGGGATTCGTTAGGTTCATATGCCAGAGATTGCACTTTATTTCAGTCTCTGATAAAGTCACCCTCGTTAGATGGTTCATGGGTTATGCCTTTAATCTAGTCCAGTGAGGCTGGCAAGGGAATTGAAGATCGAACAATATCTCGTTAAGTTCTGCCCCCTTGCTACACAGGAAAGGGGGTCTTTTTTGTGTCAATTCGGGATGCGCGACAAGAAAAAATCGTCATAAACTCCGATGATTTTAGGAGAGTACTGTCACGTATTGCTCATCAAATCATAGAATCACAAAAAGGTATAAAGAATCTCATCCTAGCAGGTATACCAACCAGGGGAGCAATACTTGCCCAAAGACTAGCCAAAAATATCAAGTTATTTGAGGGAGAAGAGGTTGGTGTAGCTACTTTGGATATTACGGCTTTTAGGGACGATTTGGATTGTGGACGGGATTTGACTTCTCATATAACCAAATCTGCAATTGATGTGGATGGAATGAATGTAGTATTGGTCGACGATGTACTATTTACAGGTCGTAGTGCTCGTGCGGCTTTAGACGCGCTAACTTATAGCGGTAGACCAAATAAAGTCCAATTTGCGGTTTTTATAGATCGTGGTCATCGCGAGTTACCCATTAGAGCTGACTATGTTGGGAAGAACATGCCCACGTCGGTTTCAGAAAGGGTACAGGTCCTCGTCAATGAGATTGATGGACGGGACGAGGTTATTCTAATAAGGCCTGAAACTAGATAATGTACAGGAATTCTTTAACTGAAATGAGAGATTTAGAGATCCGAGAAATCATGGATATTCTGGATCTCGCGGCTCAATTTAAGTCAGATATCAGAGGGCATAGAAATATGGCCCAGGGTGTATTAATGGCTAGTCTTTTTCTTGAACCGAGTACTCGTACCAGAGGTTCTTTTGAAGCAGCGATGAAACGATTAGGAGGGGATACTATTACCACTACAGATTTTAAATCCTCCTCAATGGAAAAAGGAGAAACATTTGATGATTCTATAAAGATATGGGGAAATTACTGCGATATCATAGTACTCCGTCATCAGGAGTCGGGAGCCCCGAGAGAAGCCGCCGATATATCTTCTGTCCCGATCATAAATGCGGGGGACGGAAAAAACGAACACCCCACGCAAGCCTTATGTGATTTGTTAACTTTGAAACACGAATTTGGAACTCTTGAAGGATTAAATGTTGCTATTTGCGGAGATCTGAGCAATGGACGTACGGTTCACTCCCTGGCCTATGGGCTTCTACTTTTAGGCAACTCTGTAACATTTGTTCCGGCAAAAGGCCTGGATCTGACGAACACGACAAAGAAATATCTTGTAGACCATTTTGGTGTTGCTATTCATGACCTGCCATCCACGCGGGAAGGATATAGTGATCTTTTTGAAGGAGATTATGACGGAAAGGCCTACATGCTCCATAAACCGAGATCAGGATATAGGGAATATGATGAAAAGAATACAAGTTTAAATACTGACCCTAGACCGGTTGCTCTTTATTTCACAAGATGCCAAACAGAAAGAGGTTCTTCCCAGAGCGAAATTGGATATCCGAAAGTAAACCAGAATAATTTAGAGACAGAATTCCTCTCGAGGGCCATAGTTATGCACCCTTTACCAAGGCTCGATGAAGTGTCAGTTGACCTTGATCGACATCCAAGGAGTAGATATTTCGAACAAGCTTCTAATGGAGTGCCTACGAGGATGGCATTGATTTGTTTAATGCTAGGGTTAAAACCTTGGTCAAGCGTGGCTGCATAATGGCATCATCTGCATTTTTGATATTAGAAGATGGGGCGGTTTTTCCCGGTATTGCTTTTGGCTTCAATAGCAGAGAAATTGGCGAAGTTGTTTTCAACACTACAATGACAGGATACCAGGAAGTATTGACAGATCCTTCGTACAGTGGGCAGATAGTTGTCCTAACTTATCCCCTCATTGGGAACTATGGGATAAATAATCGACACAGTGAATCTAATAGGGTCCAAGTATCAGGATTTGTTGTGAGGGAACAATGTGAGACGCCTAGTAATGGAACAAGCACTGAAACTTTACATGAATTCCTGGTTTCTCAACGTGTACCAGGAATCTATGGAGTTGATACCAGGGCAATAACCAGGAGATTGAGGTCCCATGGTGTGATGATGGGGGCTCTTACTCATGGCTCTGTAGAAGCTGCAAAAAAGGCTCTTAGTAATTCAGCCCGTTATGATGATCGGGATTTTATTAAGGTAGTGACGGCCAGTAAAGAGTATAGATGGGGAACTTCCATTGACGATAATATGCCGAAATACCGTGTAATGGTTTATGACTATGGGCTGAAATACAACATATTGCGATTATTAGAAGCCCGTGGATGCGATGTTCTGGTAGTACCATCTGAAACGCCTGCTAATGAAATACTAAATGCAAACGTAGATGGCGTGCTTCTATCTCCAGGTCCAGGAGATCCGCTTTTATTAGATTACTTAGTAGAAAATACAAAGAGACTTCTGGGCCATATTCCTATAATGGGGATTTGCTTGGGTCATCAAATAGCGGCAAGAGCTTTAGGTGCGAAGACGTTCAAATTGAAATTTGGGCATAGGGGTGGAAACCATCCCGTGAAAGATCTTAGCACAGGCCGTGTTTATATTACTTCGCAAAATCATGGATATGCGATTGATGCATCAACGTTGGATCCAGGATGCCAGGTGAGCCACGTTAGCCTTAATGATGATACGGTGGAAGGATTAGTTCACCGACAGATACCTTTGATATCAATACAATATCACTCGGAGGCTTCACCTGGTCCACTTGATAACGAATATATGTTTGATCGCTTCCTAGGGTTAATGGAAGCACAAAAATTCGGAAAAGGAGGAATGTAAGCATCTTGAAGGAATGGTCAGGAAAAAGCCACAATAGGCCTACTTCCCTTGGAAGTTCAACCTGTGGTTACAATTCCCAATTAATGGAGATGACTAATGTTTGGCCAATTTCTTCTTGAACAAGGTGTAGAGATTGAATTGCCGGTCGGAATCAATAGTGTTTTGGGTTTTTTAGATGAAGAGATCCCGAAATTCAGGCACAAAGAATATTGTTATGATTTAAGTTCATGTAAGAGTGACCTTAAAACAGAGTGGCAATTCACTGTAGAGGCGCAAATGTTCGAAAAATCAGGGGCCAAAATGCTGTTAATCGCCGTATTGGTTCTGGAGAAGATGGATGATTTGACCACATCAGTTAAAATTCCACCCGTGATCGAAGGCCGCAAGAAACAGGAAGGACCATCGGATAACGATATTGAATTGTTTTCCAGTTTCGTCTTTCAACTGTTGAATGGTTTTAGATCTAAGGGATTTAGTTCCATGCCAGAAGCGCTTCCTGTAGTCTAAGCCAACTTAGTTAGATTTCAGGTCACTATCAGCCGAATTCCGGTCCGTGTATAACTGGGCCCTAGATCTCTTAGCCTTGGTTTTGTTTGCTAATTAACGTTAGAGGAATGATATGGCTGATAAACAGAAGATACTTGTTATTGGGTCAGGACCCATAGTTATTGGACAAGCTGCCGAATTCGATTACGCGGGCACACAGGCTTGTAAATCGTTGAGAGAGGAAGGGTTATACACAATATTAGTAAATTCTAACCCTGCTACCATAATGACTGATCTGGATGTGGCTGATTCGGTATACATAGAACCTCTGACGGTTGAAGTCCTTGAGCGCATCATAATTAAAGAGAAGCCGGACGGTATCCTACCAACTCTTGGCGGACAAACAGGTTTAAATCTAGCTGTGGAACTTTCTGATAAGGGAATTCTTGCCAAATACGATATTGATTTATTAGGTACGCCTATTGATGCGATAAAAACGGCAGAAGACCGCGCTGGGTTCAACCTTTTATTAAAGGATATAGGAGAGCCGTTATCAGCGAGTGTAACGGCTATGTCTTGGGAAGACGCATTATATGGACTAGGCCAGCTGGGCCTTCCATTAGTCATAAGACCGGCTTATACGCTAGGTGGTACGGGCGGTGGGTTGGCTAGAACTGAAGAAGAATTTGAGCGCATCGCGAAAGAAGGCTTGGCTGCAAGTCCTATACAACAAATATTGCTTGAACGATCACTAGAAGGCTGGCGAGAAATAGAATACGAAGTTATGAGGGATGCCGCTGATAATTGTATAACAGTGTGTAATATGGAGAATTTGGATCCGATGGGTGTTCATACTGGTGATAGTATCGTAGTTGCACCTAGTCAAACTCTCACAGATAAAGAATATCAAATGCTTAGATCAGCTAGCCTGAGAATTATAAGAGCTTTGGGTATAGAGGGAGGGTGTAATGTTCAATATGCGTTACGTCCACACCCGATTGTGTCGGCCAGCTTTCATAGTGATTGGACTCCAGAAAGCCCTTATTATGTTATAGAAGTGAACCCAAGAGTTAGTAGAAGTTCAGCTTTAGCTAGTAAAGCGACTGGTTATCCAATCGCCAGGGTTGCGGCTAAACTTGCGATAGGTAAACGACTGGATGAGATACCTAACGCTGTTACAAAGATAACATCTTCGGCCTTCGAGCCCACTCTTGATTATTGTGTAGTTAAAATCCCACGTTGGCCCTTTGATAAATTTCCTGATGGCAATAGGAACCTATCAACCCAAATGAAAGCCACTGGTGAAGTAATGGCTATAGAGAGATCGTTTGAGGCAGCCCTGCAAAAAGCAGTGCGGTCCGTAGAATATGAAGGCAAGAGCCTCTTGTGGGAAAACGGAGACTGGATAAACGATGATAAATTTGTTGCCTGGGAATTTATCAAAGGCGCCACTGATTTTAGATTGTGGGTACTTATGGCGGCTCTTAGAAGGCATGTGTCTCCTGAAGAATTGAGTCGGATTAGCGGTATAGATATTTGGTTTTTATCGGCGTTAAGACGAATCGTTGATATGGAGAGGTCTTTACTTAAGGGAAATCTAACACCCCAGCTATTGTGGGAAGCAAAGCGTAAAGGATTTACTGATGAACAAATTGGGGCTTTATCTGATCACTTACCCGATAAAGTGAGAGATCTCAGGAAATATTGGGGTATTACCCCAGTTTATAAAATGGTAGACACCTGTGCTGCGGAATTTGAGGCAGCTACACCTTATTACTACAGTACTTACGATTCCGAGAATGAAGCTCTGCCACTGAAGGGAAATAAGACTATCGTAATTGGTAGTGGTCCGATTCGTATAGGACAGGGGATCGAGTTTGATTATTGCAGTGTTCATGCTGCTTGGGCATTAAGAGATGAGGATACCAAGAGTATCATGATTAATTCTAATCCGGAAACTGTATCCACAGATTTTGACACGAGTGATCGTTTGTACTTTGAGCCCTTAGATGAAGAAGCTCTTTTAGATGTCATAGAAAATGAAGAATTCAATAATGTTAGCCCTTCCACCATTGTTCAATTTGGAGGGCAAACTGCTATAGATCTTTCGCAACAGATCCACCGCGTTGGCTATCCCATATTGGGATCTAGTGCGGAATCGATAGATATCGCCTCTGATCGGAGGCGGTTCGAAGAGTTTTTGTCGCGGCTTGATATTCCTCAACCACCGGGTGCTTCAGTTACCTCAAAAAGAGAAGCTCTCATGGTGGCGGAAAACATTACATACCCGGTGGTAGTCCGTCCAAGTTATGTCCTAGGCGGAAGAGCCATGGAAGTGATTTATAGTCCGAATGAGTTGGGAAAATACTTAAGTGGGAATACAGCATTTACTTCGGACAGATCAATTCTTGTCGATCACTACATGGAAGGAAAAGAATGTGAGGTTGATGCTATTTGCGACGGCGAGACCGTGCTTATACCAGGAATTATGGAACATATTGAGCGTGCTGGAGTCCATAGTGGAGATTCAATATCGATATATCCTGGTATTAATCTTACTGAAAAGGAAGTCACCACCATAGTTGATTACACTACCCGTATAGCGTTGGCTTTAGGGGTTAAGGGACTCATGAATGTGCAATTTGTGATTGTAGGGGGACCGCCTTATAGGAGTCCAAACCAACCTAGAAAAGAAATATCCAATACTACTGTATATGTATTGGAAGTTAATTTAAGGTCTAGTCGCACGGTCCCGTTCCTGTCAAAGGTTACTGGTATTCCAATGGTCAATTTGGCTACGCGGGTGGTTTTAGGCAAGAAACTAACAGAATTAGGGTATGGGAATGGTCTTTGGCCAAGAAGAAAGTTGGTAGCAGTTAAAGCGCCCGTTTTTTCCATGTCGAAATTAATTGGAGTTGATTGGTATTTAGGGCCAGAGATGAAGTCTACTGGAGAGGTGATGGGAATTGATTATGAGTTTGATTCAGCTTTAATTAAAGCTTTGATGGCATCCAATATGACGTTATCATCAAGCGCATCTGTTCTTGTGAGCGTTGCTGATCGAGATAAGCACGATGCGGGAAAGTTGGTAGAGAAATTATTGGAAGCGGGCTGTTCTATATATGCTACTGAAGGGACGGCGGAGATGATTAAGAAACTCGGAGGAAAAGTTACCCTGATCACGAAGAAATTAGATCAAGGATATCCTACTGTTGTTGATGTGATAAGAGAAGGTACCGTGAGTGCTGTAATAAACACGGTTTCTGATTCTGCGAAGACGCTTAGGGACGGTTTCTACATAAGACGCGCCGCCGCAGAGCACAGGATACCATGTTACACTTCTCTGGATACGGCGAATGTTGCAGCCGAGAGTTTGCTCATACCTTCAGATAAGTTCAATGTCGAATCTATGAACACGTATCTCGGCATAGAATCGTAGGTTCGCCATTCTTTTCCCCTTGATTACCGCATTGTATGCATACCTATGTGGATAAGAGTACTAATTTTTGCAGTACATAGTTCTATTATGATAATTTAAAGTCAAATGACGATTTCTATAGATATAGTTATACCCGTACTTAATGAACAATCCGCGCTCCCCATATGTATTGAGAAATTGACGGGTTTTTGCAAGGAGAACCTAAAACAATATTCAACACAAATTGTAATTGCTGATAATGGTTCTACAGACCTAACCAGAAAGGTTGCCGAACAATTGAGCAAACAATACAGTAACGTGTCTTATCTTCATATTCCGGTACGAGGTAGAGGTCTAGCTTTGCGAACTTCCTGGCTGAAAAGCGAGGCAGATCTGGTCGGTTATATGGACGTAGATCTTTCCACTGGATTAGATGCCTTACCCAGAATAGTTGGTTCTATCGTAGACGACGGGTACGACATAGGGATAGGAGGTAGACTTAGCCCTAGTTCTGAAACTAGTCGTTCTTATAGGAGAGAGATAATTTCCCGGGTTTATAATTTTATTATTAAGGCTCTATTTTTCGTGCCGTTTAATGACGCACAGTGTGGGTTCAAATTTTTAACGAAACAAGCGGCGCAAAAACTCGTCCCTGCGATAAAAAATAACCATTGGTTTTTTGATACCGAGCTTTTAGTAATAGGATGTAAAAGAGGATATAAGATTATAGAAACTCCAGTAACATGGCTCGAAGACAAAGACACTCGTGTGAAGATCTTTAAAACGGTTCTCGAAGATCTGTCTGGTCTTTTGAGATTGAGGCTAGGGGGAATACCCAAAATTTGATGGATATATAAAAACGATCCTATATGGACGATTTGTCGAAGGTGATTTTCACTGCTTCCGCAGAATCGTGTCGAACTTTCGATATGTCTGAGAGTCTGTATCCGACTACCCAAAGGATGTTGCCATTGCATTCAAAAAGAGGCACTTTAGGTCGAGATATTCGTGGTATTTTGTTGTCCACAAAAAAATCTTGTAATTTTTTTTCATTTCGCATCCCCAAAGGTTGAAAACGATCTCCTGGCTGCCAGGTTTTAATAAATGCAGGGCCCTTTAACACACGAGGATCCATGTAGGCGGTTAACGGATTAGTTGTAAAACTTGTTGGTTTTTTAACTAGTTCTGTGTTTATAGTCCAACCGTTCATCGTAGTTTGACCATAAACGTTGACCATCGTTCGATTATTGAATACCGGCTTTACATTCGGTTCCAATAGGGCTATGGATACGAGAAGATAGTCGTGGTTGGTTACGCAAGTCACCCCTCCTGGTAAGTTTGTCTTAGCACCTGGAGGTTTATTAATTGTATTAATAACGGCCATTACATGTTTCTGATCGAGTTTTCTAAGTGTTCCAGTCAAGTGCTTGTAAACCATTCTAATAAGAATATGTTGAATCGCGCCGTCCAATTTTGTGAATCTGGTTTTATCTATATGGACACCGTTTGGATAGACTGTTGTTACTTTATCCCAAGCTATAAAAGCTTGGCTTCTAATGTATTCATTTGTTTTTGACGATATATAACCCAATCGCATAATTGAGTTTCTGATTGCTGGATTAATGGTTTCTAGTAACGGGATCAACTGGTTCCTGACCTTGTTCCTAGTAAATTCATTCATTCTATTACTAGAATCATTACGATATGGTACGCCCAGACCTTCACAATAACTTTTACAATTGGTTTTGGTAACTGATAGGAATGGTCGAAAAACTTGCAATTTTATATTATTCCTCGGGCAGCCCCATATGCTAAATTCTTTCATGCCTTCCAACCCGTCCAGCCCAGAACCTCGAATTATGTGCATCAATATTGTTTCTATTTGATCGTCTGCTGTATGACCAACGGCGACCGCTTGAGCCCCTACTCTGGCCGCTACTTTTCCCAAGAATTGATATCGCACTTCTCGTGAGGCTTCCTCGAACGACGAGATGCAATGAAGTTTTTGATATTCAAATGAATCTGCTTGCTCTACTGTATATGGAAGGTTCAACCTTTTGGCCATAGTTTCTACAAAGGTTGCGTCATCGTGGGCTTCCTCTCCTCTGAAATCATGGTCTAAATGAGCGACGTGGAGATCCAGATCCCATTCATTTTTGTGAGAAACCAATGAATGCACTAGAGCGGTTGAATCGGGCCCGCCCGATACGGCTACAACTAGTTTGCGTACTTTGTGCCCGATTGATATCCTGCCCAGCGCGCTGTTAACTGCCACGTCAAGACTAGTAGGCTTTTTTGCTTTATTCATGCCGTATCATCATCTAACAGGTGATTAGTATTGTTCGATGAGATTAATCTCCATTTCTCACATCTCGATTCTATTATGGTAAAGGAAGCTAGGTCTACTTGAAACTGATGAAATCGTGACAGTGGAATGTTCAATATATAGCATAGGAATGAAATAATTGCGAAGTTATGGCTCACGATCATGATTGATTTATTAGATGAGCCAATATGTAGTTTGTTCAATTTTCCTATGATGAGGGACACACGACTCTGGAGTTGTTCCAGAGATTCCCCATTAGGCATTGTCACCAGCGAAGGGTCTGTCCTCCATTGGGAAATGAGTTTTGGGAACTGTTTGGATACCTGAGTAGATGTCATTCCGTCTAAATCACCAAGATCCAATTCTTTGAGTTCAGAATAGGATCTCATGGGAATCGATAAAAAGGTTGAGATTATCTCCGCTGTTTGAGTGGCACGATTCAGTGAGCTATGATATAGAGACCCTACTGAAAGGCGTGTGGCGGCCTGTGCCATACGGTGAGCTTGGGTTATCCCCACCGCATCTAGGGGAATGTCGCAGATTCCCTGAAACCTACCTTCAATATTCCACGAAGTTTGGCCGTGACGGGCCAGTATGATTTTCAATGATCGTGTGGCCCAGCAATACCGGCGATTACTTTGGCTTGAATCCTCTTTATTTTAACCCCCGACATCTCAATTATAGAAAGACGCAGAGTTTCATAGTCTAAGTAATCGCCCTCTTCTGGAATATGGCCGAGTTGTTCAAGTATAAAGCCTGCAAGTGTCTGATAGTTTCCTTCGGGAAAGTGTGTAGAAAGAAGATCAGTAGCGTCCGATACACTAATAGTTGGGTCCACCAAAAACGTTACTTCGTCTACGGTTACAAATGGTTCCTCAGTAGGATCTCCGTCTTCCACGACCGGCCCAACTATTACTTCTAATAGTTGTTTCAGGGTTATCAAGCCTGCGATACCGCCATATTCGTCTACTACCATCACGAGCGATATACCTTGTGTTCGCAATTCAGAAAAAAGTGCGCCCACTCCTTTCGATTCAGGTATAAAATTAACATTTCTGAGTAGAGTAGTTACGCTGTCCGTTTCCTCTAACCGGTCTTTTGATAGTGCTTGAACGATGTCTTTAACCGACAAAAGTCCTATCACATTATCAACCGTATCTTGGAAAACAGGAAATCGGGTATGGGGGTTT
This sequence comes from uncultured Dehalococcoidia bacterium, assembly GCA_964439905.1. GTDB lineage: Bacteria > Chloroflexota > Dehalococcoidia > Lucifugimonadales. The sequence continues at coordinate 119,328 of CAYTPK010000007.1, forward strand.
TTGTCGTATATCTTCAGAAATTCCGATAGGGTAGTGTCTTTCTCAATCCAGATGAGCTCGGGCCGTGGTGTCATTATCTCAGAGACTCTTAGGTCCCCGAAATGGAAGATTTTTTCGAGCATGTCAGCTTCTTCTACATCAACCACACCCTCTTCTTTTCCTAACAATATTAGGGATCTGATTTCCTGTTCTGATACCAATGCGTGTGATGAAGCGCCGCCACCGATTATGGAAATTATTCGCATTAAGTATTGTAAGATTTTAGTAAATGGAAAAAGAAGGATCTCGACTAAATGGAGAGGTTTTACGACAAAAAAAGCGACTTTTTCTGAGTTGCGTGCGGCGAAACCTTTAGGTAGCAACTCGCTAAATACCAACAGGAGAACTGTCACTGTAATGGTAGAAACCAGGATTGACATGTTCGTGTTATCCATCCATTTAATTACCAGAGCTGTTCCTAATGCAGCTACAGCAGTGTTAACTAGATTATTTCCTAAGAGGACTGTGGAAAGGAAACGCTCGTAATCGAGTGACATGTCCAAGACCTTTTGGGCACCAGTTATTCTCGTTTTTACAAGATGTACTATCCGGACCCGCTGGAGCCCTATGAAAGCTGTCTCCGATGCGGAAAAGAATGCGGAGAGGATCAGAAACAAAACGAGCAGGCCGATATTTATTAAGTCACTGTTATCCATTGAGTCATTAACATTTTGTTTTGAGAACTAGTCGATGATAGCAAAGCGTTGGCCGTACTGCAAAGATTGAAAAGATCACTAACCTTTTTTATATGAGTTAACATCTTTATACTAAGTCGCATGAATATTCTAGGGATCGAGACGTCATGCGACGAGACAGCAGTTGCAGTTGTAAAAGATGGGAAAGAAGTGTTGTCCAATGTAATTGCATCTCAAATAGAGATTCATCGGCGATTTGGAGGCGTTGTTCCGGAAGTTGCCTCCAGACAACACGTGCTCCAAATCACCTCTACTATAAGTGAAGCAGTAGAGAGATCAGGGATTTCTTTAGATGAAATTGAGGCGATTGCAGTGACCCACGGACCGGGCCTTGCAGGGGCCTTGTTAGTTGGATTGAATACTGCAAAAGCCTTATCGTGGGCTTTAGGTGTTCCTCTGGTGGGGGTAAATCACCTAGAAGGCCATGTTTATGCTACTTGGTTGGAAGGTACGAATCCAGATTTAGATCCGGGTTTCCCACTATTATGCTTGATCGCTTCAGGTGGACATACAGATCTTATTCTGATGAAAGGCCATGGGGACTATCAATTGCTTGGCAGGACTAGAGATGATGCGGCTGGAGAGGCCTTTGATAAGGCTGCCAGAATATTGGGGCTGGGTTTTCCTGGAGGGCCCGAGATACAAAGAGTTGCGGGCGATACTAGACCGAAACAAAAACTCCCAAGAGCGTGGCTTAAGGGGACACATGATTTTAGTTTCAGTGGTATCAAAACAGCACTTCTTCACAGGGCTCAATTAGAAGGAGTGTATCCGGCTGATACCATGAACCCTGGAGACAAGCATAAAATAATTGAAGAGATTGCGGCTGCTTTCCAGGATTCTGTTGTTGACGTAATAGTTACGAAAACCCTCAAAGCAGCTCTGGAATATAAAGTGAATGGAGTAATATTAGGAGGCGGTGTAACAGCTAATCTTCTGTTACGAACCGTCATGCAAAAACGGTCAGGTATTGCTATGTTTATTCCGAGTCCTAAGCTGTGTACGGATAATGGTGCTATGATTGGTGCCTGTGGCTATTTCAGTTTGAGTAGAGGGCATATGTCTACTACAGACTTGGATATCGTTCCAGCCCTTTCCTTAGGATAAAAGAAATACCGCGGGGTTATAGTAACTCATTCAACTCTATTCTTAGCGGTAGAGGTTGGCTTTAGTTCTTAGCACAATGTTAATAAACTCTGGAATTTGGTCACCAGATTGTTTGTTCGTGCAGGTCAGCTTTAGAAATGTTGACCCAGCGTTTATAACAAGGTTTTGGTCTTCTCCTTGAGAGGATTGTGCCAATTCGAATCTGTGGATGATGTATCTTCCTACCAACATAAGGCCTAGTAAACTGAGTGCGATTCCTATAGTGATAGCCATAGTCAGACTATCGCTGTTATAACCTAAAACCAAATAAGATAAGATGCCGCCGAATATAAAAGATAGTCCTTGATATAATGATTTCGGGTTCCTGATCTTCTTATGTAATAATTCTGAATTCTTAGAGTTATCGCTTCTTTCTCTACTACAGCTATCTATCTTATCCAATGGTACGACAGAAAACTCTGACCCCTGATTTGGTTCCGGAAACCATAGTAGTCTATGTGTTGTGAGTACGAGAAGTGCGTTATGGGTAGTGTCAGCAGATGTCATACCCTGAGCTGGATCAAACATTTGCACGGTTTTTTCATCCGCCAGAAAAGTTATGTTTCTAATGGTTATTGGTAGATTCATTTGTCTGATTAGTCTGATCGTTTGAAGTTAAGTTTATCATAAACATCTCAGATGCTTCTTGATACCAGCAAATCAGTCCTGTTCTTCCAACGGACCAAGAAACGCTTGAAGTTTTTTTTGCTGAGTTCGTCCCTATCCGCTTCGAGTAGACTTTCCCACTGTCTATGTGTGTGTCTTAACATTGGCAATGAGCCATCGGCTAGTATTTTATATCCGTGGTTTTTAATTTGGAAACTGAAATCAATGTCTAGTATTCGGTAGAATCTGAAGCATTCTCTCATAAGACCAACCTTTAGCAGGATATCCCTCCTAAAGGCAAAACAATATCCCTGAAGAGCGTCGATCTCTCCGAATTCAGCTTCCTCGTGAAAGTGGTTTAAATTTTCTGATAAAAGTCCCCACGTTCCTATTGCACCCACTCTTGTATCCTCCAGGTGTGTCTCAATTTTTCCTAGGACATCGCCTTCTAGTTCTACAGATGTGTCCAGCATCAAGATTATGCGGCCCAAACTTTGTTTTAGGCCTATGTTTTTTGCTTGTGCGTCGCCCAGTTGATGATCACAATGTATGACCCTGATGTCGGAGTGTGTCTTCTGCAACTCTGCCAATTTCTCAGACGTACCATCGGTAGAGCCATTATCGACAACGATTATTTCCAAATTGTATCCAGGGCAACGGGACAGGATACTGTTAATGCATCGTTCTACGTCTCGATAGTAGTCGTTTGCAATCAAAATAAGCGAAAAACTTTTTGTTGAAGCATGCGATAGGAATGATTCTACCTCTCGAGAAGATGAAACAGTTGACCAGCTTTCTTCTCGACGTTCTAGGCCTGTCTTTTTGCGGAAATACGTACCCGCTGTGGTGTCTCTAACGAGTAGACCGCTTTCCGATAGATCTGCCCTAATTGCGTCAGAAGTTTTAAACCGTTTACTTTTCCTGAGATCCTGTCTCTTTGACAACTTTTCTTGTTTGTCTTTTGTCAATTTTTCGGTATGAACATATTTATTCAAGTTTAGACCTAAAAGTTCGTCGAAAGCTAATAATAGTTGTAGTTTGGTGTGATCTGGGAGGTTCGATGATACGAGGGCCCAAACGATTCCAAGCCCTTGTGCTAGGTTTAAATCGTTGTTTGTAGCATCCCAGAACTTGGTTTCCCAGAGGGATGCCGATGGGGGGTTGGTTTGAGAAATGTGGGCAGTTTGGTTCCAATATGCTACTAGATCTCTCAAGCGAGTCAGTGCTTTTTGCGAGGCCTTAAGGGCCGAAAACGTAAAGTTGAGACGATTACGGTACTTTACAGTTAGACAAAGATAACGGAACGCTAAAGGATCGAACCCTCTAGATTCCAGATCGGATACTGTGAATTCATTCCCAGCTGATTTAGCCATTTTTACCCCGTCAGCTAAGAGATGTTGTCCGTGGATCCAATAATTTACGTAGGGTTTCCCGAATGCAGCTTCACTTTGCGCGACTTCGTCTTCGTGGTGAGGAAATATATTATCAACGCCACCGGTGTGGATGTCCTGCGCCGGCCCAATATATTTATTGGACATAGCTGAGCATTCTATGTGCCAGCCGGGGAAGCCGTATCCCCATGGGCTGTCCCACTTCATATCTCTTCCTGGTTCGGCCTTCTTCCATAAAGCGAAGTCTCGCGGATCGTTTTTGTTTGGGTCGCCTTCTAAGAGAGTTATGGTCTGGGCTTCGTCTATGGATGTGTTACCAGATAGCTGACCGTATTTATTAAACGCAGGAACGTTAAAGTAGACGTTACCATCTACTTCATACGCATGTCTTCGTTTGAGCAACTGTTGAATTATCTCGATAATCTCCGGGATATGATCGGTTGCCCGAGGGAAATGGCTTGCTGGTAAAATATTTATTTTGGTCTCGTCTTTTAGGAAGGCCTGAGTGTAGTAATCAGCAATGTCTTTGGGGGTTTTTCCCTCTGCTAGGGCGGCAAGAACGACCTTATCCCCCCCAGTCTCTAGTTGCTCTTGTCGCATATGCCCAACATCGGTGATATTTTTTACGTGGGTAACTTCAAAACCCTGTAGTGTCAGGGATCTACGGATCCAGTCCGCCATAAGATAAGACCTTAGGTTTCCGATATGGGCGTATCGATAAACGGTAGGTCCGCAAGTGTAGAGTCCTACAACCCCTTTGCCGATGGGTTGGAATAGCTCTACTTTCTTGTTAAGGGTATTATATATCCTCAGCAAGGATAGGACCTCCAGTTCCAATAATAGAATTTTAACAAGGTTGCATGTTAATTGCACCTAGACCTATCGAGATGTCTTCTATGTTCACTGTTGACATAGATTAGAAATGGTCCATACAATCCGGTAAGTTTTTTAGAGGTCGTTTATGGCAGCATGTGTACTTATAGATCTCCAGGAAGTTGATCTCAAAATCGAAGAAATAGTCAAGCGTTTGAGACTCGCCGACAGGGCGTACGGTAATCGGGACTCTTTGACAAAGAGAGAGAAGCAACTTCAGCTCGTTCAAAGTAAAGTTAATATAGAACGTACCAACCATCAAGATGCAACTCTAATCTTAGATAGCACCCGTACGAAGATTACTGAGGTAGAGACCAAGCTTTATGGGGGAAATGTACGAGATCACAGGGAACTTCAGGACCTTGATAAAGAACTGAGCTTTTTAAAAAGGGATGTAGAGATTCAGGAATACCAAGCCCTTGAGTTGCTTGATGTTTTGGAAAAAACTCAGCAACTGTTCTCCAAACTCGCGAAGGTACTTCAGAAAGATAATGTTAACTGGGGCTTAATGCAAAAACGCTTGGTCGTAGAAAAGGAAAGATTGTCCACCGAACTAAGTAAACTAAAAAACTACCGAGATGTGGTGGCTAAAGACATATCAATGCCTGCTTTAACAATGTATGAAAGACTACGAATTCCCAAGGCGGGAAGACCTGTTTCTAAAATACAGCGAGGTATGTGTACGACTTGTCATGTATCAGTTCCTACTCAGCTCGAACAAAAAGTCAAACAGGGCAGACAAGATCTTACCTGCAATAATTGTGGAAGAATGTTGGCAACGTGATGATGGGTCGAATTTATGAATTAAGATTTATGCTTTTTTCAAACCCGTAGTCATGCTAAAGTTTAGAACGAGAGTCGAGTGGTCTGGGTGGCCGCCTTTGAACACTTCAATGTGATTCTAGGGAGGAAAGTCCGGGCTCCATTGGGCAGGGTGCTGGGTAACTCCCAGGATTTTAGCGATAAGCGCTAGAATACGGATAGTGACACAGAAACATACCGCCGTTACACTGCGGCAAGGGTGAAATCGCGAGGTAAGAGCTCACGGCTAGTAGTGGTGACACACTAGTGGTTAAACCCCACCTGGAGCAAGGCCGAATAGAGGGATAATAGTAGCCCAAACTATCCCTGGGTTGGCTGCATGACCCCGATGGTAACATCGTTCTTGGATAACCAAGGACTTCGTTGAATTACGAATGGGCAAGATAGATGGTCACCGTCTTGGTTAGTTGTAATCTAATCAAGTTACAGAACCCGGCTTATAGGTCCACTTGACTCTCGCTAAGTACCAGGATTGGATGGCGATCATGAGTTCCGAGTTTCAGCGGCGTGTCTGGTTTGTATTATGTGATCTTCGACGTCTGATAGGTCTTTGAGGCTATCTACGCTTTTACAGAATTGAGAGGTTTTGATAGCACCTAGCCGTCCCTCTTGGGCAAGCTTGGGAAAAGTTTCTACCTCGTGATCACCTATCTGGGGAAGTTCTTCTAGGATGTATTGGTTTAGGGCAAAAACCCCGGCATTGATCCAGTAAGGTAATTCGGGTTTCTCTGAGAAACCAGACACGTTGCATTTTGAATCTACTTCCACGATTCCATAGGAACTTTGATACCTCCGGATTAGTAATGTGCCCGCGTGGTTGGGGTTTTGGGTTTTGGATGATTTATATCTGTCGATTAACTTAACTAGATTGAAGTCTGAATAAACATCTCCATTAAAAACAATTACAGGTTCGTCGGAGAAAGGCAGGACTGAAAGGGCCTTTCTAATTGCCCCTCCTCGTCCAAGAGGAGACGTTTCGACACTGTAGGTAATGTTTATACCGAAAGCCCTGCCGTCTCCAAAATATTGTTCTATTGCAGATGATAGATATCCTGACAGAAAAATTACATCCGTTATACCTGCAGATATTGACTGCTGGACTTGGTAATATGCGATGGGTTTGCCTGCCACATGAAGCATGGGTTTGGGAGTGTTATCGGTTAGTGGCCTCAACCGTTCGCCTCTGCCTCCTGCGATAATCATAGAATACAATTTGTGCTCCTATTAGTTGTCAGCCGAATTCAACATTGGAAATAACATTGATACCACCTCAGTTTACAGAAAGGAATTTTTGATGCCAAGGACAAAAGTTAAAAGAAATAGCTAGTGTAAGGCCGAATCATGTTCAGTAGTCTGCTGAAATGTTCTGACTATATCGAAAATATCGAACAGATTATGTAGTGTTACGATAGGAATATTTTCTTGTAAAGCAGTGTTGCGTAAAGTAATTCTTGTTTTACCACGTACGTATATTCCCGTGTCTGCTAGGATAAAAGATATCTTTGCTCTTCGGGCAGCTTCAAGATCATGTGTCGAGTCTCCTGCAAAGATAACTTCATTTGATTTTACCTCGATCTGTTTCAGCATTAGCAATAAAATCTCAGGGTTTGGTTTGGGATGCGTCACATCGTCGGCCGTGATAATAGCGTCAAAATAATGGTCAAGTTCATGATGTGATAGGACGGCTTGTGCTACTGAATTGCTACTCATCGTGGCAAGCCCAATAAGATACCCATGTGACTTCAGAGCTATCAGTAATCTGCTAATGTTTGGAAGTAAGCGTACTTGTGTCGTGTATTTGACTTGTAAATTATTCTTGATTTGTATGGCCTTGGTTAAACTAGCACAGGTTTTGTCCGGTCCTAGACATTTGCTCATAAAGTGCTTTAGAAGGCTTGCTGATCCTCCTCCGAACTGTTTACGTATGTTGTCTATTGGTACTTGGACCCCAAACTGGGCCAGCGATTCAGCTGTGGCAGATAGTGCTGCCATTTGGCTGTCTACTAACATGCCATCTAGGTCAAATAATACCGCTTTGATCTTGTTTGCCATTATCATCTCCAGAAAAGTATGAGAAAATTTTCACCCATACAGTTCGAGAAGTTGTTACGATTTCTAAATCTTCAAATTCAGCTTTGCCTAATGCTCTAGATAATTGCCTTTAAGTACAATGCGACAATTTCACAGGGTGTTAACCGTATGTCTAAAATTGTATAACTAGGTTTGATTAAAGAAATAGAAGGGATCATCCGAAGTAAAACCCCATTTCTTATAGTAGTCTTCAACATGTGGCAAAAGTGTTCGCGAGACCTCCTTACGTTCGAGTTCCTCTGGGGTAAGGTCTTTAGAGAGCCAGTGGCTTAACTCGCTCCAGATATGTTGTTTATCAACTCTAGTGAAAATACGATCTTTCATGATAACGTTACCATCGACTATTGTGGTGTTTACGTCCAATCCTCGGCCTCTGTAGAGTAAGGCATCTACAATGTTAGTCTCTGGATCCAAGTACGGTTTTGTAATGTGGTCGAGGTCTACTAAAATAATATCGGCTCGATTTCCTGGGGCTATAATGCCTATATCGTCGAAAAATGTGGCCTTGGATCCGTTAGCAGTCGCCATGTGTAGCACGGTATGAGAGGTAGGATGAGGTGACGTTATTCCGGGTTCACGATGTATTTTAGAAACTAGGCGCATTTCCTGAAGCATATCCTTATCATCGTTTAGGCCTGCCTCGTCTATTCCAATTGCTACAACCACGCCTTTATTGTTCATATGATTTACTGGTGCTATGCCGCTTTTCAATCTCAAATTCGAGCTGGCATTGTGTACTACCATTGTCCCAGTGTTAGCGATCATATCTATGTCGGACTTAGTTACCCATACACCGTGGGCGCACGACAATTCTTTCCCCAAGAAATCGATTTCAGCAAGGTGAGCCAAGGGGGTTTTGCCCCAGGTTTTATATCCGTATAATTTTTGGTAGATGGTTTCTTGTAGGTGTATGTGAATACCAGTATTGTGTTTCCTTGCCACTAACTTTATTTCTTCAAGTAATGAATCTGAACACCATTGGACGTTCCCTGGGCTCAAAAATACGTTGATTCTAGGATCATGACTGAATGTGTTACTTACATCTGAAAATATTGTGAAATATGCGTCGGGGCTAAGTTGGGAATTTGCGAGACGGACGGATAATTTATCAGCTAAATCTTTTGGTAGCGTAGATAGGAAACGATTATCGTCTTCGTACACAAAATGATTTTGATCTCTGTGACTAAAGGAAAATGCTACTCTCATACCAGAATCTTGATATGCCGTTAGTACGTCGCGGGCAGACTCTTGGAAACTTTGGTTCGAGGGTTTTCTCCAGGTGGCGTGATTGTGCATTACAGTGGTAATGCCATTTTCAATCATATGTAGGGCGCAATACATAGTATCCAGGTAATTATCGACATCACGATTAGCCAGCCTTATCGCTATCCAAGGTTCTAGTGGTAGATCTATGTTGCCGAGCTGAAATGGGGTAAGTCCAACGTGATGGTGTGAGTTTATAAGGCCGGGTAGAACAATTTGGTTTCCGTTTCCTATGACTTCAGCTTTGCCGTATTTTATCCTTAGGTCTTCATATTTGCCTACTTCAACTATTGAACCGTTTTCTTGGAATATGGCGCCATCGGTAATAATTTCGCTGGACCATTGGTTTATTACTCTTTTGACTACGTACTTGCCTCTAATAATTGAAGATGGCATAGACTGCTCCTCGTCTATAATTTGTTGAAGGTATAGATATTAGTCCCCGAAGCCACTAAGAGTCACCAAACAGCTATGCCAGGCTCATAGGTTTCCATTAGATATATCGAAGTACGTGCGGTAAAGTATAAACTCGTCCAGGATGGTCCACCAAATGCTAAATTGGCTGGCACCTCTGGGAGTTTGATTATCCCAATACGAGTTCCATCAGGGTTGAAAACCCAGCAACCCCCAGGGCCTGTGCAGAAAACCCTTCCCTTTTTATCGACCTTCATGCCATCGGGGACTCCGTCGTCCGATGAAGACATATTCGCGAATATACGGTTATTACCTAGTGTGCCGTCGGTATTCACATCGAATACACGTATAAACTGATGTTCACAGATTAGGCCTTGCTGTTTTTCCTCAATACACTTTTCATTCAAACGGCTTATCGAAACGTACAGCAACTTTTCATCCGGAGAAAATGCCAATCCATTGGGATATTCACATTCGTCTGTTGCTATTGATAGCGTGTTGGATGGGCTAAACATAAAAACCCCTGAAAATGGCAGTATTTTTTCATTTTCCGGGAGTCTGCCTGCAGGATCCGTAAAATAGATGGTCCCGTTAGAATGGCATATCACGTCGTTCGGCCTATTGAGACTTTTCCCTTGATAGTTATCCACCAATGGTGACCAATTGTGGGGATCTGTGCGGACAGTTACTTGACGATTTCCACCCTCACACATGACCATTCTTCCAATAGTGTCAAAGGTCGTTCCGTTACCTTCGCCAGTGTTCGTTCGCACAATTTCGGTCCCTGTTTTCCTACTCCAGCGAAGCTGTCGGCTATTCTGTATGTCTACAAAATATATGAACCCGTCCTCTGCCCAAACCGGACCCTCTGTAAATCCAAACCCAGTGGCTAACATCTCGGCGTAAGGTGTCCGTAGGATTTTACTAAATTCTTCGTTCATCGAGTTTCTCAAATATTGTTAATGACAGAATAGATTCCTAAACACTATCAGTCAAACATTTATTGTATCGTATACTTACTATATGCCTTTGTTAGGATAGATGAATCAAAGGAGAAGCATATGGCCCAATTATTGGTGTTAACCGGTGGCGACGAGTTTCATTCAACTTGTATTGAATCGGATCTGGTTGCGTTAAACTTTTTCCAAACGAAGGAAAAATTGGTTCGAATTCTTCCAACCGCGGCTAAATATCAATCGTCTGGAGAAAAAGCTTATAGTAATGCCAAGCGTTACTTTGGCACCATGGGGTTTTCATCGGATTGTATCGATATATATAGTAAATCCGAGGCAAACGACGCCTTACGGGTCAAAAAGTTAATTGGAGTCAGACACGTATATATAGTTGGCGGTAACCCCGTTTACCTTCTTCAAACTCTGAAGAATACCTTATTCGTGGAGAAACTTAGAGATTGGTTAAACCGATGCAATGTCTTATTTGGATCGAGTGCTGGAGCTATGGTCTTGGGATCATATATGAGGAATCCTATAGATAAAACGTGGATTGAAGGCTTGGGGATTATTCCTGGAGTTGCTGTTTTGCCTCACCACGAGAATAGTGATCCCAATCAGACTTTACGTAATATATCTAATGCCGGACTTGAGGACATCATTGTTTTAGGTATAGATGGTAAAACTTCGTGTTTGGGCAATGGAAGTTCTTGGAAAGTTATGGGTCCAGGCGCCGTGACGGTATACAATCGAGGAAACTGGAAAGTATTTCAATCTGGAGAAGACATTACCAAAGTTGGATAATAATTACAGAAATTATATAGTCTATACAAAGGTTAATCTCAAAGAGAGGTAACATGGTGGATTTAGATCGTTTGTTAACACAGGTGGACCAGTTTAAAAATGAACTACTGGATCTGCATAAAGAATTAGTCAAAATCGAGTCGATAAATACAGGGCAAATGCCGACTGGAAATGAAAGTAATGTCGCCGATTTGGCTAGACAGTGGCTGGAGAAGGAGGGTATTAAGAGCGAGATTCTAGAATCCGCTCCCGGTAGGGGTAATTTAATTGCAACAATGCCCGGAAAATCGGGTAAAAACAAATTACTCTTGGCATCACATTTGGACGTTGTGCCAGTCGAAGATGCTGGTAAATGGAATTATGATCCGTTTGGGGCAGAAATTGATAATGGTCGCGTTTATGGAAGAGGAACCTACGATTGCAAAGGGCTTTTGGCATCGCAGATGCTTGCTATGGCTGTACTTGAGAGGAACGGACTGAAGCTTTCAGACAACCTAGTGTTGGTATCTGGTGCTGATGAAGAGAGTGGAGGGCGATACGGATTAGGATGGCTTACCGAGAACCATCCAGAAAAAATCAAAAGTCCGCTGGCCATTAATGAAGGGGGTGGAACACACGTAAACGTGGCCGGGACCACAACTTACTTGATGGGTATAGGTGAAAAGGGTAGATTAGAAATACAATTAACTATCAAGGGGACTAGTGCTCATGCTTCTACTCCTTGGCTTGGCGAAAACGCTAGTTACAGATTGTCTAGCGTACTTAATCGTATAGAGCATTACGAGGCTACAAGGGACACGTCGGTAGCAATTTTTCAGTATCTATCTACCTTAGCGGTAGAAGATGTCCCTACACCCGGAAACATTGATAGAATTATAGGAGATATTCAACAAAAAAATCCTCAGTTAGCCTCAGTGTTAAGAGCGCTATCTCGTATGACTTTGACACCTACTATGGTCAAAGGAGGGATTAAATCTAACAGCATCCCTGAATCAATTAGTCTAACATGTGATGTGCGTACACTTCCTCATCAGGACGATAGATACGTACTGGACGAACTAGGGAAACTGTTAGGCGACATAGATGGGATAGAAATTGATGTTGATTATATGGCAATTCCCAACAGTTCCGAATACGATACGGAGTTTGCCCATAGCCTTAAGAAAGCTACTGAAAATAGCCTAAATCGTACAGATCTAAATTGGGTCCCGTCTGTTGCCACGGGATTTACAGATTCCAGATTCTTGCGTCCTTTGGGAACTACGACCTATGGGTTCAATGGGATGGATCCTTCTGACGATCCATTATTGAATAGAATGCATGGGACGGATGAATCGATTGGTATTAAATCGTTGACGACAGGAGCGAAGATAATGTTAGCGTTAGCAGTAGATGTGTTAGATGTTCACTGAACTCCTTGCAACTGATCTGAATTGAATATACGTTTTCCATTCATGCGGTATTTTTATCGCAGATGTTAAACCCAAAATAGATGGTAGAGGTCTTAATGGATTTATCGAAACTTGAACAAGAAATAACGAAATTTATCTCCAAGACACCCAAATCTAAGAGCCTTCAAGAAAGAGCCTCTCGCTTTATGCCGGGTGGCAGTTCTCGAGGCACTGCTTACTATGATCCATACCCGGCGTTTTTCGATCGAGGGCAAGGAAATCATATTTTCGATGTAGACGGTAACAAATATCTTGATTATATGATTAATGCCACCAGCCTCATTATGGGGCATGCTCATCCATTAATTGTAGATGCGATAAATTTACAGGCTGCGAAGGGCACAGCCTATAGTGGACCGTCAGAGATCCAAATTGGTGTGGCCGAAATGTTGTGCGACCGAATCCCTTCAATGGATTCGGTCAGGTTTTGCAATTCTGGTACGGAAGCCACTCTTAATGCTATAAGGGCGGCTCGTGCTTTCACTGGAAGACATAAAATAGCGAAATTCGAGGGCGGGTATCATGGTTCTCATGAATATGTATCGGTAAGTGTAAGGCCTCCATCCTGGAAGCTAGACCCTAATGGGCCGACCTCTATCCCAGAATTTCCTGGACAGCCCCAATCGGTAAGTCGTGAGGTAATTGTCATGCCCTACAATGATCTCGCAAAGAGTGAAGAATTATTGAGGAAATATAAATCAGATATATCATGTGTGATCATGGAGCCTGTGGCTTCTGCTCTTGGGTACCTGCCAGGTGATATAGAGTTCTTAAAAGGAATTCGAGAATTGACGTTGGAATTGGGTATAATCCTCATTTATGACGAGGTACAGAGTTTCAGAATCGGGCCTGGGGGCGCTCAGGTGGAATGGAATATCAACCCTGATATCACAGCCTTAGGCAAGACCATTGGCGGTGGATTTCCGGTCGGAGCGTTTGGCGGACGAATGGATTTGATGGAGTTGTTTGATCCAACTCAAGGTGGAGCAACGATTCCACATGCAGGCACATTTAACGCAAATCCCATGACATTAGCGGCTGGCCAAGTTGTTCTCGACCAACTGACACCTGAAGTGTATGATCGCCTAAATTCCATGGGCAACAATCTTCGTATACGACTACAAACCGTGTTTGATGAATTGGGTGTTAGTGCTCATGTAACCGGAGTTGGATCTCTATTTGGGATACATTTCACCAACGAGACAATCGTGGACTATCGGTCTATGCTTAGAGCAGATCAAGACATGAAAAAAGCCCTGTTTTTAGGCCTTGTGAACGAAGGAGTGTTATTGCAAATAGTTTCTGCGGGCGCACTGAGTACGGTCACCACTGACCAAGATAATGATGTAATCGTAAATGCAGTCAGATCTGTAGTAGAAAGGATAAAATAGATACGTGTCGGACCATATCAACCTTAGCGTTTTAGACCAAACTCCTATGCGTCAGGGTAGTACTGCAGCGGTAGCCCTACAGGAAACCGTGAAGTTAGCCCAGGCTACCGAACGTATGGGATATAAAAGATTTTGGGTAGCAGAACACCATAACTCTATCTATTTCGCTGGTACAAATCCTGAGATATTGATTGGACAAATAGCTGCTAACACGCAGACCATAAGAGTTGGTAGCGCAGGAGTCATGCTCCCTCATTATTCGTCTTTGAAAGTTGCTGAAGGGTTTAGCATTCTTGAATCTTTTTACCCTGGACGGATAGATCTTGGTGTAGGTAGAGCCCCTGGGAGCGATCAACTGACAGCAGCTGCTCTTGCTTATCCGAAACCGCAGGCGGATATATCAACTTTCCCACAACAAGTTTTAGATCTAATAGGGTATTTATCGGGAACTTTAGCAGAAGATCATCCATTCGAAAGAATACGATCACAGCCTGGTCCGGTCCCTGATCATCTTCCCGATATATGGATTCTTGGTTCAAGCAGCTATAGTGCGGGTCTGGCTGCTGAATTGGGTTTGCCGTTTTCGTTCGCCGATTTTTTCGGTACTACCAGAGAACAAGGCCCGACAGCAGCTGCGATTTATCGTAATGGATTTAAGCCGTCCCCCGTTTGTCCCGAACCCAAACTTAATGTAGGGTTCCAAGTTATTTGTGCGCCCACACGGGAGGAAGCCCAATTCATTGGCGCTAGTAGAAATATTAATAAAGCTCGGGAAGTTCTCCGACTCGGGCTTGGCCCTGGAATGATTAGCCCGGAAAAGGCTTTAGAACTCGACTTGGGTCCTGGAGCAAAAAAATACATTCAACAGGTGAGTAGTAGATATATTGATGGGGATTCCAAGTTTGTACGCACTAGGATATTGGAATTAGCTGAGGAATACGATACGACGGATGTAACTATAGTTACCAATTGCTATGACTTTCGTCATCGTGTAAGGTCATACGAGATGCTTGCGGACGCATTTGGTATGCCACATTGATGTTTTAGGGGATTTATTGAGTATGAAATTTGTGAACATGATTAATAGACGATTGATGGTGTTATTACTTTTGTTCGTCTGTTTTTCAATTGTTCAATGTGGAGGTCAACCCCGAATAAGTCAAAACGGTGATGTTGTAAAGGTGCATTACACTGGGACACTGGACGATGGAGAAGTATTCGATTCTTCACGAGACAGAGATCCGTTCGAGGTCACTGTTGGTTCGGGCCAAGTTATACCAGGGTTCGACCAAGCATTGAAAGGATTATCCGTTGGAGATACGGTCACAAAGCGAATGGAACCAGAGGACGCATATGGTTTACATAGGCCCGACCTAGTAATTGAGGTAGATAAAGAAGAACTCCCCCCTAATATAGAGGTGGGACAGATGCTACAGGGGTCGAATGGAGGGGTGTTCGCTATAGTAGATATAGTAGATGATACTGTTTACGTGGACGGTAACCACAGACTGGCTGGACAGGCGTTGACGTTCGAGATAGAGATGATAGAGATCAAACGTTAATCATTCTGCCTATAAAGCGATTTTACCTGAATCGATTAATGCTTAAGTTTGATTTTCATATTCTTGTAAAATAGCGCGATCATGAGAGCAATTACTAATAAAATGGCTATTGAAGGCCCTGTAGGATAATCCATTACATAAGAGATCACTATACCTATTAATGTAAACGAGATTCCTATGAACTGAGTTAAAATAAATGTTGACTTGAGAGATTGCCCGAATTGATTTGCTATTAAAACAGGTATTATAAGAAGCGCCGACACCAGTATGACCCCGAGTAGTTTAACTCCGGCTATCAATGTTATGGATGTGCCAATAAATAGAAAATATTTGGTCCGGCCAACTGGGAGGTCTATCACGTGAGAGAGATCATTATGAATAGTGGTAATAACTAAGGCACGCCATTGAGAGACAAAAAGAATAATTACTAAGATAACGAACCCTGCCAAAAAATATATGTCGGTCCAATTTATGGTTAATATGTTTCCGAACAGATAACTAAAAAGCTCCGGTTTATATCCAGGCACATATGACATAATGATTATGGCCCCCCCCATACCACCACTAAGGAACACTCCGATAAGGCCATCCTGGGTCACATTGCTGGTAGATGAAACACGGGATAATAGAAATCCGTAAAGACTTGCTACAACCATAGCAAAAAGAATTGGGTATATACCTAATAACAGACCGAGAGCAATTCCTAGCAGTGATCCGTGGCTAATTCCGTCGGCCATAAAGCCGAGCCTTTTGGGAACTATGAATGTTCCAAAAAGGCCAAATAAGCTTGCTAGTAAGATAGCACTGACGAATGACCGCTGCATAAAAGGGGTAGATATAATGTCGACTAAATCCATTTCTCGATTTTCTAAATATTTTCGATATAACAATAACCTGAGTGGGTGCTGTTTGGGTCAGGTGTAGTTTTTTGGATGTTTTTTATATTTACCTTGGAAAGTGAGTTTTTACATACACAGTATCCGGAATCACAAATAAAGTTTCTGTTTAAACAGATTACATGATTGCCGTACGAAGATACGAATTGCCAATCATGAGTGATGATTACTACAGAAACGCCTTCGTTTTTTACATCTAAAATTACATCTATGATGTGTTTTTCGCTAGAATCGTCTACGTTGGAAAGTGGTTCATCTAGGAATAAAAGTTCGGGGCTACGATACAGTTCCGCTGCTAGGAGCATTTTTTGTGCTTGCCCGCCGGAAAGTTCATTAATGTTTCTGGAAAAATGAGTTTCAGGAAAATCCACTCGTTCTAATACTCTTGTGATTTTATTACGAGGAACCCGCGCTGCGTACTTCAAGTATTCCGATACAGTAAGATTAAAGGGAGTGGGAAACATTATATTTTGAGGCACGTAACCCAGGACGGGTTTGCTACCGTTTGTAGAATTGAAAGTTATAGTACCGTTTGAGATGGGTAACAGTCCTAATATGCTTTTTACCAGTGTAGTTTTACCCGAACCGTTTTCTCCGACCAAGAATGTAAGTGCTTCTCTGGGTATGGAACATGAGGCATCGGATAATATTTTCTTATTACCTATGTTGACCGTTACGTTGTCGTATTCAACTATATTGTTTTTCAATATTTATACCATTTTTGTGAAATGGGACATCATTGTTTTTCAAGTAGAGACGATCTTAAAGCATTAGCGTTATAGGAGAGGAGCTCTTGAAAAGTCATTCTACCATCTACTCCTCCCAATGGGTCGAGCACACCGATCTCTAAGTCATTATCATCTGCAAAGGAACGTAAGGTGTCAATAGGAAATTGTGGTTCCGAAAATAATACCCGAACTTCCTCGAGTTCGATCTTATCTTGCAACTTTTTGAGATATCTGGGGCTTGGTTGATGTTCGCCGGGTGGTTGGAAGGTGCTGACCAAATTTAAGGTAAATGCATCTGCAAAATAATTCCATGAGTCATGGAACGTTATAAATGGTATATTCTGGACCACTTCAAGTTGTGTTAAAAGGTTTGCATAAAGTTCATCAACTTCGGTATTG
>CAYTPK010000008.1:0-39859 GCA_964439905.1 uncultured Dehalococcoidia bacterium
CCCATTTATGCGACCCTTTACAATAATCTTAATACCCAGAGCCCCGGCCTGCATCGTCCTCTGTATGCCCTGCCTCAGCGCTCTTCGAAAAGCAACTCGCCTTTCTATCTGATCCGCTATATTACGCGCAACCAAATAGGCATTCATCTCCGGTTGAGTAACTTCGAGGATATTAAGTTGCATACGTTTCCCAGACGTTTTTTCAAGCCTTCCTCTGAGTTTCTTTACTCTTTCACCGTCTCTACCTATCAAAATTCCAGGTCGTGCGGAGTGTATATTCACCGAAATATCCTGAGTATTTCGTTCTATCTCGACTTTCGCAATACCGGCGTCGGAAAATGTCTTATATTCGTCTTTGATAATGTTCCGAATGGTTAAATCCCCTAAAACCATTTCCCTATATTGACTACCTTTGGGAACAAACCATCGAGTGCTCCAATCCCGAGTAATTCCCAATCTAAATCCAACGGGATGCGTCTTGTGTCCCAATTAAGCTACCTCCTCATCGACTACAACGGTTATATGAGATGACCTTCGATGCATCCTTCCTACGCGGCCCCTTGCATGAGGTTTAAATCTCCGCAGTGAAGTAGCAGGGTCTGCGCTGATCCGTACTATCTTGAGAACATCTTTATCCATTAATAGATTATTTTCTGCATTTGCAACAGCAGATTTAACAGTCTTGAGTAGAGATATAGACCAAGGAGACGGTGCCAATTCAAGAAGTTTAATCGCATCGTTAACGTTCATACCTTTAACCATATTGATCAAAGGTCGCAATCTCTTGTGAGATGCACCAACTTTCTTAGATATCGCTTGAGCTGCTACCATAATCTATCCTATAGTCGACGCCCGTTCTGTTCTTCCACCATATCCCCGAAAAGTCCGAGTAGGAGCAAATTCTCCAAGTTTATGACCAACCATATTCTCGGTAATATACACTGGCAAATGCCGCCTTCCATCGTGCACTGCTATCGTCAAACCGAGCATTGACGGCATTATAGTCGATGCCCTTGACCAAGTTTTGATGACGACCTTCGAATTCGAATTTTGGGCGGTCAACACCTTCTTCTCCAGTTTTGGGTCAACATAGGGACCTTTTTTCACAGATCTGGACATTATTCTATCTTCTCCTCTTTCCTCTGGGCCTTACAATAAGAGTCGTGAGCTTACGTTTCCGCCGAGTTTTGAAACCAAGCGCAGGCTTGCCCCAAGGGGTTTTAGGATGTTTTAAGCCTATTCCAGCTTTACCTTCACCACCACCATGTGGGTGATCGTTTGGATTCATAGCGGAACCCCTTACTGTAGGACGCCGACCCCTGTGCCTAGACTTTCCTGCTTTGCCCCATATTATGTTTTTATGGTCTACATTGCTTAGCTGACCTACAGTGGCTCTGCAATTACTGGGAACACGCCTTATCTCTCCGGAAGGAAGTCTAATTAGGACATATACGTTTTCAGCGGACAGAACCTGGGCACCAGAACCAGCGCTCCGGACTATTTTACCACCGTGTCCCGGGATCAATTCTAAATTATGAACAATTGTTCCTGTCGGGATCCGACTAAGTGGAAGACAATTCCCAATCTGAACCTCCGCATTGACGCCGGATTCAATTTTTGCTCCAACCCTAAGCCCCACTGGAGCTAAAATATACCTCTTCTCTCCATCAACATAATTTATTAATGCAATCCTCGCTGTTCTGTTTGGATCATACTCAATCGACGCGACTTTACCTGGCACACCATCCTTAGTTCGTTTGAAATCTATAATACGATAGTGCCGTCTACTCCCTCCTCCACGGTGTCGAACTGTGATTCTGTTTTGGGCATTGCGGCCAGCATGTTTTTTTAGTGGGCGTAAAAGAGATTTTTCTGGCTTGTTTGTGGTGATATCATCAAACGTCGGCAGAGCAGCGTTTCTTCTGCCTGGAGTAGTTGGTCTTGGAATCTTCAGCGCCATACTACAAGCCCTCGATTATTTGGATTCTATCGCCATCTTTGAGAGTGACGATTGCTTTTTTAATATCGGGAGTACGAGTCATTCTAGGGCCCAATCTTTTCTGCTTACCACGATTCCAACAAATATTAACGTCTACAACAGATACATCAAAAGTTTTTTCGATCGCTTCTTTAATGCGATTTTTATTTGCAGTCAAAGCAACCTGAAATAAATACTTGTTCGCTTCCTGTAGCATAGTCCCCTTCTCAGTTATAAGGGGTTTTATAAGAATGTCATGGAGTTCCATGATTAAACGTTCCTCATACGACCACGCGGTTGGGATTTCGCCTTAGGTTCTGCCTTAGCCTTCGCCTTAGCCTTAGGTTCTGCCTTAGATATAGGGCTAACCTCGACCTCTTCTTTCGAACCCCAAAACTGTTCGGCTTTGCCCAGTGCTTTCAACGTAATGACAAGATTGCTACGTTTAAGTAGTTCACCTGCGTTCAACAAATTTATAGGTAAGGTCCAAACCTTTGGCACATTTCTGGCAGAGCTTATAAGATTTCCGTCTGAACCTTCGGTAACTATCAAAGTCGATCCCTTAATCTCCAATGCTTCTAGAACTCGCACTAGGCTCTTTGTCTTGCCATCTACTCCAAGAATATCTTCTACGACTATAACCTTGTTTTCCCGGACCTTTTGAGAAAGAGTGCATAAGAATGCCCTTAAACGCATCCTTTTCGGCATATCCTTTCTGTGGCTCCTTGGTTTAGGACCAAATGTGACCCCACCGTGCCTCCAAATCGGAGACCTATTACTACCAGCTCGGGCTCGCCCTGTATGTTTCTGCCTCCAAGGCTTAGCTCCACCACCAGCTACTTCTGCCCTAGTCTTAGAACTATGAGTTCCCTGCATACGATTAAGTTGATACATAACCATAGCCTGGTGTACTAGAGACGGATTAAAGGGTACCCCCATCAAAGAGTCACTCACTTTGACCTGTCCTACGACTCCTCCCTCGGTATTTCTTAATTCGAGCTGCATTATCTATGCCACCGCCTTAGTCTGAGCTCTTTTACAAACAAATACCAAACCGGTTGGCGCTCCGGGTATTGCACCCTTGATAAACATCAAATTTCTATCTTCTTCAACACTAATTACTTCCAGATTCTTAATAGTTACTCTTCGATTACCCATATGCCCAGACATCTTCTTCCCTTTAAATACACGGCCTGGAGTAGTACCCATGCCGATTGAGCCAGGCGCCCTTAATCTGTCTGACTGGCCGTGTGTACGTTGCTGGCCTCCAAACCCATGCCGCTTAACCGTGCCTTGAAACCCTCTTCCTTTGGAAGTACCGATTACATTGACTTTTTCACCCGCTGAAAACAGGCCAGCGCCAAAGTTTTGCCCGATCTCTATGCCGTCTATACTTTCCGCAGTCACTTCCCTCCTATAGCGAAACACAGGAGCTCTATTGGATTTCTTTTTGGATGCTTTCGAAGTCTTATCAAACCCGAGTTGGACCGCTTCATAGCCGTCTTTATCCTTAGTCCTGATTTGAGTTACGGTACAAGGCCCCACTTCTAAGACAGTTATGGGAACTACAATTCCTGTCTCCATTATAAACTGGCTCATTCCGATTTTTTTGGCCATTATTGCTTGAATCATTACAACGTTAATATATCTATACTTTTATAGATATATCCACTCCTGCGGGTAAATTCAATCTGGTCAGTGTATCAACTGTCTTAGACGTAGGTTCTAAAATATCTATCACTCTCTTATGTGTTCTGATTTCGAAATGCTCACGGGAGTCTTTGTCAACATGCGGAGATCGAATCACACAAAATCTCCGTATATGAGTCGGCAGGGGAATAGGCCCTGCTACATTAGCTCCAGTTTGTTCAGCTGTCTCGACAATTTGAGTAGCTGAGAGATCCAAAGACTTATGATCAAAGGCCTTTAGTACAATTCTTATCTTTTGTGCCGGTTGTCGTACCATATTAATTACTACTTTTTACTACCTCGTTTAATATATGCTGAGGAACCGTATCATAGTACTTAAACTCCATACTGTGATTGGCTCTACCTTGGCTCATGGACCTCAAGTTAGTCGCATATCCAAATACTTCGGACAGAGGCACCATAACCCTAACCTGTTGCAAGTCATCGTCTCCCTCTATATTTTTTATGTGCCCTCGTCTTCCATTGAGATCACCCAACAAAGTCCCGAGGAACTCTCCCGGAGTTACCACTTCGACTTCCATGATGGGTTCTAACACGATAGGGGAGGCTTTCCTAACCGCTTCTTTCAACGCTATAGACCCTGCTGCCCTAAAAGCCATCTCAGATGAGTCTACAGGATGATAGCTACCATCGACAAGTTTTACTTTTATATCAACCACTTGAAACCCCAAATTAGGCCCATTATCTAAGGCTTGCCTGACACCTTCCTTTACAGCTGGAATATATTCTCTGGGAATCTTCCCTCCCTGTATATTGTTTTCAAATACAAATCCTTCGCCACGTTCCAAGGGGAAAATTTCAATGGAGACATCTCCGAATTGACCTCGCCCACCACTCTGCCTGACAAATCTTCCCTGAGCCGTGGACTCTTTCGTGATGGCTTCACGATACGACACTTTGGGCTTTCCCACGTTCGCGATAACTCCAAATTCTCTTTTCATACGGTCGACAAGAACTTCCAAATGGAGTTCACCCATACCTGATATTATTGTCTGGCCGGTTTCTACCTCGTTGCGTATTAGAAATGTGGGATCTTCCTCAGCTAATTTCCTCATGGATCCAAGTAATTTGTCCCTTTCTGCTTGACTCGTCGGTTCTATCGCTACAGATATAACTGGAGAAGGAAATTTTGGCGGCTCTAAGACTATTGGATTATTGGCATCACAAATTGTGTCGCCAGTAAACGTATCCTTTAATCCAATGGCGGCTGCTATATTGCCAGCAGTAATTTCATCCACTTCTTCTCGATGATTAGAATGCATTTGAAGAACTCTGCCAAGCCTTTCTCGTTTCTTTTTGGTCGAGTTATATACCGTTGCTCCAGCTTTCACAGAACCGGAATATACCCTCAGGTAAACTAAGCGGCCAACAAATGGATCGGTCATTACCTTCATAGCAAGAGCAGACAACGGAGCCGTTTGGTCAGCCTTTCGGTAACTTTTTTCATCCGTATTAGGATCTATTCCCTCGGTAGGAGGGATTTCGTCAGGCGATGGAAGATAATCTAACACAGCATCCAGCAACAACGGTACTCCCATGGTTCTTAAAGCACTTCCGCAGACAACGGGGTATAAATGTCTTTCGATGGTGGCTTTTCTTAGCGCATCGATCAATTCTTGTTTAGTAATCTCCTCGCCCTCGAGATATTTAATCATTAGAGATTCTTCTGTTTCCGCTATCTTTTCGACCATCTCATCACGATATTTTGCAAACTCATCTACCATTTCTTGGGGAATCGGTCTCTCTTCACAAAGCCCGTTTTCTCCAAACAGATAAGATTTGCTATGCATAAGGTCCATTACACCCCGGAAGTCTGATTCTTGACCTATTGGAGCTTGAATCGCCACAGGTTCTGCCTTTAACCTAGACTTAATAGTACTCAACGTGCGCTGGAAATCGGCTCCAGTCCTGTCCATTTTATTTACAAAACATATTCTTGGGACCATATAGGTATCCGCTTGACGCCAGACAGTTTCGGATTGTGGCTGGACTCCAGCAACTGAATCTAGTACCACAACACCACCATCAAGAACTCGTAGACTGCGCTCAACTTCAGCCGTGAAATCTACATGTCCAGGGGTGTCAATAATATTGATCTGGTGTTCCTTCCAAAAACAAGTCGTAGCGGCCGCGGTTATGGTTATGCCTCTTTCTCTCTCTTGATCCATCCAATCCATAACGGCTGTGCCGGAGTCAACTTCTCCGATTTTATATGTAACTCCCGTTTGGAAGAGGACGCGCTCAGTAACCGTGGTTTTACCGGCATCGATGTGTGCTATAAATCCGATATTACGGACGTTTTTCATTACAGATTGTCTGGACATGAACTATTCCTAGCTAGAGCCTAATTACCCACTTTCTCCTACCATCTGTAATGTACGAATGCCCGGTTTGCTTCAGCCATCCTGTGCATATCTTCTCTACGTTTGATTGCGGAGCCTTCGCCTTTCGCAGCATCCATGAGTTCCATAGCCAATCGTTGTGTCATAGGAATGTTCTTTCTGGCTCGTGCAGATCCAAGCAGCCAGCGCATGGCAAGGGCTTCGCTTCTAGAGTCGCGCACTTCGACCGGTACCTGATAGGTAGCGCCGCCAACTCTCCTAGGTTTAACCTCTAGGAGCGGTTTAGAATTATCAAGGGCAAGGTTAAATATTTCCATTGGCTCACGTTTCGTTTGTTCGCCAATAACATCCAAGGCATGATATACGATCCTCTGGGCAACGGTCTTCTTTCCGTTTTTCATTAGCTTGTTAACAAAGCGTGTTAGCTCAACACTCTTGTATTTAGGATCAGGCCTTAAATCTCTTTTTTCTGCAGCTCTTCTTCTAGACACAGTTTAACCTCTATCCACCCCTGGGCCTTGAAGTACCATACTTGCTGCGGGACCCTCTACGATCCTGTACGCCTTCACAATCCAGCGTGCCTCTAATTACATGGTACCTAACCCCTGGAAGGTCTTTGACTCTTCCACCTCTTATCATCACTACTGAGTGCTCTTGAAGGTTATGCCCTTCACCTGGAATATAGGCCGTCACTTCGAAACCGTTTGTCAAACGAACCCGAGCAATCTTCCTCAAAGCAGAATTGGGCTTTTTCGGTGTCATGGTCCTAACCATGACACAAACGCCCCTTCTCTGAGGGGCGCCCTTGCTCCAGGTTATCTTGTTTTTCAACGCATTATGTATCCAGCGCATAGCAGGGGCCGAAGTCTTTTTTATAGACTTCTTTCGTCCTTTTCTGACTAATTGGTTGATTGTAGGCATAACGGGTCCTAGAAAAAGATTGAGGCGCGACTAGGGATGCTACCAACATTAGAGAAGGCTGTCAACGTTATTAAGGGTAAATTTACCCACAGTTTTGTATTTCGTTTTTAACGGATGAGGTGTAATTTCATGTAAAACTATGTAATTAACCATAAATTAGTTCAAACTTTTAATCAGAGCAATCTCGCTTGAAGCCGCAATTTTTGCATACTCTTTTGCACGAGATCTGGTGTAGATTATAACTGCAAATTGGGCATCGCTCCATTTCATTCTCATTATATCGCATCTGAATTGACCCCCTCATGACATAAAAATACTTTATTTACTACCTCACAAGGCACGGTTGCTTTGATCAAATAGATATTTGCATCTCAAGGCCAACAGCAAAACCATATCATCTGGGATAATAAATCAAAAACTTGAATTTAATTACAGGTTATGATCCGTTTTGTTTAATTCTTTTCATACTCTGAAACTATATCTATGTCTTTGTCTCCACGCCCACTCAAACAGACCAACAAAATGTCATCTGATTTTAAACTTGAAGCCAAATTCATAGCATAGTAGACCGCATGAGAGGATTCCAATGCTGGGATTATTCCCTCTAATTCACAAAGGATTTTAAATCCCTCCAGTGCTTGGCGATCTGTCACAGCCACATATTCAGCCCTTCCAGAATCCTTCAGAAAGCTATGTTCCGGACCAACTCCCGGATAATCTAGCCCGGCCGATATGCTATGTGTCTCAATAACCTGCCCATTAGCATCCTGGAGCAGATAAGACAAAGCTCCGTGCAAGATACCAGGCCGACCTTTCACTAATGTAGCTGCATTGTGATCATCGTCTGTTCCTCCCGCTTCCACCCCGGTTAGAGCAACACTCTCATCGCCTATAAACGGATGAAACATACCAATCGAGTTACTACCGCCTCCTACGCAGGCTATAACATGATCTGGAAGCTTTCCAATCTCATCCATTAACTGATTTCGTGATTCATGGCCTATAACCGATTGAAAGTCTCGGACTATCTCTGGGTAAGGGTGTGGTCCAACCGCACTTCCCAGGAGATAGTACGTTGTCTCAACATTTGTTACCCAATCCCGGATAGCTTCGTTAATCGCATCCTTCAATGTCTTACTGCCTATGTCTACGGACCTAACCTCGGCATTAAGTAATTTCATTCTAAATACGTTTAAAGCTTGACGCTCTATGTCTTCCTTCCCCATATAAACTATGCAATCAAGCCCCATCATAGCGCATGCTGTAGCTGCGGCCACTCCGTGCTGTCCCGCACCAGTCTCAGCTATGATCCGTTTCTTACCCATTCTCTTGGCCAATAACGCCTGGCCCAGCGCATTATTGATCTTATGAGCTCCGGTATGAGCCAAATCTTCCCGTTTTAAGAATATCTTGGCCCCACCACATTTCTGTGTCAGATTGGACGCATAATATAGTGGAGTAGGGCGACCAGTGAACGTGCGGTTGAACTGAGATAATTCCGTCTGAAACGAATGATCTGTTTTCGTTTTCTTATATGCTGAGTCGAGCTCGTCTAAAGCCGAAACTAATGTTTCAGGAATATACCTGCCTCCGAACTTACCAAATCTCCCATATTCGTCAGGTGAATTTTTTGAAGTCGTTTTCAATTCTTGTCGTCCATTAGTTTGGTAGCATGAGCTATAGATATGAAAGTGTGCATTTTATCAAAATCTTTTTTCCCGCTCGTCTCAACTCCGCTAGATACATCCACTGCCCAAGGAAGAGCGGTACTAATAGCCTGTCCAAGATTAAGCGGCGTTAGACCACCAGCTAAAATAAACTCATATCCCTTTTCAGATAACGTAGAAGCAATACTCCAATCGAAACTTTTGCCAGTACCACCATATGAATTATCCACTTGTCTATCCAGTAAAATCAACTGGCCGTTATTTACATAACAACTGACCTTGTCAATAATCTGATTAATTCCCTTATTCGTAGGGATGGTCTCAGGTAGATGGATAGCCTTTATAACAGGCACAGATACACTTGAGCAAAATTCTGGTGATTCGTTTCCACACAGTTGGGCCTTATCCAGATTTAAAAACTTCACATATTCGTTAACTTCTTTTAACGACTGATCAGCAAACAATCCTACAATTTCGGGTCGACGGTGCCCATCGATTTTAAGCTGCCCGATAATATCCGAGGCCATTGTAATATCTATCGTTCGTTTTCTATTCGGGACAAAAACAAATCCGATAAAGTCTGCTTCATAACGAATGGCAGTCAACACATCCTCGAGCTTTTGCAACCCACAGATTTTTGCCTTTATAACCATGATACTTTAGTTTAACCTACCCAAAGCTAATTCTCTTACCTTGGACCCTACATCGTCTGCGGTAATCAGGGATTCCCCAACTAATATAGCATCAACACGAGACCGTTTTAGTCTACGGACGTCAGCGAGGGTGGTGATACCACTTTCGCTGACAATAATCTTTCCACTAGGTACCTTGGGAGCTATAGCTTCAGTGATTAAGAGATCAGTCTCAAAAGTATGCAAGTTACGATTATTTATACCAATTATCTCGGCTCCTGCATCGAGGGCCCGTTTTAATTCTTCTTCGTTATGTACTTCCACTAACACTTGAAGCCACAATGAACTGGCTAATTCCATAAGTTGGACTAATTGGGTCTGAGATAACACTGAGACTATCAGTAGCATGGCGTCAGCACCCAACAACCTCGTTTCATAAACCTGATATGAGTCAAAGATGAAATCCTTACGCAAAATAGGAGTCCTTGTAAAACTAGTAGCAGATTTGACTGATTTGAGATGGGATGGCTGTCCTTCAAACCGAGAATCGGTTAGTACAGATATAGCCGCTGCCCCATTATCAACATATATCTTACTCAACTTAACTGGGTCAAATTCAGCCATCAAAATACCTTTTGATGGCGATGCTTTCTTAACTTCTGCTATCAGCCTAATACGATCTCCGAAAAGAGCTCCTGAAAGATTAAGGGGCACTGCCATACCTTCTAGTTTTTGTTCTATGGATGCCAAAGGCAAAGCCAATTTTTGATTCTCAAGCTCATTCCGCTTTGCAAGGATAATTCGTTCAAGTATGGTTGGCATGTTACGTCAGAGATTTGCTCAGAGCCACATATTCGCGGGCTTTCTCCAGGGCTTTCTTCTCACGAAGAATTTCAAATGACAACTTTACACCGTCTCTTAAAGTATCTACACGCCCGCCAATGTATAGTACTGCAGCCGAATTCAAGGCCACAAAGTCAAGGAAAGGCCCTCGGTCTCCACTCAATACACGTTTAAACAAATACGCATTGTGCGGTGCGTCACCGCCACGGACAGCGTTTTTTGAAACATATCCCAAGTCCATATCTTCGGGAGATATGGTGTAATAATTAATTTCTCCGTTCAAGAGCTCCCAAATATGAGTTATGCCACCCAAAGTTATCTCATCTAAACCGTCTTCACCATGTACAACCATTGAGTGAGTTGATCCCATTAACTGAAGCACTTCGGTCATCTTTCTTCCTAAGGATTTATCTGCGATACCTAACAATTGATACCCGGACATCGCAGGGTTAGTCAATGGTCCAAGGACATTAAACACAGTACGGATTCCCAATTCTCTTCGAACAGGGGCTGCGTGCTTCATAGCAGGATGAAATATAGGAGCAAACATAAAGCCAAAATTAACATCGTTAATACACTTCTCAACAGACGTAGGTGATAACTCTATGTTAGATCCAATTGCTTCCAGTAAATCCGCGCTTCCGCATTTTCCCGAAGCTGCCCTATTCCCATGTTTGGCAACCTTGAGATCTGCAGCCGCTGCCACAAAAGCTGCTGCTGTAGAAATATTAAAGCTTCCGCTACCATCACCACCCGTCCCCGCAGTATCAACTAAATCCCCTGGAACACTTACTCTGAGAGAACGATTCCTCATGGTCAAGGCCATTCCAGCTATCTCATCCGGAGTTTCCCCCTTTATTCGGAGTGAGGTTAGAAACGACGCTATCTGAACGTTTGATATCTGGCCTTCCATTATTTGAGCCATCACATCTGCGGAAGCATCCCTATCTAGGGATTGTCCCTGAACCAAGCTCTCAATCGCGTCGTGTATTCTCACTCCCTACCTCCATTCCTTCACTTGGTCTAAAAAGTTTTGCAACAAATGATGACCTTCCTCTGACATGATAGATTCAGGATGAAACTGTATGCCTTCAACAGGTTTAGTCTTATGCCTCAGTCCCATTATCAAACCTTTTTCAGTTTCAGCAGAAATCTCGAGTTCATTTGGCAAATCCTTTTTATAAACCACTAGAGAATGATAACGAATGGCTTCAAATGGGTTTTTTAGGTTCTTAAACATTCCCTTACCGTCGTGGTAAATCAGCGATGTTTTCCCGTGCATTATTTCTTCGGCCACATCCACACGAGCACCATATGAAAATCCAATAGATTGATGGCCTAGACACACACCTAAAAGAGGTATATGGCCACCGATATTTGATACAACATCATTGGAGATACCAGCCTTTAACGGAGTGCACGGCCCAGGGGATATAACTATCCCGTCTGGATTCATTTTCCATATATCGTCGATAGACAATTTGTCGTTACGAACCACTTCGACTTCAGCTCCAAGTTCGGAAAGAAACTGGTATAAGTTATACGTAAAACTGTCGTAATTATCTATGAGTAATATCACAATTCGCTCTATACTTCCCTACTTTCCGCATCTTCAATAGCTCTTAATAGAGCTCCAGCTTTGTGTAGTGTTTCTTCATATTCGGCTTCCGGTTTACTATCGGAAACTATCCCTCCTCCTGCCTGTATATAGGCCACACCATCTTTATATACTAATGTCCTAATAGTTAAGGCTGTATCCGTATTTCCCGCGTAGCTAAAATAGCCAACTGCTCCAGAATACGGGCCCCTCTGCTCTCCTTCTACTTCAGAAATTATTTCCATAGCTCTAATTTTTGGGGCCCCTGACAATGTGCCCGCAGGAAAACAAGCCCTCATAGCATCAAAGGGAGTGTAGTCGGGCCTGAGTAATCCTTCCACCCTTGAAACCAGGTGCATAACATGGGAATACCGATCAACTCCCATAAGCCTGGGCACATTTACACTACCAGTCTGGCTCACTCGTCCAACGTCATTCCTAGCCAAGTCGACTAGCATTATGTGCTCCGCGCGTTCCTTTTCGTTGTTCACCAATTCTTCCTCGAGAGATCTATCTTCTGCCAGATCTTTTCCTCTTCTCCTGGTTCCTGCAATAGGATGTGTGGCTATCCTACCATCTTCGACTTGAAGCAACATCTCTGGAGAAGCACCAACAATCTGAAATCCATCTAGATTAAGATAGTACATGTAGGGGGATGGGTTCACTGTCCTTAACGTTCGATATATCTCGAAAGGTGGTGCCGAAGTGGGTCTAGTTAGTCGCTGTGATGGAACCGCCTGGATTACATCTCCAGCGTAAATATATTCCTTTACCTTTTCTACCATAGACATATAACTGTTTTTCGTGAAATTAGATTCATAATCCCCAGGTAAGCATCGTTTATCTTGCTCTTTTGTTCTCCCTATATCTGTATCTAATGATTTAGATAACCGATCGACTAATAGGTCGATCTTGTCAGTAGCTTTTCTGTACGATTCTTCAATATTCCCATCGTCCAGAACGTGACTTACGACCTTTATATTGTGTTGTAGATGATCAAAAATAAGCATCGAATCTATGAACATGAACAACGACTCTGGAACCCCTACCGGATTGGATTCTGGTTTTGGGACTCGGGGTTCAAAATAGTGAACTACGTCATAAGATAAATACCCGACTGCGCCACCATCCAATCGTGGCAATCCATCTACAGGGACTACAGTATACTTATCCAGTTCTTGTTCCACCGGGAGTAGTGGATCTATTGATCCCAAAACGGTCCCTGGTCCAGTCGAACAAACCCGATAGGGTTCTGTACCAATAAAACTGAATCGGCCAATTCTTTCCCCTCCCTCTACACTTTCAAACAAGAATGAATAAGGAGGCCGAGCCACTTTCAAATAAGCTGACACTGGCGTCTCTAAATCAGCCCTGATCGTTCTATATATGGGAATCAGATTTCCTTTTCGGGCTAATTCTTTTACTTTTTTCAGTGATGGATAATAGTTATTTAACATAGTCTAATGTCGAGCCTTTAACCGCCTCCTATTCCACTACCCAATCCAGGTTGGGTCATTTCCTCGGGGTTCAATATTCGATCTAATTCGCCTGGAGATAAGCTAGTCTCTGCCTGCGCAATTTCTCGTATAGTTGAACCGGTCTCAGAAGCCTTTTTGGCTATATCTGCCGCTTTATCATATCCCACAGCTGGTGCAAGTGCAGTTCCTAACATAAGCCCTCGCTCGACCATTAAGGGGCCGTTTGCTGTGGCAACCAGACCTAATATGCACTGTTCCGAAAAATTTCTGGATGCTGTAGATAACAGATTAATAGATTCCAAGAGATTGTGCGCAGCAAGGGGTAGCATCATGTTAAGTTCAAATAGACTACCGTAACTGGCATTACATATGGCAGTATCATTACCGATCACTTGTCCAACGACCTGGATAACTGACTCCGGAATAACTGGATTTACCTTTCCCGGCATTATAGAACTACCAGGCTGTACTTCCGGCAAAGCTAGTTCTCCGATCCCAGCCCTTGGCCCTGACCCTAGCCATCGTATATCGTTAGCTATCTTATACAAACTTATTCCCACTGTCCTGAGGATACCGCTGGTTGTAACTATCGCGTCTATATTATTCTGAGCCTGGAAGTGATTTGTAGTCTCTTGTATTTTTATACCAGTCTCCTCGGATACAAGGGTACAAACCCTCTTTGCAAACTCCGGATGAGCATTAATCCCAGTGCCTACAGCTGTTCCACCCAAAGCCACTTCGTTCAGCTCCGACTGGGCATATCTTAACCTTTTAATAGATCGTGTAATTTGCCCACCATACCCATAAAATTCTTGGCCTAATCGTAATGGCGTAGCATCTTGCAGATGGGTCCGTCCTGTCTTGACTATATCCCAAAACTGCTCGCTCTTATCCATCAAAGATCGTTCCAATACATTCAAACTGGGAATTAATTTTTCTTCAATATCAATTAACGCTGCTAAGTGTATAGCGGTAGGTATCACATCATTAGAACTTTGGCACATATTTACGTGGTCGTTGGGGTGGATTTTCCCTTTTCCCCGACCAGATCCAAGCAGCTCACTCGCTCTATTAGCTATAACCTCGTTAGCATTCATATTTGTGGATGTACCAGATCCTGTCTGGAATATATCTATTACAAAGTCACGATCAAATTCTCCTCTAGCTACCTCTAAAGCCGCCACAGAGACAGCATCTCCTATTACTTTGCTCAATAATCCTAATTCCACATTGGCCTGGCTTGATGCTCCCTTTATCAAAGCTAAGGATCTTATATAAGTTCTAGAAAAGCGCAAATTACTTATTGGAAAATTCATGACCGCCCTCATAGTTGAGGCCCCATAATATGCTGAACTGGGAACATCCATTGAACCCATGGAATCTCGTTCTTTGCGATAATTAGATTCTGCTAATGACATAAAAACCTCTTTGACGGGAAATGATACCGGGTTTCAGAATACTCTGTTTTCTTTTACGCGTCATCCCCAGAAGGATATTAAACAAAAAAAACCCACTACTATTAGGGATTCAAGTTAATGATACACATCTAAAGGAAAGTCATATACCTATTTCTATTCAATATCCTGGTGCTTAACTCCTATCACTTCACCCATCACTAACAAGCGATAGTCATAAACTATTCGCGGCACACAAGTTACCATCACAATACTTGCTCCTGCGATATCCTCAATCCGCAGGTCATCTTGGTACACTACGAGTGTATCTGTAATTCTGTACAAATATGAAGCCTCCACGGTTTCAACTAACGCATATACAGGACGACCTTCACGAAGCCATTCAGGAATTTCTGGTAATCTGCTAAAGATATTGCCCTCACCTCTAATAGGACTTTCCAGATGGCCAAAAAGCCACATCGATCCTAATCCGCCAGGGTTAGAGGTTTTTGGTATATGGCCAACGATATCTTTAGGGGTTTCATATGACTTACTATCTCCAGCGTTAATAATACTAAGTGGTATTATTTCGGAATCCAAATTTATCGAACTAATTGTTAATTTAACAGGCACTCGATCAGGTGATAGATTAGTCTGCACATCATTGGACCATGGTGTAAATCCCTGCATTAACGTAGATTCTTCTGGCAATCTATTATCGGAAAGAAAGGGATTACTCCATAATGCGGGACTCAGGATTTCACCTGGATATATTAATTGCGACTGAACTATATCAGCATAATTATCATGGTTTATCTCTCCCGGTTCGGGCCCCGTGTCATCTTTGGGATCTACAACTTCTCTTTTGTTAACAAGACTTTGGTCGTGGGCAAATGGTCTATCGGAAGAACTAACCGTCAGAGAATCCAAGTCCGAATGAGCTTTCCACGAATATATAAAATATAATAATCCGACTACTAATAAGACAAAACCTACTACCAACAGTACGAAGCTAGTGCGAACCATTGATACTTTCTTGATGTTACGCATCGACTTTATAATATAGGTGGCTGCTCTCGTCTTGCCAATATACGATGGTAACTGCGATAAACCACCTTACATTCGAATGGATAAATCCAACCTCAACATCAGTACAATCCTGCCTACAACACAGCTATCTAGAAGCAGTATCAGCGTATTCTGGGCTGCCCAGCGCTATCAATAATGAGTTCGTTAACGTGAATGTCGCCATTCCGTATCTTTATATTGAATAAACAATCTGGACTTGTACATACCCAAGCCTTGTAGTGGACGGCTGCACCATGATTACCATAGTCTGAAAGCGGAACAAGCTGCCCTGAATGGCATTTAAGACATGTGGGAAAATTCCTGTCCTCCAAGAGATCTCCTAGCCGAAATTTCATCCCGAGTATATCATTTGCGGAGAACCGGTTACAACAAACGGAACATTCGTCCCTTTTATATACATAAGTTAAATTACTCCACTCCAATGGAGGATGATTTCACTAATCTGATATCTATGATCTATTCCAAACATACCATCTGTTTTTTAATTACGACTACTTATATAATGGGGACAGTGTAAGTAGTTCACGACTGAGCCAATCCTGAAATTAATAACAAAGGTTAATTATGAATACAATTAAAACCATGCTGCTGATGGCATTTATGGGCATTCTCTTGCTTATTGTCGGAGCATTGGTAGGTGGTTTAGAAGGACTGATTGTTGCCCTGATATTCGCGATAGGATTTAATTTCTTTTCGTTCTGGTTCAGCGATAGATTAGCACTTGCAATGACGAAAGCTCGCGAAGCTACCAGCGATGAAGAACCCGCTCTGCACGCTATCGTAGACCATCAGGTAACTATGGCTGGTATTCCTAAGCCGAAAGTCTACATCATAGAAAATGAATCCCCAAATGCCTTCGCTACTGGTAGATCTCCAGGAAAAGCTTCCATAGCTGCGACCACAGGAATAATCGACCTTCTCAGTCCCCAAGAGTTAGGAGCGGTCATAGCCCACGAATTAGCTCACGTAGGGAACAGAGACACTTTAATTATGACTATGGTCGCAACCGTAGCGTCCGCGATAGGGATGATCGCTTGGATGGCTAAGTTTTCCCTAATTTTTGGCGGATTTGGTGGTGGCAGAAGGGGTGGAGGCGCCAGTACTTTTGGCATAGTAGGCCTAATCATATTGGCTATAGTTATCCCTCTCTTAGCTACTCTAGTTCGTATGGCAGTTTCTAGAACCAGAGAGTTTCAGGCCGACGCAACAGGAGCTAAAACCTGTGGAGACCCTGAAGCGTTGGCAAGCGCGCTGGAAAAACTGGATCGGGGATCCAAGCAAGTTCCTATGGAATCCAACCAAGCAATATCACATATGTTCATAGTCGAACCACTACAAGGACAATCTCTGGCATTCATGAACGGTGGTGCTATGCTGAAACTTTTCTCAACTCACCCTCCAACCTCGGAAAGGGTTAATAGATTAAGAAACATGGATTCCCAGTGGTAACAAACAAATCGGTCCTAGTAACTGGTGGAGCGGGGTTTATCGGCTCCCATATCGTCGAAAAATTAGTTCAGCTCGAGTACAGAGTGCTAGTAGTCGATGACCTAAGTACAGGCAAGCTTAGGAACGTACCTAGAGGGGTTAGCTTTTACCATACAGATATAAATGAATCTGCGGTTGAAGAGATTTTTGCTCGAGAAAAACCATCGTTCGTTTTTCACCATGCCGCACAAATCAGTGTTAGTAATTCTGTTAGAGATCCAATCAAAGACTCTAGAGTTAACATCACTGGTACTATCAAACTGATTGAAGCAGCCAGACGATACGGTGTAGATAAATTTATCTTCGCATCAACTGGAGGGGCCTTATATGGAGACCCTGCCCTCACACCGTGTTCTGAAGATCATTCTATAATACCGCTATCACCTTACGGGCTCTCAAAATATACATGTGAAATGTATATGGCGTTGTACCGAAGGTTATATAGATTAAACTTCGTGGCGTTAAGATATGGAAACGTTTACGGGCCTAGACAGGATCCGCGTGGAGAGGCCGGAGTTGTAGCAATATTTTCTGAGGCTATGGCCGAGAAAAAACCAATCCAAATTTTTGGAGATGGACAACAACAGAGAGATTTTGTCTACGTGGACGATGTTGTTAATGCGAACATAATAGCAATGAAAGAAGGTATCGTTGGTCCATTCAATATTGGCACCGGTGTAGGGTCATCAATAAACGACATCTTCAAAATTCTGTCCACACAATTCAATTACAAACGCAGCCCAGTTTACGCGCCAGCGCGCCCAGGAGATGTCTGGAAAATTAGTCTCGACTACTCTAAGGCCAAACAAGGGATGGGATGGGAACCTGAGGTTCCCATTGTCGAAGGACTCGAGATAACCGCACAATCGTTCATGGAAAACTCAGCATAACCAACAATATGAATCTTTATTGAGAGGAGTAGGCATGGAACAATATGATGTACTAATAATTGGAGGAGGCGCAGCGGGACTAAGCGCTGGTTTATATTCATCTAGAGCTATGTTGAAAACTGCAGTTATAGAAAAAATCGGATTCGGAGGGCAAATCCTGGTTACTGACGAGATAGAAAATTACCCCGGCTTCCCCAAAGGAATAAAGGGCCCAGACTTATCCATAATGATGGAAGAACAGACCAGAAGATTTGGTGCCGATCTGAAATATGAAGAAGTAATAGCAGTGGAACGATTAGAAGAATCCATGAAAATTGTTCACACATCCGAAAACTCTTACTGTGCTAAGACAATTATCATAGCCTCTGGAGGATCTCACAAAAAACTAGGTATACCTGGAGAAGAGAACTACTCTGGAAAAGGAGTTTCATATTGTGCCGTGTGCGACGCTAATTTTTTTAGAGGCCAAGAAGTAATTGTAGTAGGCGGAGGAGATGCAGCCTTAGATGAAGGATCTTATTTGACGGGTATAGTCGAAAAGGTAACCGTGATTCATAGAAGAGACCAACTGAGGGCAAGTAAAATACTCCAAGAACGTGCTCTAGCCAATCCCAAAATGGATTTATTGTTGAGCCACGTGGTAGAAGAATTTAGAGGCGCAGATCTAATGGATAGGGTGTTGACTAGGAATTTGAAAACAGGGGATTCTTATGAGTTTCCTGCAGCCGGTGCTTTTATATACATAGGGTTTATTCCGAACAGTGAATTCCTAAAAGGCATACTCCCAACAGACGAATTGGGCCACATAAATTCTGACATACAAATGAGGACTGATATCCCAGGAGTTTTCGTATGCGGAGACGTTCGGACGCACTCGGAGCGCCAACTCGGTAGCGCAGTAGGAGACGGTATTACAGCTGCCTTAACAGCGTACCACTACATAAGCGGTGACTAGATACTCATATCGAATAGTATCCGTAGGATACGGCAATTTAGGAACCGCAGCCGCACCCTCCACTACCACATCCACCACCACCACCGCTACCACATCCACATCCTCCTCCTCCACAGCCTGATTGAGCTGGGAAATCGGGATTGCTTATTATGAAACCTGCTCTCGTCAGATCTTCTACAAAATCTATTGTTGCTTTTTCCAAATATGGCGCACTTTCAGAATCGACCAAGAATTTCAACCCGTCAAGCGTCATAGGGGTATCGTCAGGCTGGGTTTCTTGCTCTAGCGTAAGCATATACTGAACACTTCCGTTATCGTTAGGTACAGCTATAACTCTCAAAGACGATTCTTTCGCGTTCTCTTCAACCAATACCTCTTTAATCTTATCCGCGGCTAATGTGGTCAGTTCCAAACCGACACCTCCATCACAGTCATATGTAGTGAAAACAACCTAACAGTACTCATACTATGATGTCAACTAATCTCTCAATATTTTGCAATGAATAACAGACACGGCAAACTTTGCTTGACCAAAATTGGAAGCTAACCTACAGTTGCCACCAATCTCAGCATAAAGGAGTGCCATATGCCAATAGATAGAGTGGATCCAAAAAATCAAGGTCAAGTTAGAGGCTTTGTCCCCGCAATAAGAACAGAAAATATCGTATATATTTCAGGACAGGTCGGTAAAGATAGTACTGGTAGCGTGGTCGGAGAGGACATATCATCCCAGACTCGTCAAACTTTCAATAACATCAAAGGGTTGCTAGAATTATGCGAGGCTGGCTTAGAAAACATAGTAAAACTAACTGTGTTTTTAACTCATGTCCAAGACATGGATAATTTTCGCAAAATAAGAGCTGAGTACTTTAATGCCCCTACGCTGCCCACAAGCACGTTAGTTGTGGTTTCAGCCTTAGCCCAACCTGATCTTAGAGTAGAGGTCGAGGCAATCGCTCATCTAGGAAATTAGCCATCAATAGCTTCTGGGTCTTATACTTACTAGATGGATCTAAAATTCGAATTAGGTAATCAAGAAGAACCAAAAGGTCATGCCCTTATATATTTCAGGGGTTCGTTAGAGATAGAACGCGTTTACGCTACCTATATAGTGGTATTCCCTCTCCCCATAAACATGGCAAAATACGTTCCACCATTTCTAGCATCCAATATGGGAAGTCTACCAATGGAGGAAATCTCATCATTCCCCATGCCTCCTGTCCCTGAAGAAATCGGTAGTTACGACGTGCTTCTTAAAATGGCTACAGCGAGAAGTGACGATCTAATATTCGGTGGCAACATATCTATACAAGATGTCGGAACCTCTATGCAACTTGTTGGAGAGATTACACAAGCCTACACAGATCTCTGGACCAACCAAAACCCCATAGAAACATTCTCATCTTCAAATATGGATTTAAACGCACAGGAGGGTGGCACAGATGTGAATGAGGTCATGTTTAGCCTATACAGTACTGCTGATCGTTTAAACGAATTGTCAAAGATGATGGTTCGGATGCGTTTCGCCTCCGAAGGTGAAGACAAACAGCTACAAATTGACACAGAATTAGACATGCAAAAGTTGGCCAAATTTCTGCCAGAAAACTACAAGCTTTCAGTAATAATAGAAATTTCGAAAGACGCGTCATCAACTGGAACAAAACTTGCTCAATTGTATCTTGAACGCTGTTATAGTCTTTCTAAGGACGATCATGCCAATGTACATATTCTGGAAGCAGAAATAGCTGCTATAGAAACTTCAGAGTGATCGAATGGTAAAGTGGGTTTGATTGATCATAACAAATCTCAGTTTGGCTAATTTTCGGATTTTTAGATCCTTGAGTTTGAATCTAGCTCCAGGTGTGAACATATTCTCGGGCGGAAATGCCCAAGGCAAAACTTCATTACTTGAAGCCATCTATATTCTCGCGATAGGTAAAGCTTTTAGAGCAGAAAACGAGAGGGAAGTTTTAAGCTGGGATAGCCAAAGCAACAAAATTGCACACACCATAATAGACGCATCGTTTGTTTCAGGAGATGAATCAAACCGTATAATCATAGTCTATAATCCTATATATCCAAATCAGGCATATTCAAACTCGAATTTCAAGTCAGTCCGCAAAGAAATAAAGGTTAATGGCATAAGAAGTTCAGCCTCTGATTTAGTTGGAACCATAAACGCAGTCCTTTTTTCGGCAAATGACATGGACTTGGTTCTAGGATCTCCATCTTACCGTCGCAGGTATATGGATATTCTTTTGTCACAATCTGATAAGGGATACTTAGTTGCACTACAAACCTACCAAAAAATTCTACAACAAAGGAATCAGCTTCTTCGGTTGATTCAAGACCAACGAGCAGAGATTCATGAGTTGGAATTTTGGAACGTTAGCCTATCTAAAGAAGGGTCTTTTTTAATGGGCAAGCGATTTGATGCAATCAACAAGATATCCAGAATATCCAACGAGATTCTGGGCCATTTAACGAATTCTAAGGAGAATCTTTCCATCGTTTACAGACCGTCTCTAGGGGCTCCTATACAAAAGATGCCATCAGAATCAGAATTCTTGACTGCACTAGAAGAAGCCCGAACAGCTGATTTGCGAAGAGGCATGACTACTTTAGGACCTCACAGAGACGACTTGGGAATACTAGTTAATGAGATAGATATGGGACCGTTTTCTTCGAGAGGACAGGCAAGAACTTTAGCATTATCAATGAAACTGGCAGAAGCAAAAGTTCTAGAAGATCTTAGGGGTTATCCACCTCTCGTATTACTCGATGATGTCCTATCCGAACTTGACGAGCAACGCCGAGACATGGTTCTAAATCAGACCTTGAAAAGCGGACAAACGTTAATCACATCAACTGACCTAGACTCATTCGACCAAGATTTTATGTCTCAATCTAATGTATTCACCATAAATCAGGGCGTTATACAAGAGTTAATACCTTGATCCCCACCATTACTCGTATGTATATCATATAGTAGAAAAATCTATCGCTGACCAGGGCGTTTCTAGTTTGTAAACAGATCGATGATATTACCCATTCTTCCACCATCTGTCCTATATAATTCCGTATACCCACACTCTGAACAAGCAACTGTTGAATACTTCTGGTTTTGTATATTTAAAAACCTGGATAACCCTGATCCTGTAGTTCGCAACTCACCTGTTTTATAGGTAGTGGAACGACATTTAGTACAAACAAACTCATGTTTTCCCATTCTAATACCTCAACACAGAATTTAATGTGGTCCTGGATATTTAGGCTCAGATATATATCGATCAAAAGCCTTTATTAATCGATCCACCAAATGGCCTACAAGGCATCCAATCAAAGACCAAAAAATCAATGGCAACAATAGTTCCAAGATATTTGGGTCTGAATCTGGATCAGAGAAAATCGACCTGATCCCTATTAATCCGCCCAATGTAACCCCGATCAAAACTCCACATTTTGATAACATTGGAATCACCTGCAAAGAAAACCATAATAGATGATTATTGTAATGAAATCCATATAAATTTAGTTTACTAGATTCCAACAGGATAATAATTCGTTGAACTCATATCTTTTTTATATATAATCAATTAATGCCCCAAATTATATCAATACTAATTGTATTAATTGGATTCATAATCCTTGGAATAGGGATCAGGTGGTGGTGGAAAACCAGCTGGAGACCACTTCTGAAATCCTCCAAGGTTGGAGACATTCAAAGGGAAGAAGAAGAAGAAGAAGAAGAGAACAACACCGAATCTTCTTTATAACCTCCGGGTTTTAGTATGCAATCGCTTCTTGTCCTATTGGACTCCTAGATTTTCTATGTAACCACAAGTTACAGAAACAATAAACAACGATAGACAGTGTTTCCCGAGAATTATAGGCCTCTCTACATTGCTGGCTGCCGAGCCTGGATTCGAACCAGGGTTACATGATTCAGAGTCATGTGTGCTACCACTACACCACTCGGCATCTAGTAATCTATACGTGGCTACTAACTCCTTAGATAATCTCTGAATCGTGAGGTTTTACCTATGATCGCAGAAACTATTGGTGGCGCATACGGGATTCGAACCCGTGGTCTCCGCCTTGAGAGGGCGGTGTCCTTGGCCACTAGACGAATGCGCCTTGGGCTAACATATTACCATAGGCACGATTTTTGTCTATAACAGACCCAGGATTTAGAATAGGATTCGTAGCCAACTTAATTGTACAATTTGGCCTATCATACGGTAGTACTAAGAATATTGTGCAAAATATCACCCATCACAGGTGACTATGGTACATTTCATGCTTGAGCGCTCTCGTATATACCATATAAATTGACTCCCAAAATTCGACTTGCTACCATGATCTAGCCTACTGAAATTGGATTCACGCATGTTGAAAAAACAGTTTCCTAAAATATCAAACCAAGAATTGGATCGTATGAATAGACTCTTGGGCCTAGAAGTAGAAGCCCGAGACCCTTTCAACCGATATATTTCATTTGACAACATTCGTCATTTTGCACACGGAATTGGAGATATAAACCCGTTATACTCAGACGAGGAATACGCTAATTCAACCATATGGGGTGGTCCTGTTGCTCCGCCGTCATTTCTTTTCTCCTGTTTCGGGCGTGGGGCACCACAAGGCCTTAAAGGAATTCACGCAATGTGGGCAGGGGTGTCCTTCGAAATTCACCGCCCATTGACAGCAGGAACCAAAATATCAGGTACAGTAGCTCTTACTGGCATGGAGCCCAAAAACACCAGATTCGCAGCCCGATCGATTCTACAAGAACACACTTACACATTCAGGAATATCCCAGAAAACCTAATTTTGGCCCATGTCAAAGAATGGCACATGCGAACTGAACGGGATACCGCAAGAAAAAAGAACAAACACAAAGATTTACACCCCGCCAGCTATACCGCTTCCGAAATAGAAAAGATCTACTCTGAATATGATAAGGAAATTATACGCGGTCGTGATCCGCGGTTTTGGGATGATGTGACCGTAGGTGAAAAGTTAACTCCGGTGATTAAGGGACCCTTACGGGTCACGGATAACGTGGCGTGGAAAATAGGATGGGGTTTTCGTCCATTTACTTATGCCCACAAACTAGGTGTAGAGTATTACAAAAAGCATCCCATGGCATATATCACCAACGATTCTGGCATCCCAGACACGTCCGAACGTGTCCACTGGGATCCACAATTCGCCCAACTAATCGGGGTACCATCGTCGTATGACTTCGGCCCACAGCGTGTATCCTGGCTCTGTCAAGTAGTAACGAATTGGATGGGTGACGAAGGATTTATACGCAAATTCTGGAGTGAGGTCCGTCGATTTAACTTAGTCGGAGACACCCATTGGTTAGAAGGTCGAGTATCAAAAAAAGAAAGGATCCGCGATAAATCCCTAGTTACAATTGAACTCTGGGGTAAGGATCAACGCCACGAACAAACCATTACCGGCGGTGCAACGGTGGAACTGCCATCAAGAACATAACTAACCCAGGCCCTCTAGACGGTCTGAGAATATTGGACTTGGCTAATCAA
The DNA here is from genome assembly GCA_964439905.1 of uncultured Dehalococcoidia bacterium. GTDB lineage: Bacteria > Chloroflexota > Dehalococcoidia > Lucifugimonadales. The sequence goes on from CAYTPK010000008.1 coordinate 24,540, forward strand.
GCTGGTGCTTTATGTGGGCGACTTTTCTCGGATTTGGGTGCAGAGGTCATAAAAATTGAACCTCCAACTGGGGATGTTAGTCGTACTCTCGCCCCATTTGCCCATGGAGTTGAAAGCGGAAACCCTGGACTACAATTTGCATATTTTAACTCAGGAAAAAAGAGTGTGGTCCTTGACCTATTCGATAAACAGGACAAACAGATCTTCCTCGAATTAGTGAAAACCTCAGACGCTCTTATAGATTCTCTAGAACAGACCGCTTGGCAAAATATGGGCATGAGTTACGATCTCCTAGAAAATTTGAACCCTCGCTTAATAATTACATCAATAACTAACTTTGGACTTACGGGACCACATTCGCTATACAAGGGATCCGGAATCGTATGCTCTGCGATGGGTGGACTAATGTATCTATGTGGAGAAAAAACCAAACCACCACTAGCAGAGCCATGTGAACAAGCCTATCAACTAGCATCTGCCTATGCAGCCTTTGGCACATTGGCCGCCATCCACCACAGAGAACAACATGGTATCGCACAAAGAGTCGAGATTTCATGCCAAGAGACCCAGTCGACTATGCAACACATTGCCGTCAACTACTCTTCAAATGCTAATGTACTTGAAAGAGAGGGTAGTCGCACACCTATCGGTGGAGGTATGCCATATGGGGTTTATCCGGCAAAAGATGGTTTCTGTCATATCGTTGTAATCCCCACTAGTCATTGGACCAATTTCGTGAATTGGATAGGAAATCCTGAGGCGTTAACCGATCAGATCTGGGAAAACCGCCACTTAAGGATACAAAATAGAGATCTTATCGAACACTTTACCACTGAGTTTACTGAGACCAGGACAAAATCCCAGCTATTTCACGATGGACAAGACCGACACATAACTGTGGCCCCTATCAATACCCCGAAGGAATTCTTAAATGATCCCAATACAAAAACCAGAAAAACTTTTTCCCATATAGACCATCCAGTTTTTGGATTAGTACCTATGGTCAGACCTCCCTTCAGGTTTAGTGAAACCAAAGCATTAGTTAGAGGGGCAGATCCCGGATTGGGACAACATACGGAAGAAATATTGTCGTCATTAAACACTACTCACAATGATTCAACGATTAGCAGCCCGCACAATAACGCTCTGCCCCTTTCGGGCATTCGTATCTTGGATTTTAGCCAAGCTATAGCTGGCCCGGTTCTAACCCAACTACTCGCACAATTTGGAGCAGAAGTCATCAAAGTTGAATCATCCGCTCATCAACAGCGCGGTCGCACTTCAGCGAAAACTGATCCTAGGATAAGCCTACAGCAAAAGGTCACTTTCGCGGATGTTAACCGAAATAAATTATCTATTACCGTTAACTTAGCAACCAAACAAGGTAGAGACTTGATCAGAAAGTTGGTGCCTCATTGCGACGTAATAGTCGAAAATTTCAGCCCTAGGGTTATGGAAAAATGGCAGCTCGACTACAACAATCTCTGTGCTTTGCGGAAAAATATTATTTTGTTACGACTACCAGGTTTTGGATTAACTGGCCCATATAAAGACTACATCGGACTTGCTGCCGTCGCAATGGGAATGACGGGAATGTATTCAGTGTGGGATTATCCCGACAACAGTCCTCCTACAGCACCTCCGGTCTGGGTACCAGATTACCTAAGTGCAGCATTCGGTGCCACTGCTATAATGACGGCGTTAAGACATCGAACTCGTTCCGGCAGAGGTCAGCTTATAGAACTTAGCCAAATAGACTCTACCGCCTATGTAATGGGTCCACACTACTTGGAGCAATTCATTAACGGTAGAGCCTCTTATCCAATAGGGAACAGTCATCAAACATTTTCTCCACACGGCGCGTATAAATGTGCCGGGGAGAATTCATGGTGCGTCATATCTATTGAAAATGAGGACCAATGGGCATCACTTAAGCATCTCATTAATAACGAACCCCGCTTAGAAGATAGTAAATTCGCTACTATGGCATCAAGATTAATCCATAGAACTGAATTAGACCTATACATCAATCAATGGTCGTCTGGGCTCGACGCTTATAAAGTCATGATAATGTTGCAAGAAAGAAATATACCTTGTGGTGTAGTACAAAATGGGAAGGAAATCTTTGATGATAAACACTTGAGGGATAGGAACTTCTACACCAAGGTTGATTATGCTGGAACAGGACCCATCGATTACCCAGACCAATTTTTGCACTTATCCAAAACCCCCGGTAACCTCAGTTGGTGCTCAGAAATGGGGGCCAGCAATCATGTAATTTTTGGTGGGCTATTAGGTATGTCAGAAGCTGAAGTGAAAACTCTGGAAAATATGGGCATTTTGATATAACTATGAATAACCTCATTCATCAAAACGGCCCTCTTCACGGAATTCGTATACTTGACCTAACAAGAATATTAGCGGGCCCATTTTGCACGAGACTTTTGGCCGATATGGGAGCAGAAGTAATAAAATTGGAACCACCGGGGGGCGACGCAGCTCGCCAATTTGAATTTATTACCAGCGAAGGTATTAGTGGATACTTTATGCAACAAAATTGTGGGAAGAAGGACATTAGTCTCGATCTAGCAAATCCTCAAGCCCAGAAAGCTGTCCGGGAGTTGGCAGCAATATCAGATGTAGTAGTAGAAAATTTTCGTCCTGGCGTAATGGAAAGACTAGGGCTCGGATATTCGGATCTTCTAAAAATAAATCCATCGATTATTCTGTGTTCTATAAGCGCCTTCGGCCAAACTAGCCCGTTCGCTCATCGACCTGCTGGCGACATGGTGATACAGGCTATGAGCGGAATAGCCTCGTTAACGGGAGAACCGGATGGACCTCCACAAACCACAGGCATGTCACTAAGTGACACCACGGGAGGTTTACATGCTTTCGGTGCTATTTGCGCCGCTCTTTATGAAAGGACCCTTATGGGTAACGGTCAGTTCATAGATGTAGCTCTAATAGACTGTGTAATGTGGCAAAACGAATGGGCCAGTCAATATCTATTTCTTACCGAAGGAAAACTCGAACCAAAACGGTATGGGAACCGTAGGCCTATCCTAATCCCTGGAAATCTGTTTAAGGGAAAGGACGGATGGATTTCCATCGTCGCTTCAACTGACCCCGGCTGGAGGAACTTGACGAGAGCTATGGGGCACCCCAAACTCTCGGAAGATCCGAGATTTAAGAGTAGAGAAGTACGCATGACAAACAGAGATGAATTAGAAACAATTGTCGGCAACTGGGTAATGTCTTTTACCTCAGTTGAATATGTAGAGGAACTCCTTGCTGACCAAGGTGGGGTACAGTGTGGACGTGTGAGAACATGGAAAGAAATGCTGGAGGACATGCACACAAAAGAGCGCCACTTAATCGCTCAAGTTGAGGATCCGGTCTTGGGCAATGTTTCCGTCATGAATTCACCATTTAGGACAGAATCGTCTAACATAGGGGTCCGAGGTCCAGCTCCATTAATAGGCCAACATTCGACGGAGATTTTTCAAGATATATTAGGATATTCTAATCAACAGCTATTGGATATGGTTAATCAGAACGTCCTTCTCGCGGACGACAGCATCATGCCATCTTTGGTAGAAAAACTGATAGTCACCGATACTTAAGCTTGCATCATAATGACGTTGGTAATATTATGCCCCTGTCCCTAAAAGAATAATGATGTAAATAAAAAGTCTTTCGGAAATGGAAAGGAGGAACATTTATGGTTAAGTCGTTGACGACTCTAGAAGCACTCTTTGCAAAGAAAACACCAAAATCAGCAGAACTTTACGAAAGTGGAAAAGAGTTTATGCCCGGTGGGGCAATGAAGAGTTTGGGATACAACCCCCCGTTGTATATGAATCGGGCAGCCGACTGTTACATGTGGGACGTTGATGGTAACAAATACGTAGACTGGATCAATAATGCCTGTGCCATGATTCTTGGACATAGTCCAAAGGGAGTAGTAGAGGCATTAGACCACATAGTTCATAACGGCATAGTATTTGGAGCCCCTAATAATTTTGAAAAAGCCATAGCAGAACACATTACAAAAAGAATACCCTCAATAGAACGTGTTAGATTCACAAATTCCGGTACCGAAGCTCTAATGAATACGATAAGACTATGCAGAGCGTACAGCGGGAAACCCAAAATAGCTAAGTTCGAAGGCGGATTCCACGGAACGACCGATGATGCTGAAGTGAGTATAGCTCCATCCATCGATGCAGCGGGAACCGACGAAGCTCCTAATGCTGTTGCGGAATACATGGGTATTAACCAAAGCACAGTAGATAACATTGTAGTTCTTCCATATAACGATTCAGAAGCGGTAGACCTAATCCTAAGGGAAAATAAAGATGACATTGCGGCCGTTTTATACGATCCAAAGGCTGGCAATTACGATATACCACACGAATTCGTTCGATTTGTAGCAGATAAGTGCAAAGAACTTGGAATAATATTCGTTATGGATGAGGTTAAAAGCCTTAGGGTCGCATACGGCGGGTACCAAGAACTCGCTGGAGTGGATCCTGATTTAACCACTTTGGGAAAGCTAGTCGGCGGAGGTATGCCAGTAGGAGCTTTTGGTGGTAAAGCAGAAATAATGGACATGATGGATCAAACTAAAGGTTATAAAATCAGCTCAGGTGGGACTTATTCGGCAAACCCGATGACTCTAGCAGCAGGTCTAGCCCATATGGAAGAGGCTACTCCGGAGGTTTACGCCCACTTGAAAACATTGGGTGATAAATTGGCTAAAGGAATGGGAGACATATTCTCCAAATCCGACATCCCAGCCCAAATACTACACAGAGACAACATCACGAGTGCTCACCTTACTCCTGACCCAGTCAGAAACTACCGAGACATTTTGAAATTCGACAAGGAAATGCGTCGAAGACTTATGCTGGGTATGCTGCTAGAAGGTCAGTATGCACGTGAACTACAGGAAATGACTGTCTCTGCGCCAATGACTACAGCTACAGTTGACGATTTCTTAGCTGCTCTCGAAAAGGTTGTCCACGACAAAGGGTAATATAGCAAGCAACGTTCAGGGTTTACGTCAAGGGCCTTCGGTACCTAGCGTACGTTCATAATACAACTCGTAGTGCGGCTACACGACAAACACAATGTCTCTCGCCGCACTACTGGACATTTACTCGCCAATTATCTATGTATATAAAATTCAATAGCCACCATACTTTACATAAACGTAGGGTGGCCCAGCAGGTTCAATGCCAAACTTAATGACTCACATCAGAATGGCTACAGAAACTATCGCTGCAGTGGACGATCCAGATTTAACTGCTAATAAAGGCGCCTTTATTTTGGGATCGGTGTCACCTGATATACGTGCTATCACCAAGTGGCCAAGGGAACACACCCATTTCGTTCCTCTAAACGTCAAAGAAATTGGATCCGGAACTCGGGCAATGTTTGACAAACACCCTAACCTCAACCATGCTTCCTCCACAAATACGCAAACTAGGGCATTTTTGGCAGGATATATTAGCCACTTAGCACTCGATGAAACCTGGATTACGCAGGTTTACCAACCTTACTTAGGAAACATTAGCTCTTTTTCTAGCCCTGTTGAAGCGACTATTGCCGATAGAGTCATACAACTTGACGTGGACAGGGCAGCCAGGATCCTGCTGAATGATGCAAATCCAATACTAGTAACTCTAGAAAATTCGGAGGATAACGTAACAATTGAATTCATTTCTCGTAAATTATTGCGAGAATGGAGGATGTGGGTCTGTAAATATATTAGGCAACCCTTCTCATGGGAACGACTCCATTTTCTTGTACAACGATCACACAAGGACGATGATACCGCTAATAAACAAGTGGATCTATTTCTTGACACATTGGATATTAACTTAGACCGGATATATGCTAGACTACCTTCCGATTGCATTGGCCGCTTTACCCAAGAATCGATCACTCAGGCCACGAGGTTAATAAAACACTATTTATAGAAATCCATCTAGGAGTCCATCAGATGGAAATTTGGTATAGGTTCACCCGTTTCAACCTTTTCTCGTCTACAGACCCAATTTTAACAGATGGTTGAAACATAAATGTTAGGTAAAAATACCGGGCCAGGACATCATAAAACAAAATCTAAATAGAGGGTTTGATGAAAAACGTTAAACATTTAGTACTAGAACATTTAAGGGCTCCAAAGGCATACGATGCAATACGTACTGTAGAAACACTATCATCTGAAACTGGAATTCCAGCGTCTCAAATGATACGACTAAATGGCAACGAAAATTCTTATGGTCCCTCACCCAAGGTTGGGCCTACTTTGGGTGCTTTTGAGCAGTACAACAGATATCCAGACCCTCAACAGGCTGAGCTTAGAGATGCTCTTTCTGGTTATACCGGAGCACCTAGAGACTGCATAGTGGCAGGAAACGGGAGCGATGAACTGATAGATTTGATCATCCGCCTATTTGTTGGTAAAGGAGATAAAATAATCGAACCATCTCCCACATTTGGAATGTACGGATTTTCTGCTCGCCTTGCCCAAGCCGAAATCATAAAGGTATCCAGAGACACAAACTTTGATCTAGACATCGGGAAAATCAAACAGGCATGGGATGATAAAACTAAAGTTGTATTCATTGCACATCCCAATAATCCAACTGGTAATCCAGCAACAAGAGATCAAATTCTAGAGTTGCTCAAGCTAGATTCTATAATAGTAGTTGACGAGGCCTATCATGAATACTGTGGCCAAACCTGTATAGACCTAATAGATAAGTACCCAAACCTGATCGTACTAAGGACATTCAGCAAATGGGCAGGATTGGCTGGCCTCAGAATAGGTTTAGGGGTAATGAACCCAGAGATTGCCCAACTAATGATGACCATAAAACCTCCCTATAACATGAATAGGGCAGCTGAAGAAGCGTTAAAAGCATCGCTAAAAGACAAGGAACTTCTTCTTAGCCGCATTACTCCAGTCATAAACGAACGAGAAAGACTTTTCGATCTTATGACGGCATTGCCTGGTGTAACACCCATACCATCCGCAGCCAACTTCATGATGCTGAGATTACCTCAGGGTAAAGGCCTGGATATATTTCATAAACTAGCATCCAGAGGAATATTAACCCGATGCTACGATTATCCAGAGATGACTGATTGCATACGGGTTAGCATAGGCCAACGATGGGAAGTGGATGGATTTGCAAACGCATTAAACGAGATATTGGACCGGACTTAGAAACAGTACTCGTAGACTCATCGTATAATTTTATTCAGTACAAAACACACTAATTCCACTATTAGATTGGTTCGATATCATACTGGAATTCTTCTATAACGGTGTTGGCTAATAATTGGTCACACATTGTACATATCTGGTGATCGGCCTTCTTCTCATCCACCTCATCTACACAAACTTCAATGTATTTCCCTATTCTTACATCCGTGACATTAGAAAAACCTAAAGTTCTAAGGCTCTCCAAAACAGTATGACCTTGAGGATCATTGACCTTGGACTTCAAAGTAACTCTTATCTTAGCTAAAAACATTAGCTCATATCACATGCCGGCGGTCAAGCATGGAATAGTTTCAGGGCCATTGTTTCTATGTCCATTGTAAAAGGCTTCCAATCGTTCCTTATCTAATTCCTCATAAGCAAATTTGTCTAGCCAACCCCAAGCAGTCAATGCAATTTGTCCTTCTTGAATCTGATTGTAAGGACGCATTATTAACCAATTTCGTCTACCGGGCAGATCTTTCGCTAGGGCCTCCAGGCGATCTATCTTAGATTCATCTGATAAATTGTAGTGTATGATTATTTGGCCATGTTCTAAGTTGTGTACCGTACGAGAATCAGGTAGTTCCTCCTCACTATCGTATATGCCACAAGCTGCCCAATTGGTAGCCCAATGGGGTCCGGAAGTAGGAGGTACCGAGTTATATCGAGCTGTTGAGACATCTCCTACTGGAATATGAGGAGAGTTCAATATTGTGATTCGTTGTCCTATATTCTGGCCGTCTCCTCTATCTTCGTTTGCCTTATTATTCCCAGTCCCACCAACAACTCCACTTATGATAAAACTACCAATTACTAGCACGGCCACTACAGCGGAGATCACATATAGGATAATCCCTTTATGGTCTCGTTTCTTATGTCGCGTACCTCCATCTCGGATTGTTTGGGCTCTCGCAGAGGCGGAATGCCTACTACCACGTTCCCGTCTCTTTCCTTTGCTTTCAGGCACCTATTTCCTCCTATGATCCAAGAGGTTGACCAGTCAACCTAATAAGGGCTTCTTCATATCGTTGGGCTGTCTTGATGACTACATCATCTGGTAATTCCGGAGCAGGAGGTTCGTGATCCCAACCATTATCATCCAGCCAATCTCTTACGAATTGTTTGTCAAAATTTGGTTGGGATTTGCCAGGCTCATATCCACGAGCATCCCAGAATCTGCTGGAATCAGGTGTAAATATTTCATCAATCAAGATAAGTTCACCATTCACAAAACCAAATTCTAATTTGGTATCTGCCAAAATAATGCCACGTCGTGCGGCTAAATCTCTAGCAAATGAATAAACCTCAATACTCTTTTCTTCTAGCTCGCGCGCGACTGATACCCCTACAAGGTTTTCTACTTCCTTTATACTAATATTTTCGTCGTGCCCTTCGTCTGCTTTAGTAGTGGGAGTAAAAAGCGGCTCCGAAAATATCTGCCCCTCTTTAAGCCCAGAAGGAGCCATTTTACCAAAAATAGTCCCTTGTCTTTTATATTCAGCCCAAGAAGATCCTGCTAAGTAGCCCCTAACTATACATTCAATATCCACTCTTTCAGCTCTAGAAACCACCATAGCTTGGGAAGCGATAGTTTCAGAAATCTCGCCTAAAGGTGAATCTTTGGGTAACGCATCCGCTTCATCTGCCATCGCAAGCAGATGATTAGGTACAACCTGAGCAGTTTTTTCAAACCAAAACTTTGACATCTTACTCAAGATTTTGCCCTTATTTGGAATACCAGTTGGTAGAACCACATCAAATGCAGATATCCGATCAGTCGCTACCATCAAAAGTCTGCCAGATCCTAAATCGTAAGTATCTCGAACCTTTCCTCTATAAAGAATATTCGGAAGATTCGTCTCCATAAGTACCGAAAAAGATTGATTTGCCATTGTATTTCACTTTTTTGTTATTTGATAATGATTCTAAACGCCCTCACCAAGCCCCACACGCTCAAAAACATCATCTACGTACCTCATATAGTAACTGTAGTCAAAAAGTGTGTCCAGATCGGCAAGTGATAAATATTTAGATACAGAAGACTCGTTCTCTATAAGTTCCCGGAAATCCCTCCCTTCATCCCAGGAAACCATGGCAGTTTTTTGAACAATCTTGTATGAGGCGTCTCTAGACATGCCCTTCTCAATCAAAGTCAGCATAAGGCGTTGGCTAAAAATAACTCCCTTTGTCGCGTTTAGGTTTATATCCATACGGTCCTTGTGTACCTTCAGTCCCACAATAACCCGGGTAAATAAATTAAGAATATAGTCTAGGGCCAAACATGAATCGGGTAAAATCAACCTTTCAGCAGAGGAATGGCTTATATCCCTTACATGCATAAAGCAACGTTTTCTACGGCTGTTACACTGTGCCCTCTAATTAAACGGGCTAATCCACAGACTCTTTCAGAAAGCTCTGGATTCCTTTTATGTGGCATTGCGGATGAACCCGTTTGCCCTTCTCCAAAAGGCTCCTCTACCTCCCTTACTTCGCTCCTTTGCAAATGTCTGATTTCAGTAGCAAATTTTTCCAACGAAGCTGCCACCAAAGCTAGCGTCGTTACAAATTCTGCATGTCTATCGCGTTGCACGATCTGATTTGAAACAGGCTCCACTCCTAAATTTAAATGTGCGCATACCGAGTCCTCGACATTGGGTGGAACCGTAGCGTGAGTCCCGACAGCTCCTGAGATTTTCCCCACGCCGATCGTTACTTTCGCATTTATTAGACGCTGCTGTTGCCGTCCCAATTCGTCCCACCAAAGAGCTAACTTTAAACCGAGCGTAGTCGGTTCAGCTTGGATTCCATGAGTACGTCCCATCATAAGACAATTCTTATACTCAACGGCTTTGGACTTTATCGCTTCCATCAAAAGTCGAAGATCATTTAGTAAAATGTCCGCAGCTTCAACCAATTGCATACTCAGAGCTGTATCCATAACGTCACTAGACGTTAGTCCCAAGTGAATCCATCTACCTTCTTCACCAAGGGTACTAGTCACGGAATATAGAAATGCGGTAACGTCATGATGAGTTCGCTCAAAAGCTTCATCCATAAGCGCCTGGTTAAACTTAGCAGTTTTTAGTTTTTCCATATCTTCTCGAGGAATCACACCCTCATTAGTCCATGCTTCACATACAGCCAATTCAACTTCGAGCCATTTTGCGTATTTGTTGTCATCAGACCAAATTTTTTTCATGGCAGGCCTAGAATATCTATCAATCACAATTATTTTCTCCACTCTCGGATTTCGTGCAAATAAGCTTTAATATTTCGACTACTTGAGAAAAGTCGGAAAGATTGTAAAATTCCAGTGCATTCTGAGAAAGGTGCGTTTTCAAAAATCTTCGAGCAAACACCAGATCTGACTTCTTAGCCGGGCATATATCTGAATTGCCATCTCCAGCGAATATTACTGGCTTGTACCCAAGCTTTCGATACATATCCAGTACCAGACATTTACAATTTCCTGGCTGCCAACATCCCTCCCACTTATACCTATAACCATACTCGATTCCTTCTTCGGTGAAGGTGGTATCGGCCGCAAAATATGGAATCGTCTCTAATCCTTCCTTTTCTAATAATGCTTCAATATAAAAATCTAAACCTAGACTAGCTATAACGATCGGGATATTTTCCGATCTACAAAACTCAAATAGCGTCTTGAATCCATCTCTTAAAGTAGCAGTCTTTCTGACAAATTCTTTTAGTGTATCTTTATCAGCGCTGACAGTACCAAACGCTAGTTCTTGGTATTTCATCAACGAAATCTCATTTTTCTGATGGCTCTTTCGAAAAGATTTCCACTCAGAACTCCCGAATTCTTCTAGAAGCATTTCCGCTACATTTTCCATTGCAGTAGTATCATCAAAATCACAAACTACTACCGGATTACTCTTACGACTCTTGGAGTTTTTTCCTATATTCGTCATATGTTTTTCTAATTTCCGGGTATTTAATAGCCAATATCTCAGCCGCTAAATAAGCTGCATTACGTGCACCCCACGAGCCAACAGCTACACATGCGACTGGAACTCCCGGCGGCATTTGAGCAATGGCCGTAAGAGCATCCATCCCCTTCAGTTCGCTACTAGAAAGAGGGATACCGATTACCGGAAGGGTGCTCCAGGCTGCAAGAACTCCAGGTAAAGCTGCAGATCCTCCTGCCGCTCCGATGAGAACCTCTACTCCTCTTTCTCTAGCCGACTGAGCATATTCCATTACCGCTTTAGGTTTTCTATGAGCAGACATTACCCGAACTTCAAAATCTATGGATAATGATTCTAAAACCTTAACTGTTTCTTGTACCACCGGATCATCCGACGCGCTTCCCATTACTATACCAACTCTAACCATGTTTTTGAGTTACTCCTTTTTTTACTGGTTCAACCTCTGGATACGCTATATCCTTCCTGAAATGACATCCATTAAATTCTATGTGCCCTATGTTTTCATATACGGTGTCTCTTGCTTCCTCTACTGTATCAGCTGAACATACTACCGTTAGAACACGACCACCAACTGTAACAACCCTATCCGGATATTCCTTATCACGCGCAGTACCAGCATGAAACGCTAAAGCCGGCAAATCAATTTGATCTAAACCATTAATAATCTGCCCTTTCCTGTAGCTACCTGGGTAGCCTCGCGACGCCAATACTACCCCTACGCTGGCCCCATTTGACCATTTAACGGGTTTCTGGTTAAGACCTCCTTCTATTGAAGAAATTAACACGTCTACCAGATCACTATCCATTAGTGGCATTAGTACTTGAGTCTCCGGATCGCCAAATCTACAGTTAAATTCTAATACCTTGAATTCGTCGTCTTTAACCATTAGCCCAGCGTATAGTACTCCTTTGTACGGATATCCCTGTTCTGCCATACCCTCAATGACAGGTTTCATTACGGTAGAGCGAACTTTAGATGCAAAATCTGATCCCCATTCTGGCACAGGTGTAAAACTTCCCATGCCACCGGTGTTTGGACCCCTGTTGCCATCAAGGAGACGCTTATAATCCGAAGCCACCATTAACGGAGAAATTTGCTCTCCATCTGAAAACGCAAATACACTTATTTCTTTACCTTCAAGATATTCTTCCACAACAACGGTTGAACCTGCTGTACCAAAAACTTTATCTTCCATACAATCATACAACGCGTTAATCGCAGCCTCTTGATCAACACAAACTATGGCTCCTTTACCAGCGGCTAAACCATCAGCTTTTACCACAAGTGGACCTTCATGGTTGGACAAAAATTTGTACCCATCGCTATAGTTGTTGAAAATCCGATATTCTGGGCCAGGTACCCCATATTTGGTCATTAAGATCCTGGCAAAGGCTTTACTAGATTCTAATCTAGCCGATTCCTTTGATGGACCAAATACCACGAGACCGGACTGTTGAAATTTATTCACGATACCTAGGGCCAAAGGAACTTCTGAACCCACTACCGTGAGATCAATTCTGAAACGAGCCGCTGCCATAGCCAATGTATTTATATCCTCGGCGGCAATTGGCAAATTAGTAGCTATGCTATCTGTACCTCCGTTACCGGGAGCAACGAAAATATGACTTACATTGGGACTAGCCTTTAATTTCCAAACCAACGCATGTTCTCGAGCTCCTGAGCCCACTACCATAATCCTCATATGATTATCACTCCCACTCAATAGTGCCTGGGGGTTTACTGGTAATGTCATACGTAACACGATTTACCTCAGGTACTTCGTTTACTATACGACTGGATATCTTTGCTAAAACTTCATAGGGGAGCCTAGCCCAATCTGCGGTCATTGCGTCATCGCTTTTAACTGCCCGAATCGCCACGACATGGCCATAGGTTCGGGAATCTCCCATAACACCAACACTTCTGGCGTCGGTCAACACGGCGAATGCTTGCCAAAGTTGGTCATATAGATTCGCCGCTTTTATTTCGTCTATTACTATCCAATCACAGGACCTTAATATTTCCAATTTCTTCTCAGTAACCTCTCCTAGCACCCTTATGGCAAGGCCAGGCCCTGGAAATGGCTGCCTATTGATCATAGATTCCGGCAAATCAAGAGCCCTACCTACTCCCCTTATCTCGTCTTTAAACAAATTTCTTAGTGGTTCCAATAATTTGAGTTTCATTTCCTTGGGTAAACCACCTACGTTATGGTGGGTCTTAATCTTTGCCGCGGCCTTAGTTTCCGCAGTTTTACTCTCTATTACATCCGAATATAGAGTCCCTTGAGCCAAAAAATTGATGTTCGGGATATTTGCTGCTTCATCTTCGAATACCCGTATGAATTCCTCGCCTATTTTCTTTCGTTTATCCTCTGGGTCTATCACTCCTTTTAGTTTATCAACAAACCGTCGGGACGCGTCTACATAAACAAAATTCATATTCAAATGGCGTTGAAAGGTAGTTTGCACTCGTTCGGCCTCTTCTAATCTAAGTAATCCGTTATTAACAAAAATACATATGAGTTGATCACCAACAGCGCGATGTACCAATGCTGCGGTTACCGCCGAATCCACCCCGCCAGATAAGGCACACAATACTTTGCCGTTGCCTACTCTCTTCTTTATAGCCTTCACCGCCTCAGAGACGACATTTAGTGAAGTCCAATTGGCTTTGCAACCGCAAATGTCCACGAGAAAGTTTTTAAGTATCTGTCTGCCCTGAGGAGTATGAGCTACTTCCGGGTGAAATTGAAGCCCAAAGACATCTTTCCCACCCCCCATAACGGCAATCGGGGAATTATCCGTATATCCTAAGGCGCTAAACCCAGGGGGAAGTCCTTGTATTTTATCCCCATGACTCATCCACACTGGCATAGACGGATCAAGCTGACCAAATAGCAGAGATTCTGAATGGTTTTGATGAAGGACCGCATGACCATATTCTCTTTTCGTACTCGGAGAAACCAAGCCGCCTAGTTGATGGACCAAAACCTGCATTCCATAACAAATTCCTAGTATGGGAAGGTTCTTTTCATACACCCAGGTTGGAGCTAAGGGAGCGTCGTCATCATACACACTACTGGGACCACCTGAAAGGATGACTCCTTTAGGATTTATACGTTCCACGGCATCCCATGTATCTGTATGTGAAACTACTTCGCAGTAAACATTCAGCTCTCTTACTCGACGTGCAATAAGGTGGCTGTATTGTGACCCGAAGTCAACGATGACAACCCCTTCGGTAATTTTACGGCCCTCGATTTCCCTGTCCGGTACAAGGCCAACTTTCTTTTGGGCTATCTCTAAGTAAGTAGAGACCTCCAGATGATCTGTGATTGCAACACGTCTACTTTGTGGAGTTGTTTTTTTGACCATTTAAGTCGTGTGGCTCACATAAAAAGCGGGCATTGTCACACCTATAGTGTTCAACTGGAGGAGGGAGTTTTGTGAGAGCGCTTTCAAGAGGCCTGTTCCACTTAATCTCCCTTCAATAAGGCTACATCCTATGCTATACTCAGAGCACATATCCAGTCAAGCTATACGGTGTTTGTAAGACCTTGCAGCACAGCCTGTTTTCGCCACAAATATCAGATTATATTAACGAAGCCGTCATAGCGCTGCGTAATGGTGGCGTTATTGCGTATCCAACCGACACTTTATACGGACTAGGAGCCAATCCTAGTTTGGACATAGCTATCGAAAAATTGTTGTCTATAAAAGGTCGATGTAACTCGAAGGGATTGCCTCTGTTACTCGATCATATCCAAACTGTAGAGACGGTAGTCACAGAATTTTCAGAAACAGCCCAAATCCTATGTAAACATTTCTGGCCAGGTGCCTTAACGCTTGTACTCCCAGCAAAAATACACTTGAGCAAACTAATAACGGGTGATTCTAAAAATGTGGCTGTTAGGGTACCAAACCATCCCATTCCAAGAACTCTAGCAGGCGCCATAGGGGGCAGTATTATAGGAACTAGCGCCAACATATCCAACAGCTCCAACCTACTCAACGCTAGCCAAGTGGATACCATCCTTGGAGACAGGCTAGAATTTATCTTAGACGGTGGCCCAGTGAAAAATGTC
>CAYTPK010000009.1:0-72525 GCA_964439905.1 uncultured Dehalococcoidia bacterium
TAGGCCTCTTCCCAGTCTCTTTATATAGTATATCAGACACAATTCTTTTGATTTTTTTGTTGGTTTTAGCTAAATCAGACGCCACGAAGTCACCACTATCCCATGAATCACTGAGTACAGGGCTCACAATTTTAGAGATAAAAGATAATCTATCTCTCTCCACAAATCCGGCCCCAACTATTTCGACATCACTGATCAAGCTATCATTTTCACCATCAATTATCGACGTAACCAACACAATGCCTGCTCTTGATAATGCCTTTCTTTCTCTCAATGTGGAGCTTTCCATATCAATTGTAGTACTACCATCTAAAAACACTTGACCGGCTTGAACTTGTCCTGCAATCCAGGCTTCAGAGTCATTCAATTCCAAAACATCGCCGTCTTCCAAGACAAAAATGTTCTCTTGATCAACTCCGGTGTTTTTTGCAAGGTTGGCATGTGCTACCAACCCTTTATATTCCCCATGAATGGGCACAAAATATCTCGGCTTAACCAAATTTAAGACCAATTTCAATTCTTCTTGGCTACTGTGGCCATGTACGTGCACCAAAGCAATCTTGTCATACAAAACATTTGCCCCTTTCCGGATAAGATTGTTTATAGTACGGCTTACTACTCGTTCATTACCTGGAATAGGGGTGGCTGATATAATGACCGTATCATCGATTTCAACATTAATATCCCTGTGAGTCCCATTCGCGATACGGACCAATGCAGATGTAGGTTCTCCTTGGCTACCGGTCGTCATCATAACGAGGCGTTCGCTAGGAAGGTTTATCGCTTCTTGAAGAGGCACTATTGTTCCAGCCGGAGCGGAGATGTAACCCATGGCCTGTGCCATCGCAACATTATTTACCATGCTCCGCCCTACAAATGTAATTTTTCTGTCATGATAAACAGCAGCTTCAATAACGTGTTGTATCCGTGATATCAATGACGCAAAAGAGGCTACTAAGACCCTTCCTTTCGCTTCAGCAATAGCCCTAAAAATGGCTTCCTTTACTACCTGTTCTGAGGGAGTATATCCTTGCATTTCTGCGTATGTTGAATCTGAAAGCAAGAGAACCACTCCATTCGATCCCAATCGTGCTAACGATGCCAAGTCTGTGGGTTTTCCGTCAACTGGAGTATGGTCGATCTTGAAGTCGCCAGTATGAATCACCTTACCTACAGGAGTATCAATCGCTATTCCCATAGCGTCTGGAATACTATGACAAACCCTGAAAAATTCAATTCCAAACGAACCAAATGTATAGGTGGCTCCTGGTTCTATCTGATTCAATTCGGTCTGTTTATCAAGATTATGCTCTTTCAATTTGACTGAGATAAGGCCATGTGCAAGGCGTGGCGCATAAACAGGTACGTTAATTTGAGAAAGCACGTATGGTAGAGCTCCAGTATGGTCTTCATGGCCATGAGTTATTAAAATAGCTCTAATCTTTTTTTGGTTCTCGATCAAATATCGAATATCTGGAAGAACAAGATCTACCCCAGGCATATCTTCTTCTGGGAACAAAACCCCACAATCGACAACGACGATATCATCGCCGTACTCGAATACCATCATATTCTTCCCTATTTCTCCCAATCCGCCCAATGGAATAACCTTAAGAGTTTTAGTAATCACAAAGAATCCTAATTAAAACAAATTCAACTGTTCCCCACTATCTTTCTCTTCCGTAGCCTCTATCCGTCCATCATCCAATACTTTCCGAATTTCCCCAAAATCTTTCAATATTACGTTACGCAGACCACCATTATGAAGAGCAGCAGCTGGATGATACAAAGGAAGGATAGTCTGCCCATCTCTAACTTTGGGCTTGCCATGATGCAATCCTATTCTTTCACCTGGAAAATACTTGTTTAGTGAATGCTTTCCCAACGTTACAATAATCTTGGGTCGAAGAATCTCAATCTGTTTATCTAAATACTTCCTACATGCTGTAATTTCCGTAGATTCAGGATCTCGGTTGTTAGGAGGGCGACATTTGACAATGTTAGTTATAAATACTTCTTCTCTGTCCAATTGGATTGAGTTAAGCAATTCATTCAAAAATATACCCGCACGCCCAACGAACGGCTTGCCTTGCATATCTTCATTATATCCTGGAGCCTCGCCCACAAACAAAATTTTGGCGTGGGTTGGCCCTTCTCCTGGAACGGCTCTATTTCTAGTTTCGCTTAAAGAACAATCCACACAAACGCTGACTGCTCTCGCTACTTCTTTAAGATCATTCGTCGATGTGTCCATAATGGATAAACTTCAAAACACTGGTTACAGTACCTACCACCAATAAACAAACGTTAACAGTGTGCAGGAAACCACAATGCCGCGAATTTTGTCCTACTAATCGTCTATTCCCTGATTGGCTAAATAATCTATAGCATCTTGAACAGTAAGGATCTTTTCTGCTTCCTCATCGGCTATTTCAACCTTGTTATCATCCGTAGAGAATTCCTCTTCAAAAGCCATAATCAACTCTACTAGATCAAGGGAGTCGGCACTAAGATCATCCACAAAAGATGCCTCTGGCACCACTTTTTCTTCGTCTACTCCTAATCTATCCGCTACTATAGACTTAACCCTTTCATCAACACTTGCCATTTAACTATTCTACCTCCTGTTGCCCGTCTTAGTTATCCTATATCGTTTCCTACCAAAGACCCGAGTACACCATTTATAAATCTAGGGGAACTCTCGCTCCCATATGTCTTCCCAAGTTCGACTGCTTCATTTATCGCAACCTTAATGGGAGTTTTATTAGAACAGGTTATTTCGGAAACGGCTATTCTGATAATGTTTCTATCAACAATAGATATTTGCCCAATCGGCCATACAGGAGCAGCTTTCTCTATAAAAGCATCGATCTCATCGGTCCGTTCTAAAATATCCGATATTAAAGAACGGACAAATTCCTGAAGGCTCTTTCCGCATCTTTCACTTTTTAATCTTCGTTTAGAGATAATTGCAAGTGAATGGCCAGATACATCACCCTCATATAGAATACCCAAAGCTATCTCTCTGGCTTTCCGCCAGGATCCGCCTTCTATTCTGTGAGATAAGGGTTCTGTCAAAGGAAATATTAAGTTCGTATCGATGGTATATTCTCTCCAGCAAATTTTCTAGCGTCGTCAGAGGCTGAAATGTTCACTAAATTAACGTCCTTATTTATTCGTTTTACCAGCCCGGTCAAAACATTACCTGGGCCAATTTCTACAAATGTATCAGCTCCCATGCCAACCATGGTTTCAACCGATTTTACCCAATCCACACATCCACATAGTTGCCTTTCAAGCTCATCTCTTACTTGGCTCTCGGTATTTAGTGGTTGTCCTGAGAGATTGCCGATAACGGGAGACCTAGGATTATCAATCTGACTTGATCTCAATGCAGCATTCAATCCCATCTGAGCTGAAGCCATTAATTCCGAATGGAAAGCACCCGAGACTGGAAGTGCGATTACTTTGCGTGCCCCTTTGCTTTTAGCCAGTTCAATTGCGGTATTTACAGCTTCCCTACGTCCACTAATAACAATCTGGGAAGGCGTGTTGATATTAGCTATTTCTACTTGGCTATCTCCACAGATATCTGCGACAACATTTCTATCCAAACCAATTATAGCTGCCATAGAACCGTCATCCCTTTCCGTCGCAACTTGCATCACGCGACCTCGTTCTTTAACCAATAAGACGCCCTTAGCGAAACTTAACGCTCCGGATGCAATCAAAGCAGTATACTCTCCCAAGCTGTGCCCAGCGTATGCTAGCGGCTTAGGATCAAAAGGTTTCATGCAATCTTGCATTACAGCCAAGGACGCCAGACTAGCGATCAAAATTGCAGGTTGAGCATTTATTGTTTGCTCTAATTCACTCTTGGGTCCTTCGAACATGAGCTTGCTCAAAGGGAAAGACAAGGCCATATCCGCCTGATCAAAGACCTCCCGAGCGCTGGGAGATGTCATATATAAATCGAGGCCCATTCCTACAAATTGAGAACCTTGACCGGGGAAAATATAAGCTATCCCCTGATACGATCGTTCTAAATCAGTCATCACCATTTCTTAGGCTTTACTATTTATCAAAGTTTTCGTAGTCCTTTGGAAACCTTATTCGCTTTGTTCGTTGATTTCTTCCGAATTGTCTTTGAGTTTCCTTGCTGTATATCTCCCGTTGTATAACCCGCACTTGGGACACGCTCTATGTGAACGCTTTGCTGCCCCACATTCTGGGCAACTTGCTGGATTTATTTTATCTAGACGATATGCAGTAAATTTTTTTCCACCCCTAGATCTCGTTAATTTTTTAGTTGGATGGGCTCCCATAATTAATCCATTTCTCCTTTTTAAGGATATATATTCCGAGTTCCCTTAATATAAAGCCGATTTCCCGCGAACTCCCTAACTTGTTTTTTTAGGCCATTCAAGACGAGAAAATCCTATTCTCGATCGACAACGCACGATTAATTAGTTTATTCGCGAAAGGGTTCGAGCTTCTTACCTATTAATTTTAAGACTTGCTGAACTGAACAGGCATTATAGAAACCCGTGTTTTCTAGTGTCAAGGTAAATCACCTGATTTTATCATTACTACGCCACTAAGGCATGGGGATTCAAGGGGTTTTACCTTCGTGAAATTGATTCTTAATAAAATCCACTATTACCTGCGTATCGGTTCCGGGCCCAAAAACAGCCGCTATACCTAATTGTCTCAGTATTCTCTGATCAGTCGGCGGGATGATTCCCCCAGCCAAAATCAATATTTCTCCCATCCCCTCTCGATTTAATTTATCAATTATTTCTGGAATCATATCAAGATGGCCTCCCGATAGAACGCTCAACCCAATTGCATCAACATCTTCTTCAACGGCCACAGATACTACCGTATCGACAGTTTGCCTTATTCCCGTATAAATTACTTCCATCCCTGCATCCCTTAATGCACGAGCAACAATTTTCGCCCCACGGTCATGCCCGTCGAGGCCTAATTTTGCAACAAGAATCCTGATCGGGTTGTCCAATTCCAAAATGTTCGACTCCTGAAGATCGTTATTCAAGGGATTGTACTAATTCCATTAAAATGCCTCCAGTCGATTCTGGATGGATAAAGGCTACCATTCCAGTTAATCCTTCTCTAGGAGTTCTATCTATAACCCTCAATCCTCTTGCTTTTACAACCTCCAAATCCTGACCAACATTACCAACATTCAAAGCCAGGTGATGAAGACCTTCGCCTCGCCGTTGAATAAATCTACCAACCGCTGTGTCTGGACCCAACGGTTCAAGTAATTCAAGTCGTGTTTGACCTACCCATAAAAGGGCTGCTTTTACACCATGCTCTTCCATAACGGATATAGTTGAACCTTCTATGCCAAATGTATCTCGGAAAAAATCCATCGAAACCTCTATCTCATTAACAGCCACTCCAATGTGGTCTATATATTGAACAGTACACTCGCGTGGCATAATTTACTCCCGGTTCATATTATTCAGATCCCAGAAATCCCGGATCGGTCTTTGTATTGACCAAAGACCTTACGAAACACATTGCTAATCTCGCCCAAAGTGCAATAATCCTCCACAGCATCAATTATCCCTGGCATCACGTTTTCACTAGTCCTTGCTACTTCCTCTATTCTTGCTAGATGTTTCTTGATAACAGCGTTGTTTCGTTGTCTTCGAATACGTGTCAATCGATCAATCTGCCTTGCCGTGGAGGTAGTATCCGGGCTGGCAGGCTGAAATGGTACCTCTTCTTTGGTTACATATTTGTTGACCCCTACGACCACCCTACTACCAGTTTCCACTTCTTTTTGGTGCCTAAATGCTGCTTCATGAATCTCTCGGGCTTGAAATCCCCTCTCCAAAGCAGCTATCGCCCCTCCCATATCGTCTATTCGACGGATATATTCAAGGGTCTTCCTCTCTATTACATTCGTAAGTTGTTCTACATGATAGGAACCCGCCAAAGGATCAACAATATCGGCAATTCCACTTTCATAAGCGATTATTTGTTGGGTTCTCAATGATAGTCGTGCAGCCTCCTTTGAAGGCAATCCAAGTGCTTCATCCCGTGAATTAACATGAAGAGACTGGGTTCCGCCAAGGAGTGCGCCCAAAGCCTGAATTGTTGTTCGAACAGTGTTGTTATCTGGTTGTTGTGCTGTCAACGTTACTCCCGCCGTCTGGACATGAAATCGGAGAGCCATGGATTCGGGAGTCGTAGCACCAAACCTTTCCTTCATAATAATAGCCCAAATTCTGCGGGCAGCCCGGAACTTTGCCACTTCTTCTAATAAATTGTTGTGCGCCACAAAGAAAAAGGAGATCCTACTACCAAAATCATCCACTCTGAGCCCAGAGTCAATTGCCATTTTCACGTAAGCTATAGCGTTGCAAAAAGTAAAGGCCAATTCCTGTGGAGCTGTCGCTCCAGCTTCTCTCATATGGTAGCCACTGACACTAATAGTATTCCAACGGGGCACGTGTTCAGAACAGAACCTAAATGTATCAAGGATCAATCTCATGGATTCCTTGGGTGGATAATCATACGTCCCTCTAGCAATGTATTCTTTCAAAATATCGTTCTGTATGGTCCCATTGATTTCAGTCAAAGGAACCCCTTGGTTACGCGCCAGGACTATGTAGAAAGAAAGAAGTATCGACGCTGTAGTATTAATAGTCATGGATGTACTAACTTTGTCCAACGGAATATCCTTGAACAAAATTTGCATATCCTCTAAGTGACTGATGGGCACTCCAACGTTACCGACTTCTCCTCGGGCAAGCGTATGATCAGAATCATAGCCGATCTGTGTTGGGAGATCGAAGGCCACTGATAATCCTGTTTGACCCTGTCCCAATAAATAATGAAACCTCTGATTGGTTTCCTCAGCCGATCCATACCCGGAGTATTGTCTCATTGTCCAAAGCCTACCTCGATACATGTTGGCTTTGATGCCACGGACAAATGGATATTCCCCGGGGTATCCGACCTTTTTTTCATAGTCGCAAATATCTGTATTTAAATCATCGGGTGTAAAAATTGGCTCTTGGTCTATCCCGGATTCTGAAACAAATTTTTCTTTCCGTTGTCCGTGTTTGCGGATCAGCGGGCCTAGCGTCTGCCTTTCCCATTCTTTTTTGTTCTGACTGTACATTTACTATCCTACAAACCTAATTGTAGCGTCGTAGCTTTTACAACTCAAACAAAGATGCGTTGACTGCGGTTGGCCCCAATGCCTAAAATTGACTGCAAATGAATGAACGCATAATCTCCGGCAACGAACAGGGTGAAGACAGAGATTTAGATTCGTCATTACGTCCAAAACATATCCTGGATTTTGTGGGTCAAACCTCAATCAAGGAAAATCTACATATATCTATACAAGCTGCAAAAATTCGCGGCGAGCCCTTAGATCACATACTATTCTATGGCCCCCCTGGCTTAGGAAAAACAACTCTAGCCCACATAGTATCAGAAGAAATGGATGTGAATATTCGCGTGAGTTCAGGCCCTGCGATTGAGCGTGCTGGAGATATGGCCGCAATCTTAACCAGCCTGCAACCTGGTGATATCTTGTTCATAGATGAAATACATCGCTTAAGTAGAATTGTCGAAGAAGTTTTGTACTCGGCGATGGAAGATTTTTTTCTTTCCTGGATGATCGGGAAGGGACTTGCTGCTAAAAACATGAACTTAAGAGTAAATCCTTTCACACTGATAGGTGCCACTACGCGATACGCATTACTAAGTGCCCCATTGAGAGACCGGTTTGGAGCCATATATCGACTCGACTTCTACGATCAGCCAGCTATGGAAACCATTGTTAAACGATCATGCTCAATTTTAAATGTTGATATAGACGATCCTGGATCAAGCGCAATCGCCAGCCGCTCCCGTGGAACTCCACGAGTAGCTAACAGATTATTGAAAAGAACACGAGATTATGCATTAGTAATGGCTGAAGGCGCTATCACAGGTTCTGTTGCAGCAGAATCTCTAGGGAAAATGGATGTTGACTCCTTGGGATTAGACAAAATCGACCATAGTCTTCTACGCAGTATTATCGAAAAGTTTTCAGGCGGACCGGTTGGGCTTGAAACCCTTGCAGCGTCCATCAGCGAGGAATCTGACACAATCATGGACATATACGAGCCATATTTAATTCAATTAGGATTTCTGGAAAGGACCTCTCGGGGCAGAACTGCTACTCCATTAGCATACCAACACCTCGGGTTCTCCAACGAATCCCGTCGAGATACAAACCAAGGGACTTTATTGTGACATCAACGCCTAATCAACAGACCCGTAGAGATACACAATAGATTCAACCGGCAATTGGATTGAATGTAGGCTACCAGAGTTCCTGCACGTTCAATAGGTCTACAGAAGTATTGATATTATAAAATGACCTCAATTCTGGATCTATGGCCTTTAACGCGCTTTCTGGCACCAACCGAGTGTTTACTTCTCTTAGAAGGCTTTTTAGACTAGCCTGCCCAGACCACAACAATTTCTCTATCACTCCAATACAGTGTTTAGAATACACGGCATGAAGTGTCTGTTTTTCTCCATTTACAACGCCTGCCACTACATCAATATTCTTGGCCTCTGCCAAAAACCATCTTACTAGATTCGTGTTAAGGAATGGCATATCACAGCCCACCACAAAATTAAATTCGTCATTAGAAGCGAGTAGGCCAGAATATAAACCACGTAGGGGCCCTGCTCCAATCTCTACATCTTCCACGTGTTTAATATTATAAAGACTCTTTATCCACTCTAAGTCATATCCTTTGCCTGTAACGACAATTGTCTCGGAACAAACCTGCCCTGTCTTATCCAGCACCCACTCTATCATGGGTTTATCTCCCAATGGAATCATAGCCTTATCTTGTCCCATTCGGACACTTTGACCGCCGGCCAAAACCAGTGCTGTGCCTACAAGATCTTGTCCCATTGCTACCTAACTATTACAGGGTCTACAATTGCTAAATGATATCGCCATCGATTCATACAGTTCCAAACCATTCATCTCCTACGTACGCTATCCTTCAAAAGAATCTCACACAAAGAGATTCCTTCTCGCATCTAAATTCTACACTTCAATCGATTGTACATAAACTATTAGAGGGAAGGGCTATTGAGTTTTCTGAAGCCTGTTTATTCAGCAATGCCAATCCTCATGAATTATATGGTCTCTGTGAGGCCGGGCGGCAAATTCGAGATGCCGGGAAGGGATCTACCATTAGCTTCTCCCCCAAAGTTTTTATACCACTGACTCGCCTATGCCGTGATTTCTGTGGCTATTGTACCTTCAGGCAATCTCCGGCCGAAGCCAGTTCTCTATTCCTTTCACCAGAGCAGGTTTTAGCCATAGCTAAAGTCGGCCAGAGACTAGGCTGCACTGAAGCTTTATTTACACTAGGGGAAAGGCCAGAACAAAGATATCCTGAAGCTAAGACTTGGCTCCAAAACCGCGGGTTTAAATCAACCTTAGACTATTTGACCTTTGTTTGCTCCCTTGTTCTAAAGGAAACTAAACTTCTACCCCACAGTAACCCTGGAACTATGAGCAGAATAGAGATGGCCAAACTCAAAGAAGTCAATGTGTCTCTGGGTGTCATGTTGGAAACCTTAAGCTCGAAACTTACAAAACCTGGACAACCTCATCATAGGGCTCCTAGTAAATGGCCCAGTGTCCGGCGTAAAACTCTTGATCTCGCTGGCCGACTCAAGATTCCATTCACTACTGGCATTCTTACCGGAATAGGAGAAACCAAAGTCGACAGAATAGCAGCCCTCTACGCCATAAAAGATTCAAATGAAACTTATGGCCATATTCAAGAAGTCATCATTCAGAATTTTCAAGCGAAACAATCCACACCTATGTCTTATCATCCTAACCCTACCGTTCAAGACACACTTTGGACGGTAGCAGTAGCCAGATTAATACTTGGCCCAGACATTAACATACAAGTTCCTCCTAACTTGAATAACAATACCTATCCGCTTTTTCTGCTAGCAGGAATTAACGACTGGGGTGGAATTTCCCCGTTAACAAAGGATTTCGTAAACCCGGAATCCCCTTGGCCAATGTTGGATACACTAAATAGAGAAACCGCAGCATACGATCTAAATTTAAAACCACGTCTACCTATATACCCCGAATATTTTTTAAATAGAACCGATTTTGTTTCTTCTTCATTGAGGGCAAATATATCCCGGTTAGTTGACGAAGATGGTTTCGTGCAAGGAGGCATAAATCGCTATGTCTGAATTCACTGAATTGGATCGAATCATATCGAAGATTTCTACCCAAGTTGCAAGGGTTTTGGACCTTGCACTAAATGGTGAGGATATTTCCGTAAATCAAGCTCTGACACTTTTTAATAGTACCGGCCTAGATTTAAACGCTACGGTCCTGGTAGCAGATCAGTTGAGACGGGAGTCTGTGGGAGATGTTGTAACATATGTAGTAAATAGAAATATCAATTTCACCAACGTATGTATCAAACGATGCGGGTTTTGCGCCTTTAGTAGAGACTATCGACAAGACGAAGGCTACATTCTCCCTATAGAGGAAATAGTCAGAAGATCAAAAGAAGCGTGGCAGTTAGGGGCCAGTGAAGTCTGTATACAAGCCGGCCTGCCACCCCAGATGGACGGCAATTTTTATGTAGACCTTTGTTCGGCAATTAAAAAGGCTGTCCCAGATATCCACATACATGGTTTCTCTCCTGAAGAAGTCCTGTACGGCTCGATCCGATCTAAATGTAGTGTAAAAACCTATCTTCAATTACTTAAAGATGCCGGGGTAGGAAGCTTACCCGGGACATCTGCGGAAATCCTGGACCAGAAACTCCGAGACAAGATTTCGCCGGGTCGGATAACGGTAAATAAATGGTTAGAAGTAATCAAAACTGCCCATGAACTAAACATACCAACCACATCTACTATCATGTACGGCCATATAGAAACATTTGAACATCAAGCTCGTCACATAAACCTAATAAGAAATCTACAGAAGGAAACTAATGGCATCACGGAGTTCGTTCCCCTCAGTTTCGTTAACCAAGAGGCTCCAATGTTTTTCCGTCAGTCCGTGGAAGGATTGCGGCCAGGTGCTACCGGTATGGAAGTACTAAAAATCCACGCAATATCGCGCATTATGCTGAACAATTGGATCCCAAATATCCAAGTTTCATGGGTTAAAGAAGGTCCTCGTCTTTCAGAAATCTTGCTTCAGGCGGGCGTTAACGATCTTGGTGGAAGTTTAATTAACGAAAGCATTTCGACAGCTGCCGGGGCAAACTATGGCCAATTAATCCGCCCTTCAGAATTCCGTCAAATAATACGGGGAGCAGGCCGGAAACCCGCCGAGCGCTACACCTCATATAAGATACGAAGGACATTCGAAGCAACTGATTATCCTATTGACCCGCTGGATCAGATTACCGAGCCGCCCGAGGAATATTTCGGGTCTTATAATCAACTCATTAAATTGGAAACATATCGGTATAAACACCCCAAAATAAACCAACAAAACTCATCTCCCTTTAATGACTAGACAGCCAATACTCGCCCTAAGCGGAGGGGTAGGGGGGGCTAAGTTAGTTCTCGGATTATCCAAAATCCTGCCTCCCAAAGAATTGGTAATTATCACCAATACAGGCGATGATGAAAAGTTCCATAATCTTCATGTTTCCCCAGATATCGACACGATCATGTATACACTGGCAGGCATCTCTAATACACATCGGGGCTGGGGGCTGGATAAGGAAACTTGGAACGCTCAAGAAATGCTCCTGACCTATGGCACCGAACCTTGGTTTAATTTGGGGGACAGGGATTTGGGAACACACATTCGAAGAACCGATTTGCTAGCGAAGAACTATACTCTGTCGGAAGTCACAAGATATCTATGTAAACACTTAGGAATAGAACAAATCGTCGCCCCAATGAGTGACGATCCAGTGCGAACTCGGATCAAAACAACAAATGGAATTTTATCTTTTCAAGAATATTTCGTTAAATACCAATGTAAACCTTTCGTTGAAGGCATCCAATTTTCTGGATCGAAATTAGCTACACCGTCACCCGCATTTCTGGAAAGCCTAAACCAAGCTCGCGCTCTGATCTTCTGTCCATCTAACCCATTTCTCAGCGTAGATCCCATATTATCAATCAACGGAGTGAGAACTGCGATTATCAATTTCAAAGGCCCTAAAATCGCCATTAGCCCGATAGTAAATGGGAAAGCAATAAAAGGGCCAGCCGCAAAGTTGCTCCAGGAGCTCGGTCACGAAGTATCTTCAATAGGAGTTGCTAAATATTTTCGTGATCTATGCGATATTTTTATCCTGGACCATCAGGACTCACATAATCTTGACGCCATAAAAGATTTGGGGATCGAACCACAAGTAACTAATACAATTATGGAGAGTGAATCGGACAAAATATCTTTGGCTAAATTTGCCCTATCGTTAACTTAGAGACCCCATGATTAACCAAATTAAGACACCTGTTGCAATTATTCCAATAAAATCATTATACAAGGCAAAGTCTCGCTTAATTTCTCTTTTGGACGATTCCTTAAGAGAAACGTTGGTACTAAACCTTTTGAAACACATTATCAACACGACCAGAGAAGTTATTTCAGACGTTTGGGTCGTTGGGACAGACAATTTAGTAGAACAAGTAGCCAAAATCCACGGTGCACATTGGAATCTCGATAGGGGAAACAACATCAACCAGAGTGTGCGTGCGCATTTTGAATTGGCGTGGGGTTTAAACATGGCCCCACTTTACTTGCCTGGAGATTTACCCTATCTACAACGTAGAGACATACAATTACTACTTGACTCATCTCAAAACATGCGGAATACCGTCTTGACTCCAGCTCAAAGAAGCGGAGGCACCAATGCTATCTTAATGCCTGATCAAAGCGAATTCAGGCTTCAATTTGGTGCAGGAAGTTTCCGAAAACATGTTTCTGAAGCTGCCACTCTTTTCCTGCCATTCTCCATAAATTACAGTTTAGGCCTAACACTTGACTTGGATACCTCAAGCGATCTTGAAGATTTCGAGGGATTAACTCCCGGTATAACACATCGGCTCACCACAGAGGATTACTTTAGTGTCTAGCCCAACCCCTCAAATAGGCCTCTTGCTTCCTACACGCGGCCTTATAATTGGCAACCAAGAAAAAAATGCAGATCTAATTATTCATCTCGCTACCATTGCTGAGTCTGAAGGATTATCCTCTGTTTGGGTCGGTGATAGCCTAACCGCCAAACCAAGGCTAGAGCCCCTACTAACACTGGCTTCATTGGCTTCGGCAACTCGCCGAATCAAGCTAGGGACAGCAATACTTATAGCAGCGTTACGACCTCCGGTTGCCTTGGCCCAATCCGTGGCGACTCTAGATCTTCTATCAAATGGCCGTCTCATTTTAGGAGTAGGAGCAGGCGGGGCTTTTAATCAATCTCAACAACAAGAATGGCTAACAGCAGGCATATCATCTTCCAGAAGAGGGTCAAGACTAGAGGAAACAATGGAATTAGTAAATGGCCTGTTAACTCAAGATGTTTTGGATTTTCATGGAATTCACTACCAATTTCCCAACGTTGGAATTGGTTTTTCTAGCTTTCAACCAACAGGGGTACCAGTTTTATTCGCCTGCCATCTAGGCGCCAATCGACCTGAACAATTCGATCGTGCGGCCCGACTTGGTAATGGGTTCATAACTATTTCAGAGAATCCTAACAGTTTTCGCGAAATTTACTCTCATGTAAAAACATCCGCCTTTAAACATAAGAGGGATTTCTCTTCGATGGAAAAAGCCATGTATATGACAATAAATTTAAATGACGATTCCAAAGTTGCGGAAAAAGAATCTGACCAATTCCTGAAAGCCTATTACGGTATTAACATGTGGGGTAAACTCTGGGGACCATGGGGGCCTTCTAAGCTCATCATAAGGCGCATGGAGGAATTTGTTGAAGCTGGAGCTTCAACATTAATTGTCAGATTCGCAAGTTTTAATGTAGAGGCGCAACTAGCAAAGTTCTTGAGAGAAATCTGGCCTCATTTTAGGTAGATAGCAAGTCAATGCTATACTCTTCGGCATAACTTGGAGAAAAGTTCATTGTATAAAATAGATTTGTCTAACAAAACGGCTGTAGTCTTCGGAGTGGCTAACGAGCGAAGCATTGGCTGGTCCATAGCTCAAAAACTGAGCGAAGCCGGAGCCAGTCTAGCGGTTTTATACCAAAATGAACGTCTTAAGAGCCGCGTAGAAACCTTGCTCAAAAATGTTCCAAGTTCGACCATGATTGAATGTGACGTCTCAAGCGATACAAGTATAACTTCCGCCTTCGAACAAATTAGAAGTTCTTTCGGGAGGATAGATATCCTTGTTCACAGCATAGCTTATGCCCAAAAAGAAGATTTAGGAGGCACTTTCTCTTCTACAGACCGCGTCGGATTTCAGACTGCTCTCGACATCTCAGCCTATTCTCTAATACCTCTTGTCCGAGAAGGATCTAAGTTAATGGAAAATGGTGGTGCAGTGGTCACCTTAACTTTTGATGGATCAGGCAAGGTCTACCCAGGATATAACATAATGGGCACAGCAAAGGCCGCTCTAGAAAATGAAGTCCGCCAATTATCCTCAGAATATGGGGTCAAAGGGATTAGAGTAAACGCGATCTCCGCAGGCCCACTAAACACTTTGGCTGCAAGGGGCATCACAGGTTTCGCAGAAATGAACCGTATCCATGCCGAGAAATCTCCACTAAGAAGAAACATCAAGCACTCAGAAATTGGAGATGCTGCTTTATTTCTACTTAGCGATATGTCAACCGGAATAACTGGTGTCATTCTCTATGTCGATGCAGGCTATCACATAATGGCTATATAGATTAAGGAAGTTGCTCACAACTCTCTTATCAAAACTATTTGCTAAAATTCTGCCAATACAGTCTGTGGTATACACCTTGTTGGCGTAGGAGGTCTGAATGATTACCCTCTTCTATGATTTCTCCCGCGGACATTACAATGATACGATCAGCATTACGAACAGTCGATAATCTATGCGCTATAACTAAAGCCGTCCTATTTTCGAAAATCCTTTCAATCGCTTCTTGAATAATCGATTCAGTATGACTATCGATAGAAGCGGTGGCCTCATCCATAATAATAATCTTGGGATCAAATACTAATGCTCTTGCAAGCGCTATTAACTGTCTCTCTCCTGCAGAAAGATTGGCTCCTTTTTCTTCGACCATCGAATCGTATCCGCCCATCTTATCTATAAAATTGCTTGCACCCACTAACGTAGCAATCTTTTCAATCTGTTGATCAGTTACTTCTGGATGGTTAAACCTAATATTCTCGCTAAACGTTCCTGAAAAAAGGAATGGTTCTTGAACAACGGTCCCTATTTGATTTACCAATGATGCCCGATTGATTTCCCTAATATCTACATTATCAATTTTTATGGCGCCTTTAGTAACATCATATAGACGAAGAATCAGTGCAGAAAGAGTGGTTTTCCCTGCTCCTGTAACTCCTACGATAGCCACTGTCTCACCTGCTCGGATTTGGAGGTTCATTTTCTTGAGTACTGGCAAGCCCTCAACATAGTGGAAGTCCACATTATCGAATTCAATTTCACCATTAATCGATCCCATATCTGGTGCCGCTGGTTTCTCTTTTATAGCGATTGGCCTATCCATAAGTTCGAAGATATGAGAACTGGAGGTCAATGCTCTCTGCATTTGTGTATATTGCATGGTTATAAATCTAATCGGCTCAAAAAATCTCTGAATATAGAGGGAAAATGCCACAACAATTCCAATTTGAAGACTACCATCAAGAACCATAAGGCCTCCTACTACCACTACAAGAGCCATAGAAACCCCAGAAAACCCTTCAACCAATGGCATCAAAGCAGCTGATAGGCGACTAGAGTCTATCTGAGACTGAAAATGATCCTTATTGTACTTATTAACAAAAGTGTCCAAGTTTCTGTCTTCACGATTTAGACTTTGAATTACTCGCATTCCTGTAAGATTTTCCTGTAGATTTCCATTAACAACAGCCAGGGTTCTTCTCACTTGCATAAATCTGGGCCATGTTCGAGTCTGCCATATTAGTACTATCCAAATTATCACTGGCGCCACCGACATAGTTATCAGGCCCAACCTCCAATCCATAAACAACATGACCCCTACAATAACTAGTAAAATGAGTAAATCTCCGAAAGTTACTGCTACCGATGATAGAAACTCCTGTAGTTGATGAATGTCGTTTTGAAGCCTCGACATTATTCGACCCATGGATTCCCCGTCATAAAACGACATGGACTGGTCCTGAAGATGCCCAAACATGTCATCCCTCAAATCCACCAGTCCGTTCTGAGCCACCCTTTGGAATGAAACTTGGTGAATGTAATGGCTTACCCAATGCAACACAGCGTTACCACCATATAAGGCTGCTATGAGATAAAGGGCGGACATACTGGGCGTGTCACCTGTTATTTCATCTATCATTAGTTGAACCAAGAATGGCGCTGCTACCACCGCAACGGTATAAATCACCATGGTAACAAAGCCTAAGAACAATAAACGGCGATACGGAAACACATACCTTAAAAGCCTCAAGAAAATCTTATACTCTCCAAGGCTGCCTCTCCGAATGTCGTAGGCCTCCGGATTAGTTATAGGGACATTCAATATTCCTCCCCTTCCCCTTCAATACATACTGGCTTAAATAATTTGCTCATCACACCAGTTCTCTCCCATCCAACAACATCTGTTCATGTGGAACAATCTGAAGCTCATAGATTCTCTTGTAGAATCCTTCTCGTTCAATTAATTCTTCATGGGTTCCTCGTTCCACAATATTACCTTCTTCTAGAACCAATATCACATCGGCTTCTTTAACACTGCTCACACGATGGGCAATAATAAAGGTAGTTCGTTGCTCCATAACTTTTTTGAGTGCTGTTCTTATTAAGCTTTCAGTTGCCACATCAACGCTGGCAGTCGAATCATCCAGTATTAGGACGGGAGGATTAAGTAAAAGAGTTCTTGCTATTGAAAGTCTCTGTTGCTGTCCTCCAGACAATGTAACTCCTCTTTCTCCTACCGAGGTTTCATATCCATTGGGCAAGTTTTTTATAAATTCATCTAGCTGTGCAGCTTTCGCAGCATCAATAATTTCATCCCGACTCGCGTCATTTGACCCGTATCCTATGTTATTGAGAAGGCTAGTTTGGAAAAGAAACGTGTCTTGGAAAACCATCCCCACATTCTTCCTGATCGAAGTTAAGGTTAAGTCCTTCAAGTCAATGCCATCTATCCGGACAGAGCCGCTAGTCGGGTCATAAAACCTTGGTATTAGATTGACTATAGTAGTTTTGCCACTGCCGGCACCTCCAAGTATTGCAACCTTTTGGCCTGCTTCTATATGGAAATCTATTTCGTTAAGAATCGGGGACACACTATGATAACCAAATGCAACTCCCTCAAAATCTATTACACCTTTAGCAGCATGAAGTTTTTTTGCCCCACGTTTATCCTTTACACGTGACACAAAATCTATAACATCAAAAATCCTTTCCCCTGAAGACATTGCCCTTGAAAAGGTATTAACAGCCATTCCTAGCATTCTGACAGGCATTACCATAAGACCTAAAAACAAAAGAAATTGGGCGAGTTCCCCTGGGGAAAGTTCTCCGTTGATTACCCACCGGCCACCGAGGAGTAGAATAATTCCTGTTACAGATATATACACGAAAGTTAGATATGCAGAATTCTCCAACCTCAACTTGTGCGCATTAAATGTTTCCTCTGAGACAGCAACGGAATGTTTATGGAATATTTCCTTCTGGAATTTCTCGGCGCCCAACGATTTGACCACCCTCATGCCAGTAAGGTTTTCCTGTAATACAGTAGTTAATTCTGCCATTTTGCGCTGAACGGAGTTCCAAATAGTCCTCAATTTCTTTCCTACCCTAGCCGAGGAATATAACGTGAATGGTATGGCCAATATAGCTACTGAGCCCAATTCCCAGTGGGTAAAAAGAAGAAGTGGAATAACGCCAACTATGATTATAATAAGCTGGAAAAACCGCGTGAGCCCAAAGCTAATAAACATCCGGGTACTTTCTACATCATATGTGACTAAGGACATCAAATCTCCGGTTTTCCTCTTGTCATAAAACGAAAAGCTTAATCCCTGTAGTTTTTCCAAAAGTTGATTACGCAAGTTATATGCAGCCCGATGAGAAAGAGCTTCAGCAAAAAATTGTTGGCCATAGCTAAAAATACCTCGGAGGACGGCAAGCCCAAATATCAACAAAGCCAGCCAAATCAGTGTATCTTTTTGCTCTTCCCTCAATACGGAATCCACAGCATTTCCGACCACTAGAGGAATTGTTAATGCCAAGATATTAGCGCCACCTAGAGAAATCAGAGCGAGCACCAGGTACCGTTTATATGTGAGTCCAAAGCCTGCAAGCCGCAGGAGAATACGCATGGGAATGGATTATACGCTTTTTCCGTTCCCTATACTAATCACTATTACCAATGTTTGAGGATTTTGACAATGTAAATCAGGGTGAAAAGTCGTTTATTTAATATAATTCACCATGATAGAATATATTCTATCCTCGAAAAGCTGTTCCGGATTCCCAATAATGACCTTGTCTATTCGTCCTGTTATTGAACAAGACATACCCGAAATAGAAGAAATAGAAAAGGAAGCATTTCCTACTTTGTGGCCACGCACCCCGTTCAAACGCGATATGTATAACAAGCGCATAGGCTACCTTGTGGTAACCGAGCTGGAAGATAGTTGCAAAAGTGTCGACTCTGAAATCGAGACCAACACCAGCATTCCTTTTAGTAAAAAGCCTAACCTATACCAACGCCTTTCTAGAACCATTCAATCAACATTATTTCATGAGAATCCCCCGATGAAAACGTTGGCTCAGCCTTTAGGTTTTGTAAGTGTCTGGTTTCTTTCAGATGACGCACATATTACTGCAATTGCCGTGCGTAGTTCTTGGCGAGGAAGCGGGCTGGGTGAATTGCTTATGATTGGCGGCATAGAGGCCGCAATGTCTAGAAACAGCAGAGTAGTCACTTTGGAAGTCCGTGTTTCAAATTCCGTAGCGATATCTTTATATGAAAAGTACGGATTTAAAAAAATTGGAATTCGTAAGGGTTATTATAACGACAACAGGGAGGATGCAGTCATTATGACAACTGAACCGATAAGAAGCTTATCATACGAAAATCGATTCGCTAAGCTCTGCCAAGAATATTCACACCGACATTTTGATTTAAATCTCGCAATGAAGGATCCTACTTTATCTTTCCAATCAACTGGTATGCTTTAGGTGAAGATTGGCTGGTTTGACCCTACCACGGAGCGTTGTTAGACTGAGGTAGGCTTTTGGCCGTGAACACTAAGAATCTAGTAATCGGACTCACCGGCGGGATTGGCTCTGGAAAGAGCCAAGTATCGCGCATTCTCAAACTACTTGGTGCCCACATAATCGATGCCGATTTATTAGGCCATCAAAGCTACACTCCCGGATCTCCCGAATGGGGGAATTTAGTTAAACACTTCGGATCGGCCATCGTAAACAGAGACGGCACCATCAATCGCAGCAAACTAGGAGATATCGTTTTTAGCGATTCGGCAGCGATGCTATCTTTGAATAATATAGTCCATCCCCGAATCAGGGCTCTGACCGAAAACAAGATTCGTGCCCTAAAAACTGTAAATACTGATACAATAGTAGTGGAAGCCGCTCTTCTTATCGAGGCCGGATGGGTATCTTTAGTCGATCGAGTATGGTCAACAGAAAGTACCAGCAAGCGGATTATCGAGAGGCTTAAGCACGAAAGAGGGCTTTCAGAAAAACAAATCAAGGAACGCATGCGGTTTCAAATGACAGCCGAAGAAAGATCTTCATTTTCGGATGTGATTATTAAGAACAACGGATCTTTAGAACAACTCGAACAAAGGGTCCAGTTTTTGTGGGATAACCGCTACAAGTGATCTAACTAAGGAAAGCATGGCCAAAGATAAAAACACATTCTACAACCAGTTTACTATAGAAGAATACTACATAAATAAAGAACCTTTCTATATGCCCGTAGCGGATGAAATACAGTTGTTTGAGGCTGCATATAATGGGACAATCCCTATTCTTCTCAAGGGACCTACCGGAACAGGCAAAACTCGCTTTGTGGAGTACATGGCCTGGAAACTAAGTCGCCCTCTTACAGTCGTTAAAAGCAAACGAGGCGATGGGTCTAACTCCAAAAATGGGATTCCCCTCGTAACAATTGCATGCCATGAGGATCTAACCGCAAGCGATTTGGTTGGTCGATATCTCCTGGACGCTGAAGGAACTCATTGGATGGATGGACCATTAGCTCGTGCCGTTAAATCTGGAGCAATATGCTATCTCGATGAAATCGTGGAGGCTAGAAAGGACACGACTGTGCTTATACATCCCCTAGCAGATCACCGTAGAACTCTTCCGGTAGAAAAACAGGGTATCGTTCTGGAGGCAAAGAAAGGATTCCAACTAGTCATTTCCTATAATCCTGGATATCAAAGTGCGCTAAAGGATCTCAAAGAAAGCACTCGACAACGATTTATTGCCATCGAATTCTCTCCCCCGCCTCCGGAAGTAGAGGCGGAAATTATACGAAAAGAGTCGGGATGTACTGCTGCTCAAGCCCGCTCTCTTGCAAAATTAGGAGAAAAGGTCCGGAATCTCCAAGATCACGGGCTCAAAGAAGGAGCTAGCACTCGAGTTTTAATTTATGCAGGCAAACTGATTTCTCACGGGATCTCACCAAAACGAGCCTGTCATGTAGCCGTGGTTTGGGGAATAACTGATGATGCCGAGGTTCAAAGGAGTGTCGAAGAAATAGTAACTGCTATTTTTGCTGACTAGGACTCTGATGATAGATAAAACTTTAGACCGATTACAACAGCTGTTGTCGTCAAAGCATGCGGCTAATCCGATATCCTCAAAAACCCGTCCGGCGTCAATTCTTGTTATCATTTACCTGAAAGACAACAGATATTGTGTCCAATTGCAAAAGCGATCTCAGCTAGTTCAAAACCATAAGGGTGAAATATCCTTCCCAGGTGGCACACCAGAAATTCGCGATTCAACGTCACTTGATACTGCCCTAAGGGAAACTTACGAAGAGGTTGGCATACTACCTAATGATGTCACTATCCTCGGCCAAATGGACGGTGTTGTTACCCAAACACGATATCTATTGAGTGTATTTGTAGGAACAATATCATACCCGTACAAATTCCACCCCAGTCCAACAGAAGTCGATGAAATTCTTGAGGTCCCTCTCGATCATTTGCAGAATCCTCTTAATCGGAGAGAGGAGATACGCCTCGTTAAAGGAGATTTAATTAGATCCTATAGTTACGCTTATAAATCCCACCTAATTTATGGAGCTACTGCCAAGATAATCACCCAATTTCTGGGCCTAATTGAAGAAGCCTCAGAACAAAAGGGGGCTCTTTGCAAGAGCCACTAGAAAAAGATAGTTTTTCTGGCTTGGAAAAACATCCGCAAAAATTGCAGGTCGCACTAAAGGAATCTAAACAAATTCTTCAATTAGTTTTCAACGAAAAAGATTTGGCTACCTGGGAGAACGAAGCGATCACTATGGCAACCCATAGTACAAGATCCTGGGAAGCAACCGTGGAATTCCTTTCTTCAAGTACTCAAGTAGCAAAATATCTCTCCTTTCCATCATTTTTACAATGGGTTAGAAGTGGTTCTTATTTAACTAAGGATTCTGCCACACTCGGAACGGCATATTTTAGAGTGGGGCCACATATAGTTAGACACATTCATCCCAATAATTTATCCCGTTGGGCGGCTCTGGGTCGTTCACTATACAAGGGAACCTGGAAATCGAGCACCCTTTCAGCAAGCTTCTTTGACCTAAGTCCATCTTTATTAAAAGCACTATCCTTTTCTGACTTACAAATATTTACCAATCTCATCGAAAAACTTTCAGCGCGCTCGTATGATCTAGCCGGTGAATGCTTAACTTTAGGAAATACAGTCCTAGGATCCATGGGTCGTGAAAGAAGTTCGTTTCTTATCCTGTGGCAAACACTATCAGAAAATAATTGGCGTGAGATTAAGGGAGTTTTGGAAACATACGAATCTTCTGTTATAGGCATTGAGGAACCACACAGAAATCGATTTCTCCATCTTGCCAACCTTCTATCTTTACATGGTGCAAAAGATGCTGCCGGCTTCTTAGCCCATGGAGGGTCTGCGCTTGGGACCTTGCAATCCGTAGAGCAGGAACACATATTAGACCTATGTGACACTCTTCTAAAGCGTTCCCCTATTTCAGTAACCGCCTTTCTTAACAGCCTAAATGTGGTAATAAACAAAGTTCCTATGCCACAACTCGATGTTTGGTTTAATAATGGACTTGCACTACTCTCAGAAAATCCAGAGGGCGGGCTCGCTTATTTTAAACTTGAATCCCAGACCTCAGAACAAACACTTGAAGGACTTTCGTCAAGTGTGGTTTTAGAGGGAATTAACAACTTACTACATCTTTATTGTTCAGCTCTATCTGGATCGGACATAGAGGTAAAAGAAAGTTCCACCTTAGCCGAAAAAGGATTGGGCTGGGTTTCCGCAGACATTGCCACAACCGAAGGGAAAAACGTTTATCTCCCAACAATAGTGGATATTTTCCCAACTAAAAAAGCCAATTTCGACTGGTATAAAGTGGTATCCACCCATCAAGTTGCACGACTCGAATTTGGTAGTTTTAACTTTTCCTATGATCGTCCTTCAACTCAGTTTAATGATATACGACAGCACCAAGCCCCTCCTGCTTCGCATTTTGCGACAGAAGAAGACCAGTGGATTACAGACATGGGTCATTATTTTTCGCAATTCGATAATCGAAGGATCGCCTTGGACATATTCACGACCTTTGAAGATACTCGTTTAGGGTTCCTCATCAAGTACGACTACCCAGGAATCAAGCTCTCTTACTCTTCTATCCAGAATCACGCTGTCAGCTTGAGGCCTGAAATCAAGAACCTCCCATTACAACAGGCGATAATGGAAATTTTGGTCCGCTTTAGCTTGGACGAGTACACTAAAGTACCCGTGCCTAAAAAGTATTCTAAGGCAGTCCGCATCCTCGCCAAACTTCAAAGGTCCCTTCTGGATCCAATAGCTCGGATCGAAGATACCGCCGAAAGTGTCATTAGGGCCTATAAAATCATCTCCAAAATTCCAAACGAAACCGCCGATGATTGGCAAGATGAAGATTTCGATTCAGAAGAGGAATTTTCAGAAGAAGAACTTTCAGAAATTGTCAAGGAAATGGACGGCCTGAATTCTGAGGGCACCTCGGATAAAGCAGAATACGACTCACCTGATACCGTAGA
This sequence comes from uncultured Dehalococcoidia bacterium, assembly GCA_964439905.1. Taxonomy (GTDB): domain Bacteria; phylum Chloroflexota; class Dehalococcoidia; order Lucifugimonadales. The sequence continues at coordinate 23,500 of CAYTPK010000009.1, forward strand.
CTTCCGTGGAGACTTTAAGCCAGAACTGGTCCAAACACTTAATAAATTGCGGGAAGGAACAGGAATGTCTGCAGACGGCGAGCAACAAGAATTGGGCCAAGACCAGCTCGAACAACTGTTGAAAGACAATCCTGAAATGGCAGAAGGAGGAAATGAAGATATGGATTTCGCAGCATTGTTCGCCCAAAATATGCTACGAGAAGCCGGCCTAACTCAGCCTACTTCCCAACCAGGACAAGGATATGGACCGATGCAACACGTAGAAGAGGCTGGTGGGGAACTGGACTCAAAAGAACCCAAAACCTATGTTTATAATGAATGGGACTTCCGCGCGGGTGATTACAAGCCAAAATGGTGCATCGTACGGGAAAAAACAGTGGATGAAGGAGAATCTGAATTCTTCAACGAGACAACACGAAATTATGCGTCATTACTACTTGATGTCCGTCGTCAATTCGAATTGGTCATGCCCGAAGGTTTCCGTAAGCTACGGAGACAACCGGATGGCGACGATTTTGATTTTGACGCTGCAATAGAAGCCATCATAGATCGGAGATCTGGCATTACTCCGTCCGAAAAAGTCTATTGGTTTCGCAATAAGCAGGAACGGGACGTATCTGTAGTATTTTTATTAGACATGAGTGCATCCACAGCCGAGGCAATAGACGAAGGCAAACCGATCAACCATGATATCGATGCTCCTGATGATCCCGTTGAATACATGGTCTGGCTACGATCCAGAAGAGAGGGCCTAGTAAAACGTCAATACAAACGAATCATCGATTTAGAAAAGGAGGGAGTCGCGCTACTAATGCAAGCTCTGGAATCGATAGGTGATGTCTATGGAATCTATGGATTTTCTGGATATGGCAGAGAAAACGTCGAATTTTACGTTATTAAAGATATTGATGAATCACTGACCGACGGAGTGAAAAAACGAATCGACAAAATAAGTCCACTCCATGCAACACGAATGGGTCCGGCGATACGTCACGCTACCACTAAACTGGCCCGACAGGAAACCAAAACGAAGCTGCTATTCCTCATTAGTGATGGCAGGCCGCAAGATAGGGGTTACAGCAGGGAAGGTGTGGAAAAAGAATACGCTGTCCATGATACACACATGGCGCTAGTTGAAGCTCGTAGGCTGGGCATTATTCCTTTCTGCCTAACCGTTGATAAAACTGGTCATGATTACCTTAAAACTATGTGCGGGGATATGGAGTACGAAGTCCTAGATGAAATTTCCATGCTTCCACATAGACTTCCACATCTTTATAGGAAACTCACCATTTAGCAAATATCGGACCCCGTTTTCTTTCATCCGGGATTTTCGCTAAAGTTCTCTAAGTAGCCTTGTTAGTTCAACAATAATCGTGTTTACTGCTCGATATTTAACGACGGGCCGACGAGGAGGAAGCTTCATGGCAAAGTTTCTATCCTTTGCCTCCAAAGAAATTGCCGCAAAAACTGTCCCCACCGGTTTTCCTTCTTGTTTACTAGGCCCAGCTACTCCAGTTATTCCAATCCCAACATCAGTCTTGAAAATTTTCCGTGCTGACTTTGCCATTGCCAGGGCAGTCTCTGGACTGATTATTCCATAATTGCCAAGAATCTTATCGGAAACTCCATTTGCTATCTTCGAGGCGGCATCATAACAAATTAAGCCCCCCTTAAAATAGGCAGAACTGCCTGGGACATCCGTCAACACACTAGAAAGTAGTCCTCCTGTACACGACTCCATGGAAGCGATTGTGAGGCCCCTCTGGTTTAAAGCCCTAGCTACTATTTCTGATGGAGTATCGTTATCATGCCCCCATATATATGATCCTAAGCGCTTGGCAATTCCCTCTTCTACGACGCCCATTCGATTAATTGCCTCTGTCTTTGTGGGAGCTCTACTTATGATCCTAAGGTGGATACCATCTTGTTTTGCATAAATTCCAAGGCTCGGGTTCTCTTCTCTGAAGAATTCTGCCACGCGTTCAGCCACTTCAGCTTCAGAAAGATTTAGTGTCTTAATTGTCTTGGTCAAGATTACAGATTTATCAATTTTCGCTTTTAACAAAGGTAAAATTTCGTTTGCCCAGATATTTTGCATTTCATCCGGGGGCCCCGGCATGGCCACGATGATTTTATCATTGTGCTCGATAAACCAACCAGGAGCTGTGCCCATTTTATTAGGGATACTGACAGCAGATGGTATAAGCATTGCTTGCTTGATATTCGTCTCAGGCATTTTCATATTCCTGCCTTTGAACCAGTCCTCGAGTTCTTCAAGCAATTTAGGGGAAACGCTCATCTCCTCTTCAAGGCACAGAGCTAGGGCCTCGCGCGTTAAATCATCTTGGGTAGGACCTAACCCTCCTGTTGTAAAAATATAATCCGATCTGGTCAGAGCTGCCGAAAAGTTTTCGGATAGCTCCCGTAAATCATCTCCGATTTGAGTAACTCTCCCCACCTCTATCCCCAACATAGATAACTCGCTCGCAAGATACGGAGAATTTGTGTCCCGTAATTCTCCCATTAGCAGTTCTGTTCCGATAGCAAAAATCTCGCCCTTCAAATATATTAAGACCTCACTGGAATTTCAATAATCGGGAGGATTATAAGCCGTTTACTAGGAGTGTTCAACGAAGAACAACACATCAACCCTGTTATGCTGTTAATTAATGGGGGCCGGGTCGTTTGGGGATTCTTCCAAGGGATAAGGTGGCTGTGTAATAAGCCTTGTGATCACATCCGCCCAGGAAGAATTTATTACGTATGCGGCTTTCCTTCCTGCTAATTTCACATAGAATCCATCTCTTGATGGAGTAGAATCACCCATATGAATTTCCACTACCAAACTGTCGGCGTTCCTAATCTGTATTTTCATGAGTGGAGGATCTAGCCCAAACTCAGCCAAATCGAGCTCCTTTCCTTCCCTTTTGCTGACAGGTTTCTCAGTTGCCGGAGATTCAAGCAAAAACACAATTCCACTCCATCTATCTTCATCTACGTTTACATCATCAGATTCCGAGTCGCCAACTATAACCCACTGGCTACCCTGCTTGCTGAATTTAACGGTCGTATCTTTTCGTTCTAGCGATATATTCAAAATATCGTCGCGTCCAATCGAATAAAGCCTCCCAACCGATTCGTTATCGCTAGTACTACGCAAAACCTGGGTTATGCTGACGAGCGTCCCCACTATGACAACAAGAACTACCAGAAGAATAGTAAACCTAATATTCATGGACTGTCCCTTACCTCCGAATCCACCAAATGCCGATTCCTGCCAAAGCCATTAGCGATGGAAGGACAAACCAACTGGTGTATCTAATCACATCAAATTCATTTGGAGTTGCCAATATTTCCCGTCTGGTTACCTGTTTCGGTCTTATATTGATAAGAGAGACGTCTCCTGTAAGATAATTTATTGAATTCAAAAATAAGTCCCCGTTGCTAGCATTACCAAAATGTTTATTTGTAATAAAATCGGAATCACCGACAATGACCAACGAGGCGGGAATTGCACTAGTAGGATCAATGAATCGCGGGCTCTTATCGAGTGGTGCAAAGGCATCCTCGACCAACACAACCGTTGAAAACGTTCCCTGGGTATCTAATTCCGAATTCGGTGTAATTCGGGCTAAATCATCAACCAACCAACTGCCGGATGAAGTCCTTGAAATCTCTATTACATTTTGCTGAGGAAGTATTTGCCCGCCAACAACAACTGGTGGCATTGACTCCATGTCAAATTGAATCGCCGCTACCCCCGGAAAGTATGTTCTTTCTAGGCCTCTCGCAATGTCGTTCTGTGTATTATGTTGTGTCACAAAAGGAACCCTGGTGTCCGGCCTCAGAAAATCTTCTTCATCAATAACATTTCCTTTACTTACCGTAACGCCCCAATTGGATAAAAAGTCTATATAACTTTGGGGGGCGCCTGGATCCAGCAGAATAAGAATTCTACCGCCATCCTCCAAGAAATCCGTGAGTTCTTCCGATTCATCATCCAGTAAATCCTTAACAGGGCCAGCTATAATAATCAAGGATGGAGCGACTTGATTTTCCTCAAGTCGCTGGTCCCCAGTCTTACGGGGAACTATTTTCTTTTCACTTAAATCCAATGGCCTCACATCAAAGTTCTCTTTTGTCAAAGCATTAACAGCAGCAAATATCCCGTCATCGCTAGTTGGGTCTAGAACATTCCTCTCCCCGTGTCCAGTAAGGAAATAGGCTGTTTTCTTTTCTTGTCCTGATACGATGAGAAGCGGGGTAACGAAATCCTGTTCGAGAGATGGATTTGGGTCAAAAATCGCGTCCCCAGTTTGAGGATTCCTCCCTCTATATCGCGCCCCAAAAGCAACATCGAAGGAATCCGATCCATCCGCAAAAAAGGCAACTTGGCCTGGGCTGGTTACTCCATATTGTTTCGCTATGTTCGGTTCCACGTCTGGATCCATGATTTCATATGAAAATTGCCCGGATCGGACTGCAAATTCCCGAAGGAGATTATCGACATCCTCCAAATAAGGACGCTGATCTTCATCATTGGTATCGAAAAACGCTATCGCATTGACAGAAGTTTCCAGGTTAGCCAGTACATCCAATGTCCTTGGAGCCAACGTAAATTGCCGCGTAGAAGTAACGTCCCACCTGTTGGGATTATCCCAAAAAACAAAGTTTAGAACCCCGATTAATACAAGAAAACTTGCCGTCATTAGGAGAGTATTAGCACTGTATCGTCCTCTTCGGCCAGTTACAGACTCTGTAACCGATCTCCAGGCCGCGATCCCCGCCAGGGAAACCGCGACTCCCCCCAATATCAATATAGCCAATCCAAAAGTTTTGGCCTCTGGTACGGTGACCATCAATACCAATCCAACAACCATTGCCAAAATCCCCATCAAGGCAGACGTCGATCCGAATGAACCAACCTCTTTCACGTAAGAGCGTAGGCCTTGAAATCGTTTCACTTTATCAGCATCCTCTGGGCTGGGCTTAGATCTCATTTTCGTGTTATCTCCATCTACGGGTTTCTAAGTTTCTCACAGTCAGGAATAAAAAGACGGCCGTAACGCTCAAGTAATACACCACGTTACTTGTATCTATAACTCCCCGTACAAAATCCCCGAAATGTGTCGTAATTCCAAGTTGAGCAACCACTGTCGAGGCTAATCCTCCCACTTGATCAGATCCCACTTCTAGAAAAGTTAGTAAAACTAGAATGCCTAAAGATACTACCGCAGATACAATTTGGTTGCTTGTGAAAGACGACGCCAATAACCCTATGGCTATCGCCGTAGAACCATAAAGTATTATCCCCAAATAACCACTAGCTAACGTGCCAGGATCAGGATTGCCTCGCCAACTTAACATCAATACATACCAAAGCGTCAAAGCTAGAGCCCCCAAGAAAAAAGTCATGCTCGCCACAAATTTCCCCATGACAACTTCCCAATCTCTTACCGGGGCGGTTAAAAGCAGCTCAAGTGTCCCAATCTTTTGTTCCTCGGCCAATAATCTCATAGTTAACACTGGGGCCAGCCAAGGAATAATGAAAATCGACATTTGGCTGAAAAGATGTCTGAGGCTAGCTTCTGGAAAGTTGGGGCCACTCAAGGCCGAATCCACGCTCCGTACGAAAAAATATCCAGTTAATGCAACAAATATAAACCCAACAACATAGGCCATAGGGCTCGTAAAATATCCCCGTATTTCCTTCCAGGCTATAAGCCATGTATTTCTCATGTCTTTAGATCCTCCTCGGTAGTCAACTTGAGGAAAATTTCCTCTAGGCTCATGCTAAGCAATTGAATGTTCAGGAGTGCCCAATTATTGTTGACTATTGTTCTTGCTATAATCGGTCTAAGGTCTAACCCTTGTTTTGCCTGAATTCTGTAAACATTCCGGTTTTTACCGGCCGGCCTAGAAGTTACATCTATGATTCCTCTTATCTTCCTTAAAACTTCCAGAATCTGACTCCTTGGCCCTTCTACTTCCGCCTCAACTCTATCTACTCCAGCAAGTTTTGTGCCGAGATCATCTGGTGTATCCTCTGCTACTATCCTTCCCTCATGAATTATAAGTACTCTATCGCATAGCATGCTGACCTCGGGGAGTATATGCGTGCTAAGGATTACCGTATGCCCACCCGCTAGGTCTTTTATGAGTTGTCTGGTTTCGACCACCTGTATAGGATCGATCCCGACAGTCGGTTCATCTAATATTAATACATCTGGCTCATGTATAATCGCCTGGGCAATGCCAACTCTCTGCCGGAATCCCTTTGAAAGTTTGCCAATAAATGTATTGTAATAATCTTCAAGCCGACATGCCTCGATAACATAGGCCAAGCGCTCACGAACATGCCTAGCCTTCATCCCTCTAAGGCTCCCCATAAATGAAAGATATCCCTGAACAGTCATTTCAGTATATAGAGGAACTGTCTCAGGCAAATAACCTATATGAGCTCTAGCCTCTCTCGATTGCCCAACCAAATCATATCCAGCGACCAAAGCCTCTCCGCTGGTAGGAGGGATAAAGCCGGTCAATATCCGCATAGTCGTAGTCTTCCCTGCTCCATTAGGCCCCAGGAAGCCCAAAATTTCTCCTTTCTTAATTGCGAAGTTTACTTTCTCAACTGCCAAGAAACTACCATAATACTTGGTTAGATTTCTAGCTTCGATCATAGCCTCACTCGCCATATCTTTCACCATTTTGATATCATTTATCTACCTATTGTCGAGACAACTTTGTGATGATATGCTAAGCAGCCACCATTTGCCAATACAACTGGACATGATTTAACACCAACTGTATAGCGAAGGAGCTTTCGTTGCACCTACTTATCGACGGTTCTTTTGGGGATATCGACAAAATGTACAACCAAGAAGCACTAACGAGCTTCCTGAAGGAATACCCCTCGACTCTAGGTATGAATATTATACACGGACCAGTCGTTCTTCCATATTCTGCTCCTGATCCTTTAGATTCCGGAATTTCGGGATTCGTAGTTATAGCAGAAAGTCACATCAGCGTACACACTTTCCCTGAACGGGATTACATTAATATTGATATCTTCTCCTGCAGATCTTTCGATTCCGATAAGGCCATAAGAGATATAAAAACATTCTTCTCGCTAAAGAATATTAAAAGTTGGATAGTAGAACGCGGCCTAGAGTATCTCGATCGAAATGCTCAAACTCCAAATGGTATTAATCGAATTGATAGTGCTGAAAATAACAACTAAAGGCTACCGTGATCAATGGTGACTGGAATATGTGGAATCCTATAAGCTTCCTTTCTTTGTCCGGGAAAGAAACCCTTCTAGAGACTGCTAGGGTAGTATTAGTCCCAGTGCCATACGACAATACCACCACATACAAAACAGGGGCACGTGATGGGCCCTTAGAGCTCCTTCGCGCTTCGGCTCATCTAGAGGACTTTGATCACGAACTTGGGATAGACGTAGCCAAAATTGGAATCCACACTACCCCGTTTTTAGAGCCCGTCCTTGACGGCCCACAGGGAATGATCGAACGTATCCATAAGACGGTGCTGCCTTTCGTTAAACAAAAGAAAATCGTCGGGTTGTTAGGAGGGGACCACACAATAACCCTCGGTTCAATCCAGGCATATCGGTCCTTTTATCCAGATTTGTCAGTCCTATATTTCGACGCTCATGGGGATCTACGAGACAGTTACATGGGATCGAAATGGGGTCATGCCAATGTCGCCCGTCGTATCTCAGAGGTTTGCCCAGTGATAGAAGTGGGAGTCCGAAGTATTAGCGAGCAAGAGGCAAATTTTATACAAGAGTCAAACGTTACCGTTTTTTTTAATGATACCGTTAATCCTCAACCTCCATCCCACCAAGAGATTGTAGCGGCCATTTCTTCACCAAAAGTATATATTAGCGTAGATTTGGATTGTCTCGACCCTTCTTTAATGCCAGCAGTGGGCACACCTGAACCAGGTGGTATGTCTTGGTCGCAATTAACCGGTCTTATCGAAGGAATCAGCAAGCAAAAGGAGATTGTAGGGTTTGATGTAGTCGAACTGAGCCCGGATCTAGGGCCAGCCGCATGTTCATTTACTGCGGCGAAATTAGTATACAAACTCATTACTTATGCCAGCCAATCAAGTTTATCTACGTAATCTATAAGAATTTCACCGCTTTTCAATTTTGCAAATGTAGCTAGAGCCATTGGTATAGCTGTGCTAAAATACCTCTGGCCGGCAAGAATAAATGAAAACAATGACTACACAAGATCACATCGTTTACTTGGATCACGCAGGTACCACTCCTCTAGACCCAACAGTTCTTGAGAGCATGACACCATACCTCACCCATTCCTATGGAAACCCTTCCAGCATACATACGATAGGACAGCAGGCAAGGAAAGCTCTCGATGAGTCGAGAGAAAGAATCGCGAGTATATTGAACTGCAAACCCGGAGAAATAGTCTTCACAAGCGGTGGAACAGAATCGGATAACGCAGCGTTGAAAGGAGTTTCGGCCGCTCTTGCTGATGCTGGCAACCACATTATCACCACTAACGTTGAACATCATGCGATTTTAAACACTTGCCAATATTTAGAAGATACCGGCGTAAATGTGACCTATCTCCCCGTAGACAAATCAGGCCAACTTACACCCAATCAAGTATTAGAGGCCATTACAAAAAAAACTGTTTTGGTATCTATAATGCTTGCCAACAACGAAATTGGATCTTTACAGCCCATCTCAGACATCGTCCAGGCCATTAGAGCAATGGAGAATAATCATGCTGGAAATATAGTTTTCCATAGCGACGCAGTCCAAGCCCCTGGTTACATCGACCTAAATGTAAGAAACTTGGGCGTGGATGTATTGAGCCTTTCGTCACACAAATTTTATGGCCCTAAAGGCGTAGGACTTTTGTACATCAAGCGAGGGACCCCTTGGTTACCACAACAACTAGGTGGAAGCCAAGAGCGTGAACGAAGATCCGGGACCGAAAATGTGGCTGGAATCGTTGGAATGGCCATGGCCTTGGAGCTAGCTGATCATAATCGGGAAAAGAGATCAGCTCATTGTTTAGCCCTAAAAAATATGCTTGTAAAAGGCATTCTTGAAACCATTCCAGGGTCAACACTTAACGGCCATCCTAATGAACGCCTACCTAACAATGCAAATTTTTCCTTTGCTGGAGTAGAAGGGGAATCGCTTTTAATTGCTCTCGACCTCGCAGGAATCTGCGCTTCAAGTGGAAGTGCTTGTTCATCAGGGTCCTTGGAACCCTCCCACGTTCTCCTTGCCTTAGGTCAATCAGCAGATGAAGCAAGGGGAAGTTTACGATTCACTCTCGGCAAAACCAACACAAGAAAAGACATAACGGCTGTTTTAGACATCCTTCCAGGCGTCGTTGAGCGCCTTCGTAAAATGTCTTCATTAAGCGTCGCTTAGGAGTAATTTTTTTCATGCTAATAACCTTATCATCTAAGCTCACTAAACCCTCTAACGCTCTCTGGTTAACCTCTTTGCTAATAACAACCGCTATTTTATTTGGCGCATGTGTAGGCGGTAGCGGCGCCTTAGGCAGACAATACCAAGCCGATACTCTTTTCCTATTGCCATTAGATATGGAAACTGTGCCCCATGTTTACTTCCAAGATGACGACGGAATAAATAAAGTTATCCTCCCGAGTGCCGGGAATGAACTGCTAGCCCTTCACACGCAAATAGGAAACCATGCTGCTGGATCTACCACATTAGATATGGAAGGTGAGCCAGCAGAAATTAGAACGGAGGAAGGCAACACTTATTATTCATTAAATACCCTCCAAGCGGCCATCGCCTCATCGGACTCCTATACCGATAAGAACAAATTCGTTCCGTTTCTCCGAGGAAGGCAAGAAGTTCTTCGTGATTATCATCTAGACGGATGGCTCGTATTCGAAATCCCCATAGGGTCGACCCTTTCACTACTACGATGGGAGATTAGTGGCGACGTGATTCGTATAGACTTATAAGTCCATCTTTGTGCTCCATAATACTACACCCCCGGTAAATTCCTGCTACGAAACGCGAGCACATTCATTAAGATCGGCCATTAGTTACAACGACCATCTGAATCAAATCATAAAATGAAAATCGTGATTGCTCCACAATCTTTTAAAGGTGGCCTTACCGGGGAAATGGCTGCTAAGGCTATCGAACAAGGCGTTTTAAACGTTTACCCTGCGGCTACTACTATTCTTGTTCCTATTGCCGATGGCGGGGATGGAACTTTAGACGTATTACACGCAAATGGAATCATAGATCTTTTCTCATCAAAGGTCACCGGCCCAATCCATCAAACTGTAACCGCCAAATGGGGTGTACTATCAGACAATACTACAGCAGTTATTGAACTCGCACAGGCATCCGGCCTAGCACTAGTTCCAAAAGAAAAGAGAGATCCCCAGGCAGCTACATCGGTAGGGACAGGTGAACTATTTCGAACTGCCCTCGATAGAGGCTATAGGAAGATAATTTTATTCCTTGGTGGCAGCGCCACAAATGATGCTGGTGCTGGATTGCTAGGTGCTTTGGGGATAAGATTATTGGACAAGAACGGCAAGGATCTCCCTCCTGGAGGAATGCACTTAATTAACCTTGCAAGCATCGACGTTACCAACGCAGATCCTCGTTTAGAGGAAACTGAAGTTATTATTGCTACTGATGTGATCAACCCTCTCCAGGGCCCTAATGGTGCTACCGCCGTTTACGGTCCGCAAAAAGGAGCTTCACCCAGTGTAGTCAAAACATTGGATGCAGCATTGACCCAATTCGCCAATATAGTAAAAAGAGACCTCGGAATAGATCTAGCAGAGCGCCCTGGGGCCGGGGCTGCCGGCGGTGTAGGAGGCGGCCTGATAGCCTTCACAAATAGTACGGTTCAGTCAGGCATAGATCTGGTCTGTGACGCTCTCCATGTCGATGAACATTTCCTGGACACTAATTTGGTAATTACTGGGGAGGGGAGAATAGACCGATCCACTATTTTTAATAAAGCCCCTGTAGGAATAGCCAGAAGGGCAAAATCTTTCGGAATCCCCGTTATAGCCTTGGCTGGGAGTCTTGGGGCTGGGTATCGCGATGTATATTCTCATGGAATCGACGCCGTTATCTGCATTTTGGATCGTCCTATTTCTTTCAGGAAAAGTATGGATCAAACATATCAATTATTGTCCACCGCAACAGAGCGAGCGCTCAGGCTGTTAAACATAACTGTCGTACCTTAACATTAAATACCAGCGGGGGCCTGACGATTACTCACCTCTATTTATAGCTACTTCTTTGCCTGATTGCGGCTTCAGCATTGAAACAACCACGACTATGACCATCAACCCAGTTGCTAGGCTGTATGCATTTCCTAGTCCTCTTGTAAAGGCTAGACCCACATCTGAAGTTATCCCAGTAACCGCGGCTAAATCAGGGGCTACCCCTGCGCCATTCATTGTAGCTATCACTATGGCCGTGGCCATAGCCAGACCAACAGTAGATGCTGTTTGTCTATTAAGATTAACGAACGCCGATACAATCCCATATTTTGATGTTTCAACTGCCCCCATGATCGAGCTATGATTTGTTGCGTGAAACATTCCATTGCCTAACCCCACTAAGATCAACCCGACAACAACCAGATCAAGCGATGAACCACCATCAACTCGTGATATGACGAACAAGCCGCTTCCTGTAAGAATCGAACCAACTATATTAAAGGGTTTCCACCCAAACCGATCAGATAATCTCCCAGCTAAGGAGCCCATAAATGCCATAGCCACAGCGCTGGAGACCATAACCAATCCTGTTTGTAACGGTTCAACTCCTCTGACATTTTGCAGGTAGAACGGCAAGAGAAACCATAAAGAAGAAGCGCTGAGAAAAGCTATGAATCCTGCTAAAACCCCCATTGAAAACGTTTTGTTATTGAAAAGGCTTAAATCTAATATTGGAACGCTTGCCCGTGTTTCAGAAAGTATAAAACCGGCAGCAAAAACCAGCGCTGCTAGAAAACCGGTGCATATGATAGGAGATGTCCACCCTTGAGAATTACCAAATGTTATTGTCAATAAAAAAGTTAGCAATGTTAAAGCTGAAAATAGAGCCCCCATCCAATCATATGCTCCTCTCTCACTTATTCGTTTTTCGGGTGAGAGTTGTTTGCGGTCAAGAACTAAAACCGCTGCAGCTAATCCAAATACGCCAATAATTGGGTTCAGGAAAAAAACTGATCTCCATCCCCATATCTCAACCAACGCACCCCCAAGCACGGGTCCAAATATCGACCCTGCACCAACAATAGTCATGTGAGTCCCCAGCACCTTGCCACGTTCTGTTCTAGGGAAGACTGTGGTCAATATTGCCATTCCATTCGCCATTATCATTGCCGACCCAACAGCAGAAATAATCCGCAATCCAATAACCATCGATAGGTTGGTGCCAAACCCCGCCAATCCTGCGGCAACAGCAAAGATCATAAATCCCCACACATAGGTTTCTTTCCGGCCAAATCTATCAGCCATATATCCAGCGGGTAACAGAAATATGCTTACGGCCAGCGCATAACCAAGGACGACCCATTGGACGTTAGCAAGATCTGTCCCAAATTGACCAGATATCGAAGGTAATGCCAAATTTATGCTACCGTGATCAACAACAGACATAAATGTGCCCAAACCAACCGTAAGAAAGACTATCCATTTGTAATTCGCGGACTGTTTCAGTCGCATATTAACGTGTTACGCTTTTTATGTTGGGCTAAACATCTAAGCAATTAGGCTATTGTTCAAACTTTCGGAGTCGGTATTCTTCAAGAAATCGTCGTGTCTTTTGCCATTATCTTTATTAAGGGAAGTGCAGGTCCAACGGATTTATTAGATAGGTCGGCGGACTAATACTAGCGGCCCTAAAAAGAGACGTTTCTAACGCTGGGACAGGGGTTCCATCAATAAGTGCTTCAAAAACGATCACGCTTCCAAAAAAGGAAACCGAAGGGGGGCCCACAGTAAGACTGTATTTGCCGTTCTCAACCGCGTCAAACTGCGTCTGAAAACCTGCTGTTGTCGCGAAAATTTCTAAGCCATCAGGAGCTAGCTCCCCTCCTACATAAACATTACCCTTAAATGTGTTTGGAAAGGGCGGAGCATTCGAAGCATCGGTTGAAGCTATTCTAGTAGGGGTGGGCCTTAAAGTAGGGACGGCGGTTGGTGTAGGGGTTGGTGTTGGCAAAGGAATTGGAGTGGCAGTTGGTGTAGGGGTTTGTGTAGAGACTGGTGCTGTTGTAGGGACTGATGTTGCTGTAACTGTAGGCGCCGGCTCTTGTGGTACTGCTGTCGCAATCGTAGGTGGTACTGCTGTCGCAGCCGTAGGGGGCGGGGCATTGTTTGGCACTCTGGTTTCTATTAACGGTGGAGACGTTGGTGCTTTGGTTGGTTCTGGGGCTTTAGTAGTTGGGGTGGGGGTAGCAACGACAATGTAAATTTTCTCCACAATCTTCTCAATGATAATAGGTGTTGGAGTTGGTACAGGCAAAGGAGTAGCTGTAGCTGTAGCCGTAGGCATAGGCACAGAAGTTGCCGTGGGGGTGGGGTCAGGTTGATCTTCAATTTGTTCATCCCCACCACACATAACAACACCCAGTGTGCATACTAGGAGACCGAAGAGCGCAATCAATTTTTTGTAGTTCAGCATTATCATCCGTGCTTTTTTATATCGTCACCAATTTTTAAGTATATTAAACTAATGCTCTCCGTTTCTAGACAATTCAGACGAAGTTAGAGGAATTTACATAACCTGATGATTTCTTTTATTGTCTCTCTAAAATGTATCCCTTATTTCCGTAAAGGGTAATGTAGCCAAGATATAATGTCATGTAGCGCATGATACGCCTTAAGCCGGGCTCGGTCATTACCAATCATCTCCGCGCCTGCTATAACATCATTCATTTGCTTGACAACCCTCGGGCCAATTTCCAGCAATCCTTCGCTTCCAGATGTAGCCCATTTCGCCAATATATATCTAGTTAATGCCCCAGCTGGGATTTTCGTTGCCTTGCTCATCCGATCGATGGTGACCATTGGATCCGCCTTAGAATAAGCTGAAACTTCTGCCTTAAAATTAGCATGTTGATCATTCGCTTCCCAAGTATCATCGTATTTTTCTAAAGTAATTCGTCGAACTTTCATTTTTGCCTCCACGGTTCAGCCTATGACTATTCTCCTTACTGGTCTTCCATCTCCAATACTTTATGATCAATAATATGGCCATCAACTATTATATGATGTCTAAATCATCAATCCCATATATGGAGAACTCACATGATAAAAACCAATCCTCGCGTTGATCTCTTAGATGCTGATTTAATCAAGTCTTATTCGAAAATAGCCCCCGCATCATTGGGTCATGCCCTAGATTCCGGCCTTGATTCATCAATAACTGCCGTTTGGAAGCCAGTAAAATTAGTTGGCCGGGCATTGACTGTCCAGGCCTATCCTCAAATTGATACAGCGGTATCAAAGGCGCTTGAGATTGCCCAAAAAGATGATGTTTTGGTCATGAATCGTTCGGGAGAATCTCGAATCGCAAATTGGGGAGAGTTTGCTGCTATTGGAGCTATGCAAGTTGGGATAATAGGCATAGTAACCGATGGGCCAGCAACAGACCAAGCGGCACTACGCCAGTTAGGGTTTCCGACTTTTTCGCGTGGGACGTCGGCCGTTACCATAAAACGGACAGGGATCAACGAAGGCGCGGTAAATGTGCCAGTAATAGTTGGTGGTGTGGTAATTGCGCCAGGAGATCTAATTTTGGCGGATGAGGACGGTGTGATTACAGCTACCCCAGACCAAGCAGCATTACTTTTGCCTTTTTGTATGGAAATGGAGGCGCGGGAAGTTTGGATGCGAAAACAGTTAAAATCGGGCAGCAATTTATTGGAGTTAAGAAAAGAATGGCCCTTGCCAATTCCTCCAAATAGACTTTAATTCATAAAGTATCACGATGAATAATCCCGCCTTTTAGGACCAGTTTGATATTGTTCTTAGTCTTAAGTACTCGAATGTCTTTCAGAGGATCTCCGTTGACTGCTAATAGATCGGCCAGTTTCCCTTTCTCTATAGTACCTATTTCTTTCTCCCAACCTAGGCATTCTGCGGCTATACTGGTAGCCGCTAGAAGAGCCTGCTTCGCATCCAACCCTGCTTCATGAACCAAACATTCTAGTTCGCCCGCGTTAGGAGGGTGTCCCCATCCACCAGCGTCAGTTCCGGCAACCACTTTAACTCCGGCAGCCTGCGCCTGTTGAATACTTGCTATGTGCTCATTATGAAGTGCTCTGGCACGGGTTCTTACTTCTTCCCTGACATTATCTCTATGAAAAACGTAAACCAAAAGAGTTGGCACATAATAGATATTTTTTTCGGCCATAATGGACAGTAGTTCTGGGTCTCGATTTAAATATGTCCCATGCTCAATGCTATCAACCCCAACCTCTACTGCTTGCCGCAAACCTATCCCTCCGAGAGCATGACACATGACACGTCTTCCCTGTTTGTGTGCCTCATCAACTAATGCCTCAAGTTCATCTCTATTAAACTCGCTATCAAGTGGACCATGTCCTGCTCTGGAACTAGCCCCTCCCGTGCTCGCGCACTTTATTACATCCGCTCCAAGCCGGCACATCTCTCTGACTTTGGCTCTCACTGCGTCTGGTCCATCTGCAACCCCGTTTGGCAAAGTCAAACTTGTAGGTCCAGGGCAGCAATGAAATGAGGGGGTCCGAATATCTGATAATCCTCCCGTTGGAGAAATCAGGCTGAGGGAAACGGACAGCCTAGGGCCCGGAATCATACCTTCGACCACGGCCTGTTTAAAGCCAATATCTAGGCCACCTCCGTCACGGACCGCAGTATAGCCCATATCCAAGACTTCTTCTAAAACTTTTGCTGTCCTTATGTTCCTAAAGCTGTTTGGCGCATCCAATTCCCACCGATCCATGAGATCATAGTCATTGTGGCCAAGGTGATCATGAGCATCAATGAGTCCAGGGAGGAGTGTCAATCCTTTGAGATCAAACACCTCCGTATCGGCTGGAAAACTCACAGAGGAGGCGGGTCCTACTTCCAATATTCGGTCGTTTTCTACAATAACAACCGCATTTTCCAAGACATCGCCGCCATTGCCATCGAACAATCTTCCACCGGTCAATGCTTTCATAAATCGTTACCCCTTACTCGTCTAAACCAAACTTAGGGATGAGATGCATCACTGTCAAGGAGGCCTTTACTTATTATTTCAAGATAACACCTCCTTTAAGCTCAGCAGTCTATACGGTATAATTGTCCTCAATCTAGAACCCTGAGGTATTCTTCGTGCGTATTCTTTTCCTGGAAGATGTAACAAACGTCGCGTTTGCCGGCGAGATTAAAGAAGTGAAAAGTGGCTTTGCCCGCAATTATTTGCTTCCCTAAGGTTTGGCTACGATTGCCACGCCCGACCAGGTTCGCAGAATAGAAAAGATCCAAAAAATAGCCGAGGAGAAGCGCTCAATTCAGACAAAAGAAGCCACCTCTATTGCGAAAAAGATCGATGGCACCGTTCTTGCTTTGTCTGGACGGGTGGGACCTACAGGCCAATATTATGGGTCTATATCAGTAGCAGCGATACTAGAACACCTAAAGGAATCCACAGGGCAAACTGTGGAAAGACGCATGGTAGAACTCAATGAATCTATTAAACAACCTGGTTCATATGAGATAAACATCCAACTTCTTCAAACCGTTTCTGCTTCAATCAAAGTTGAGGCAACGGCGGAAGGACAAGAAGAGCTCCCATTGGAGGAGGATGTTTCTGCAGTCGCAGAGGTTTATGAATCCGATAGCGAGGCTGTTAGCTTAAGCCCTGAACCAGGCGACGATAGCATAACATTAGCCTCGCCTGATGAACCAACAAACGTAGATGAACAGCCGGATGAAATGAAAATCTCTGCAGAAGAATAAGACAGCCGAACAAGAAAATCCAGTTCCAGGCCCTTAATCAATCTTCTGGAAAACAGATTCTTGTGATCCTAAAAAGATAGCACCTACGGTTGAGAATAAAGACTTAACACAGTGGATGGAGAACCTTGTACCAAGAGCGCTTACAACCTCACGATATCGAAGCAGAAGAGGCAGTGATTGGATCACTCCTCATCGACCCCGATGCCCTTTTAAAAGCTCTTCCTATCCTAAAACCCGACGATTTTTATAGGGAGCGTAATTCATTCTGCTATCAAGCCTGCTTACGCCTATTCCAACGTGATGAAGCTATTAATCAAGTCACCGTTACACACGATCTTAACCTCCAAGAACGTCTAGACCTTGTAGGGGGAGCAGCATACCTGAGCCATCTGGTTTCGTCTGTTCCAACCTCATTACATGTAGAACATTATGCCCGAATAGTCTCCAGAACTGCTACTATGCGCAGGCTAATTAACGCAGCATCTCAAATATCAGTTCTTGGCTATGATGGAACCGCCGATGAAGACAGTACATTATCTCACGCAGAAGACCTTCTTTTTAAAGTACGATCGAGTCAGTCCTCTAGAGAATTTGTTTCCATTAGGGACATCCTGGATCAATTCCTCGAGGATCGTTCCTCCTTAACGGAGCCATCAGATCCTGCTTCCACACAAATCATGTCTGGTTTTGATCAACTTGACGATCTCCTCGGAGGTATCCAGCCATCAGACCTCCTAATCTTAGCTGCCCGGCCTAGTGTTGGAAAAAGCACTCTAGCGGTAAACATTGCGATAAATGCCGCCAAACAAGGAAATTCCGTTGGTATCTTCAGTTTAGAAATGAGCAGAGAGCAACTTGGCATGAGAGTTCTTTCCGGGGAATCTGGTGTGGATTCCCACAGATTAAGACGGCATCTGTATTCAGAATCAGAAGAGCAAAAAATTATCGAATCCGTCGGCGCTCTTTCTGAACTCAATATCTATATTGACGATACCCCTCTTCAGGGAATAATGGAAATGCGCAGTAAAGCCCGGCGATTGTATATGGAGCGCAATTTGGATCTGCTTGTCGTTGACTACCTCCAACTTATTGCTTCAGAAAATACTCGTAATGTTAATCGGGTTCAAGAAATTAGCGCCATCTCTAGAGCACTAAAGGGAATGGCCAGAGATCTAAATATCCCAGTGATCGCCGTCTCTCAGCTGAGTCGAGCTGTCGAAATGAGACCTTCGCATAGGCCTCAACTATCTGATCTTAGGGAAAGCGGTAGCATAGAGCAAGATGCCGATATCGTAATGTTCATTTATCGAGAGGACCTATATACTACCGAAGCCGAATGGTATCAGCGGTTCCCTGACGGTCGACCCTATCCTCGCAACATAGCTGAATTAATTATCGCGAAGCATCGTCACGGGCCAATTGGGGATTTAAAACTCTTATTCCGCAGTCAACTACTGCGATTTGATCCTGCTCCCATAGACGTGGAATACGCTGGTTCAACATGACCTCTCAAATGTTTCCACAGGGAACCGGATTTACTCCCATACCAAACCCTCTGCTAGGGCCTCTTTTGGCGTCTATCGAAGATATCAAAGAGTTAAAATGTATTTTGCGCTGCATATGGCATATACACAAGAAGAAAGGCTCTGCTCGTATCGTATCTCTTTCAGAATTAACAGATGACCCAATACTGTCTTCGCTTCTCACTCCGCATGACATCCAATCAGCAATGGAAACCGCTACACGTAAAGGCATATTTGCTAAAGCTTTACTAGGCTCTAGCCAAGAACCGGAGCCAATTTTTGTATTGAACACTGATAAGGATCGCCAGTCCTTAGAAAAGGCTTTGTCTAAAGAGGAATTATTTCAACCTATCGTAGATAACGACGGCCTACTAGATACTGCTAACCAGCCACAAGAAAATATCTTTTCCCTATACGAGACTAATGTCGGAATGATATCGCCGCTTGTAGCAGAAGATTTGATGGATGCAGAGCGAGTGTATCCCTGGGCGTGGATCCAAGAGGCATTTAAAATTTCTGTTGGGCTGAACAAACGAAACTGGAGATACATCTCTTCAATTTTAGATCGCTGGAGTAAAGAGGGCAAAAATGGTGGAAAGTCTAGGAGATATCCTAAAAAGAATGACCGCAAACGCTACATCAAAGAATACATCGACCGGAGAGGACAAATTCCAAGCCAACAGTGAGCCCATCGCCAACCTCTGTAAAATTTGCGGAGGCCTCGGCTGGGTCAGGCACAAGGTCCCGGTAAATCACCCGGATTTTGGTGAGGTCTATGCTTGCCGATGCCAAAAACCGGAAACTCTGCCAGAGCGCAGAAAAATTCTTGCAACATATAGTGGTCTTCCTATCGACATGATGGACCGTATGACCTTTGAGTCCTTCGACCCTACAGGAAATCTTGCTGATCAAGAAGATCGAGTTAGTCTGGAGCATGCCCTTACGGCTGCAAAAACTTTCGTTCGCTATCCAGATGGGTGGCTTCTTCTCGCAGGGCCTCACGGCTGTGGGAAAACACATTTATCCGCAGCTATTATTGGTGACAGAATTCGTGCGGGAGAGGTGGCTTTCTTCGCATTCGTCCCCGATTTGCTGGATCATCTCCGTTCCACGTTTAGCCCTAATAGCTCCATCGAATACGATCACCTTTTTGAACAGGTTAAGTCCATTCCATTACTAGTTCTTGATGATCTAGGGGCTGAAAGTGGTACACCATGGGCCCAAGAAAAACTCTATCAGTTAATCGTCCATAGGCACAACCGCAGGTTACCAACAATTATTAACACTTATCTGCCTATGGAGGAACTAGAGCACGCTCATCCGCGAGTTGCTTCACGCCTTAAAGACACTGCTCTGGTAAACTGGATTCCCATAAGTGCCCCTGATTTCAGGGATTCCTTGTCGCCTGATTCTCGTATAAAAGGGAAGGGTCAACGAAAGCCAAGATAATGGGTATAGATTAATTCCTCTACGGACGCGTCGAAGGTTAATAGGTTATCAAAGAACAGATATCGTACTTGGCCAAGTTTTTCCTGCCATTCAAAAAGCCAAGCTCAATTAAGAATGCCAGGCCCGAGACTTTGGCTCCTATATTACCTACAAGCCTACAGGCTGCTTCCACCGTCCCGCCCGTTGCTAAAACATCATCTACGATTACCACTTCTTGCCCTATCATGACTCCGTCTTCATGAATTTCTAGAGTATCAGTTCCGTATTCGAGGGCATATGACACAGACTTAGTACTAAATGGAAGTTTACCTTCCTTTCGAATTGGAACAAGTGGTTTATTCAGTCGATATGCCAAGGCTGCGCCAAAAAAAAATCCCCGGGCTTCTATAGAAACAATAGCATCGGTTTTTTTCGATCCTAAAAAGTCTGCAATTGCGTCTACTGCGTAGCAAAAAGCCGGGGGGGTTTTTAACAAGGGTGTAATATCCTTAAAAAGGATCCCTTCCTCCGGAAAATCTGGTATATCTCTAATGTACGACTTTAAATCCATTGGTTCCTCCAGCGCCTCATTATATCTGAATATCTCGAAAATGCCTTAATTACCGGCTTTTATTCTCCAGGATCATACCTCCCTGAAATTTGCCTAGAGAAAGTTCGCTCCCTACAATAACGAAATGGAGAGGACAGTTCTTTACCAAATACAAGGAAACATTGCAATTATAACGTTGAACAGGCCTCTTTTTCTCAATGCCATTAATAGAGATTTAAAGTTACGTCTAACTGAGGCTTTAACCAGGCTTGATGATGATGATGATGCTTTGGTTGGCATATTGACTGGTGCCGGCAAGGCCTTCTCGGTTGGAAGAGACCTGAAAGAACGGATTTCTGATGAAGCCTCGGGAATTAGTCCCTCCTCGAGAGATAGTCTTTCCACTGAAAATACCAATTTATGGAGTCGCCCAGCGAAACCTGTCTTGGCTGCCATAAATGGCTACGCCCTCGGCGGAGGTTGGGCTATAGCCCAACTATGCGATCTTCGTATTGCTTCCGAAGATGCTCTATTAGGTATCCCAGAAGCTCGTGTTGGACTCCTTCCTCCTTTCGCTCCAGAACTATCCAAAGTAATCCCTATGTCTGTTGTCTTGGAACTTGGACTTACTGGACAGCCAATCACAGCTCGACGTGCCCACGAAATAGGGTTTGTAAATCAGGTGGTTCCGAACGAGGAATTAATGAGTACAACGATTAGCATCGCTACCACGATCGCTAACAATGCTCCTCTTTCGGTAAAATACTTTAAAGAGCTCGTCTATCTAGCACAAGATGTTTCAGCAGAAGATCTAATTAAAGCAACCCACATTCGGTATACGCAGATCTTACGTAGCGAAGATGCCACAGAAGGGCCCAAGGCCTTCGTCGAAAAACGACCCCCTCGCTGGAAGGGAAAATAAATACATCAATCAAAGGATTGGTAAACCAAATGAACAAAATAGCAATTATGGGAGCGGGGGCAGTTGGCTCTTACATTGGAGCTTTTTTGGCTCGGGCTGGCGAAAATGTCACACTTATAGACATGTGGGATAAAAACGTAGATGCCATAAAAGCCAATGGTATCAACGTCACCGGTAGTCAGGGTCCCTTTACCCAGAAAGCCAGGGTTTTACATTTACATGAAGTCCAGAGTCAAAACTCTCTCTTTGATATAGTCTTACTTGCTGTAAAATCCTACGATACTCTTTGGGCTACCGAATTTATAAAGCCTTACTTGGCCCCAACTGGGTTCGTAGTTTCATGTCAAAACAGCATCAATGACTACACTATAGCTTCGGTGGTAGGCCAACACCGAACTCTGGGTTGCGTAATGTCCGTGATAGAGGTAGGGCTGGAAGGGGCTGGACATGTTACCCGTGGAGGAGAGCCTGGTAGAAATCGTGGGCATTATGTATTCCGTGTAGGAGAACTATGCGGCCCCATATCACCCCGGGTTACTCGCGTAGTTGAGCTCCTGGAAAATATAGATGCCGCTCGCGGTACCGCGAATCTGCTAGGAGAGCGCTGGGCGAAACTAGCTGCAAACTGCATGAGTAATCCCACAGGAGCCATGTCCGGCCTAGGATCGAACGGACAAGCTTACAGCCCCGATGCCCGTCGCCTAAGAATCTATACGATCAATGAGGTAGTGACTGTAGCAAAATCCCACGACATTAGCATTACTCCCGTCATGGGCATTCCTTCTTCCACCTGGCTTGATATATCTGACGTTGATGTCTATCAAGAGCTGGATGCGAGATTTAGTGCTCCCAGTCCTACAGATTGGCATGCTTCAATGGGGCAGGACATTTCCAAAGGACGTAAAACCGAGAACGACTTTTTTAGTCTTTATGTTTCTCGAAAAGGCTCCGAACTAAACATTGATACCCCAATCTCGGACGCGACATGGGAGATGATGTTCCGGGTCGAACGAAAGGAGATAACTCCATCTCCACAAAACATAGGCTATGTACTTAAAAAAGCCTGCGTGCCTGAGAGTAATAGCTGACATAACTATATTGAAGTCACCCTCTTTTCAACCAATCGTTATTGTTATTTCTCTTCTTATCATGCCTAGTCTTTGTATTTAACTTAACCGTATTCTTATATTTTTATGTAAAAACCTATGCCTGAAACAAACAAAAGTGCTATAATATAGCTCTTAGCGCCAATAATATTTGATTAACCCCGATAACCAACTAAAGTATGGGAGCCAGACTATAGATGACCACTGAAACACAATCCACATATACTGCGAAGGATATAGTTGTACTTGAGGGGTTAGAAGCTGTTAGGAAAAGACCGGGAATGTATATCGGTTCTACCGACCAGCGTGGATTACATCACTTAATTTACGAAATAGTAGATAACGCGGTAGACGAGGCCATGGCGGGGTTTTGTACAAAAGTTTTAATCGAGCTTAACTTGAATGGATCTGTCAGTGTTATCGATAATGGTAGAGGCATTCCGGTAGATGTGCATCCAACAACAAAAAAATCCGCCCTAGACACTGTCATGACTACTCTGCACGCTGGGGGCAAATTTGGTGGAGGAGCTTACAAAGTCTCAGGGGGTCTTCATGGTGTAGGCGCATCAGTAGTTAACGCTCTTTCTTCTGAGCTTGCTGTAGAAGTCCGTCGCGATGGACTTACCCATCATATGACCTATTCTCGTGGCAAGGCCCTGATTGACATGGAATCCGTCACCGCGATGGATGGAGGCACAGGGACCTCTATTACATTCCTTCCCGACGAAGAGATTTTTGACGGCTTCAACTATGATTTTGACATAATATCCGATCACTTTAAGCAAGTAGCCTACTTAAACCGTGGTCTAAATATTAAATTTATCTCCCATTTTCATCACGACCACCGACATGGGGATGTTGAGCGTTCGTATTATTTTGACGGAGGGCTTAGAGACTTCGTAAAAAATCTCAACAAGGGTCGTCGTACCCTACAACCAGAGCCCTTTTATTTCACCAAGACTGTGGATGATACCCTGGTAGAGGCCGCTTTACAATATAACGACAGCTATCACGAGTCCATTTATTCTTTTGCAAATTGTATAAAGACAGAAGAGGGCGGAACCCATTTAACTGGTTTCAGATCGGGCCTCACCAGAGTAATAAATGATTATGGAAGAAAACAAAAACTACTGAAAGATGATAAGACCAATTTAACTGGCGAAGACGTGAGAGAAGGACTTACGGCCATTGTCAGCGTTAAGCTTACAGACCCTCAATTCGAAGGCCAAACCAAGACTAAATTAGGAAATGCAGAGGTTAGGAACCAAGTAGAATCTTCGCTGGCTACAGCTATCAGCCAATATTTGGAAGAACACCCGCTCGAAGGAAAGCGGATCATCGAAAAGTGCACTACGGCCCAGCGCGCCCGAGAAGCAGCCCGGAAGGCCCGTGAGCTTGTTCTTAGAAAAAACGCAATGGACGGAAGCTCGTTGCCTGGCAAATTGGCGGATTGCGCTGAAAGAAATCCCGCCAGATCTGAACTTTTCATCGTTGAAGGAGAATCCGCTGGTGGATCCGCAAAAATGGGACGAGATCGCCATTTTCAAGCTATTCTTCCAATAAAAGGGAAAATTCTAAATGTGGAAAAGGCAACTGAAGATAGGGTCCTTTCCCACGAGGAAATTAGAGCTCTTATAACAGCAATTGGTTCGAACGAGGGCGACGACTTTAATCAGGAAAAGCTCCGTTACCATAAAATAATCATTATGACGGACGCGGACGTCGATGGTTCTCATATCCGCACCCTCCTGCTAACGTATTTTTTCCGCCGCATGCCACACCTGCTACTCGGAGGATATCTCTATATCGCACAACCTCCCCTATATAGAGTCCAGGCTGGAAAAAAGATTTCATATGCTTACTCTGAAGTAGAACGGGAAGACATTCTCACCTCATTGGATGGACGCCGGGGAATTAATATCCAGCGTTATAAAGGTCTTGGGGAAATGAATGCCGACCAACTATGGGATACCACCATGGATCCGGATACTAGAAAGCTTTTGAGGATAAAAGTTGAGGATGGATCGGGGGATATCAAGGCCGACGAATTGTTTACTACTCTAATGGGAGAAAACGTAGAGCCTAGAAAGAAATTTATCCTGGCGCACGCTCGGACTGTTCAAAACATTGATGTCTAAATCGAGGTATCCGGTACATGACGACCAATAGGCTCACCAACGACTCTCCGGGAGATCAGGTTTTTCCTCAATTCGAGGGACTGTATGAATTAGTATCGGCAGAAGTAACCGGACTATCTGATGCTCAAATGGAATGGTCATCCTCTACATGGGAATGGTCTAAATGGAGCATCAAACAACAAGTAAGCCACATGGGTTCTTTTCTTCCCGGCTGGCTCCTTCGGCGCTGGGGAGGCCAGTTATTTCCCGACGGATTACAAGATTTAGGGAGACTAGCAGAGTATAAAAAATCCGACATGGGGTGGTGGCTAGACGAAGATCTTTATCCCACGCTTCCTGATCTTCTACAAAAGCTCCAAGACGGCTTGGACCTAGCAAAGCTAATCTTGGCTAAAGAGACTTTGGGTTCTCTTAGATCAAAGGAGGAACCTCGTCCTGATACTCCCCCTCATTGGGCCTGGTTTGCAGATGCTCATCCAACGGGAATTCGATGGCACGAGTCCGACCCTAATTTTACCTATATCAGCCTGGAGGCAACCTTCAGACATCTGTACTTCGAAGTAATCACTCATCTGTACAATATCCAACGAATAAAGAAAGCACAGAAACTGGGGACAGTCGTTATAGTTCCAATGGAAGGATATCTAGCTTTACCAAATTGGGATAGAAGTGAACCTTAAGTATTTGGTGCCACTATTTTAATCTCACCATCCGTAGTCGTCTCTAATATAGCCTCAAACGAGTATCCTTTCCTGGCGAACAAGTCACGTCCATGACCATCTCGATCCAGAATTACACATACCTTCTCGACTGTACAATCCATTCCTTCTACCGCTGATATAGCTGCGAGCAATGAACCGCCAGTTGTACACGTATCATCTACAATGGCAACACGGGATTTTCTCAAAAGGGGCCCCTCGATTAGATTTTGTGTACCATGCTCTTTAGACTCTTTCCTAACTATAAAACCAGATATTGGTCTACCTTCCATATAACTAATTAATGATACTGCAGTCACAATCGGGTCGGCTGCAAGAGTGGGCCCTCCAACGGCCACCACATTCGTGCCCCGAAGCAACCTGTTGAACGCTTTGCCACTAAGCATTGCACCTTCAGGATCCAGCGTGAGCAGGCGGCCATCAAAATAGTATTTACTCTTTATCCCTGATGAGAGTGTAAAATCCCCGCGTAAAAGTGCTCCCTTTTCCTCAGCAAGAGACAATATTCGGCTGGATATATCGTGTAGAAGCTCACTCATCTATATAAAGTTTCTCCTTGGCGATGTATTCCACTACTTTGTGGGGAACTTTGCTCTCTACAGACATATCATTTCTAATCATATTCCTGATATCTCGACTACTAATGGGCATGTTAACCGAATTCATCTCTATAATCTTGTCCTGCCAGTGTTCAAAAACCCGGTTGGACAGAATAATCGCAATATTGTCGGCATCAGATCTAGTAAAAACTACCAAATTTGCTAGGTCAAGAACTTTTCTTGGGCTTTTCCAATTTGCAAAACTGTTTAGGGTATCAGAACCCATAAGAAAGTACATTGTTGCCTGCCCCCCATATTCTTCCCTTAGTAACTCTAAAGTGTCAACTGTATATGATGGTCCACACCGATTGGTCTCTAGAATAGATATTTCAAATAATGGTTCGTCACTCAGTGCAAGACTAAGCATATTAATTCTGTGCATAGCTTTTGTGACTCTGATGTTTCCTTTCATCCACGGTACTCCAGTAGGAATAAAAACAACTTTGTCTAATTGTAGCGCCATAAGAGCTCTCTCAGCCATTGCCAGGTGAGCTATATGTACAGGATCAAATGTCCCGCCAAGTATGCCTATTCTTAGACTATTCCCACTCAAATTCGATATCTCCTATTCTCACTAGGTTGCCCGCTGTTATCCCTTCTTTTATCAAAAGTCGTTCCACGCCAATCCGTTCCATTACCTTCCACAGCTGCAACCTTGCTCTGAAGTCCTTAAAGTCTGCCATTTCGGCTAATTTTCTTAGATGATCGGATTCAATTATGAATATTCCATTCTCCTTCCATATCCTTATATCCCTCTTGGATGGCTTAGGATTGAAAATGGTTGGTTCGTCATACTTAACCATAATTCTCTCTCCTAACTTCCCCAATGTATTGAACGTAGTTGTTATTAAATTTTCAATGCCCTCATGTGTAATCGAAGATACATAACAAACTGGCATACCCAAACCATCAATTTGTTTCTTCATATCATTGATTTTATCTTTGGTAGACAAAAGATCCATCTTGTTAACTACTAGTACCTGAATTCTGTCTGATAAGTCCTCCCTATACTGCTTTAGTTCGCCATTTATCTTTTCTATATTGGACAATATATCGCTAACATTGCCGTCTACTACATGCCATAACATTCTAGTTCGCTCAGCATGTCTCAAGAACTTTTGTCCTAAACCTATCCCCTTGTGCGCTCCTTCAATCAAACCTGGAATTTCAACCAATAAAAATGTGTCAAACTTCTTTTCCACCACCCCCAATATGGGTTCCAGTGTTGTAAATGGGTAATCGGATATTTTAGGTTTGGCGGAAGAGCATACAGACAACAACGTGGATTTCCCAGCATTAGGCATTCCTACTATTCCAACATCTGCGAGTATTTTAAGCTCTAATTCCAAATTCATCTCGATACCACGCGACCCGGATTCAGCTAATAGCGGGGCTCTATTTGTAGAAGTGGCAAATTTCTTATTTCCTCTACCACCCTTACCACCAGATACCAGTCTTTTGGGACTCTCATCTATAATATCTACAAGCAGCTTCTTTTCTGTTCCAGAAGATAAATCCCAAACAGACGTTCCCAATGGAACCTTTATAACTACGTTCTTGCCCTTAGCACCATATCTATTATTTCCACCTCCTACCCCCCCATTACCTGCTACAAATTTTCTTTGGTATTTCATGCTAAGAAGAGTATTGATCGAGGAATCTCCTACCATATACACATCCCCTCCATCTCCTCCGTCTCCTCCATCTGGACCACCCCTAGGTATGAATTTCTCTCTCCTAAAACCGATGCGTCCATTTCCACCGTTTCCACTGATAACTATTATTTTTATTAAATCAATCATTTAGATGCTATATATAATAGTAATAATCATAAGAATGTTCATAGGGATTAAAACTTCTATTACAATATTAAATCATAGTAAATTATATATGGATAAGTCGTTGATAATCCTATAGTAATATGGATTTATTCTAAACCAGTTTATTCTAGCCGGTTTTATAAAAATACTTTGATAACAGATATCAACAAATTATAGTTAATGATATGAACTGATGTTGTTACCTAATGAAGGTAACAACACTTATACGCTAACAAGCCTTTTCCGAATTTGCTCCAGGTCATTTCGTAGTGCTATGTCGTGGTTGAGACCGTCAGATACGGCTTTTATACCATGCAGTACGGTGGAGTGGTTCCTATTTCCTAGTAGACGACCGATATTTGTTACCGGCATTCCAGCATCGTTTTTGAGAAGATACATCGAAAGGTGGCGGGCTCTCACCAGCTCTCTCTGGCGACTCGCACCAAGTAGTTCTTTTTCAGAGAAATTTAACGATTTGCAAACCCATTTGATGATGGTCTCTTTTGTAATCGAGGGTTCAGATAGCCTTGGAACCAAATCCGCTATTGATTCTATGACAAGTTGCACATCCGGTGGTAAATCTAGCACTCGTGCGGTGTTAATTACTCTATTAAGTGCACCTTCTAAATCCCGGATACTACCCTGAATCTGTTCAGCGATAATTGATAAGGCATCTGGCCCTATCATCCAGTGTTCTTTTTTTACCCTGTTTTTCAATATGGCTAGACGAGTATCGAAATCAGGAGGTTTTATATCCGCTACTAGTCCCCATGAAAATCTAGATCGTAAACGATCATCCATACCATCCATGAGATTTGGTGTTGTGTCAGATGCAATAACTATTTTTTTATTCCCAGTATGTAATTCGTTAAATGTATGAAAGAATCCCTCGCGAGTTTTCTCCTTTCCGGCTATGAATTGAACATCGTCTATTAAAAATATGTCTACATTACGATATCGTTCGCGAAAAGCACTCGTGGTCTTTGTTTTAATGGCAGCGATGAAGTCATTGGTAAATTGTTCTGCTGTAACATAGAGATAATCTATTTTTAGGTCACGACAAGATTTTGCGATTGCCTGAAGAAGATGGGTTTTACCCAAGCCCGGTCCGGAGCAGATGAATAAAGGATTAAACGTTGTTTCCTTGTTTGTTACTATGCTTCTCGCAGAGGAATAGGCTAGTTTATTAGTTTTACCAACAATAAACGAGTCGAAATCATATCGTGGATTAGGAAGATGTTGTCGAAACATAGGTATGGTACCAGTAGAAGGAGGAGCGGCTTTGGTGGGAATATGTTGAAATCCGCCGACTTGAAAATTAACATCGAGTACCCATGGAGATATCTTCTTGATGGCTTGTAATATTAACGGTCGAAGTCGTGTTCCAAGCCACTCGGCGGTGAAGGACGTTGGTACCTGAACGATTAGTGATTCAGCGTCGAACTTAATTCCAACAGTATTTTTGATCCAGGTCTCGTAGATAGAGCGGGTAAGCTGTACTTGCAATTGGCCTTGAATCGTTCTCCATAATTCGTCAGGAAGTTGTGAGGTTGGGTTTAGCGGGGTATGTTTCATAGGATATACAGACCGTATCAGTAGAAGGGAAGAAATTCAAGGGGAAAAAGCGACTTTTGGAAAATTTTCCAAAAATTATATCGATAACCAAGTATTTTTTTAAATTTGTTTGAATATTTTATTTATACAATGCAAACGGAATTACGAAGTTCGTAACGCCTTATACGTAAGCATTGTATCGATCCTGTAATAAAATGGTAAACTTTTCATATAACAAACCAGTATTCGAGAGGCAAGGATTGTTGGCGTTATCGTTAATATATCAGGAAGAAGGCGTTACGGTTTCAGGATACAAAACACTGTGAAAATAGGGTTTTGGGGCACACCATCTCACGCTGCAGAGGTGTTAAAGGTGCTACTGAATTCGGAATTTGAAGTAAAAGCTGTTTATACCGGACAAGATAAACCAATCGGGCGGGGGAGATCGATACGGTTTAATCCAGTTAAAGTTACAGCTTTAGAATCGAACATTCCGGTGTGGCAACCCGGCAGGCTTGACGAAAAAGAAGTCGCAGAACAGCTGAGAGATTCGGGGATAGACGTCTGTGTAGTGGCTGGGTACGGACAGATATTGCCTGCGAGTCTGCTAAATGTGCCGAAATACGGATTTTTAAATATCCATCCATCCTTGTTGCCAAAGTATCGAGGAGCCAGCCCTGTAGCCAGTGCAATTCTTCATCAACAAGAAACTACAGGCGTCAGCATTATGGTCGTCGATAAAAATATTGATGCGGGTCCCTTACTAGCACAGATCGAAACGAATATCAGCTCAGTCGAAACGGCAGAGAGTTTAAGCAATAGATTGTTTGTTCTCGGGGCACATTTATTGGTCCAGATTTTACCAAACTGGTTTTCTGGAAAATTAGACTTTACTCATCAAAACGCTAGCATGGCTACATACACAAGAAAGTTTGTAAAAGAAGATGGAAAAATCCAATGGAAAAACACAGCACATGAAATCTGCGCGCGCCTAAGAGCTTTTAGTCCATGGCCAGGGGTTTACACCCATTGGAGTGGCAATATACTAAAAATCATCGAAGCGTATCCTATAGAGAATGTATCCCCTGGTCGGCCTGGAACAGTGATAATGCTGGACAAGAACCCGAAATCCATCGGCGTGTGTACAGGTAACGGCATTGTAATAATAACTAGATTGCGGTTAGCTGGACGAAGAGATACAGATACCTGGTCATTCACGCGAGGATATCCTGAATTCGTAGGATCTGTCTTAGCCAGCGACAACCAAAGCGAGGCCGAGCCCTAAAGAGGGAAGGAGTCCTGTTTTTGGAGTACGGCTATGGTGTTTCCGCGTCCGGTGGAGGCGCAGTAGTCGTATCATCAGAGCTTTCGGGATCCATTCCTTCTTCGAGTTCTGCTCCGACAGCGTCTTCAATTACCTCTTCCTTAATTACCTCTATTCGGGCAATTAACTCCGAAGGATCCGAAACTAGTTCAACGTTTGCGGGCAAAGCAAGATCGGAAACATGTAGAAGTGATTGTGGATCGTCCATAGTGGCAAGATCCACCTGAAATTCGTTTGGAAGTTCAAGGGGCAGAGCAGAAACCTGAATTGTTCGTGCTGCTTGAACAATCACTCCGCCAGCTTGTTTTGCGCCCGGAGAGTCTCCGATTAAAACAATAGGAACGGTTGCAGTTATTTTTTGGGCAATATCAATTCGGAGGAAATCGACATGCAGCAGATCTCCATGGTGGGGGTCCCATTGAACCTCTCGGATTAAAGCCCACGTTTCCTGGGATCCACCATCCCCATTTATGGAAACAGGAGTATTACCGCCAGCTGCTGCCATTGCCTTAAAGAGAAGCTTCTCCTCGCACTGGAGGGCCTCAGGTGCAAGGGAGCCCCCGTATAGATGCACAGGAATGAAACCGCTTTTACGTAGACGGTTGTTCTTTTTCCCGAGCGTTAGCCGGGGCTGTAGGGCAAGTGAGATCTTTTCCACTAATAAAGTCCTTAGTTAGAAACTTGGCTTATCATTCTAGCACATCGTACCCGATCTTCAAAAGGATGGAGTGCCTATTGTTGAGTGTTCCAATAGACAATTTTCGGTAGCCGATGCTATACTTTGTGGAAAATAGGATCAAGGTAGTAGGACATGAAGATTCCTATGAAGGTAGATTATGGAGTGAGAGCCTTGGTCGAACTTGCGCAGAATGGTAAGACAATGCCTGTTCAGACTGCCGATATTGCCTCAAGACAAGGCATACCAGAAGCCTACCTAGACCAAGTGCTGACAGTTATGCACAAGGCAAGATTGATAAAGAGTAGGCGAGGGCCCCATGGGGGCCATGTCCTGGCTAAGGACCCCGCAAATATAAATCTCGCCATGGTTGTGCATGCTTTGGAAGGAAACAATCATCTCCTAGATTGTTTAGTAGAACCGGATGGCTGTACATACTCTCCGGCATGTGCACAGAGGGAGGTTTGGCGCTCTTTCGAAGAATCTATGGAAAAACTGCTTAGTCTAACTACCATAGCCGATATGGCAAAACGACAGGAAGAATTAACTGCGAACAGGATGGCGGTCAGCTTATAAGCAGCACATTAAAAAGCTTGGTTGGGAGAAACGTTTCGAAAAGCTTACCCGAGAAGGTATCAACCCCTAGAAAGGGATTACAGGAGGATCGAATGACCCAAGCTAGAGCATTGACTCCACAACAGGTCAAACGCTATAGCCGGCACATAATAATGCCTCAAGTAGGTAGCAATGGGCAAAGAAAACTACTTGATAGCAAAGTATTAATCATTGGGGCAGGAGGGTTGGGAGGCCCAGCAGCGCTGTATCTAGCCCTAGCTGGCGTAGGCACGATTGGAATAGCCGACTTCGATGTTGTGGATATGTCGAATTTGCAACGCCAAATATTGCATCAACACGATGATGTTGGAGAGAGAAAAGTTAGCTCTGCACAGAAAACAATTAATTCTTATAATCCAGATGTAAAAGTTAATACTCATGAGGTATGGCTTACTTCTGATAATGCCAAGGAAATTATCAGAGGATACGATATGGTAATAAATGGAGCCGATAATTTCCCATCTCGTTATTTAGTAAATGACGCATGCTATCTGTTAGGTAAACCATTAATCGATGGCAGCATATTAATATTTGATGGGCAATCGACGGTTTTTATGCCCGGCCAAGGTTGTTATAGATGTTTGTTTCCGAGCCCACCCCCACCAGGAATGGTTCCCAATTGTGCAGAGGCCGGCGTTTTGGGGTCCTTGACTGGACTCGTAGGAAGCATACAAGCGACAGAAACTATAAAGCTAATATTAGGAATTGGGGATTCATTGTCATCGCGATTGCTATTGATTGATGCTTTATCTATGGACTTCAGAGAGGTGAAGATAAAGAGAAACCCGCAATGCCCACTGTGCGGAGATAATCCCACTGTGACGGAACTGATTGATTACGAAATCTTTTGTGGTTTACCGACAGGAAACGGAATACCAGTAGAGGGCTAGGCTTGTGAGCTTGGGACAAGAAAGAAACTTTCCTGGCATATTAGATCTGGTAGGCAACACCCCGCTAGTGGAATTGAAAAACATGAGTCCCGCTCGCGGAGTCAGGATTTTTGCGAAACTCGAGGGACAAAATCCGACGGGTAGCCTCAAAGACCGAATAGCCAAGAACATGATTGAACAGGCAGAAAGTAGGGGCGATATTGAAAAAGGATGCACGCTCCTTGAACCCACTAGTGGAAACACTGGAATATCACTTGCCTTTGTCGGAAGGCAAAAAGGGTTTAGGGTTACAGTTGTGATGCCTGATAACGTAAGTCCAGAAAGAAGCCAACTGTTAACAGCATACGGGGCCAATATAATTTATTCCGAAGGCGCATTAGGCTCTAACGGAGCTGTCGCTAAGGCTCACAAAATTATGGAAGAAAGTGCAAGCGGTACGTATTCAATGCTTTACCAGTATGGCAATGAAGACAACCCGGGTGCACATTACAAAGGGACCGGGGCTGAAATTATAAGCGACCTACCTAATGTGGATGTTTTGGTAGCTGGATTAGGTACTGGGGGAAGTCTTATGGGCACGGGTAGACGACTTAAAGAATATAATCCCGACATTAAAGTAGTAGCAGTGGCCCCTGAACCAGACGAAACGATACAAGGGCTACGAGATCTGGACGAAGGATTTATCCCGCCGATATTAGACATTTCCCTGTTAGATTCCCGAATCATGGCAAAAGGAATCGATGCATTCAAAGGAACTCAACAGCTTCTTGTTAAAGAGGGAATATTTGCGGGAGTATCATCAGGTTCGGTTCTATGGGCTGCTATGAAAGTGGCCGAAAACATGTCCAGCGGAAATATAGTATGTATATTGGCTGATGGAGGCTGGAAATATTTGTCAACAGGCCTGTGGTCAAAAGACCCAGCACTTATGGAAGAAGAAGGCAGGGGCAAGGTATGGTGGTAAGGATCAAACAGACGGCCAAATAGGTTTGGTCTCTACCTCTTGAATGAGGAGAGCATATTTTCCGGGAGTTTATCAACAAATCTAGGCCTAACTGGTTATGCAGATCGTGCGAAAGATCAAATTAATGGATGGAGGATATCGATAGGTGGATGTTGCCAGGTTATAGGGCCAATGTTATACTGATCACTTAGATTTTTTATCCCAGGGGACGTTTGTGTAAGCGGGTACTTTACCCGCTTTCTTGTCGAATGGGAAAATATAACAGGGGGCAAAGCATTGAAGAGTGACTTTCTGATTGCCCTGACACAGCTTGCTGCTGAGAGACACCTTCCGAAAGAGGAGGTGTTGAAAGCCATTGAAGCAGCTTTGGCCTCCGCATTTAAAAAGGATAATTGGGGTGAAACGACAAGCGTTTCTGTGAAACTCAATCCGAACACGGGGGAAATATCTGCTTATACCCTAAAAACAATCGTAGATAATGTTGAAGATGATAGCCGGGAAATTTCCCTTAAGGAAGCGATAAAAACAAAGAAAGATGCTGTCATTGGCGAAATGATGGAGACAGATGGATTGTCCCATCAAGCTTCCCGTATTGCGGCACAGACTGCCAAACAGGTAGTGCTGCAACGGTTACGGGAAGCCGAAAGAGAAAAAGTATTCGATGAATTTACCAAGAGAACGGAAGACATAATTTCTGGGGTTATTGGCCAAATAGACCCCATTAGGGGCGTTACTCTCGAACTTAGTAGGGCGGAAGCTGTTATCCCGCCAGATGAGCAGGTTATAACGGAGCGATATCGACGAGGTCAACGACTTAAGGTGTATGTTCTAGAGGTTCGACGGAGTACTAAGGGAC
The DNA here is from genome assembly GCA_964439905.1 of uncultured Dehalococcoidia bacterium. Classification (GTDB taxonomy): domain Bacteria; phylum Chloroflexota; class Dehalococcoidia; order Lucifugimonadales. The sequence continues at coordinate 58,203 of CAYTPK010000009.1, forward strand.
CAGAGATTCTTGTCTCACGGTCCCATAAAAACCTCTTAAAGCGTTTGTTTGAACTGGAGGTTCCAGAAGTATATAACGGTATAGTGGAGATAAGATCCATATCTAGGGAAGCGGGTTCTCGCAGTAAGGTAGCTGTAGTAGCCACTCAAGAGGGAGTAGATCCAGTAGGATCCTGCATAGGCATGCGGGGTAATCGGATTCAAAATATTGTTAACGAACTCCAGGGCGAGAAAATTGATGTTGTTCGATGGGATAGAGATCTTACTAGGTTTATCACTAACGCGCTTAGCCCAGCTGAAGTGGTTCATGTCGAATCGAACCCGAAAGAACAAACGGCCGTGGTGGTGGTACCAGAGCGTCAACTCTCCTTGGCAATAGGTAAAGAAGGCCAAAACGCCAGGCTGGCTGCCAAGTTGACCGGTTGGCATCTAGATATTAAGGGAATGGCCGAATGGGAAACACTGAAGGCTCAGATAAAGCTAGAAGTCGAAACAGCTGAGCAACAAGTTAACCTAGAACAGGAAGAAGCAGCCTTAATGGCCGAATTAGAAGCAGAGGCATTAGCTCAGGTGCCAATTACGGTAAATGAGGTCAATGGACAAGAGGCTACCCCTGTCCTCGAAGAAGCGTTGGCCGAGCTCATGGCAGAAGAAAAAACCGAGCCCCCAACGCCAGAAGAAATTGTAGATACTCCAATTGAAGCCACGCTCACCCCGGAAGAATTAGCCTCGCTAAGCCTTGAAGAGGAAGTAGAAGAGATCGAAGAAGACGAGATTGAAGAGTTCGGCGAGGAAGTATGGCAAACCCCCCAACTTACCCCGGATGCCGGGAAAATACGATTTGCAGAAGATTTTATGGAAGACCTAAAAGTTGGGAGAAAACGCCGTGGAGGCGGTGGACGCGGAAAAAAGGCGACGAAAACCAAACGAAGGGTTGGTGGAACAAGTTAGAGGTTGAGTGGATGTGGACAAAGCTTTACCTAAAAGAATGTGTTTTATCTGTAGACGGAAAGCAAACAAAACAATGCTCTGTCGAATGGTACGGACAACAGAAGGAACGGTGTCTTTGGATATTACTGGAACGAAACCGGGCAGGGGCGCATATTTATGTTTAAGAAGTAAATGTCTTGATTTGGCCTTGATAAAAACAAGCCTAGAACGAGCATTGAGAACAACCATCGGTAGAGAAAATAGAGAACTATTAGTTGCACAGATAAATGAGAACAGGATGCGGTTTAAGGAGATAGAGTCATGACTACTAAAAAAGAGCAGGACCCAACCGCAGAAAATGGACCAGTTAGGCGGCAACGAAGCACACGAAAAAGTAATCCCCAAGAAGTAGTTATTCCTGGGACGGTTACGGTAAAACGGCTAGGGGAAATCATGGGAGTGGGTCCCATTGATGTCATCAAACAATTAATGAGAAATGGAGTTATGGCCGCAATAAATCAAGTTATTGATTATGATCTCGCGGCAACGGTCGTACCATCGTTTGGGCTCGTTCCAGTGCAGGAAAAGAAGACTAAAAAGGACCCATTGGAAGCCTTAGAGAAGAGAGCCCAGGATCAAGGAGAGAATGCCCCTGAGCGAAGTCCGGTGGTGACTATTATGGGCCACGTGGATCATGGCAAAACAACTCTACTAGATACGATTAGAAACAGCCGGGTTGCCGAAAGAGAGATTGGAGGCATCACCCAGCATATAGGGGCATACCAGGTAGAATATAATAACCAAAAAATTACTTTTTTGGATACCCCAGGCCACGAGGCGTTCACAGCCATTCGCGCACGGGGTACTCAAGTAACAGATATAGCCGTATTAGTAGTAGCTGCAGATGATGGAGTAATGCCGCAAACTATTGAGGCGATAAATCATGCAAAAGCTGCCAACGTACCAGTTGTGGTAGCTATTAATAAAATGGATAGACAAGATGCCGATCCAGACGTAGTGAAAAGACAACTACTTGATCATAATTTAGTGTTGGAGGAATGGGGAGGAGAAGTTATAGGCGTGCCGATATCTGCCAAGGACAATACTGGAATTGATGACCTGCTAGAAAACATTCTGGTTGTGGCCGAAATCGCGGAACTCAAAGCAACAATCGATGGATTGGCTTCGGGTGTTGTGATTGAAGCTAAGCTTGATAGGACCAAAGGCCCATTGGCAACTGTTTTGGTACAAGCAGGGACATTGCGTGTAACGGATAGTCTTGTGGCTGGCACAGTTTATGGAAAGGTTCGAGCTTTGGTCAATGATAAGGGAAAGAGAGTCTTGGAGGCAGGCCCATCGGTACCAGTAGAAATACTTGGCTTTGGCACTTTGCCCCAAGCCGGAGATAAATTTTATGCAACGATGGATGAGCGATCAGCTAAGTCCGTTGTGGAGGCCAATGAACGTCGGCAGGAGGAAGACCGAAAATTATTGCGAGCAATGACCTTGGAAGGAGTAATGAGTGGAATCACCGGTGGTACCACGAAAGAATTGAATCTTATTCTTAAGGCAGACGCCCAAGGAAGTGTAGAAGCAGCTAGTGGTGCCCTTCTCCGGCTTGATAGTCCGGCAGCTAAAATCACTATTCTTCACGCTAGCACAGGAAGGGTGAACGAAGGCGATATTCTCTTAGCAAATGCATCTAATGCTATCATTCTGGCTTTTAATATAGGAATTGAACCTGGAGTAGAAGGAACCGCTACAAGAGAGTCCGTTGAAATACGGTCTTACAATATTATTTATAAACTTATAGAAGATGTTGAAAAAGCACTTAAGGGAATACTGGAGCCCACGTATTTAGAACATGTTATAGGGAGAGCGATAGTCCGCGAAGTATTTAAAGCCGGGAAAACCGGGAATGCTGCTGGATGCATGGTAGACGATGGAAAGATTACGAGAGGAAGCTACGTAAGAATAAAACGCGAAGGCAAGATAGTACATGAAAGCACCATCTCTAGCCTGCGTAGATTTAAAGATGATACCAACGAAGTGGGAGTTGGTTTTGAATGCGGTATAGGCGTAGTCAATTTTAATGATTTTGAAGAGGGGGATACTTTAGAGGCCTATCGTAGAGAGAAAGCCCAGGTATAGCATTTAAATCCGGAACTGTTTTAGTAGAGTTCGGACAAGGAAAAGATCCTATGACGAGACGAGTCCAGCGAGTAAATGAATTATTGCGGCAGGAAATAAGCTTGGTTATACAGCGTCAACTCAAGGATCCACGGACCAATAGTTTTATTAGTATTGTTAAGGTTGAAACCTCTCCTGATCTTACGAATGCAAAGGTTTCTGTTAGCGTGCTAGGTGAATACAAAGACAAAGTAAAAGCGTTGGAAGGATTAAGATCTGCCTCTCGATTTATCAGAAAAACGATCGCAGACGTCATATCTTTACGACACGTCCCCAACTTAGAGTTCAAATTGGAAGATCCTTTAGAAAAAGGAGCCAAGGTTCTCCAGGTAATGAACAGCTTGAAACACACTAAAGAAATTTAATATGAGCCAACGATTGAAGGCCACACAATCCCCAACAAATGGATTTTTGATTATAGATAAGGCATCTGGGATGACCTCCATGGACGTTTTGCGAAGGGTTAAGAAGGCCACTGGGCAAAAGAAAGGAGTAGGACACGGTGGAACCTTAGATCCCTTGGCTGAAGGTGTATTGCCAATATGTTTTGGTCAGGCAACGAGACTGATGGAACTCTTAGTAAGCCAGACAAAAGAATACACAATGACAATTCGACTGGGAGTTACAACAGATACTTATGACGCGGAGGGTGTGCCGTCAGAAGAAACCGCATACGAACATTTATCACGAGATACGATAGAAACGACTTTGGAAAAATTCAGGGGTACTTTCCCACAAACTCCTCCAATGCATAGTGCTTTAAAAAAGGAAGGCAAACGACTTTATCAGCTTGCGAGAGAAGGGGTGGAAGTAGAGAGAGAGGCACGATTAGTAGATGTCCATGATATCAATATTGTGAATTTGGCATTGCCCTTCCTAACAATAAAAACAGAGTGTGGAAGAGGGTTATATATGCGGTCCCTAGCACATGATTTTGGTCAAGAATTGGGTTGTGGAGCACACGTTTCATATCTAAAAAGGACTAGAACTGGACCATTAAGCTTAGATCAGGCAATGCCGCTAGTCGACTTTGAAAAAGCAGTTGATGAGGGAAACTGGAGAAACTTGATCCAGTCCTTAGATTTCCTATTGCTATCGTATAAGAGCACGATAGCATCAGAAAAAACCGCCCAATTTCTCCGTAATGGGCAAGCAGTAACTCTTCCCATACAAGGCCAAAGAATTAGTCACCTGGATATATTTAGAATCTATACGGAAGGTGGTCAATTTTTGGGCCTTATTAGATATGATAAGCCTGTGGATCGGTGGGTTCCGTTTAAGATATTCAATCTCAACGAGAAATCACCGTATTTTCAGCTAGAAAATCAGGTTATATGAAATTTCTTTATACCCGAAAAGTAATGTCCGTTGAAAGAGACGGGTTCGGGCTATAGAATAGGCGACTATGTCTTTAGGGCCGTTAGCTCAGTCTGGTTAGAGCACCGGACTTTTAATCCGGGTGTCCAGGGTTCGAATCCCTGACGGCCCACCAGAAAGACAATTCATGAGAGAGTGTAGGCATTATTGGGACTAATTATGACAAGAGGAATGTCTCGAGGAGCATCCCTTCTATAGGTTGAGAACCCATTGAATGTCTTGAGGGCCAGCTTCCAGAGGACTTCGTATCTTTCGTGTCCTATTTCAACAATCAAAGTATTAGCTTTGTAAACCTTAGTTCCCACTTGGATGATGACGGAAGGGTTATGTTTGAGGTTTAGGAACCAGCTGGGGTTTTTGGGGCTGCCGCCGAAGGAGGCTACTACGATAAATTCTTTGCCGTAGGTCACAGCCGCGAGGGGAACACTGCGTTTTTGGCCACTTCTCTTGCCTATAGTTGTTAAGACAAGGATGCGTACTGTACCAAGTTGATTGCCAATCCTTCCACCTGAAAGCCGAAAGATAAGCATATGGATACGCGATAGTAATCTTATTAAAATGAACTTCATTCTTGCTAGACTATATGTTAACAGATGTACAACAAACTGATGTTGTAGTGGAAATATTAAAGGTATCGGTATAGAATTTCCTGGATCTCGTCCCGGATTTCCAGAAAGGAGAGACCGTAATTTTAATGGCCTTCGGTTTTCTGAAACACATGGAGTTCTCAATCCCGCTAAAGAAAATATATTTAGCTGCGATTTTTATAATGATTATGACGGCTGGTTGCGGCGAGGCGCCTCCGACACCTGAACCCGATCCGTTAGTAGTTAATCTAAGAGAACTGTTGGATTTACGTGATCAAAACGAGGTCTCTATGGACGGCAAATATAAGGGGAAGTTCGTTGAAATGCAGGGAATAATAGAGGAAATACATGATGGAGATATAAAAATTCTTCCCTTAGATTCGGACTTTCTGCAGATGTCTGGTGCTGTTTGCCACTTTGAAAAAGCCGATCCCGTCATGATAGAAAGATTAGAGACTGTTGTGAAAGGAGATGTGGGCATAATTAGGGGTACGATTAAAGACATTGATGATTTCATGTTTACTGAAATTGAAATGGATCCGTGTTTACTTGTGTTAACTCCGACGATTCCAACTTTAAACGATGCGGAACTCGAAGAGGATCCGGATGCAATCTCCATATTTTTGGAGGGATCCGGATTGCATGCGAGTTCACTTTTTGATTTAACGAAAGGTTTGTGGATCGCTGAGTTCGAACATTCGGGAAACGAGAGATTTGAAGTAGTCCTGTTTGACGCAAATGGCGAGACTGGTAGGGAATTAATACAAGAATATGGGATCTTCTCAGGGTCTAAAATAGTGAATATAGATAAGGATGGAACATTCTTGGTGCAGGTCGCCGCAGACGGAGACTGGGCAGTGGAAATAAAACCACCCTCCATGGCAACCGATATGTCAAAGAGTGGAGAAAACCAACAGGTGGCGGTAACCCCTACAGTGATAGAGAAAATTGTTGAGGTAGAGAAGATTGTGGAAGTGCCGGTTGAAGTAGAGAAGCTTGTAGAAGTGCCGGTTGAGGTAGAGAAGCTTGTAGAAGTGCCGGTTGAGGTAGAGAAGCTTGTAGAAGTACCGGTTGAAGTAGAGAAGCTTGTGGAAGTGGAGAAGATCGTTGAGGTTGAAAAGATTGTTGAAATAATAGTAACAGCCACGCCAACGCCAACGCCTCCAGTCATGTCGGTTACAGCGCTACCTATGCCATCACTGAACCTAATACCGACGGCAACACCTATTGCTACAGCGACTCCTACTCCCTTGCCAACTGCTACCCCCACTCCTGCTCCCACTCCTACTCCCACCCCTACCCCCGCGCCAACACCAACTCCAACATCGGTACCAATGGTGGTTCGGCTGGTCGGTCAAGCATATCAAGCAGTCGATGGGGTTGAGATAAATATTTCGTCGATGACCAAGACGCAAATTCAAATCGATAGCAACACTACCGGAACTACTTTGGACGTGGCGTATACGATGAGAAATACGTCACCCACATATGCGATACAGCAAAAAGGATTTACGCTCTACTACGCGGGAGGAGGAGCCGAATCACAAGATTGTAGTGGGTGTGGTGTCATCCAGCCTGGAGTTACCATTAACGTAACCCATACTTTTACCTTAACTGATCCTACATCCCCATGGATTGTAGGATATCCGCCGAGGCCAGCTGGGTATTGGGGTGCTACAGACCTTATTTGGGTCATCGATTAGCACGCTGCTTTGTTATAACAAGGGAGCATAAAAGGGAAAGGAAATCCGATGCACACCATAATTAGCATGAGAAACTTAACTAAACAGTATGGGAAAAAGCATGCTATAAAGAACATTGATCTGGACGTTATGAAAGGGGACATCTTTGGATATCTAGGGCCTAATGGCGCAGGCAAGACAACGACGATTAGGACCATGTTGGATTTCATAAGACCAACGACAGGAATGGTCTCCGTATTAGGACTTGATTCTCGGGCGGACAGCGTGCAGATCAGAAGAAGAATTGGATATTTACCGGGTGATATTGTCCTATATGAAAAAATGACAGGGCGACAGCTACTGAAATATATATATGGATTAAGGGGAGGGCTCGATTGGAATTTTGTTCTGCACCTGGTCGAGAGACTTGAAGCAAATATAGATCAATCTATTAGAACGTTATCGAGGGGGAACAAGCAAAAAATTGGATTAATACAGGCATTCATGCACGTTCCGGAACTTATTATTATGGATGAGCCTACAAATGGGCTAGATCCCCTTATGCAACAGGAATTTTATAGGCTTGTGGAAGAAACGAATAAGAAAGGCGCAACTATTTTCATTTCTTCGCACATTGTACCGGAAATAGAAAGACTCTGTAGCAAAGTGGGCATCATCAGAAATGGGGAATTGGTGACAGTCGAAGAAGTGGAGGAATTGAAAAGAAAGGCCTTACGTAGAATTACAATTGTTTTTGACGAACCAGTATCTAAGGAGGAGTTCGAAATGCTGCCTGGGGTCCGAGATGTCGAAGTGGAAGGCTCCGCAGTAAAATGCACAATAAAGGGACACATTGATGCTTTGGTGAAGGCAGCAGCCAGGCATAAAGTTATTAAAATTATAAGTGACGACGGAAATTTAGAAGAAATATTCCTAGATTTCTATGCCGTTGAGCGCGAATGATGCTTAAGAATATTTTAATGAAGTCTCTGTGGGATCAGCGCCGATCGATGGCTTGGTGGTGTTTTGGGCTAGGATTAATGATTGTTATTACCATGCTATTCTATCCTACCATGAAGGAAATGACTGAGCTAAATGAAATGTTCGCGACTGACGAGAATCCATTAATGAAATTATTTGCAGGAAACACTACTGACTTTACGTCACCGGAAGGCTTCATTAATAGCCAACTTCTGATTTTTATTATTCCGTTACTCTATATAGTTTTTGCAATAGGCGTTGGCAGCGGTTCCATTGCCGGCGAAGAAGAGAGAGGGACCCTGGATTTTCTACTTGCACATCCGTTAACTAGGGAAAGTGTTGTCGTGCAAAAATTCCTCGCGATGATTCTTGTATCTACACTTGTGGGAATTTTTGGATGGGGCAGTTTGGTAGTCGGAGTTGCTATAGTAGATATGGAAATAAGCTACACTCGTCTAGCCGCGGCTACATTTTCTGGAATTCTTCTCGGGGTTACTTATGGAGGAATTGCTTTCTTTTTCGGTGCTGCGTTGGGGAAAAGAAATATTAGTGTAGGAATAGCAGCATCTCTGGGGATAGCAGGATATCTTTTAAACGCGTTAGGGCCAATGGTAGGGTGGCTGGAGCGATTTACGAGGATATCCCCTTTTTACTACTACAGTAGTTCTGAACCGCTTACAAATGGCATGGATTGGAGTCATGCAATTGCGCCTGTAGTTGTTATTCTATTGATGATTGGGATGTCTGTTATCGCGTTTAGACGGAGAGATTTAGCCGTAGGGTAACAGCCTTGCAGATTCAGTGCCTACACTTAATTTACCCGTGACATGTTAAGTCCAGCGTTATATATCCTTTAACCAACGGACACCCTGAATCACGGCTATAACGATTCCACCGACTACCAATCCCGCAATTAGCCCAGAAGTTATTCGCACCACGCTCTTCATCTTAGACTATAGGCCCCCTACGTAATGTGAAAGAATATAGGCTTCATAACTAAAACTCAAGGAGGATACTATAAAATAGGACCGCATTACTGTGTATGACCATATCTATGCAGGGATAGAAATTCTTATAAGAGATGTTTATTCCATAAGACGCAATCATTGGCGTGTAGAGGCCTAGAGTCTAATCTTTGCCCTAGAAACCCTTCGATCTTTCCAGGTAGTTGTTCCAAGGCCGTGCGTGAATAGAGAATGGAACGCAGCTAAAACCATTAGAGACATGGATATGGGATAGAAAGGGACCATTAAAACGCGGTGTTTAAATTTTCTACAGACGATGAACCAGGTGGCGGTTACGAAGGCAGTAGACGAAGCTAATATTAGGAAAAAGTCGTTATTTTCCGGATAAACTACGGCACTGATAGCCAAAGTAAGCGGAGGGACTACTCCTAACAATAGAATAACGAAAGAAAGTATAAGCAAGGTGCTAATTCGGTAATAAAGAGCGGGGAAAACGCTACGTGAAACGGCCTTAAAAGCGGCAACATTCCCTTTATATGGAAGAACGCTTATATCGGTTGATCCGCCGATGAGTGCCCATGTTAAGCCCCTCTTCATAATGAGCCTACCCAGAGCGAAATCGTCCAGTGGATTATCAAAAATTTTCTCGTGCCCACCAATTTTTCTGTAAGAAGCTGAATTGAACAACATAAATTGCCCAAAAGTAGCGGAGAGATGTGGGGTTTGTATTTTGTGGGCAAGTTTCATGGGGATCCAACAAAAAAGGGCCCAATCCATCAATGGAAACATAAGGCGTTCGGTTAAACAAGAAGCGGTTCTGTGGGGAATGATAGTTAGGAGGTCCACATCCTTCTTTTGATGCGCTGTTACTGCAGCTAATACGGATCCCTGTGATAGGATGGTGTCAGCATCGATAAAAAGAATTAATTCACCAGTCGCTTGTTTGGAGAGTTGGTGACAAGCCCAATTCTTTCCTACCCAACCTTTAGGGAGTGGAGTTCCTTCGAGGAATTTTATTTTTGCAGAAGAGCTTGAAACGTCTTTGATAATTTTTGCTGTTTTGTCTGTTGATCGATCGTCCAAAACCAGGATTTCTAGTGCCTCATAATTTTGATCAACTAAAGATTGGAGACATTGTTTAATGTTTCCTTCTTCGTTTCGGGCCGGGACGAGAATAGAAACAATGGGTTGTGGTCTAAGCGGCTCCGGATTTCCCACAAATGTGCTGAGTGAGCTAAGGAACCTCAGGTTGAAGATGGCTACCACAAAAGAAATAGCGGACAAAACCAATATAGAAACATAGACTATTCCCGGAAGCTCTATCATGAGACCACTTTCCTAACTCTATCTAGCCATCCACGTAAAATAAAACCCTCTGAATATTCGCCCCGATGTTTGTAGCACAGGATTAAGAGATTAACTATTCCAAACAGAAATATGTAAGGATAGAAATTGGTGATAAGAGACGTTAGGAATAAGCCAATTAAAGTGGCCGTGACGGTGATAGCATGATTCCGTTGGGTCGCGTGCCCCAATCCTAGTAATAGAATAGCAATAGGGATGGAGACCCAGCCAAGTATTATTAGCCATACTCCCCCAGTTACTGCGATTGCTTTTCCGCCATGGAATTTTAGTAAAGGGGACCAAGCGTGTCCGAGAATTGGGGAAAGAAGTAGGGTAGCGTGCAAGGCTTCTGATATGGTCGTTGAAGGAAATGCCAAAAATCGGAAAGCGATGTAAAGAGGGATGGCTCCTTTACCCAGCTCGAGAAGCAAAGAGACTGTACCTGGAATATGGCCTCCCATTTTCCAGGCATTGGCAGTCCCTGGGTTTCCATCTCCTATAGATCGGATGTCTTTTTGCAGAAATAACCTTCCGATAATAAAAGCCCATGGAATGGATCCGCTAGCAAAAGCAAGTAGTATCCAAAAAACATAGTCTAAAATAGGGAAGACTCCACAGGCCAATTAAGATAAGTGGTGCCTTGCTTCAAACCAAATGTATTCAATGAATATAGCCTAGATCCGAATTATTTTCCCCGAAACGGTTCAAAAGGAATGCTGAGACATGAGTATAACATTAGTTGGGGCGGTTATACTGATAACAAGCAATTTCATTCTTAGAAGGATACAAGGTAATAATTCACTTAAAGTTTGTTAGAAGTTTGTTGGCCTTTTTGTAAAGAATGAATGTTATGATATTGATCATGGTAAAAAGAGTGCTGTACTAATCAAATTATCCTGTCAGTTGAGGCTTGCCTAAGTATGAATGATGAAGCAAATAATCTTAATCCTGTTGAAATAGGAGACGACGCCATTGTCGTCACGCAAACTAATTGGGCGTGGATATGGGCAACTGTGCCGTGGATAATCTTATTTGGCGTATCGATTATCTTTGATGCCCTTACTTTTGGCATTTTACCTATGGTTCTCGCCGCGGCGGTTATCGTTCCTAGATATGTAAGCTTTAAGAGAACTCAATATATTCTTACTAAGACACATGTTGTCTTAATACAAGGTTCTCTTATCGGAACCCGCCGCATCGATCTAGAAATTACCGAAATGGATCAGGTAAATCTTAGCCCCGGCCCGTTTGGCAACTCGTTAGGTTATGCAAAAGTTGATATACAACTAAAGGATGGAAGAATAGCTTCTCTTCATCACGTTCCCGGCGAATCGCCATTGTTTGATTATGTGCAGACAAAAATTCGCATGGCGAAAGGCGACCCAGAGGAATCAGCCGAATAAAGAACTGCTGTTCTGAGAGCAGTGAGTAAGCTAACTCCGATGGCGATGGATTGAGACACCAGTGAAATTGACGTGTGAGGCGTTTGAATGAAACCAGGTAGGAATCCTACAAAAATCGCCTTTGCTGGTATTATATGTTCCCTTTTTATCAGTGCCATAGTGGGCATATTTGTGATTCTTATAGGCGATTTCGATGAGACAGAAATTAAGATATTGTTAACTGCAGGGTCGCTTGCTGGGCTCAGCATATTGGGCCTTCCGAGCCTTTTTCATATTGAAAGAAATCAGTATCTGATAATAGCTAGGGTCGGGATATTGACGGCAGTAACCGGTTTCTTGGCCATCCAGCTTTTAATCTGGAGTCAAGGAGATATCGGCGGAGAAGTTTTCTGGAAGACCGTAGCAACAATTGGAGTGTTGGCTTTCTCGACCAACCATGTATTGTCTCTTTTTATGGCTAGAGTAGAGAAAAGCCTAGTAGCCGCGTCTCGTTGGGTAACGGTGATGGCTATCCTAACGGTTGCAACATTTATAATGTATGTTGTTTGGATGGATGAAGTTCCAGAACAGACGATTCGGATATTTGCAAGCGTAGTCGTGTTAGACGCCTTAGGCACAATAGCATTTCCGATTATAGTGAGGTTGTCGAAGATCAAATAAAAGGACAGAAACCTTTTCATATCACCAAGATGAGCAAGCGAATCAATTTGTTGGTAATATTTAGAAAAGGGTTGGATTGAAAGGAGTTTGTATGATTAATGACCCTGATAAACCACAGGAAGAAAGCTCAGACCCCGTGGGAGCTAGGCATTCAGTGCGAGTAAAAAGCATACAGCAATTTGCAATAATTCTCGGCTTGAGTGGCTTGGCATGGGGAGCGGTTCTTCCAGCATCCGCGTGGATAGTTGCTACCATTGCGGCAGTGGTGGGGGCTATTTGGGGGGGATTTAAGCCAAAACCCATCGATGTCAAAACTCCTGTCCAAACTATAGCGTCGCTTTTGTTAGTATCTGGCACAATTACATGGCTGGTAACACTGATTTTGTGATAGATAAGATATGATGTTAGGGAATAGTTATTAAGGAGCAGGGCTTATGATTAGAACCATGATTAGAGCAGCTATGTTGAGACCTGATGCATATGAGGAAGTAGAGGCGAATAAATCTGCAACAAGCCAAGCAATGGCTATTGTGGTATTGGTCTCGATAGCGACTGGAATAGGATACACTGGTTTGGCAGAAGCAGCAGGACAGGAAACAGTTCCGTGGAGTCTGGTTGGCATGGTACTGGGAGTAGTGGCTTCACTTATTGGCTGGGCATTATTGGCTTGGATAACTTTTATGGTAGGGGCCAAGCTGCTTCCAAGCCCTGATACTAAGGCTAATTGGGGAGAACTAGCGAGGACTTTGGGGTTAGCTCAAACAGCAGGTCTCTTAAAATTAGGCGGCATCATTCCAGGGATTGGCCAATTTCTGTTTGTACTCGTGTCTTTAATGGTATTGATAGCTACATTTATAGCGATTAGGCAGGCGCTAGATTATACCTCGACCCTTAGGGCTGTAGGTGTGGTCTTGATAGGATTTATTCCGGTTATGGTGCTAAACCTCTTATTGGTCGGACTAGCATCATAAATTTCGATGTTTAGCTTTTAATTGCTTACCCCTTTCTTAAAGGTAAGGTAGAGGGCCGAGGCGATTAATGAGAGTTGGGCAAGGAAAGAGAGACGTAGTCCAGTCGAGAAAGCATTTTTAACTCCATTAATATCAGTGAGATTTTCAAGTACATCCAAACTCGGGGCATAGCCCATATTGCCCATTATTCCTGTAACAATAGCGGTGGTAACAGATACCCCTATTATGTTTGATGAGTTGCGGATTAAGTTAAGGAACGCGGTCGCTATGCCATATCTCTCGGCTGGAATAACACTTAAAACAGAGGCTGAATTTGGGGAATAGAATAGACCCATACCAAGACCTATGCAGGCAAGAAAAGGTACTAGTGAGATTAAAACAGTTTGGGGATTAGCAAAACTCAGACCGATTAGCGCGACGACCAGAGTGATAAGCCCAAGCATCTCTATTTTTCTCCATCCTAATTTGTCGGAAAAATACCCTGCAAGTGGGCCAGAAAGAGCAAAGAAACCGGCCATTGGTGTGATGATCAGACCAGACTTTCCGGGGCTATAATCGAGAACACCTTGAAGGAAAAATGGCATTATGAAAAACACCGATGTACCCGTAAAAAACGCCAAGAAACTCGCCGTACAACCAAAAGTAAATATTTTGTGTTTATAGAAATCGGTGGGAATTAAGGGGGATTCTGAGTTTCTCTGCTGAAATATAAACGTGACTGTCAAAACTAGTGATATCACTATGCTTACTATAATCACCGGTGAAAACCATCCCAACGTTGGACCATTAGTGATCGTGAGCATGGTCACTAGAAGTGCAAAACAGAGGATAATCGACCCTTTCCAGTCGAAGTTATTTAATTTGTTGTCCGGGTTTTTTGTGCTTGGTTTTATATCAGGTAACACATAAAGGGAGAACAAGGCGGCTATTAGGAGTAGGGGAGAAGGGTAAATCAGGAGTAGGCGCCAACTAAATTGGTCTACTATCAGTCCCCCTAAGATAGGACCGACAACACTGGATACTCCTACAATAGTCATAAATGTACCTATGACTAATCCCCTTTTTTCCGCAGAAAATGTGGTTATCATGATTGCTAGGGCGTTTGATTGCACCATAGCTCCCCCTACTCCCTGTAGGGATCGAAATATAATGGCAATAAGTAGGCTGGGGGCGAGGCCTGAAACCAGGGTTCCTGCTGCTGAAATAAGAAATCCTGTAACGTAGAGTTTTCGCC
>CAYTPK010000010.1:0-20705 GCA_964439905.1 uncultured Dehalococcoidia bacterium
GCAGACACCCTCTAATTGGGCTTGAGCTTGAGCTCCGGTTCCTATAATCCCTACGGTTGTTGAGTTAGGCCTAGACATATGTTTGATAGCCACAGCTCCTAGTGCTGCGGTACGGAGTTGGGAGCATCTACCGCCCTGTACCAATGCTAACAAATCACCAGTATTACTGTCGTGAAGTACCGTTAAGAATCTCGACCCAGCAGGGAATCTTGCGGTATATACTTTTACTCCTACGACACCGCTTTCAAATAAAGCCCCAGGCATTATGTGATGATAGCCTACAGGTGTTCTGATGTGACTACGTGGTTGGCTCCACGTTAGTCCTTTTAGATTTTGCTCAAACATATTTTCAATTACGTCTATGCAGTTATCGATCGACATTACCTGTTCGACGTCTTTATCTGTCAAGAATAATGGCATTTATATCCTCCTTAACCAATTAGCAGTTATCGAGTATAGCATTAAACGGAGTCTACTGCGATCTGTATATTCAGTTTATAAGATTCTAATTTTAAACGAAATACAATGATTGGATTATTCGCTGAGAAGCTATAAGTTATCGCTGGGTTCTAATAGTAACCCCTTAACAACTGGATAGTGGAAGGAAGTATTCAATTTCAAAAAACGTTGCCAATGGACTTTCTTAGGGAACCGTTTTCTACTCGGGAGCAAAAGCTCAACCAGAAGTATCAAACGGAACATCCATTGTCCGACCTAGGAGATGTCCTCAGGTTAACCGAGGATAGTTCTCCCTAGAAAGGAGGTGATCCAGCCGCACCTTCCGGTACAGCTACCTTGTTACGACTTCGTCCCAGTCACCAAGCTTGCCCTCGGCGCCTGCCCCCGCAAGCGGTTAGCACAGCGACTTCAAGCACTCTCGGCTTCCATGACGTGACGGGCGGTGTGTACAAGGCCCGGGAACGTATTCACCGCAGTGAGCTGACCTACGGTTACTAGCGATTCCACGTTCACGCAGGCGAGTTGCAGCCTGCGATCCCAACTGATGCCGGCTTTGTGGGATTGGCTCCATCTTGCGATTTGGCTACCCTTTGTACCGGCCATTGTAGCGTGTGTGTAGCCCAGGGCATAAGGACCATGCTGACTTGACGTCATCCCCACCTTCCTCCCCCTTGTGGGGGGCTGTATCGCTAGAGAAAACAACTAACGAAAGGGGTTGCGCTCGTTGCGGGACTGAACCCAACACCTCACGGCACGAGCTGACGACAGCCATGCAGCACCTGTGATGGCTTCCTCCTTGCGGAGGATCGTTATTCTTTCGAGTTCCTACTACCAACATGTCAAGCCCTGGTAAGGTTTTTCGCTTAGCATCGAATTAAACCACACGCTCCACCGCTTGTGCGGGCCCCCGTCAATTCCTTTGAGTTTTAGCCTTGCGGCCGTACTCCCCAGGCGGGACGCTTAATGCGTTAGCTTCGGCACGGAGGGGGTCGATACCCCCCATACCTAGTATCCATCGTTTAGGGCGTGGACTACCCGGGTATCTAATCCGGTTTGCTACCCACGCTTTCGCGCCTCAGCGTCAGGCACAGCCCAGAAGACCGCCTTCGCCCCTGGTGTTCCTCCCGATATCTACGCATTTCACCGCTACACCGGGAATTCCGTCTTCCTCTGCTGTCCTCAAGTCTAACAGTATCCCCTGACCCCTCCCAGTTGAGCCGGGAGATTTCACAGGAGACTTATTAAACCGCCTACGCGCTCTTTCCGCCCAGTAAATCCGGATAACGCTCGCCCCCTACGTATTACCGCGGCTGCTGGCACGTAGTTGGCCGGGGCTTATTCCTAAGGTACCGTCCTTACTCTTCCCCTAGAAAAGGAGTTTACGACCCGAGGGCCTTCATCCTCCACGCGGCGTCGCAGGGTCAGGCTTTCGCCCATTGCCCATGATTCTTTGCTGCTGCCTCCCGTACGAGTGGGAACCGTGTCTCAGTTTCCCTCTGACTGATCATCTTCTCAGACCAGCTACCCGTCTTCGGCTTGGTGAGCCGTTACCTCACCAACTACCTGATAGGACGCGAGCCCCTCCATGAGCCCCTTGCGGGTTTCCTCCAGGGACCAGGGTCCCTGGAAATTATGCGGGAGTAGCTATGATCTCTCAAAGTTATTCCCCTCTCTAGGACAGTTTACTCACGCGGTACTCAGCCGTTTGCCGCTCTCCTCTCCGGCGAACCGGAGATTCTCGCTCGACTTGCATGCATTAGACGCGCCGCCAGCGTTAATCCTGAGACAGGATCAAACTCTCTGACGATTTTACCTTACTTAACTTTCTTCTACTATCCAATTGTTAAAGTGCCAGACGAACTGCGCCCTCCCTTGGGAAGGCGCTCAGGGGATTATAGGAAGGCTTATCAAAGGTGTCAAGCTAAAGATTAAGAAAATTAGATGAGAATCCGATCAGTTTAGATAGCTTGACTTGGACAAGTGCCGATGCTATGTTGGCGTCCGCTGGAGGTTTCGGAGGCGGTGAACTCGATTCTTCTAGGGACCCGCCGAATTGGCGAGCTGCTTCAAGTCCCAGGGCAACTTGGGCTAGGACTGTCTGGTGGACACAAGCGATGGCGATCATCGACGCAATTTAGACGAACTCTGTTCAACCCTTCTTTCAGAACATCCTTTAATTCTCGCGAGCAATCGGGGACCGGTAGAGCATCAAGTTAATCCGGACGGTGGCTATGATGTTCGTCGTGGCAGTGGAGGAGTGGTCACTGCATTGAGCTCGCTGAGCTCTATACTCGACTTCACATGGGTCGCCAGCGCGATGGGAGAAGGTGATCGTAGGATAGCATCTGAAAATTCAGGTCGAAAAATCCCCAGTCGGATTCGTGGGCATAAAATGGGAGTCCGATACGTTAGTTTACCGCGCCGCGTTTATCATAAGCATTACAACGTTTTATGCAACCCCCTACTTTGGTTCCTTCAACATTATATGTGGAATTCACCGTACAATCCTAATGTTGATTTTAAGGTCCATGATGCATGGAAAACGGGATATACCCCCGTGAACGAAGAGTTTGCAAAGGTAGTAGTCGAGGAAGGGCGGAAGAATGTTCGTGTGCCAATAGTGATGATACACGATTACCACCTTTACCTCACACCTGGGTTGGTCCGACGAGGTTTGCCTCACGCCATTATCCAGCATTTTATCCATATACCCTGGCCAAACCCACGATATTGGAAGTTGATCCCTGACTATATGAGGGTACAAATATGTGAAAGTTTAACCGCTTCCGATTACGTTGGGTTTCAGTCAATAGAGGACGTTCGTAATTTTTTAGATTCATGTGAAGAATTTCTTCCCAATGCTAGGGTTGACCATAACAAACTATGCGTCAGTATCAACGGGAGAGTGAGCAAAATACGAGCCTATCCTATATCAATAAACGTCGACGAAATTGTGAACATTTCCAATTCGACTAGGGCACTCAGTTACGAAAATAGCTTGCAGAGTGAGATCATAGGCAAAGCTATCGTCAGAGTTGATCGAGCTGAACCAAGTAAGAATATTGTAAGAGGGTTTAACGCATTTGCCCTTCTACTAAAAAAACACCCGGAACTTCAAAAACGGGTGACGTTTCTAGCATTTCTGGTTCCCTCTAGGACTCATATACGGCAATACAGTCGGTATTTAGAAGAAATCAAGACTGTAGTGGGCGGTATAAACAGTAGTTTCGGAGATGAAAATTGGAAGCCAATCAAATGTTTCATAGAAAATAATTACACACAAGCCATCGCCGCCATGAAGTTGTACGATGTTTTACTGGTCAATTCTGTGATCGACGGGATGAATTTGGTAGCAAAAGAAGGGCCTTTGGTTAACAAGAAGAGTGGAGTCCTAATCCTCTCAGATACGACTGGTGCTCACCATGAACTAAATGAGGGAGCTTTGAGTGTTTCTCCAGCTGACATTGAAGGGACTATGTATGCCATGCATAAGGCTTTAACTATGGGAAGCGCCGAGCGGCACCGCAGGTCAGCGCAATTAACCCATAAGATCAAGGAAAAAGATATTATAAACTGGTTGGTGACCCAATTCGACGATATTCGCCATTTGTTGCATAGAAGTGAATCCTAGAGTCTATTGGGAAATGTTGTTTTAAATAATTTGTCTTGTATATAACCTTAGGGCAAACGCGGTCCGATTGAAGCACAAATAGGGTTCAGTGGACTTTGGAGTCGAAGTGAGAATCTCAATACGGATCTAAGAATGCTATTAATAACTCATACTTTTTGTCACAGCTGTCGTTGTAGCAACAGGAATAGCCAATATAGCTACTCATTGCGCTCAGATGACCAATTCTACCGTTGATCCGTTAGAATTCAACAACTAGAATCTAATGGACCGATTTTTTTGGTGAGGTCCTAGTATATTTTGCGAAACATGCTAACAGTACTCTTCGTGACTAGTAAATGTGATAGTGGGCAGAGAATCGTTTATATGTTGGGAAAAGGGGAAAAGAGGATTGCAATGGATAAAATGCCTGGGAAAAGGCTAAGACAGAACGGGCTTCTACCCATACCATTGAAAAATGACACTCTGGTGGGGTCTCAGTAGGTAATGAGTTTTTCTGAGAGTCGGAGTAATTTTGCTGGTATAGTCGGACGATTGGGAGAAGACCTAGATCTCTTGAGAGCCTCATTATATATGGCAGAGGAAGACTGTGGCAGGGTAGATTTTAAACAAGTTTATAGGGAACTAAATGTCCTTGCCTCATCTGCCAGTGATTATATGCATCCATCTGCTGGATTCATGACAAATATAAAGAGTTTGAGTAAGTTTTTGTCTGACATACAAGGATTTTCCGGAAACTTAGACCAATACTATTTGGCAGATAACATCTATCTTCACAAACTTCTACAGAACAAGAAAGGGATACCCATTTCCTTATCACTTATTTATATGGAAGTAGGTAAGCGTTTAGGCTTGTTTTTTGAACCCATTGGATTGCCGGCACATATGCTGATTAAGGGATCCCACGAGACGGACCAGATCTATATAGACCCTTTCAATCATGGAAATCTACTGACCAAACAGGGTTGTTATGAACTTTTCGAAAAAATGTATGGGAATGCAATAGTATTGTCAGAAACGAATTTTAACGTTATGACTAAGCGAGAATTCATAGTGCGGCAGTTACTGAATCTTAGAAATATTCATATGAGGAACGGTAACTATATTCAAGCTCTTACCGCCGTAGATAGGATTGAGTTAGTCATACCATCAGATGGCGAGAATTTCAAACAGAGATCGAAAATTTTTCAGGGGGTAGGTAAGTATTCTCGGGCTATTTCTGAACTCGAACACTATTTAGATCTCAGGCCAATACCCTTGGACGAAAAAGATGTCAAGCGCAGGATTCGGGAACTCTGGGCTATTATAGCTGCACTCAATTGACATGACCCGATAGATGTTGTTGAAACATACACCTTGTTTTATCAGAAATGCTTTACAAAAAGGAACTCGGATTTAATCGGCATATTAAGTATAATGTACAGCTTAGCTTATAAGTACAGCGACCAAGGATTTAGATATGAAATTCAGTAAAATGTTAACCCATACAACAAGGAACAATCCTTCGGAAGCCGATACCCCAAGCCACAGTTATATGCTCAGGGCTGGCATGGTAATGCAGATAGCATCAGGGATATATACCTACTTGCCATTGGCATGGAGATCACTAAGAAAAATAGAAACTATTGTTCGAGAAGAGATCGAAATGGCTGGTGGACAGGAAGTTAGAATGCCAGTTTTACAACCCGTAGAGCTATGGGAAGAAACTGGTCGGAAGGATGCTTTTGGGGACACTTTGTTTAGGTTAAAGGATAGGCGCGGACGAGATATGGTATTGGCTCCTACCCACGAGGAGGTTCTTAGTCAAATCGGTAAGGCGTATGTGCAGAGTTATCGTGATTTACCTTTGATAATTTATCAAATCCAAACCAAGTTTAGAGATGAGGCCAGACCTAGAGCTGGATTAATAAGGGTAAGGGAATTTGATATGAAAGATGCCTACAGTTTGGATTGCGATGAAAAGAGTTTAGATCAGAATTACCTTAGGATGGCATTAGCTTATAGAAACATTTATAAACGTTGTGGTTTACCAGCTATCATGGTTGAAGCAGACAGTGGAGCAATTGGTGGAAAGGATTCTCACGAATTCATACTGCCCGTAGCTACAGGAGAAGATACTATAATTACCTGTAGTAAGTGTGATTATGCGGCGAATCTAGAGAAAGCGGTGGCAAATAAATCCAGATTGCCACATTCGGAATTATCTGCACTGGAGAAAATTAATACTCCTGGGGTCACTACGATTTCAGGGCTGGAAAGATTGTTGAAAATAGATCGTCGAGAAATTCTGAAATCTATTATATATGTAGCTGATAAGAAGATGGTGGGGGTAGTCATAAGGGGGGATTTAGAAGTAAATGATGTCAAATTGAGTAATGTTCTTTTAGCCAAAGAACTTAGACTGGCTGATTCAGACGAAATAAGATTAGCTGGATTAATTCCAGGATTTATTTCCCCAGTGGGTATTACAGGGGTTAGGTGGATTGGAGATAATTCTATACAGCTTGGACAAAATTTTGTAGCTGGAGGCAATAAAGTCGATCTACACCTTAAAAATGTTAATTGGCCCCGAGAGTTCACTGTTGATGAATTAGTTGATATTGCAGAGGTAAACCCATACGGATTATGTATTAAATGTGATTCTGAGCTCCAATCTCACAAGGGAATAGAAGTAGGACACATTTTTAAACTTGGAACATTTTTTTCGGAAAAACTTGGGGTAAATTTTCTAGATCAAAATGGCAATAGTCAGCCGGTAATAATGGGTTGTTATGGCATAGGAATAGGTCGCTTATTGGCATCTGCTATCGAACAAAATCATGATCAAAAGGGTATTTTATTTCCGGCGCCTATTGCTCCATACAGTGTTCATTTGGTGGGATTAAATCTTCATGAACCTGAAGTAATAGATTCCTCTAATAATTTATATGGGTCTCTTTGGCAAGAGGGTGTGGACTGTCTTTTTGACGATCGGATTGACGAAAGTGCTGGCGTAAAATTTAATGATGCAGATCTCATGGGTTTTCCAATACGCGTTATTGTAAGCGGTCGAGGTGTAAAAAACGGTACTTGCGAAGTAAAGTTTCGCAAATCATCCGAGACCAACACGGTATTATTAACCGAAGCCACCGCGTTTATTAAACAATCGCTGTTGAGTATAGATTAACCTTAATTGGTGGAGTTATGGTAGGAATTTGGCCAGAAAATACACGCTGTGTGGTGAGTCTGACGTTTGACGTGGATGGGGTATCTGGGTTTATAAACAGAGTACCCGGTGCAACAAAAATGCCCACTTTGATGTCCATGGGGGAATACGGCCCTTCGGTTGCCATGCCAAGAATCCTGGAGATACTCGATCAACAGAATATTTATGCTACCTTTTTTACGCCAGGCCACGTAATAGATACGCATATTCCTCTGATGAAAACAATAGTTGGTAGTGGCCATGAATTGGCCCATCATGGATACATGCATGAACCACCTTATACACTTGATTCTAGAGAAGAAAAGAGAATTCTCGAAAAAGGAATAACGTCAATTCATAAGGTGACGGGACGCACACCTTATGGTTATAGGTCTCCTGCCTGGGAACTTAGCGAACATACGTTAGAATATTTGGCTGACCTGGGAATTATATACGATTCTAGCCTAATGAACGATGACGCACCCTCTTTGTTAAATTTATCTGGGAAAACTCTAGTAGAGCTGCCAATTCATTGGGTTCTCGATGATGCTGTCTATTTTTCGTATGTTCCAACACGAAATCGCATAAGTCCAATGCTCAACCCAGAGGCTGTTCTCGATATATGGAAAGCTGAATTTAACGGCATTTACAAATATGGACGATATTTTAATTTGACCATGCATCCATATTTAATTGGTCGGCCTGGGCGTCTATTAATGCTTGAGAAGTTGATTGCCTATATGAAGAGCTTTAACGGGGTTGTATTCCTGAAGTGTCACGAGGTAGCAGATATGTTTAAAGTTAACTAAGATTAATGGACGAGGATCTGAAGTGCGTGTTAGAATTCCTTGTCCTCGGGTAGAATGTGGTGACCAAGAACTCATGTATTGCCCTAGGATAGCCTGGAATTGTTTTCGGGGAATGGTTTGGAAAAATATTTTTACAGGATTACTAATTGAACAGCGGACCAAGAAATTTTGACGTTAACGAGTTTAAACTTCCGTCTTGGAGCGGGAGTGGAATCAAATGGATTATTCTTGCAGTATTAGCCATAGTCATGATGGTTGGTCTTAATTGGCTCCGTGGTGTCTACACAGATTATCTCTGGTTTGATAATGCAGGTTACGCTGATGTTTATAAAAAGATTCTGGTAACTAGGATATGGCTTTTCTTGCTGGGCGCCGGAGTGTTTTTGTTATTTATTGTTCCTAACGTCTGGCTGGCTTTTCGGTTTACTAGGAAAGAAATTCCTTCAACTCTGACGGTAGAAGCGTTTCATGTCGTGAGAAAGATGATGGCATTGGTATCTTCTCTGGTAATTGGAGTTGCTGCCATAGCTTTCGGCAGTGCGGCGGGATCCAGGTGGGAAACCATTCTGATGTATATGAATTCCACTCCTTTCACAAACGCAAATCCAGAAACAGGTGTTAGAACAGAACTGATAGAACCTATATTTAACAAGGGCGTGGACTTTTACGTCTTTACATTGCCGTTATTGGGATTCTTGCGTGGATGGGCTATGGGCGTCCTAATAGTGACATTGCTGGTTATTGGAGCTGCCTATCTAATACACAGAGGCCTTAAGGAAAAAGGGGATATGAATTTCCAGGTCCCTAAGATGCATTTGGCCGTAATTGGAGCACTCATATTTCTTAGCATATCTGTTGGGCACTGGCTCGGTAGATATGATCTTCTTTACTCGGGAGAAGGCGTTTTGTATGGGGTAGGATTTACGGATGATAACGCCAGAATACCAGTTCGTACCGTACTAACAATCATAGCAGTAGGTAGCGCAATTTTATTACTGATTGGGGCCTATCTTACAGGTTACCGTCTGATCATAGGTGCTGTGGGTCTTTGGATTGGTGTGTCTATTCTTGCAGGGGGAGTATTTCCGAGTTTAGTTCAGAGGTTTCAGGTACAACCCAACGAGTTGACTAAAGAAACGCCATATTTGGCCAATAACATAGAAATGACGCGCGTAGCCTATGATATAAATCTTGGTTCCGACCAAACTAGAAACCATAAGGGCTTGGAGCAAGTAACTGCAGATATAATCGAAGAAAACAGTGGGACTATCGACAATATTCGTCTGTGGGACGAACGGCCTTTGGGTGAAATTTATAATCAGGTAGAGTTTATACAATTTTACTACGACTTTGCTGGAGTAGGAGTTGATCGATACAAAATGCCGAATGGGGAAATTGCTCAGGTCATGTTATCTAGTCGGGAAATCAACGTAGAAAAGTTGGCTGATAGCGCTCAGACTTGGCAAAATAGGCATTTGGTGTTTACCCATGGTCATGGAGTCGCCATGAGCCCAATCAATAGAATACAGGACAATGGTCAACCACAAATGTGGTTGAGTAATGTTCCAGTAGAGCCAGCTCCTGGCTTTGAACACCTTGGACTCGATGAGGCCGGTGTGTACTATGGCCTTGTTAGCCAAGATTTTGCGGTCGTGAACACTGACGTACAGGAATTAGATTATCAGGGAGAGGGCTCTGTAGCAGTTCATAGTGATTACACAGGGAACGGAGGGGTTCCTCTAAGTTCAACAATTCGTAGAATTGCATACGCTTGGGAATTTGGAGATGTGAACCTTATGGTTTCTGGTGAAATCGATACTTCCAGGAGTAGGATCCAATACAGAAGAACCGTACCAGAAAGATTTGCTACCATAACTCCATTCCTCGTACCAGACAGTGATCCGTATCAGGTTGTGGCAGATGGCCGAATCTTTTTTGTTCAAGACGGTTATTCGGTCACAGATACATTCCCTTATTCTACCCCAGTGGGAAGTGCATTTGATAAAAAAGACTTGGGCGGTTTTAACTACATCAGGAATAGTGTAAAGACAGTTGTCGATGCTTATACAGGGAGTATCGACTACTATATATTTGATGAAGACGATCCGATTGTAAAGACATATTCAAAAATTTTCCCTGGGCTCTTTAAGAAGGCGAGCGATATGCCAGAATACCTCATGGATCATGTGAGATATCCTCGTGACATTTTTACCATTCAAACTAGGATGTTAAGACAATACCATATAGAAGACCCTGAAAATTTCTACCAAAAGGGTGACCAATGGTCTATACCAGTGCAAAACTCCTTCGGGCGGGAAGGCACCTTGGACCCGTATTATATAGTGGGGCGATTACCTGGTGAGGAGAAGGAAGAATTTCTATTAATTCAGCCTTTCACACCTGATAAAAGAGATCCACTAAAGGCATGGATAGCCGTTAGGAATGACATGCCGAATTATGGGGAAATGGTCCTTTATAGATTTCCGGGAGGGAAAAGTATCCTCGGGCCCAATCAGGTGGAGGCCCGTATAGATAATGATGCTGCTATATCTCAGCAGTTTACTCTTTGGGGTCAGGTTGGTTCTGAGGTACAAAGAGGGAATATGTTGGTGATTCCAGTAGGGGATGCCATCCTATATGCTGAACCAATATTTCTGAAACCACAGAATCTAGATTTCCCGGAACTAAGAAGGATTATTCTTGCTGATGGGCAAAAGGTTGTCATGCAACCCAATCTAGAGGATGCTGTACGAGCACTAAAAGGAGAGATCCCTGCCGTGGCTACAGCAGGGTCTAATGAGCGTACGGGTAGAGCTGTGGAAACTCAGACTTCACCGGAAACAGGGCAGTCTAAACCCCGACAGGTTAGGGATGTGCCAAGTGATGGTGTTGTCCTGACCGCAGAGGAATTAGAGGCATTAATTATTTCGTTGGAAGAGCTCGGGATCAAGGTGAGAGAGGCCGAAACAATACTGGATAAAGTGGCTCCCAAACAGTAGGTACTTGATTTAATAGTCTTTACCTAATTAGTCTTTTGCGTTGCCATATTTCAATTCCAACTCCCACTGCTATAAATATCAGCCCAAAAAGAGCCCCAACAGTAGTTAGGGATATTCCCATACCTATCAAAGCACCGTTAGCTAACCCGGACAGTCGGTGTCGTTTTACCATTTGTTCGTCAAACATAGATTTAATAACTCCTGTGGTTAATTTAAATCTCCTAAAACTAGTTTTATAGAGATTCCTAGATACATGAGTGTGGTTACTATTATTCCAGAAATTATTACACCAACCATGAGCATAGGTATAGCTTTATTGGGGTGAATATCAAAGATCCATGCTGCTAAGATACCGGTCCACGCTCCCGTAAAAGGCAAGGGTATAGCAACAAACGGTATGAGTCCAAACCGTCGGTACTTTAAAATTCGATTCCTGCCCTCAACTTTTAAAGATCGAGATCTCCATTCCAAAATAGAGGGTATTGGTCGCGGTAATTTGAACAAAACCCATCCGAATTTATGTAGTACCCAAGGCATTATAAGGACTGGAATTAAGTTGCCGATAAGACCAAATACTGCTGCTTGAAACCACGTGAAATCGTAGGTTATCATTGCCATGGGTATTGCTACCCGTAGCTCTCCGACTGGTAGCGCGGCAGCGACCACCACGAAAATGA
Organism: uncultured Dehalococcoidia bacterium; assembly: GCA_964439905.1. Classification (GTDB taxonomy): domain Bacteria; phylum Chloroflexota; class Dehalococcoidia; order Lucifugimonadales. The sequence continues at coordinate 11,757 of CAYTPK010000010.1, forward strand.
TTTCAATAAGTTGCAATAGAAGGCTTCACGCAAGATTTGTGAAAGTAATCCAATTACTCAGCTTACCTAGTTTAACATTTAGAGCTTCCTGAGATAATACCTTTATCCTCATAAAGTGATGCTACAGCAATTACACGAATTGATGAGATTTAATATTGGACCTCATGGAAAGGTTTAGTGATAGATTGAAAAAAAGATTGGTTACGGTCTTATCGATATTGTTGATATGCTTTGGGATATCGGTCACTATCTTAGGGTCGAGTATGAACATAGGCTTGGTCGTTGCTGGAGGAATAGGTCTAATAATTGTAGGGTTAATGTTGAGTAAACGATTCGCCAGAGATCTTATGCGTTATTTGGATGGCCGTGGATTTCCGTAGGATTGGCTAGTAAATGTGAAGCAATTATGTTTAACGCATGTCTGCTAATCACGAGCAAAGCAGCGTGTTTTTTGAATTCTTAGGCGGAAACACAGAACCATAAACATTAGAATCTCTTTCATTCCGTATTTTGACCTACCCTGAGTTCGTTCAACAAAGGTTATGGGGATTTCTTTTATTCTCGCTTTTGGGGCAAGAGCTAGAATTTCGGTTAATAATTTGAAACCCGTATTTTGCAACCTTGGTCTCACTTCTGTTAGGAAATCCTTTTGATAAACCACAAAACCCGAAGTTGTATCACTGGGTTTCAATCCCAAACATATTTTGGTCATCCAGATGGATAATCTTGTTGACAATCGTCTTAACAAGGATCGACCATTAATGGAACTGTTCTTTACATAACGAGATCCAATGACGAGATCCATGCCTTTAGCTGCGTCTAACAATTTTGGTAGATCACTTGGATGATGGGACATGTCTGCGTCCATCATTACTACTAGGTCACCAGTTGATTCTCTAAAGCCGTCTAATATTGCACTAGCCAGACCTAGTTTGGTTGGCCTGGAGAGAGGCTTTATTCGGGAATCTCGTTCTGCAAGGTATTCCACCAACTTTGACGTACCGTCTGGACTGTTGTCATCTACGATTATTAATTGGTAGTCCCATGAATTTAGAGATTTGCCCAGAAACGTCAAGAGGTTTTGTATGTTTTCGATCTCGTTAAAAGTAGGAATTATGACTGAAACGGAGTAGTTGTTTATCATGCGGTTTATCCGGCGATATAAAATCTCTCTGAGTATGATTTAGAGTTATTACTATTCTTTTCTGGTGGTTCTTAGATGATTACTGGGGTAGCCTTTCGCCCATCCCCTTTATTCCACCGTCACTGATTTTGCTAAGTTCCTGGGCTGGTCAACATCGCATCCCCGCTGTATCGCTATATAATACGCGAGGAGTTGCATAGGGATGGTTGAAATAATTGTGTTGATCAACTCGGATACTTTTGGTATCTGAAGGATGTGATCCACTTCTTGTGGCAATTCATCGTCTCCTTCGGTAGACACCGCTACAACTATGCCATCTCGTGCTTTTATTTCCTTGATGTTGTTCATCATCTTTTCGTAAAGTACCGTCTGTGGTGCGAGAGCAATAGTGGCCATGCGGTCGTCGATTAGTGCGATCGGACCATGTTTCATTTCTCCGGCTGAGTGTGCTTCTGCATGAATATAACTTATCTCTTTAATCTTCAAAGCGCCTTCCATGGCAATGGGGTACATTGAACCTCTTCCAAGATATATCAAGTGTTCATAGCGGAATAGTTCTCGGCTAAGTTTCTTGTAAGGTTCGTGATTACCTAGCATTTCTCCGATTAACCTGGGTAGATAGGAAATGTCTGCTACTAATGTGGACAAAGTTTTCTTATCAATGAAACCTCTCTTTTGTCCTAAATATGCTCCTAGAATAGTCAGTATGATTATTGATGCCATGAAGGTTTTTGTGCTGGCCACCCCGATCTCAAGACCACATCGCATTAGGAGTTTTGCTTCTGCCATTCTAGTTGCCTGACTACCATCAACGTTGCAAATAGTGATTGTTCTTGCACCTTTGGCTTGAGCTACCGCCATCGCGCCAAGAGTGTCAGCGGTTTCGCCGGATTGACCTATGGAAATAACCAGAGTTTTTTCATTTATGATCGGTTGTCTGTATCGGAACTCCGAACTAGTTTCGGATTCAGACGGTATGCCTGACAGGGTTTCCATAAAGTAACGTCCTAGGAGAGCGGCGTTATAACTGGTACCACTTCCAATCAAACGAATGTTATCGATGTCATTGATTTCATCCAAACTAAAAGGTAATTCTTCAAGTTGGAAACTCTGATTTTCGAAGTCGATCCGTCCACTCAAAATTTGAGAAACTACCTGAGATTGTTCCATAATTTCTTTTAACATGAAATGCCTATACCCGTCTTTTCCTACGACGGTCCATTCCAATGGTATTGAATGAAACTTTCTTACTACTGGGATTAAATCAGAATTAAAAATTTCGACGCGGTTCTCTGATATCGTAGCTATTTCCCCGTCCTCCAAAAACGTCACCGTCGATGAATGTGGTAAAATCGCGTGGACATCACTTGCTATAATGCTCTCTGAATCTTGGTGTGAAATTGCTAATCCTCCGGCATGCCCACTCCTAAATGCCATTATTCGGTCAGGCTGATCTATGCATAAGGCCACCACAGCGTTAGCTCCTTGGATTCTTGAAACGACACTGGCAAACGCTTCTTCAAATGTCTTATCCTCAGAAAGAACACCTTCGATAATGTGTGCTATTACTTCTGTGTCTGTTTCGGATGTGAATACATGTCCCTCTGCAACGAGGGTTCTTTTTAATTCCAGGAAATTTTCTACTATGCCGTTGTGTACAACCGCTACCTCACCCAGTGGGCCTGTGTGAGGATGAGCGTTTGAAAGAGTCGGTTTTCCATGGGTGGCCCATCTGGTATGGCCTAATCCGACTGTACCAGTTGGTATCCGACCGTTTATGGATGCCTTGAGTTCGGTAACCTTTCCTACTGCTCTGTGAAATTCAGTGTTGTTTGGTGGGTCGAGGACGACGATACCGGAACTGTCGTACCCACGGTATTCCAAAGTCTCAAGCCCTTGGACTATGATCGGCCAAGCTTGTCGTTTTCCGACGTATCCTACTATTCCGCACATCGGGACATTATAGACGTTATAGCCGAGGACTTCACATCTCGCAAGAATAACAGTCACAAGTACTACCTGGACTGGTATACTAAAATTACTTTATATATGAGGACATGGCATGATTACTCTAGTCACTGGAGCTACAGGCTTCGTAGGGTCAAATATTGTGAGATCATTGGCGTTGAAAGGGCACGAAATAGTAGCTTTGGATATTGCCCCACCGACAGAATTAGTTAAGAGGTATTTAGCTGAATGGTCACATCTGATCACGTGGGTTGAAGGTGATATAACTGATGTGTCCAAGCTGAACTCTATTTTGGGACCATTCCCACTGACTAAAATAATTCATGCTGCGGCTATGACTCCCAGCCTAGAATCCATGGAAAGAGATGGCAGTGAAACTATGCTAGATATTAATATAAATGGAAGTTTTAATTTACTTGGAGTTGCCCAGCAGAAACGAATCGAGAAATTTTTATATGTTAGTTCGGGAGGCGTGTACGCTGGTAACCCCCCTACCCAAGTTATGAAGGAAGATATCCATTTATATCCGAATAGCTTGTATGGCATAGGAAAGTATGCTTGCGAAATGATCACCACTCGATATGGGCAATTGCATGGTTTTCAAACTGTTAGCGTAAGATTTGCATCGGTTTATGGACCTATGGAAAGAGAAACAGGGCATCGCTCCGTAATGTCTTTGGTATGTAGATGGACAGGGCAGGCTTTGAGAGGAGAGGTCATTGATAGAAGTCAGGTTTCCAAGGATCAAGATTTTGTTTATGGACAAGATGTTGGAGATGCAGTTACCCACATTCTTGATTCTCCGTATTTATCTCACCAAGTGTACAATATTGGGAGTGGAGTAAGAGTATCAAACGCCAGTCTTGAAGATGCGATTCTTAAGGTTTTGCCCAATACAAAGTTTTCAGGAGTCCCAATAGATATTGATTCTCCGCCACAACGTGGACTTATGGATATTAGTCGACTGAACGATTCTGGATACACAGCGTCTTCTGATATTGTCTTGGGAGTGAAAAAATTCATTGCATGGCGGAAGGAATTTTCATTCCTGTCCTAGAAGTATGACGAGGTAGTGTTTGGCTTGCGGCGACTTGGTGCCCCCTTAATGAATGGCACCTTACTTGAAAAGAAAGTTTTGAATGAAAAAAGATCAATATTCTAGAAAGATGGGATCTAAAGAAAATGCTGTTCCTGACAAAATCTCATATGACGGGCTTAGTCCAATGGAAATGAAAGATGTTCGTGATGGCCTAATTAATAATCCAGCACAAGAATTTTTGACCCAGTTTAGTGAACTGCACCCAGCTGATCAAGCCGAGGTATTTACGGAACTGACTAATGATAAACAAGAATCATTGGTTCAGTTGTTGAGGCCAGAAGAAACGGCTCGACTCTTTGAGTATTTAGAACCCTCCCAAATAGTGGATGTTATTGAAGAATTCGAAAAGCCGATTGTGTCAGATATACTCGACCAAGTTACCCCTGATGTTGCCGCAGATATCCTTAGACAACTGCCCGAAAAACAAGTATCTCAAGTTCTTCAAGGCATGGAGGATTCGGATGATGTACGCCGACTGTTAGTACACCCAGATGAAACCGCCGGCGGCTTGATGACGACGGACTTTCCTGTGGTTAGAGAAACAATTACTACCGGTAACGCTCTCGATCTGTTACGAATACGTCCTGAATTAGTCGAAGATATTGGGGCGATGTTGGTAATAAATGAGGAAGGGAATCTTGTCGGCATTCTTGGAGTTACCCAATTGGCTTTGGCTCGGCCGACCGTTTTGGTAAGTGACATTATGATTACTGATGTGGCATCTATATATGTCAGCAAAGACCAAGAAGAAGCGGCGCGTATAATTGAGAAATACAATTTGAAATTCTTGGCCGTTGTTGGTGATGTTAATAAGTTGTTAGGTATTATCCTTGTGGAAGATGTTGTTGACGTACTGGAAGAAGAAGCAACAGAAGATATGTATAAAATATCCGGTATGGGAGGGGAGAAACTATCTGGAAGTTTGGCGAATTCTGTTTTCAGGAGACTTCCATGGCTTTACATAAACCTAGGTACAACACTAATTGCTGCTCTTGTAATAAGCTTATTTGAAGGGACACTTTCCAAGTTGGTCACTTTAGCTATATTTTTGCCTGTAGTTGCTGGGCAAGGTGGTATCGCTGGAACTCAAACCTTAACTCTAGTGGTTAGAAGTATTGCATTAGATGAAATTCAACCTGGTAGAGGATTTAGGATATTGATTAGGGAGATAGCCCTAGGAGTTATTCACGGTATAGCGTTAGGTATTATAGTTGGAATATTGTCTTGGATTTGGCAGGGCAATGCTGCTCTCGGTTTAGTAGTTGGTTTCGCCATGATGGCCAACATCTTTGTGGCAGGACTAACAGGAGCAGCTATTCCGCTTCTTTTAAAGCGTTTAAACATGGATCCCGCGGTCTCTTCTGCGGTTTTTGTTACAACCATTACAGACGTTTTGGGTTTTATCTTGTTATTAGGAATTGCCTCTATGCTTATTAACTCTTTGGTTTGACATCTTTATATCTGTTGACTTAATTCCAAACCTGTTACTATCGCATCAAGCTAAGAAAACTTAATTATTTTGAGGTAATACGATGTCATTTGTTCGGATATATACTGATGTTGATGGGAAGTCTAGGTTTGAGGAGTTTGTCGTTCCGTTTGAGTACGCGAGTGGCTTTGATGTAGGAACATATAGGGACATCACAAGTTGGGCCGAATTTCGAAGCCAGGCTCCGGGATTTATTCAGGATTGGCATCGAGCTCCTAGACGCCAATATGTCATAACATTAACTGGGGAAGCTGAATTGGAAGCTGGTAATGGTGAAAGAAGAAGATTTGGTCCGGGTGATGTATTACTTGCGGATGATCTCACTGGTTCAGGCCATGTTACCAAAGTTACAAGCGATGTTGTAAGAGTCTCCATTGCTATCCCTATTGAGGAAGCATAGACTTTGTTTTTTGATCCAATATCCCATGTGGTTCAAACCGGAATATATACCAAAGTAGTGGGTCAACGTATATATCATTTCCCCAAAGTGGACTCAACCATGAGGGAAGCATCAAGATTAATTCCTGGGGGAATTCCTGAGGGCACTGTTATCCTTGCTACCGAACAAACACAGGGCCGTGGCCGATTTGATAGAGCCTGGAAATCCCATGTAGGAGATATATTGATGTCTGTTGTTTTTTTCCCCAGGGATGACATGGTGGGGCTGATGAGCATTTTGGGTTGCCTAGCGGTTGTTAGATCTATTAGGGATCAAACTGGAATATCTGCGAAGATAAAATGGCCGAATGATATCGTCATAAACAATAAAAAAGTGTGTGGGATACTCGTTGAAAGTTCATCGCAAAATAACAAACTCAAATACTGCATACTAGGCTTGGGATTAAATGTCACCATGGATCCATCAATTGAACCAGATATAGCTGAAACGGCCACTAGTCTGTTAATGGAGTATAAAGGAGACGTAAAGCAATCTAATCTTATTCGCAGTCTTTTCCACGAGATCGATGTGCTGTACTCAGATTTGAGAAGGAATAGTTTTCCGCTGAACGAATGGAAAAATTCTGTTACGACACTAGGGAAAAATGTTACTGCTGTTGGAGATAAAATTGTTTGTGGGTTAGCAGAAGGAATTGACGATACCGGAAGGTTATTGATACGGAAAAGAGACGGGACTCTGATTAAGTTGTTGTCCGGTGAGGTGAGCTTAAATACAACAGACTTAGGAGACGGGGAAGGAAATACATGATATTAGAAAGACTTAGTTTAGATGGGACCGTAACATTAATTACAGGTGGCGGCACTGGATTAGGAAGAGAGATGGTGAGATCTTTGGCTAGGGCTGGGTCCGATATTATTATAGGGGCTAGAAGAGAAAATCCCATAAAAGAGGCTGCTCAAGAAGTCAGAGATTTAGGCAGGAAGTCCATTCATTGTGTGGTTGACGTAACAGATTCTAAGCAAGTTCAAAATATGGTTGATAGGGCGATCCAAGAATTTGGCAGAGTAGATGTTTTAATCAATAATGCGGCCCTGCTAAGAGCTCCGCTAACTCCCATTTGGGATATGACAGACGAAGAGTGGAATTATGGAATCAGCGCCAATCTTACAGGAGCTTTTTATTGTATCAGATCATTATCGCGTCAAATGGCTGAGAGAGGTTGGGGTAGGATTATTAATATTGCATCCCAATATGGGTTTAGGGGTGGTAGAAATATGTTCACGTATACCAGCGGAAAGGGAGGTATGGTTCAGCTGACCCGTAGTTTAGCTTTGAGTTTGGGCCCTATGGGGGTGACGTGTAATACTGTATCCCCAGCATTTATTCCTACGGGAGTAGATAATAACAAACGATCATCCCCTCCTCCTAATCCGGAATTTACTCCCATGGGCAGATTCCCTACTCCGTCAGAGTTAGGTCCACTGGCTGTTTTTCTCGCCTCGAGAGCATCAGGCTATATAAACGGTGGAAACATTAACGTGGACGGGGCCAGTATGGCTGGAGGATTTGCGCCAAACGGATATATCCCCAATTATAGTCAGGAGTGAACATAGCTCATGCCAATTCTGGAAGAATTCTTTCTTAACAACAAGGTAGTGTTTCTAGCGGGAGATGCAGAGGGTCATACAGTGACGTTAGCTCGAGCGTTCATAGAAGCTGGAGCCAGGGTATTTATCATGGCTCCTAAACAAGAGACCGTTGAAGAGAGTATGAGTGCTGCCTCCGTACTAAAAGGGAATGCATTAGGATTTATTGGGGATCCATCCGATGTTTGCTCCATAGTCAAAGCTAAGCAAGCTGTTTCGATATGGGGTCCTATTGATATCCTTGTCAATAACACAAGATTCGGACTGAACAAAACATTTACGGACACCACGGATGAGGAATGGGATCAACTAATTGATCTTAACCTAGGCTCCGCGCGGCTTCTTAGTCGTATCATTGGAAGGGAAATGCTCTCAAATCGACGAGGGAAGATCATACACATTATCTCTGGTTTATCTGAAAGGGGACTTTGGAATTCGTCCGCTTTCAGTGCTACGCAGGGTGCGATCATGCAACTCACACGATCTCTAGCTCTGGAGTGGGCTAGATTTAACATACAAGTTAATGCTATCGGGATAGGATGGGCAACCAATGAAAGAGATCTATTGATTAATAAGTATATTCCATTAAAAAGAGGGATAGATGTTGAAGAGGTTTGTTCTCTAGCCCTGTTTCTTGCATCTGACTCCAACACATTTATTTCTGGAAGTCCTATCTATATTGATGGAGGTCTGATGGCCCATCCTTAGGAAACCTTGTTGAGAGCGTCCAATGCCGCAATTCTGTAGCATTCTGCAAGTGTCGGATAATTAAAAACATTATCAACGAAATAGTCCAATTCCGTCCCCATAGCCAAACCAATTTGGCCTATGTGGACTAATTCCGAGGCGCCCTCACCGATTATGTGGATTCCCAAAAGTTTGCGATTTTCTGAATTGAACAGGAGTTTAAGTTTTCCAGATGTATCACCTAGGATTTTCCCCCTGGCACTGTCCGCATACAACCCTATACCAACTTCATAGGGGATAGATTGTGCTATTAACGCAGTTTCAGTTTGGCCAACCATAGAAATCTCTGGAATCGTATATATGCCGATCGGTAATAAATCTACAGGCCTGTTGTTGTTAAGTCCGAACGCGTGACGAGCCGCACACCTCCCCTGTTCCTGAGACGTAGCCGCGAGAGCTGGTGAACCTATTACATCTCCGACGGCATAAATATGTTTGATATGGGTTTGAAAGTGT
>CAYTPK010000011.1:0-59790 GCA_964439905.1 uncultured Dehalococcoidia bacterium
TGTAACCGATTGGTCGTAGGTTCGTGTCCTACCTCGGGAGCCAATTTTTATATCATTTTATAACACCTTATTTGATCACTCTGGAAAATATAATTCTGTCCACATTATTGCAGGGTATATGACGCCCTAGTTTGAATCCAAATCATGGCGAGTCACAACGCAATAATACGACCTTCGTTATATGATTTGCTCTTGTCGAAGGAAATCAGCTATCTGGTGAATCCCGTCTCTTATGATAGACGGTTCTAGATGTCCATAGCAGAGCCTCATATAATTTTTGCGATCCTGTCCGGGTGAAAATCCGGCTCCGGTGCCCCAACTCATTCCATATTCCCTGGCCTTAGGTAAGATTGATGCTAGATCACAATTGGGTGGAAATTCCAGCCATAGATAGAGACCTCCGTCGGGATTGTCACACTTTACGATATTACCAAAAGCTTCACCAACTGCTCCAAATGCAGTGTCTTTCCTAGAGTGAAATATAGTAGTCAATTTTTGCACGTGCTCGGATAAATGGTCTTTTAGGAAATAAAGGGTGGCGAGTATTGCGAATTGGCTAGGTGTGGCTCCTAAATGGATCGCTTTAATGTTTTCTACCAGGCCTTTAGGCACAACCATGAACCCGAGACGCATGCCAGGAGCTAGAATTTTGGAAAATGATCCACAATATACTACTGAGTTAGTATCGTCTAAAGCATACAGGGATGGAGTGTTTTCTCCTGTGAAACGGAGGTCAGCGTAGCAATCGTCTTCAAAGATTGGGATATTGTGATTTCTTGCAATCTGTAAGAATGATTTTCTTCGCTCGAGAGACATGTCTGCGCCAGTAGGATTCTGGAAGGTTGGGATCGTATAGATATATTTTGCCTTGGTGGCGGTTTTGTGCAAACGGTGTAGAATTTTGTCTAAGGCTTCCGGGATGATTCCTTCGCGGTCCATAGGTGCCCCTACAAGTTTGGCTCCATACCTTCTCAGTATGTTAAGGGTTCCCTGGTATGAAAATTCCTCAGTGATTACTGTGTCGTTAGGGTTAGTGAGGAGCTCTATTACCCGAGCTACTGCCTGCCCAGACCCAGTAGTGAGGATTACCTGATCTGGGTCAATTTCCATTGATCTTTCAAGTTTAAGCTTATCTGTTATGAATTCCCGCATTTTAGGATGTCCTTGAGGATGAGGATAATATGCTAGATCTTGTCCTTCGTCTTCCAACGCGGTTTTTAGAGCTAGATTTAAGCCTTCTATGGGTAGTGAGGATGGGTCAAGGAAAGCGGTGGTAAAATCGTATTTGACCCTAGGAACAACCGCTCGTCCACTGATGGGGACGGGAGGAATATTATTTGCTATGGATCTAGAAAAATCGAAATTATTGGACAAGATTACCTCTCAGAAATGTTGTAATAAGATGGGCCTATTGTAGTCGAGCGCCGGCTAAATTCATACGCTCGTTTAAGAGAGAATCATACCTTTAGAGCCTCTATCTACTTTTCTATTAATGATTGAGATTAAAAGGGTGCCAATTGTAAACGAAGCGGAAGATATTACTAATAGGACGTAATATCCGAGATCAACTTGTATATTGTTTAAACCGTCTATGGCTATTCCTCCGAGCTTAGATATGGCTAAACCACTAACCAAAACTAGATTTGCTATCCCCAGGTTTGTTGCTGTTCGGTTCCGGCTAGCTAGATCTGTAATTAAGGCCCTACCAGCACTCATGAAAACTCCGATTGAAACTCCCATGAGAATACCGATTAATAATACGTGAGTCATATTTTGAGAGAAACATAGGAGTAAACTACAGATGGATCCCGTGATACCAGATACTATCAATAATCGCCTTCTTCCTAAACGATCGGCAAGCAGTCCGGCAGGATAGAGAGTTATCAATATAGTTCCTCCTACTATCGCTGCGAGAATTCCTATGGCTGATGCTGGATGCTCAATCTTCACTACGTCCCTGAGAAAGAAGAGAGTATATGTTTGAAGGATACCTGCTGCAAGGGTGAAGAAAAAACCTGCACATAGAAATACGTAGAAATGAGGATGAGGGATATTCGTTTTCTCTAGCTTATCTCGATTTCGAGGTGTTGTTTCCTGTTTTAACGAGCCGTCGTTTACTTTCGTTAGAATCCATACCATAGTGAAACACAACACGGCACTAGGTGTGATAAGACTTATCCATAACCATTTGTCTTGTAATCCATCCAGATGATTATCCATCAATAAACCGGTTAGTAGCACGAACGTAATGGCCCCAGCAGCACCGCTGATTGCTCGCGTAGCCGACACTTGGCCGCGTTGGTTATGAGGTACCTGATCCTTGATCATTGCGTCGTATGGGTTTTGAGCTACGTTAATACCAACTTGAATAAAGATATATATGATTACCATGAGAATATAGCTTGATGCGATGCCCAGAGAAAGAGTCAGGGTAGACGATAGGATTGTTCCCCCTAGTATGTAAGGTTTTCTTCTTCCAAGGTCTAAACTTGTTCGATCACTTAAGTAACCTACCACTGGCTGGGGTAACATTGCGATAGACATTCCCGAGAACGTGATGATCCCGAGATACGTGTTTTTTAATTGATCGGGGGAAATGTCCAGGATTCTTATTGGGAGTATTATCTGTGCTAGGCTAGTTGATAGGGCAGCTAAACCAAAACCCAATATGCTTATATGAAGGTATTCTATTTTGCTAAGCGTTTTTGTAATAGAATCCATACAGTAGTATACCCATTGTTATTGGAGATATGTAATTTGGGAGATAGATCAAGGTTTTTATATCCCTTAGAGTTTGAAGGAAAGTTCGTATTTTTGAAAGGTATTTTCGTACTCAGAGGCATTTTATGAGAGTAGATAGGGTCGACACGATAGTTTGTGGGGGCCAGGTTGTTCTTTCTAATCACGTTAGTAATGTTGCTATAGCGATTCGTGGGGAGAAGATTGTGGCAATAGGTCGAGAAGAATTATTACCGGTCGCTGATCGTTATATTGATGTAAAGGGAAGGTTTGTGCTTCCAGGCCTGATTGATTGCCATGTCCATCTAGACAAGTGTGACAGTATTGGGCTTGGTTCCAAAGCGGCAGCATATTCTGGAATAACGACTTTGTTGCCCTTTGGCACATACGATGTGGAATCTGATGAGGATTTGCCAACCGCTATTAACAGGCATGCAGAGGAAGTTAATTCTCAAGCTTACGTAGATATGGGTTTTCATTATATTCTTGCCAACAGGCCCTCTATTTTGAAATCTTTACCTGCCGCTATGGATATGGGTATCAAATCGTTCAAGATGTTTATGACATACAAGAAAAATCCCACCCGATTCTGTAGTGATGATTATTTGTGTGAGGCCATGGAATTAGTTTCCAGAGGTGGAGGAATCATGCAATTACACTGCGAAAGCGGGAATATAATAGATTATCTTGAAAATAAGCTTATGGAGGAAGGTCACACTCATCCCACAGATTTCCCTTCATCGTGTCCTCCTTGGGCAGAAGAAGAAGCTATAAACCGGGCCGTTCGTATGGGAGAAGTTACCGATTGTCCTATTTATGTTGTTCACTTGAGCAGTGAAGATGGCCTCAAAAGAATTATCAGAGCTCAAATGGAAGGTAAGCGTGTATGGACCGAGACGTGTCCTCAATACCTTTTGTTATCTGACGCTAAAATGGCGGAAGTAGGCCCACTGGCTAAGATAGGTCCACCACTTAGAGAGAAAGATGGCCCTCATCAACCTGCTATGTGGTGGGGATCTAAAAATGGGTTTATTTCAACCCTCGCAAGTGATCATTCTCCGTATCCAAGAGATCTCAAAATGCCTGGCTGGGACAACATATTCGTTGACGTTGACGGCAAACCAATACCATACGGGGCTCCTGGCATCGAAACCTTGGTTGGTTTGGCCTATAGTGAGGGAGTAGTTAAGAGAGGCCTACCGATTTGGTGGCTCGCTAGGGTTATGGCAGAGAATCCCGCTCGTATCTTCGGTATATATCCGAGAAAGGGTGTTATACAAGTCGGATCTGATGCGGATCTACTCGTTATAGATCCAAATGGGGACTCGGTGGTCACGGCTATGAACCATCATGGGAATTCGGGGTTTAGTTTATTTGAAGGTTGGAATATTAAGGGATCCCCTTGGATGACACTTATACGAGGCCAAGTAGTGTTGAATCAAGGGAAGTTGGAACAAAAACCAGGGTATGGGCAGTGGATACCTTGTGAGTCTCCGTCTATGCCGATGGGTGGGCCAATTACTTAGAGGATTTAAAACATATTGTTTGCATTGGGCATCATTTGTTTAATGGAGATTTCGTGATGAAAAACTATGTACACGAGTTAGCTGAATTCTCAGTAGGACTGAGATACGATGATTTATCACCTAGTGTTAGGACTGCCGCCAAGAATGTTATAAAGGATACTATAGGTGCTATGGCCGCAGGTAGTAGATTGCCTCAAAACACCAAGTTAGCAAACTTAGTTTCTGGTTTATCAGCAAATGGTACGTCGGTTGTAGTTGGGCACAAACATAAAAGCCAACCGATGTTTGCAGCCTTGGTTAACGCGACCGCGGGAGTGTCACTGGAATTGGATGAAGGGACTCGTTTAGGAGGCGGACATCCAGCAATACATGTCCTCCCTGGGTCTTTGGCATTCGCAGAAGACCATCACTTGAGTGGGAAAAAACTCATAGAGGCTCTCTCCGCAGGATACGAAATTTTATCCCGTATAGCCGGTTCCATGATTCTACGACCTAACGTTCATTCCCATGGGACTTGGGGAACTATTGGGACATCAATTGCAATTGGAAAGATGCTCGAGCTTGATCTTGATTCTACAAAGAGTCTTATCAATTTAGCTGCTTCTATGTCCCCTGCTAATACTTGGACACCTTGTTTTGAAGGAGCAACCATCAGAAATGTTTACCCGGGTCGCTCTGGTATGCAAGGTATTCTGGCCGTTCACCTGCTCCAGTGTGGATTTACTTCCTTAAAAGATGGACCTTTGGATGTTTATGGAACAATATTGGCGAGATCTTTTGATCCAGAAATGTCAGTAGAAGGATTAGGTTTTGGGCCTATGAGAATTGAACAAAACTATTTCAAACACTATCCTTGTTGTCTTTTTAACCATCCTACGCTTGGTGCTATTGAACAACTGATGGACACAGAACAGTTTGCTATTGGAGACATAGAAAGAATCAGGGTGACCACCGTGAATTTCGGATCCGATCGTATGGCAGGAGATTACCCGCGAAACATGTTGGGAGCTAAATTCCATATTCCCTATGCTGTCTCAGCGCTGCTTGTCAGGGGATCCCTGGACCTAGAAGCTTTCTCAGATTCATCCCTATCAGATCCGTTGATTAGAGAATTATCCCAAAAGATAACAATTGAAGGAGATCCAAAAATGGATATGAGAAAATCTGGTTATCCATTTGCAGCGGTTCAATTAATATTGAAGGGGGGTCGTAGCCTGGAATCTTCTAGCAGTAGTGTAAAGGGGGATCATGAGAATCCTTGCTCTCACGAAATTTTGGAAAAAAAATTTCGGACAGTCACTAGAGAAATATTTACACAAGGGCAATCAGACGAAATCCTATCCAAGATTGATAGTTTGGAACAAATAGATGACATGAAAGAACTTACAGAGTTGTTAATGGACTAAAGAGATCTTTGTAGGTTGGACTAAAATCAATGAAAAGTTCTATTACCTCAAAAAATGAGGGGCAATTTTATTGCCGAATTCTTCAATCAGGACTAAAGTCTCGTCGAGGTTGTAGGACCTAAAATCAAGTATTAGATGGCTAACACCTATATCTTCGAAATCCCTAATATCAGATAAAACCTGTTCTTGAGTTCCTATGAAGGGGTTTGGACTATTTTTATTACGTAATTCAAAATGAGGGACCCTATAGGCTATTTCAATATCTGCGGGATTTCGGTCAGCTTTTAGGGTCAGCGTATTTAACTTGTCGATTCTGTTTGCGAGTTGATTGGATGTCACCAAAGGGAAGTTTCGATTCAGTCCTATTGGGTGCCAACAATTTCCTATTTTGGCAACTCGTCGCAGGGCGGCATCGCTTTCTCCGCCAACCCAAATGGGGGGATATGGTTTCTGGATTGGTTTCGGGAGAAATCTGATATCTGAAAAGGAGCAATAATTTCCGTTGAATTTTGGGTCGTCCTTCGTCCAAAGTTCGATATATGCTCTTATATATTCGTCTGTGACTTTGCCGCGTTCCTCAAATGATGGTAACCCTAGGTTCTTAAATTCCTCTCGCATCCAGCCCACTCCTACCCCTACTGAAAGTCTACCCTCTGACAATACGTCAATGCTGGCTAGTTGTTTTGCGGCAACAATCGGGTTCCGATTAGGCACAATCATTATTCCAGTTACTATACGTATGACAGAAGTTTTTGCTGCTATGAAAGTCAATAAGGAGAGACACTCGAGGGTCTCTCCTTCTATGCTTCCATGGTGGATGCCTGACTCAGCATAAGGATACGATGACCTAATTTGATTAGGGAAAATGATGTGATCACCTAATACTGCCTCGTAAAACCCAGCCTGTTCAGCTCGTTGAGCTATTTTAGCAATGTTGGGCATGCGAGCATTAGGCCCTCGGGTTTGCATTGTAATACCGAATTTCAATTTGTCTTCCGTTCCAATTTAATTCAGTTCCTTCCTTACTAACGGGATTACCTCTGCTGCAAAAAGTTCCATTAAATTAGTCATTATAGCTATGTCCGGATCCCTGAAATCGAATATCATGTCAGTGACGCCTAAATTCTCAAACTCGAGTATATCGTCTGCTATTTCATTGGGAGTTCCCGAAAAGGTTGTTTTTCGATTACCAGGATCGATGGAATGGTTTGATACTCGGTAGGATACCTCTATATTTAGGGGATTACGGCCTATAGTTTCTGTATAGTTTCTTAGCCACTTTATCGAAGTGTCTAATTGGTCTGCAGTGCCTAACGGGTATCTGGGATTCGCGTTTAAGGGATGCCATGCTGTGCCGTATTGGGCAGCTCGTCGCATTGCAGGTTTGCTTTCTCCTCCTATCCAGATAGGTGGATGTGGTTTTTGAATAGGCTTTGGTTCAAACATGATATTCGAAAAAGAACAATAGACACCTTCAAAAGAGGGATTGTCACTACACCAAAGTTCTTTAAATATGTCTAGATATTCATTAGTTACTGAGCCGCGTTGTTCAAAGGGAGGTATGCCTAGAGCGTCAAACTCCTCTTTGAGCCATCCCGCTCCCACTCCTAGAGTTAATCTTCCATTAGAGAGAACGTCCAATGTTGCCAATTGTTTAGCCGCTATTATTGGATTACGATGTGGCACTATCATGACGCTGGGGACTAGTCGTATCTTTCTAGTAGATCCTGCCAGAAATGATAGCAACATCAACTGATCTAGGCATTCTCCTGATACTGCACTGGTGAATTCACCAGTTTGACTATAAGGATAGGTTGACCCAAAGCTTTTGGGTATTACGATGTGATCTCCAATTAATGCATATTGGAAACCCAGAGCCTCCGCCCTTTGTATTATCTTAATTTGGTTGTGGGGAGATGCACTTTCCCCTTGTCCTGGCAAACCCATACCAAATCGCATCTTCTATCTCCATTACAGTTGTTGTTCTATAATAACAAAACTTGTGTGGATTCAGGAGGGCAAAAATATGACCATGGGTACTAGGATATAAATATGACAAATAGAACTCCCCACGGTATACGATACGAAGGATATAGACCAGTGGTAATGGCCAGGAATGGAATGGTTTGTGCTGGTCATCCACTTGCCTCACAGGCAGGAGTACATATGTTGCAAAAGGGAGGCAATGCGATAGATGCTGCTATAGCTATTGGAGCGTGTCTAAATGTTGTAGAGCCTATGATGTCTGGGATAGGTGGTGACGGGTTCATTATGGTCTATATGAAGGACTCTGATGAACTGCAAGTTATAAATGCTAGTGGGAAATCTCCTAGGGCCGCCAACAGAGAAATATATTTAGCTTCGGGTATTCCACATAAAGGTATCATGTCCGTCTTGGTTCCAGGATTGCTAGCTGGTTGGTATGCAGCTCATAAGCGTTTTGGATTGCTGCCATGGAGTCAAGTCTTAGGCCCCTCTATTGAATTGGCTGAACGTGGATTTCCCGTAAGCAATATACTATCTAATGCTATTTCTGAGGACAATTTGCTATGTTCGTTTCCTACCTCAAAAGATATATTTACTAGAAATGGCACTCCTTTACTACCTGGAGAAATCCTGTATCAAAAAGACTTAGCCCGTACATTTAGATTGATCTCCGAAGAAGGACCAGAGGTATTCTATCGTGGGCAGATTGGATCAAAAATAGCGGCGTTTTCCAAGGAACAAGGGGGAATATTGGCACTTCAAGATTTGCGAGAGCATGAAATATTGTGGCAAGACCCTATTTCTACGACATACAGAGATCATGTGGTATATGAGGCTCCACCTAACTCTAGTGGTCACGTGCTTTTACAAGAGTTGAATTTAGCTGAAACGTTTGACATCAAAAACATGGGGCTTAACTCTGTGGAATCGATTCACATGATGGTAGAGGCCAAGAAACTTGCTTTCGCCGATAGAGAGGCTTATATGGCTGATCCCGACTTCGTTGATATTCCTATAGATGGGTTGCTATCGAAAGAATATGCGAAAGAGCGAGCCAAGGAGATTGATCCTGATTGGGCAGCAGCTAATGTCACATCTGGGAGTCCTTGGAAATTCCAAAAAGGCGCAAATCCACCTAGGAGAATTAAATCTGTAGGGACGCCACTAGAAGACACTACATGTTTTGTAGTGGTTGATCGATGGGGTAATTCTGTAAGTCAGCTTCAAAGTTTACAAAGTGCCTTTGGATCTAGTCTAGTGGCTCGAGATACAGGCGTCTTGCTTAATAACCGCATGAGCTATTGGCACTTGGAAAAAGACCACGTTGATGTACTAGAGCCTGGGAAACGGGTCAGGCATACTATGAACCCAGTAATGGTATTTAAGAAAACAAGAGATCAAGGACGAAAACTTGTGCTTGCGTGTGGAACCCCTGGTGCAGATACGCAGGTTCAGACGAATTTCCAAGTTATAAGTCACGTATTGGATTTTGGCATGAATGTGGTTGAGGCGGTGGAGGCCCCACGTTGGAGATCTATACAAGATGGTACAGAGTCCAATTACCCGCATAGAGTACCAGACCAACTTTTGCTAGAAGGGCGGTATCCGGATGATGTCTGTAATAATCTTATGACTAAGGGACATGATGTCAAAGTTATAGGTGATTGGGCAGCGACAGGCAGCGAAATGATGATTTACGTGGACCAAGACACAGAGGTTTTGCATGGCGGTGCTGACCCTAGAAGGGATGGATATTCTATTGGTTGGTGAGAGGGTGGTTATTTGGTTGCGCCATTCGCATTCGTATTAAACTATTTTAATCGATATCCGAAATTCCTTTCCCAGTTTAACTAGAGTATGCCGATTAATCTCCTACAAGGCGGGGTCCATAGAGGCCTATTGAATTATCCCACATAATTTTCCTTTTTGATTCGTCTGAAATTGGTTGAGCTAACATGTTTGGGACCGGTTCCCATGGGTCAGGGGCATCGGCATGTGGATAATCCGTGTTGAACACAATGTTGTTATCTCCGACATGTTCTATGCAGAATTTTATACCTATCTCATCGGCATCACACGCAATGTAACACTGACGGTCAAAATATTCCCAAGGGGTAGCATCAAGTGGAGGGGCATCGAAAGTTACCTCCTGTCGTCCAGAAGAACAGTTTTCTAAACGGCTTAGCCAAAAGGGCAACCAGCCGCAGTTGGCCTCCAATATGGCCAACTTCAAATTTGGATATCTGTCAAATATGCCAGTTAGCATAAAATGGGCAACCCCTATCATATTTTCCATGGGGAAGCCAATGGCATGGTGTATGGCATCAAACGGGCCATGCATTCCGGCATATCGGTCGTATGTAGCTGGGCCGCCTGTCCTGGTTTCATTGCCGTGTAAGAGTAATGGCATGCCGAGTTCCTGACATACGTCCCACAATGGGTTGAATTCTTCTGTGTGCCACCAATGTCCATCCGACGGAGTCGATATGATTAAGGCTACAGAGCCTTTTTCATAAGTTCTCTTTACTTCCTTAATCATTTCAACAGAGTTGCCACCTGGCACGACTGATACCCATTTTATTCGTTTGGGATCCTCTTGGCAGTAGCTGTGGGCCCAATTATTAAAGGCCCGGACCACGGCTGAACCCAACTCAGGGTCTTTTCGTGACATTTGGGCTCCAACGTGACCTGCCGTAGGTAGGCACACTTGGACATCCCATCCGTATTTATCCATGTCATCTATACGGCTCTTCGGATTCCATCCATTACGAAATGCGTCTCCATATTTTTGTTCTTGATTTGCGTAGCGCTTCTTGACGGATGTAGGGAGTTTGGACTTAGTAAAAAAAGTTCCGTCTAATTCAAATTCCATACGGGATTTCATATAAACTTCTCGTACCCTGGGACGGCGCTCATAGTATTCTTTCTCCATAAATCGATCCCAAATATCTATTGGTTCAAAGAAGTGACCGTCCGCGTCGATAACTTTATAGTCTTGGTACATTAAATCCTCCTAAATATGATCTGACAAAAAGGTTAATGCCATCTAACTTATACCGTACATTTCAAGTGCGTTATTTCGTAGTATATCCATTTTGTCTTGTTCAGTTAGGTCAGTCCTATCCATAATGTGGTCTATGCTTTCGGGAAATTCGTTATCCCAGTGAGGCCAATCAGATGCATAGAAGAGTCGATTTTGCCCCATAATGCGTATCACCTCCGGTAGCAACTGTTCGCCGGGTTCGGCGTGGATAAAAACATTTCCTCCGCAGAGGTAGTCGCTTGGTTTTTTCTTGCATTCTATGGCTTCAAACCAGCCCCGTTTTTCCCATTCTTCGTCCATGCGGTTTAGCATGTAAGGGACCCAGGTAGCACCTGCTTCCAAGTAGCCTACTCTGAGATTAGGAAATTTTTCGTATATACCTTCGTAAGTCATGTGCATCATTTGCTGCATAGCTGAGACAGGAAAGCCTATTGTATGTCGTTGAATAAACTTGGTATATCGCTGTTCTCTAGTAGCGTGACCTCCATGGACCGCAACAAAAGTACCTAAGCGTTCAGCCTCGGCGTAAAAAGCATGTGTTCGTTTCTCTCCGAGAAGTCCAAAACCCACTGCGGCTAGAAATACTCCACTAAATCCTAGTTCTGTTACACATCTACGCATTTCTTTTATGGACTCTTCTATATCGGTGAATGGCATAAGGGCTACGGATTTAAAACGCGGATTTACCTTGAGCCATTCTTCAGAGACATAGTTGTTGTAGGCACGTGTTAAGGCTATGAGGTAGTCCGGGTCCTGTATTCTGGAATAGCCTAGCAAGGTAGTAGGGAAAAGGAATATATGTTCTAGGTTGCCTTTATTAGCGTTGTCTAGCCATTCTTGAGGCGATGGGAAACCTGGGCCACCGTGAGCTCCAAGTTTACCTCCGAGCGAGGAATCGAAATAATCCTTTCCCGCTATGGTTCCGCCTCCAACTACGCCGTCTGGGCCAGGCAGGAACGAATGAAATCGTTTAATTTCTGCGTATGGTCCTTCCAGGTAGTCCATTAGCTTTGATTCTGATTCAACGATATGACCGTCCGCATCTACCACGCCATATGATGGTCTCATGTATTTCTCCAATGATTGAATTGTGAGGGTTTATTTTTGAAATAAAGAGTATAGAAGCCGTTTTTTCCTGTCAACATACGTAATTAAACTATGTTGAAGGAGTTAGAAGAGGGGTTTCGTATATGTAAATAAAACTGGCAAACCGAATGGATTTACATGGTGTTTATGGATGTAGGGATAAGAATTCGTTTTTCAGAGTATTTCTTATACGATTACTTTGGTAGAATTGGGGACTTCTGATTTTGGTAATTGATCATTTCTTTCTTGATGGACTATTATCGGCCAGGAACTTGAGATATTGATTCAAGGAGGCATGGTGTCTAAGACAGTTCTTTTTGTGATACCCCACGAAGATGACGGAGAGGGGGGTGGCGGTGGAAGTGCAGCAATGTGGTCTAGTCAAGGAGACAGGGTGATCTTTTTACTGTGCACGAATGGTGATAAAGGGACATCAAACAGTAATATGACACCAAATAGATTAGCTAATATACGGAAGAAGGAACAAATTGAAGCAGCAGATGTCTTGGGAGTTAAAGATGTTATTTTTCTTGACTACGGGGATGGAGAATTAGAGGATACACTCGAGCTAAGAAGTAAGATTACTCGGCAGATTAGGATATATCGACCGGATATTGTTTTGTCAATAGACCCCTTTAGAACGAACGTTCACCAACATAGAGATCATAGGGTAAGCGGAATGGCAGCTTTGGATGCTGTCTTTACTTACGCGTGGACTAGTCAACATTTCCCTGATCAGATTTCGAATGAAGGACTATGTCCGCATCATGTTAGCGAAATTCTTCTTTGGAATTCAGAACGCTCTAATACGATTATAGACATAAGTTCCACTATAGAATTGAAGATTAATGCTTTGAGTAAACATGTAAGTCAAATACAGGATATAGCCCGGATGTCGACCAATGTAAAAAATAGAGCAGGTTTAGTAGCAGATAGTTGTGACTACGAGTTCGGTGAAGCGTTTAGAAGAATTGTAATTGAAAAAGATGTGCATAAGTTGGGTCTTTATTAACTATAATAACTGGACATGGCATTCGGAATTATTGCATTATCTTAAGCTGTGTCAGGTTCAATCTTTCTTACATAGGTATATATAAGATTTAAATATGCGAGGCATGATAGAATTGTGGGAAATATGAACCTACGAAACCTTCCCAGTGTCGAGAAGATTCTCTCAAATCCAAACCTTAGGAAAAAATTGAGAGAGTATGATCGGCAAATTGTCACTGAATTGGTCAGAGATACTATTAGTCACGCGCGAGCAAACTTAATTCATGGTTTTCCTGCACCTAGTATTACCTCCATAATCAATCAAGTTAAGGAAAGCTTGAGGTCATTTGCCGAAATTGGACCAAAGCCAGTGATTAACGCAACCGGAGTCGTATTACATACCAATTTAGGGCGTGCACCTATCAGTATGGACGCTGTGAATGCGATGATATATTCTTCCCAGGGGTATTCCAATCTAGAGTTTGATCTGGGATCAGGAAATCGAGGATCTAGACAAGCCCATATTGAGGAGCTACTAACCAGAATTACAGGCTCAGAAGCAGCTTTAGTGGTTAACAACAATGCTTCATCTGTATTACTTGGTCTAGCGGCAATAGCTCAAGACAGAGAAGTTATCGTCTCGCGTGGAGAAGCGGTGGAAATTGGTGGTGGATTTCGTGTTCCCGAAGTGATGGCTCAGAGTGGTGCTGTTCTCGTCGAGGTAGGGTCTACTAATCGGACTTATTTGAAAGATTATAGAAAAGGACTCAATGAAAAAACCGCTGCTCTTTTGACCGTTCATTCCAGTAATTTTGTTGTTATGGGGTTCACGCATTCTCCTAGTGTGAAAGAGATTGCGGCTTTAGGTAAAGAACACGAGGTACCCATGCTTCATGATATAGGAAGTGGGTGTCTATTGGATACAAGGGCGTTTGGGTTACATTACGAACCCACGGTTCAGTCGAGCATAAAAGACGGGTCTGATCTTGTGTTTTTTTCCGGTGACAAGCTCCTAGGCGGGCCTCAATCAGGAATCATTGTAGGAAAGAGAGATTTAATAGCGAGATTGTCTCAACACCCTCTCATGAGGGCAATGAGGATTGACAAACTAAGTCTAGCAGCACTACGAGCAACTTTGTTGCACTATGTCAGAGGGGAGGCATTGGATAAAGTCCCGATTTGGAAGATGATATCCAAACCCGCATATAGACTAAAGAAACGAGTACAAGCTTGGAAAGATCATATTGGCGGTGACGTTACGACTGTGGTTTCATCCCAATCTACTATTGGCGGGGGTAGTCTGCCTGGAGCTTTGCTACCTTCCTGGTCTCTTTCTGTTAATCAGACGGGGAGGACAGAACGACTTGTGCGAGAGTTAAGAAGCTTACCAAAACCAATAATAGGCAAGATTTCAGACGATAAGCTTCTGCTGGACGCTCGGACAGTTTTGGAGGAAGAGGATGAAGACTTAATAGTTGGGTTAAAGCATGTGTTGGAGTCCACATGAAAACAATACTTTTAATTCACGGACAATGGGTAGGCGGATGGATTTGGGATGGAGTCATTAGAGAAATAACTCAGAATGACGAGAAGAAATGTATTGGTGAAATTATAGTACCATGTCTTCCTGGGCATGAGTATAATACCAGTTATGATAGGAGAAGAATTAGCACAGACCACTATGTAGAATCATCAGTGACGAAGGTGCAAGTTAACCAGTTAGTTGATGTTACAGTTGTAGTACATTCGTTTGCAGCTAGTTATCTCTCTCGAACCATAGAACAAATTAAAGAGTCAGTAAAACGGGTAGTGGTTGTAGGTGGATTGATTCCATCTATGGGTAGACCGGTTTTTGATTTCCTGCCAACTATGCTTAGGTTTGGGACGCGCATATTTGGACCTGTGGAAAAAGGAATTGCACCTCCCGCCCACTTGCGTCGGAAACTTATGGCGCATCGTAAAGAAGAGTCTCTGGTTTCCGAACCCTATCTTCCCTGGGTTGAGCCGTTTAAGGATTCGTACTACCCAGATAATATCGACTTTGAATATATTGTGTTAGGTAAGGATGATATATTTGATCGGCGGTTGCAATTGAAAGCAGCAAACCTGCTGCCAAATGTTGTTACGTCAGAAATAGAAGCCAACTTTCTCGGACCATTGACGCATTCTAAAGAAATTGGTCGTATGATTTTGGGAAAAGGAACAGATATGGTTGGTCGTAGCGGATTTAAAAGCAATTGAGGAGCTTTGATAATGAATGACTTCCTTCTCGTTTCTGGTATGGGACTGGGCCGTTGGGCCTGGTCAGATGTGTGGGGTCAATTGACGTCGCCCGTAGAGAATCCTCCTAAACTTTCACGGAAACTACCAGTAAGAAAAGTGTTATCGGTTAACATAGATGGCCTTATGAAAGACTATGTGGATCCGCTGATTTCCCATGATAAAGCTGTCTCGAACATTGAAACAGTTATTAACGAGCAAAAATTGAGGAATCTGATAATGGTTGGAGTAGATGTTGCTGCTCCAATTGTTTTGAATGTTGCTTCTAGGATGGAGAGCCCTCCTAGGGCTGTTATTCTCATTGCAGGCGTTATACCGCTTTCAGGGAGTTCTTTTAAGGGTAGTTTATCGTTTGCCTTTAGAAGTCAGCATTCCCTTACATCTATGTTTTCTTTGGGAAGACCGTTCCAATTTCCCAAGTATATGATAAGGAACCTTTGGTGTAATAGCATGGATTTCGAAGAAGTTGTGAAAGTGTTAGGGTTTTTCCGATCTTTCCCGCCGGGTTTACTTAGGAAACCCACCGTTCTTCCAGATTCTTCATTCCCAATTACTTATATTGTGCTGAACCAAGACAGATTAATTACACCAAAAATGCAAAGGAAAATGGCTTTGGATCTGGCTTTGGATCTTCCTGGAGTCAAGGTTGAGGAAATCGATTCCTGCCATGCTGTTATGGTAGAAAAACCCGTGTTTTTGTCGAATAAGCTATTGGAACATTGTGACTCTTCACTCCCTCTATTGAGGAGTTAATTTCAATGGATACCCTAAAACCTCTTTCACGACAGTGTTTCAGCAGAAGTTCCGAGTAAAAAGTTTTTAATATTGAAAACCTCCGCAGGAGTTTAACAGGAACCAATTGAAAATGAACGATGATGAATTCTTAGATAGGCTTAAAAGTAAGATTGAAAAAATGACAGGTCGGCCTGTTGACCTTGTAGTAGATTATGATGTTAACGACCGTCTAATGGTAGATTTGGAGGAAGGAATCCCTAAGGTGACATTAGGATCGTCAGTACTTCAATACCCTGGTTTCGCGAGGATGTGTTTAGAATATGTTGTGGCGTCCATCAGCAAGGGAAGAGCGGTGGATACTCTCGAATTTCATGTGATACTTGGGAGGAACTGAACGTCGTGTGTAGGAGAACTCAACCTAGCTAGTCCACATCTATCTTTTCAACTTCTTCCATTAAAGCGCTTAGCATATCATTCTCAGCTACTACCCTGACTTTTTTCCCTTTTCGGAAAATAACGGCTCTCCCGGATCCAGCTGCAATGCCTACGTCAGCATCTTTGGCTTCACCGGGTCCATTAACCTCACAGCCCATTACCGCGACCTTAATATTCTTGTCCAGAGGTTTAAGCAAGTTCTCGACGTCATTGGATAGCTTTATTACATCTACGTCAGCTCTACCACAGCTTGGACAGGCAATCAAGGTCGACCCTTTTTGGCGTAAGTTTAGGGATTTCAAAATATCGTAACCTGTAGAAATTTCTTCTACAGGATCCCCACTTAGTGAAACACGAATAGTATCTCCTATCCCATTCGACAATAGATACCCGATGCCCACTGCACTCCTAACAGATCCTGATCTGACTGTCCCAGCTTCTGTAATACCCAAGTGCAATGGATACGGGATCATGTTCGCAATCTTCTCGTAGGCAGCGATAGTTGTGGGGACGTCAAAAGCTTTAAGTGATATTTTGATTAGATCAAAATCTAGAGATTCAAGGATATCAATTTCCCAAAGAGCTGTGGCGACCATGTGGTCTACTACACTATACTCTTCACCTCTTACCTCCGTTGCTTTTGGGAGGTGATTTACCATATCCATTACTCTAGAGAATCCTCGCGATTTACCAATTCCTCCGACAGGGGGCAGGCTGCCGAAGTTCACACCTACTCGTATGGGTACTTCTCTCTCCTTCGCTAGTTCCACAATACTCTTAACTTTAGAAGAGTCTCGGATATTCCCAGGATTTAATCTGAGACCATCTACACCCATTTTGAGAGCCTCAATTGCTAAATGGTGATGGAAGTGTATATCTGCAATGATTGGTATTTTTATCCTGCTTTTGATTGAACCTATAGCTTTCGCGGCTTCCAAATCCGGGACCGCTACTCTTACCAAATCACATCCGCTAGCTTCTAGTTCGTGAATTTGTGCCACTGTGGAATCGACGTCGCGAGTATCCGTTTTAGTCATCGACTGAACTGATATTTCTGCCTCCCCGCCAATTTTTACGTCTCCTATATTAATTGCTCTCGATGTACGACGTGTTAACATGCTTTGGACTCCTGGAATTTTAACAATGTATGATGCATTTAATGAAAAAAACTTTCGCCCCTGATTATTTTCAGGATGTCATTGTAGCTTATCAATATCACTGAAGCGATTAATATAGCAAAACCTAGCATGTGTATTAGACCTTCCTTATCCGGTGGGATCTTTTTACCTCTCCTGATTACCTCGATTACTACAAAAAGTAATCTTCCACCGTCAAGCGCAGGAATCGGAAGTATGTTAAATATTGATAAACTAACACTAAGGAACGCCGCTAATGGAATGAGGGAACTGAGTCCCGCCAGATCTACGATTTCGTGAGTCCCTTTTACGATTCCTACGGGACCAGACCCGGGAAATGGGCTGTCACCTTCTGCCCAGGACCAGATAGATTTCCAAGTCATGGATAGCATCGTTCCTATTTCTTGGAATGCCATTGGCATTGCGGACCAAATTGGATAAGATTTGGTAGTCGAATGTGTGTCACGTAGCTCTAAAACTACACCCATGGCGCCTTGTCCCTCTGGTGGATTCCACCTTGCGAGCACGTTGAGTTTCCTTTCCGCTCCATTGCTGGTGATAGTTATTGGGACTTTGGTGCCCAACTTTTGGGATACGGCTGATCTCAATGTTCCTAGGTTGTCGATTGACGTTTCACCTACATAAAGGATCTTATCTCCAACCCGTAAGCCTGACAATTCTGCAGGTGATCCGGTTTGGATTTCTGTTATGTAGACCTGACCGGTGGTTTGATCTCGGGGGATCATAAGAAAACCGGTTAGTATCATAACTGCCAGGAGAAAGTTCATGATTGATCCGGCACTAATGATTATAGCCCTTTGCCATGGTGGTTTTGTTGATAGACTCCGTGGATCTTCCGAACTACCTGATTCCCCTTCTAATTTCACAAATCCACCCAATGGTATTGCATTAATGGTATATTCTGTTTCTCCAAACTTTTTACCTATCAACTTAGGTGGGAATCCAACACCGAATTCCTTGACCTTTACGTCGAATAGTTTGGCGGTAATAAAATGCCCTAGTTCATGTATTATCACCAGCGTTAAAATAAGAAAGAGGAACAAAATGAAAGTCATTTCATAAACCTCTTGGCTATTTCTAGAGCTTTTGATCTAGCAATCATATCTACTTGCAGTATTTCCTCCAGGTCTGTTCCTTCAGACGGGATATGAGTTTCCAGGGACATTTCTATAACTTTAGGAATGTCAGTAAAACGTAGTTGTTTGTTTAAAAACAAGTTAACGGCCATTTCATCAGAGGCGCTTAGGACTACTGGGTAGGTTTTGCCCATGTGACCTGCCCTTAGCGCGTGTTTATAACAGGGATAAACGTTCTCATGTAAAGGCTCGAATGTCATTTTAGATTGTACTGATAAATCTAATCGGGGGATTTCTTTATTGAATCGCCGATCTGGAAACAGCAAGGCATATTGTATGGGGAGTTTCATATCAGGTATTGCCATTTGTGCTTTTACTGAACCGTCATCAAACTCTACCATAGAGTGAATAATACTTTGAGGGTGGACAACTACCTCTATTTGTGACCAGTTGACGTTGAAAAGCCATTTTGCTTCTATTACTTCAAACCCTTTATTCATCAAAGTGGCCGAGTCTATAGTTATTCTAGGACCCATATTCCATGTAGGATGTTTTAGAGCCTGTTCCGGGGTAACATTATGGAGGGAATCGTGTGGTACACCACGGAATGGCCCTCCAGATGCAGTTATTATAAGCCGTTGTGGATTAGCAGACTCGCCATGTATGCATTGCCATATGGCATTAGGTTCACTGTCGACGGGTAAAAGTTCCCCATTGACCTTAGCAAGCTTAGTTATCAAAGATCCAGCCATTATTATTACTTCTTTGTTTGCTAAACACACACGTTTTCCTGCTTGTAAAGCCCGAACAGTTGGATAGAGGCCTGCTTTGCCAGTTGTACTTACCATAACGATATCAGTAGACTGATCAATCACCATCTTGTCAGGATCGGTTGGCGTTACATGTGTTTCGGTGTCGAATAAGGTTGGATGTGACGATGAAAATGCCATTCGGGGTTTAAATTCATCGATCTGAGTCATTAGCAAGCTCGTATTTTTGTCGGCAGCTAAACCTATCACATCGAATGTGTCCGGGAAGGCCCTAACAATTTCCAAGGTTTGTCTTCCTACAGATCCTGTCGAGCCGAGGATTACTAAGCGTTTTCTTTCCACAACGTCCTCTTTGGTTATTATTTATGTCTGAGTCGTAATGACTATGTAATATGTCAAAGGTAGGGTTACTATTAACGAATCTATACGATCCAGCAATCCCCCGTGACCAGGCAGTATAGATCCAGAATCCTTAACGTGTGCTATCCTCTTTAAGGACGATTCCAACAGATCTCCTATCTGGCCAAATATTCCTATCAATATGCCAAGTGCTATTTGGCCGACCAAGGCGATATTTATCTCAAGGATTGAGCAGATTGAACAGGATGCTGCTACCGCACAGAGTACTCCTCCTACAGCTCCTTCCCAGGTTTTGTTGGGGCTTATGGTTACCAATAGTTTGTGCCTGCCCAGGGCCTTACCTATAAAATATGCACCTGTGTCTGTGCTAAAAGTCACTAGTATGGCATAGATCAGCCAATCTCTTCCTTCGTATAGCATACCATCGCCCAATTCTCTCAATAAAATTGAGTGGGAAAGTAGAAAGCCCACATATATGGGACCAATCGCTGTGAAAAACACAGTTTTTAAAGAAAGCCTATTCTTTTTGTTTAGAATACAAGCCATGGTGGGTATAGCTAGGCAAATACCAAATAGTACAATAGTAAAATATTGCGTGCTGGAGAACTGACTGTTTATAACAAACAAAAAGGTTATCAACAGAGTAAATGGAGCTATATCTAGAGTACCGACTTTTTTGGTTAAGGCGTTAAACTCTTTGACTCCCCATAAGGCCGCGAAGGCTACTAGTAACGTGAGTAAAGGGAACCCTTGCCATACAATTCCAACGATTACTGGTATTCCCATCAATCCAACGAGTATTCTCGCTATCATGTTTTAGAGTCCTTTGCTAGAGATCCAAAGCGTCTTTTCCGATTTGTAAATTCATTTAGAGCTTCGTTAATTTGCTCCATTTGTAGGTCTGGCCAATGTACAGGAGTAAAATACAGCTCGCTATAGGCGGATTGCCATAAAAGGAAATTGCTTAATCTCTTTTCTCCACCGGTCCTTATAATTAGGTCAGGGTCTGGTATGTTATGAGTGTATAGGTATTTGTTTAAGACTGTTTACTCTATTTCCGGGGCGGGTATGACAGCGGATATGATTTGCTTTATCGCTCTTATGATTTCCGATCTACTGCCGTAGTCAAAAGCTACACACAGAGTCATTGTTTTGTTGTGTTTTGTTAAGTCTTGCGCGCGGGCGACAGACGTTCTCAATTTCTTAGTTAGATGCTCTGAGCGGCCCAAATGGATTATTCTTATACCGTTTTGATGAAGTCTTTCGGTTTCTGTTTCAATTACTTTCTCAAGTATTCCTATTATTCCCAATACTTCTGATCTCGGCCTACTCCAGTTTTCAGTTGAAAAGGCATATATAGTTACATATTTCACACCGGCTTCGCCAAGTACACTTAAAATCATACGAATTTTTTCGACTCCCGCCCGGTGTCCTTCTATTCGTGGTAACCCATGTTTTAGGGCCCAACGTCCGTTCCCGTCCATAATAACTGCTACGTGTCGCGGTAAGTCGATAGAGTTGGCCTTATTGCCAGATTTGGTTTGGTTGTTTTCCGCAGTGCTGCTCATCTGTACCTATTTATAAGGTAAGTTCAGTACCCTGTCTCAGGATTACACGGTCATGAGGTCGGCTGATTTTTGCTCGTACAGACCGTCCATAATTGACGTGTGTGAGGTAGTCTGTTTTTGCAAATCCGTTTCCGCCCGTTTCCCTTGGTCTTCAGAAATATTTTTGTTCCGTTGCATGTTTTTGAGCTTTTCTATCCCGTCTCTTCGCACATTACGAACTGCTACTTTGCTTTCCTCTACCATTTTACCTACTGACTTTGCTAATTCCTTACGTCTCTCTTGACTCAGAGGGGGTATTGGTATCCGTATAATATTGCCGTCGTTTGCTGGATTAAATCCCATAGACGAACTTTGTATAGCTTTTTCAATTTCCCTTATAGAGGTTTTGTCATAAGGCTGAATTAGAATCAACTGTGCCTCTGGAGATGATAGAGACGCTAATTGTTTGAGGGGGGTAGGTGTACCATAGTAGTCTATCAAAATGTTTTCCACGAGCGATGGTGTAGCTCTACCCGTTCTTATGGTATCTAGGCCACGCTTCAAAAATTCCACAGCTTGTGCCATACGACGTTGAGATTCTTT
The DNA here is from genome assembly GCA_964439905.1 of uncultured Dehalococcoidia bacterium. Taxonomy (GTDB): domain Bacteria; phylum Chloroflexota; class Dehalococcoidia; order Lucifugimonadales. The sequence continues at coordinate 21,740 of CAYTPK010000011.1, forward strand.
AATAACTTCCTCGGGGCTATGATAGGATTCTATTTCGCTAGATGGCATAATTAAACCTTCCCAACAATTGTAGTCCCAACTGGTTTTCCAGTAAGTATGGAACCAATGTTATCTGATTGGAATATATCGAATACAATGACTGTGAGATTGTTATCCATGCACAATGAAAGGGCTGTATTATCCATTACGTCTAGTCGTCTACTAAGTGCGTCCATGTAATCGAGTCGTTCAAATCGTTTTGCTTTATTGTTTTTGTTCGGATCCGAATCGTAAACTCCGTCGACCCTATTCTTTGCCATTAAAAGTACGTCTGCACCGATTTCGATAGCTCTCAAGGCTGCAGCGGTATCTGTGGTCATATATGGATTACCGGTCCCGGCTGCGAACACGACGATGCGACCCTTTTCTAGGTGGCGTATTGCTCTTCTGCGGATGTAAGGTTCGGCTATAGATTGCATTTGTAAAGCAACTTGTATCCGTGTGTTCAGGCCCTGGTTTTCTAGAGCATCCTGTAGAGCAAGTGAGTTGATTACGGTGCCGAGCATACCAGCGTAATCTGCGGTCGCTCTATCCATCCCATGTTTGGCGGCATCCTGTCCGCGCCATATATTACCTCCCCCTACCACCGTGGCTATCTCTACCCCAAGTGTGTGCGCTACTTTCATTTGTTCTGCCACATACCCTATGGAAGCCGGATCTATTCCGTAGGAACTATCCCCCTTTAATGCTTCTCCACTGAGTTTGAGTAGGGCTCTCTTATAAATGGACTTAGCCATGTCCTTGTATCACTCACCTAGTGCAAAACGAACAAATCTGTTAACCCTGATGTTTTCTCCTAGTTTTGCCACGGCTTCGTTAATAATGTCTTGTATTTTCTTCCCGGGATCTTTAATGAAGGTTTGTTCTAGTAGTACGACCTCGGAAGCCGGTCGGTTGTCTAATGGGTCTTGTTGTTCTGAGTTGACACAGGTTGGTTCCATTGCTGCTATTTGCATTGCTAGATCGTGGGCGAGCTGTTGCATTTCTTTAGTTCTCGCGACGAAGTCGGTCTCGCATGCCACTTCGACTAGGGCACCAATTCGGTTCCCGCTATGTATATAGGAGGCTATTAGGCCTTCTTTAGTTGCTCTGCTGGATTTTTTTGCTGCGGCTGCTAAACCCGCTGATTTTAGTATTTCCTCGGCTTTATCTATGTCACCTTTTGCTGCGGACAGAGCTTCCTTACAGTCCATTACTCCTGCACTTGTGCGCTCGCGTAGTGACTTTACCTGGGCTGCTGTTACCTGCAAATGAGGGTCTCTCCTATCAATTAATTAGCTGTCGTCGGTGGGAGTTGGCTCTGGGGTTTCAGGGGTTTCCTCCAGAAGTGATTCAGGTTCTGTCTCTTCGGTTTCTATGTCTTGACTCACCGTCGTAATTTCTTCTGTTGGTTCAGTTTGAAGCGTATCTGGTTCAGGAAAGGATGTGGTCTGTTCTAGAACCAGTGCGTTTCTCTCTTCCATGGCTTCTATTGCGGCATTTGCCATGTGAGAAGTGATCAGTCTGATAGACCGTATAGCATCGTCGTTTCCTGGTATGAAGTGATCGATTTGTTCCGGATTACAATCGGAATCCACTATTGCAACTATCTTGACTCCTAGCTTCCTGGCTTCTGCTACACAAATTTCTTCTTTTGGCAGGTCAATTACAAATAATGCGGCTGGGATTTTTCGCATGTCTCTGATACCGCGGAAATATTTCTGTAACTTTTGGAGCTTTTCCTCTAGTTTTAAAGAATCCTTCTTGGAAAGCGCCTGAAAATATCCAGCTTCTTTTCGTTTTTCTAATTCGATCATATGGTCGACCCTTGTGCGAATCGTTTGGAAGTTGGTTAAGGTTCCTCCTAGCCATCTTTGATTCACAAAGGGCATGCCACAACGAGATGCTTCCTCTTCTATAGCTACTTGGGCTTGTTTTTTTGTCCCAACGAAGAGGATGTCACCCTCGGTAGCTACAATATTCTTCACGGCCTGAGCGGCATCCTCGAGGTATCCGATACTTTTCGAAAGATCTAATATGTGGATGCCATTGCGCTCCGTAAAGATGTAGGGGCGCATCCTAGGATCCCATCGTCGAGTTTGGTGCCCAAAGTGTACGCCAGACTCGAGTAACATCTTCATAGTAATCGACTCTGGGGTCCCCGCTGGTGTTTGTTCGGATGTTTGAACCATTAAACCTGCCGTATTATCTTATTCATTAAAAGCCATCCCTTGGCCAGCGTGGAAGTATAGCATAGGGGCCATATGTGAGCAATTATAATGAGTCTAATTGTACTATAATAGGTTAGCTGTGAGGAACGTGGCTAGCGGTATATCTTTGTTGTGTTTGGTGATTCGCAAGTCTATATGATTAAAGAAAGGGGACATGATAGAGATTTGATTTGGTGTATCTATGAAATATTGAACCAGGTTGATCATTGAAAAAAGTTTATTTAATACCCTTCCTATATTTTCTGTTGGTGTTTGTTTCTTGTTCTAGTGACCAACTAAATCATGGGGCTAACCAATTACAGCAACCAACCGTGGGTTATAAGGTAGGCTTAGAAACGGGCGAAACCTTTGGGCATGAGGTGGGAGATATAGCTCGAGATTTTCGTGTGACTACGATCGATGGGAACGAGGTTACCATGTCTACATACTCAGGAGAAAGTCTCCTGATATATTTTTTTTCCACATGGTGACTACATTGCCGCGTTGAGTTACAACGCATCGTGAAAATGAGGCCAATTATTCCAAACGTACTTGCCGTAAGTATTGATCCACATGAAACATTTGAAGAAATATTCGGATTTAGTAAAGCTTTGGAATTTCCTTGGGACATGACTTTACATTCCTCGGAAATGCAGGATAACTTTAATATTTTGAGTCAGTCCTCTAAAGTTATCGTTGATAGGGATGGAGTAATCACATTTAAATCCGGGTATGGAAGTCTGTCTGATAGTGCATGGGAAGATATTGCCAAAAGATATTTTGTGTACTAATTAATCATATTCATTTCCATACTACGAGTGCCCTGTTGAAGTTGTAATTACATGTGAGAAGGTTCAAACCAATGGTTTCAAACAGATGGAGAATGCTCGCCCTTGTGTCATTCTCTACACTGCTGTCACTAAGTCTATGGTTTAGTATTAACGCTATATCTGGCATTCTCCAAATGGAAAAGGGATTTACCACTGGTGATATAGCGTGGCTTACTGTAGCCGTGCAGTTGGGGTTTGTGACCGGATCTCTAATATTATCAATCACTAATATTCCGGATATTGTTAATCCTAGATTTGTTTTTTCTGTAAGCTGTGTGTTGGCTGCTGGTACAAACTTTGCTCTTTTACTTCCAGAAGTGGGAACGGGCGAAGCTATCGCTGTTAGGTTTTTGACTGGAGTATTCCTTGGTGGAGTATATCCTGTGGCCATGAAAATAGTTGCTGGTTGGTTCAACTCTAGTAGGGGTATAGCAATTGGAATTATGATAGCAGCATTAACATTGGGATCAGGTTCTCCTCATCTACTCAAATCGTTTTTTATGGCCCAATGGCAAATAACTCTTGTAGTTAGTTCGGCTCTTTCGGTTATGGGCGGCCTCATTGTATTTCTGTTCGTGAGGAATGGTCCCCATGACGTTTTAACCGATAAGTTCAACCCGACATACGTACTTGCGATTATGAAATCTAGAGCTTTGCAGTTAGTACTCATAGGTTATCTTGGACATATGTGGGAACTTTATGCTATGTGGGCTTGGATTCCGTCATTTTTGACATCTTTGTATGGCAGTAGAGTTTTATTCTACGGATTAGTCGAAGCGTCTAGCTTGATGGCATTTCTGGTCTTCCTATTTGGAGCAATGGGGTGTGTAGTTGGTGGGCTATTAGCAGAACGATGGGGCAGAACGATGGTTACCAGTTGGGCTTTAGCGCTAAGTGGTGGAACAGCTTTATGCATAGGATTTCTTCCTGTTGATTGGACATACGCTATTGGTTTTATGGCTCTTTTATGGGGATTTACAGTAATAGCGGATTCTGCACAATTCTCTACAGCTATGACTGAACTTGCCGATGGTCCATATCGGGGCACTGCGTTAACACTGCAGACCGGATTGGGATTCTTGTTGACAGTTATAACTATTAAATTGGTTCCAATTATTCAAATCCATATTGGCTGGGGTTGGGCATTCGCATTTTTGTCACTAGGACCAATTTTTGGGATAATTGCTATGTTGAAACTCCGAAACCATCCGGATTCCTATACGATGGCTATGGGCAAAAGATAGTTTACAGGGTTTCTGACTTGTCATATTTCGGGTATTAATTTTGATGAATCTTAGATACTGAATTAAAAAATTACCGACAGCTAAGAAAGAAAAAGCCTTGAGGTCTTAATTGGCACAGAAACGGGAAATTCCATATGTTTGGGTAACATGGCTTACCAAACTTCTAGTTGGTGAAAATTCTTGCGAATGGGCGGGTTGGTTTAGAGCAAATCACCTAAATTCGAGTTTCGATAAGATACCTACGAACTTTGATGCGGCTCAATGGCAGATACATCACACGGCACTATTAAATGGGGCTAGGGAAGATTTAGAGAATAAGGGCTGGACCGTGTTCACGGAACATCAGAACACGTTCAAATTGAGAGGAAGTTCAGCTATTCTTGGTGGGAAACCTGATTTGTTAGCTGTATCCGGTAATAAAGGGATTATTCTAGACGTGAAAACTGGACAACCGTCACCCTCGCATCACGTGCAAGTTTTACTCTATATGTATGCTGTTCCTAAAGCTCTTCGACAATATTTGGGTGTTGGATTTGAAGGAAGAGTGGTCTATCCAAACCATTTGGATTATGTCCCCAGCAATGGAGTTAACTCCAATTTTGTGAACAATTTCAGTCAGTTAATTAAACGTTTGGCTTCTTCACAGTCAGCAAGAAGGGTCCCTAGCAATATGGAATGTTCTTTTTGTAATATTACTAACGCAGACTGTCCTGATCGCATTGAATCTGAGGAAGAAGGGTTGGAGGAGACGAGGGACTTTTAGCATTTACATAGATTGTTTGCCGATATGTCTGTGAATAAATAGAAAAACGATGGACCTGCTTGCTACGACCAATAGTCTAGGTCAAGGAGCGGGATGCTTTATCCTTGGTTTTAGTGTCCAAGGCCAGCCGGTGCTTGAGATTTAAGCAAGTTTTCAACCTTTCATACGAGATTGTTCTTCTGGGACGGACAATCCGGAAGTTGCTTATTCTAGAAAAGGCGGGATATAAACTATAGAATAGCTGTCGGTTTATTATTTTTTTGTTGCATTTGCATAAAAAGATTCTTATGAGCTGAGATATTAAGTGATAGAAGGTGGCCGTGATACAGCTTTACGATACAACACTGCGAGATGGCGCACAGTTCCAGGCAATAAATTTATCAGTTACCGATAAGTTAGCCATTACCCGTAAATTGGATCAGCTTGGGATACATTACATAGAGGGAGGATGGCCTGGATCTAATCCAACAGATGCCGAGTTTTTTAATAGAGCCAAAAGCTTGGAACTAACCCATTCGGTTATGGTGGCCTTCGGGAGCACGAGAAAGGCTAATGTTAACGTAAGTGAAGATACCAACATAAAAGCTCTTGTTGATGCAGGCACTTCTACGGTTACATTGGTAGGCAAATCATGGGATCTACACGTTAAGAAAATCCTGGAAACATCACTAGAAGAAAATTTAGCGATGATCTTTGATTCCATCTCGTATTTGAAAAGCAAAGGTATCAGGGTGTTTTTTGATGCGGAACATTACTTTGATGGATTCAAAGTTAATCAAGAGTATGCTCTCCAGGTTGTTAAGGTTGCCGCCAGCGCTGGGGCGGAATCAGTAATTCTTTGCGATACCAACGGAGGTTCACTGCCTGTTAATATTAGTGATGTTTTTAAAAAAACAGCAGCTGATGTTACGGTACCTTTGGGGATACATACCCATAATGATTCTGATACTGCTGTAGCTGGGGCTATTGCCGCCATCGAAATGGGCGCCACTCAAGTGCAAGGAACCATTAACGGCTATGGTGAAAGATGTGGTAACGCCAATCTGATTTCCATCATAGCTAACTTGAAATTGAAATTGGGTATTGATTGCGTTACCGATGACCAGTTGAAGTCGCTAAAAGAAGTGAGTAGATATGTTGCTCAGATTACGAATATGCCTCCCTATCCATCTCAACCTTTTGTTGGAGATAGCGCGTTTACCCACAAAGGTGGAATACACGTTCAGGCAGTGTCAAAAATTGAAGATAGTTATCAACATATAGCTCCGGATACCGTGGGTAATGACAAAACTATAGTTGTTTCTGAGTTATCAGGAAGGAGTAATCTTCGATATAAAATTGAAGAACTGGATTTGAACATAAATATGGATAGCGTGGATTTAAAAGAATTGTTGGGATCCGTAAAATTAAAGGAAAGTAGAGGATTTCAATTTGAAGGTGCAGATGCTTCTTTTGAACTTATGGTTCGGAGGGCTCAAATGGATTATGTTGCAGCCTTTCAGTTAGTCGATTTTACTTCATTAGTAGAAGCTAGAGGGCACGAAGATCTCGGTGATCATATGAAAGCGCAGGTCATGCTAAAGGTGAATGTTGATGGGGAAATAATGCAAACAGCCGCGGATGGTAATGGACCTGTTAATGCCCTAGATAATGCTTTAAGAAAAGCTTTGCTAGGGTTTTACCCAATTTTAAGTGCACTCACATTGGTAGATTATAAAGTTAGAGTAGTTGACCTTGGTAAAGGAACAGAAGCTATTGTAAGAGTATTCATAGATTCTACCGATGGCGAGAATACTTGGACAACCGTAGGGGCATCAGAAAATATAATAGAGGCAAGTTGGATGGCATTAGCTGATAGTTATGAATTTGGACTCTTGAATAATAGAGGTTATACCGTCTAGGTTTAATCTTTAGTCATGAGCAAATTAGATGGTCCTTGTGCGATAGCTGGACCATGCTTATAATCCAGAAAAGACTTAAACAAATTCCGTACAAGGAGATTTACTACTGAAAAACTTCCAGTACTCGGCACCCCTGACACTAGACCAAGCACTCCAGCACATGGATTCATATGGCTCAAAGGCGAAAGCGTTAGCCGGCGGAACCGATATATTGGTACAGTTACGGGGAAACAGATTTGATATAGAGATGTTGGTGGACGTTAAATCTATACCTGAGTTAAATGAACTCTCGTATACACTTTCCGGAGGGCTATCAGTAGGAGCGGCTGTTTCCTGTGCACGTATATATGAGAACCTTGAGATTCAGGAGAACTATCCTTGTTTGGTAGATGCAGCTTTTTTGATTGGGGGCATCCAGATTCAGAGCAGGGCTACGATTGGCGGGAACCTCTGCAACGCTTCTCCTAGTGGTGACACTATTCCAGCACTAATTGCACTTGGGGCTGAGGCGGTTGTTGGCAGTAAACGAGGATATCGCTCGATACCTGTTGAAGACTTTTGTGTGGGACCAGGCCAAAATGGACTAGAAGATGGTGAATTACTTGTTTCTATTAAATTTCCTCCCCCTAAATCATACTCAGGAGCGCACTTTCTGAGATTTATACCAAGGAACGAGATGGATATAGCAGTCGCAAATGTAGGAGTGGCATTAACATTGGATAGTAAGGGACGAATAATAGAATCCGCGAGGATTGCTCTTGGTGCTGTAGGTCCCACTCCATTACTAGCAGCTAAGGCAAGTGAATTTCTGGTGAGCAAAGAAATTTCTGATGACAATATATCAGGGGCGGCGGAGATTGCTAAGCAAATAGCTAGGCCCATAACCGACATGAGAGGTACCGTAAATCAGCGAATGCATTTAGTTGGAGTATTGACCAAGAGGGCTATCCGAAAGGCTATAGATAGGGCAAAAGGGGTATAGTAATGAACGAAAAAATCCATGTTAAGACAAAGATAAATGGTAACGATGTGGAATTCCTATGTGAGGCTCGTCAGAGTTTGTTGGAAGTGCTTCGCGATGTCCTAGATATGACCGGCACGAAAGAAGGATGTAATGATGGTAATTGCGGTGCTTGCACAGTAATCTTGGACGGACGTATTGTAGATTCCTGTTTAGTTTTAGCCGTAGAAGTGGCAGGGAAAGAAATAACCACTATAGAAGGCGTAGCAGGAGTCGATAGCCTCCATCCGATCCAGCAAGCATTTTTGGAACAGGCAGCTCTTCAATGCGGCATATGTACTCCTGGGTTTATTGTTGCGTCCAAAGCTTTGCTAGATCAAGAATCTGATGTCGATGAAGGACGGATTCGCCACTGGCTTGCTGGAAATCTTTGTCGATGTACCGGTTATGACAAGATTGTTAGGGCTGTCATGGCTGCTCAAGAAAACACCAATAGATAGGTAATTTATGACGATACAAATAAACGATAAGAGCACATCTAAATCTAACTATAAGGTTATAGGTACTCGGCCAATTAGGCATGACGGTTTGGAAAAAGTCACTGGTCAAGCTAGGTATAGTGCTGATATTAATCTTCCAGGAATGTTATACGGGCGAGTTCTGCGTAGCCCGTATGCCCATGCTCGCATACTAAATATCGATGTCAGTAAAGCCTTAGCGCTAAAAGGGGTTACAGCCGTGATTACGTCCGATGATTTTCCTGTCCAATCGGACAAGGTAATCGATTTGGGTGAAGGAGCGATGGTTAACCCAGGGTTTTTATCTCAGAATGTGATGGCAAAACAGAAAGTTTTGTATAAAGGGCATGCCGTCGCAGCTGTGGCTGCAGAAAGCTCTCATTTGGCGGAGGAAGCTTTATCCCTTATAAATGTGGAATACGAGGTTTTGGCACCGGTTTTTGACGTTCGAGAAGCAATGAAGTCTGGATCCCCTTTGTTACACGACCGTTTGTACCATTCTAGTACTCCTTTTATTAGGCCGGGCGGCTTAAAAGACGATAATGATAATAGCCCTGGAACTAATATTGCGAGTCATTTTGTATTTGAACTTGGGAACCCAGAAAAAGCATTTGAAACAGCCGATATTTTGGTAGAAAGGGAGTTTGAGACTAAACCTGTGCATCAAGGGTACATAGAGCCTCATTCCGCGACTGCAACATGGAATCGTAATGGTAGAGCTACCTTATGGTGCAGTTCACAAGGCCAATTTACGATGAGAGACCAATCTGCCGTCCTTTTGGGAGTTCCTGCGTCTACCATTAAAGTTGTACCTCTAGAGATTGGAGGAGGATTTGGCGGAAAAACGTTGGTTTATCTTGAACCCATTGCGCTGGTATTGGCCAGAAAGGCTGGCAAGCCGGTAAAAGTGACAATGAGTCGAAAAGAGGTTTTTGAGGGTACTGGTCCTACATCAGGTAGCTTCATGCGTGTAAAAATCGGAGCTAATAATGATGGAAAAATCGTTGCAGCTGAAGGTATGTTGGCTTACGAAGCAGGGGCATTTCCTGGATCGCCAGTGAACCCCGGAGTTCAATGTATGTTTGGATCTTATGATTTGAGAGATGTAAGAGTCGAAGGATACGATGTGGTGGTTAATAAACAAAAAGTGGCTGCTTATAGAGCGCCAGGTTCTCCCGGGTCTTGTTTTGCAGTAGAGACTGTTATAGATGAATTGGCTGAAAAGTTGAATATAGACCCTCTGGATATTAGAAGAATAAATGCAGCTAAAGAGGGTACACGAAGAGTATCAGGGCCTGTTTTCGGGAAAATAGGTTATTTGGAGACTATTGACACTGCGCAATCACATTCACATTATCTTGAACCAATTAAAAAAGGCCTTGATGGCAAACTGAGGGGTCGGGGAACAGCCTCAGGTTTTTGGTTTAACGGCAGTGGGCCCGCGTGTGCTATAGCTAACGTAAACTCAGATGGTACGGTGAGTTTGGTGGAAGGATCCCCAGATATCGGAGGTACTAGAGCTATGGCAGCAATGTCTGTGGCTGAGGTATTGGGATTATCCGCGGAAGAAGTTTATCCGTCAATTGGGGATACAGATTCTATCGGATTTACATCGAACACCGGGGGCAGTTCAGTTGCTTTCAAAACGGGATGGGCTTCTTACGAAGCTGCTCAAGATATTAAAAGACAATTGATAGATAGAGCTGCGAGTATTTGGGACGTCGACCCAGCTCAGGTAGAAATGAAAGATGGATTTCTGAATGAGAAATCCGGAGCGAGACGAGAGATTAGCTTCAAGGAATTAGCGGCCATGTTGTTGTCCACTGGCGGACCTGTAGTTGGAAAAGCTGCAGTGGATCCTGCTGGTGTAGGGGGAGCATTTGCTCTACATATTGCGGACGTAGAGGTTGATCCGGAAACGGGCAAAGTTGATATCCTCAAATATACGGCTTTCCAGGATGTAGGGACTGCAGTGCATCCTAGCTATGTAGAAGGACAGATTCAAGGCGGAGTAGCTCAGGGGATTGGATGGGCGCTAAATGAAGAATATGTTTTCAGCGAAGATGGTACTATGCTTAATTCTAGTTTCCTGGACTATCGTATGCCAACGAGCCTGGACCTACCAATGATAGAAGCCGTATTAGTGGAAGTGCCTAATCCCGGGCATCCTTTTGGAGTAAGAGGGGTCGGTGAAGTCCCGATTGTTCCGCCAATGGCAGCGATTGCTAATGCTGTCTATGATGCTATAGGCGTTCGAATCAGTCGTCTCCCTATCAATCCAGCTACAGTTCTGGAGGCTATTTGGAACAAGGAAGGTAGTGGTCAAGGTTAACAGATTATGGTTCGTGTGTTTATACCCACAATGCTTCAATTCCTGACGAGCGGTGTAAAAGATCTAAGTATTGATGCAGGCAACATCGCTGATGTTATCGATATCCTAGAAGAAAAATTTCCTGGAATGTGTGAAAGGCTACTTGTTGATGGAAATTTAGTCAGTACTGTGGTGGTTTCCATAGATGGCCAAGTATCTCGTTTGGGATTATTGCAGAAAGTTGAAGAGGAGTCTGAAGTGCATTTTGTGCCTAACATGGGCGGAGGATCCAATGGTATGAGTTATCGGTTTGGACATATAAGATGGGATAGGCCCGGCAGGTTTTATCACAGAAACCTGCCGGTAGGGTTAGGTTTACGCTATTCCAAACATCTTGGCACAGTTTTCCCCGGCTATTAATATTTTTTCTTCTTCCGGAACTCCGTCCAGTATTCTGTCTACTATTTCTCTGGATTTTGGAAAGGTCGATTCGGCGTGTGGGTAGTCGGACCCCCACATGAGTGTGTTGATCCCAACGTAGTCTCTCAACTGGATTCCCAAATCATCCTCTTGGAAACTCAGAAACATGTTGCTCTTAAAGTAGTCACTAGGCATCCTGCCGTCCGGATGTCGGAAATTGAATTTAGTTGGCCTTTCGTTGTAGATTCGGTCCATTCTATTAAACAGGTAAGGGGCCCAAGAAATTTCATACTCAGCTACACCAATCCTTAGGTCAGGATGACGGACAAAGACGTCGGAATACAGTAAAGCTACCAGATTATCCTTCATATGGTATTCCTGGTTTACATGTTCGACCAAGCCTTTATCGGTTCCGAATGGTGTAACCCCTCCAGGGATCCATCGAGAAGTTCCTATATGAATGGCTAATGGCATTTCGCATTCTTCCGCACTATTCCAAAGGGGTTCGTACATAGGATGATCGTAGCGCCCGAATACAGGTCGTTGAGGGATCATGGCCCCGGCTAATCCTATGTCCTTTATTCTATAGAGTTCTTTTACTCCATCTTCCACACTGTCTATATTTAACATTCCTAGCCCACGCAGGCGTTTGGGATAGGGTTTGCAAAAATCCGCTAACCAATTGTTGTATGCCTTGAAAACAGCTGTAAGTAAGTCGGAGGAGGGTATTACCCATGTGGTCAGGCCCATGGACGGGTAGATGACACCCGCATAGACTGAGTCTGCGTCCATATCTTTTACATGCTCGTGTGGGTCGTATCCTCCTTTCCTGACTTCCTCGTAATTGCCTTCAACACGGATGTCCTCAGGATTTTCAAAACGTAATCCTGCCTGTGTATTAGAACCAACTACACCAAACTTTACGTCTCCATCTGCATACCATTGATCGAAATCCCCTTCGCGTTTGATGTATGGAGCTCGGTCTTTATATTTAGGGTCTATCCAATCCAACCAGAGGTTTTTAGGCTCCATGACATGTGAGTCTGAGGAAATCAATTTGTAATCGGACATATAGCTTACTCCTTCTATCGTGCCATTCTGCTGATTATAAATTATCTGGAGTGGCCTGGGATGTGTCAACTCTTCGGATATTCTAATTCCGGAAAGTTCTTCCATTTCCTAGTCCATATGAGGAAATTATTTCTGTAAGTGAATGGAATCAAAGTTATCTATTGTCTTGAACATGTGGCTTCATGAGTATTTACAGATGATTTATTTAGACCAATATTTCAGCTTTTATTAGTTCCCTTATTTTGTTTTCATCCATTCCTAATATTTCTTTGCATACCCAGCTCGTATGTTCTCCCAGGAGTGGTGCAGGGCTGTATGAAGCTGGGCTTTCAGATAGTTGAAAACAAGTTCCATCGTATGCATGGCGACCTATGACCTTGTGGTCTAGAAAAACAAAATGCTGTCGATCTTTCAGTTGAGGATCTTCAAACAGATCTTCGCATGTTTGAACCACTCCGGCAGGAACTCCGGATTCTTGACACAGATTCATTACTTGGAAAGCGTCTATTCTTCGAGTCCATTGCGATAAAATACGGTCCAATTCTTTTTCGTTCTCTTTCCTAGACCGGATATCAGCAAAATGAGGGTTTTTAATAAGATCTTTTCTATCCATTATTTTGCATAGAGATTTCCATTGGTCATCGTCAGTACAGACTATTGTGCACCATCTGTCGCTCCCCTTACATGGGTATGCATTATGTGGAGCAAATACTGGATGTTCGTTTCCGCTCCGAACATCTACTCTTCCATTTCCTGAGAAATTCATCAAAGCGTCGGCCACAAAATACAGAGATCCCTCTAATTGAGACATATCCAGATAGGATCCTTCTCCTGTTCTGTGTTTATGATCTAGGGCTGCTCCGATTGCAGCTACCGCAAGCCGCGGTAGCAAAAAATCAGTATATGCTCCGTATGGGCTCGTAGGAACTCGATCCGGCCAACCAGTGAGGTGAGTATGGCTTGATAGTGCCGTTAAAACCGGTCCAAAGCCTGGATGATTGGAGTAAGGCCCCCCCCGTCCTTGCATTGAAGCACTGAACATTATTATGTCTGGCTTTATCTTTCTTAAGTTATCGTAATCTAACTCCCAACGCTCCATTATTCCAGGAGTGAAATTTTCGGTTACTATGTCGGCCCAGTTCACTAGTTCTCGCGCAATCTGACGGGCTTCAGGGTTCCCCATATTCAGGGCCATACTTTGTTTACCACTATTATAATTGGCAAAATAAGCGCTGTTATTGACGCCGGGTTGGTTATTTTTTAAAGGGGTGGCGGTTCTAATTGTGTCAATGCGTTTTTTGGATTCAATGCGTACTACAGTCGCCCCAAAATCTGATAGGTACCTTGTGGTCATGGGGCCTATAGCCACCCAACAAAAATCAAGAACGTTTATTCCGGAAAATGCTGCAGTCATATAATTGATTTCTCCATAAGCTTCTCTATCTCAGACAGCGTCAATCCGATCTCCATATATACTTCCAGATTGTGTTCTCCTATCTTGGGAGCGCTTTTAAATGAGTGTGAGCTAGGACCAGTTGGAGTGATAAATGGTCCGGGAATTCTCAGTTTATCGTTTTTATCTCCTATCGTAGTTTCTTTAAAGAAATCCCTAGCCAAAAGCTGAGGGTGGTTGAATACGTCCTCGGTATCGTTCACGGGAAACAACAATATCCTCCTCTCTAAAGCGCCTTGCGCTAGCTCTGCTTTTGTCATTGTTTTAAAGAATTTTTCTAACGGCGGGGTCATTCCGTCTAGTAATTCTTTACTAAGTCTCCCGAATCCTATTTCTCCCCAAGGAGTGCTTCTAAGAACTTCTGATCCCATTTCTTTTTCGTCCATCCATTTCGATAGGTTTTGCATACTAAGACCACCGGTGTGGCCTCCCGGTTGAATGAAGTTGATATAACCGTCGGAGCATTCCCAGTTGATTCTAAGGTTTACCTGCCCGACAGGCCGGTACGGTCCTTGGCGTTTCATATTATATTTTTCAAGGTCCCAAATTTGGGGAGCATGAGAAAGGGCTCGGGCTATCGCCTGTTGGCAGGATACATCCACAAACTGCCCTTTACCTGTGTTTAGTCTATAATTACTTGCAATCATCGCTCCAGCTGCTCCAGAAGCTCCTCCAGCCGACCAAAATTGCGGTGATGACACCCTAACTGGAGGGCGGTCTGGATCACCTGTTAGATACATCATTCCGCTGAGAGCCATTCCTGTAAGGTCCGTTGCTTCGTAGTTCTTGTACGGTCCTTTTTGCCCAAACGCTGATATTGAAACCATGATAATAGCGGGATTTATTGCCCTTACATCGTTATAACCAAACCCTAGTTGCTCCATATAACCTGGCCGAAATGATTCTATGATAAAGTGGGATCCCTGAATCAATGATCGTAATAACTGTTTCCCTTTGAATGATTCCAGATTGACGGTTATGCTGCGTTTATTAGTTGCAAAAAAGGCCCAGAACAGGCTGGTTTCGGGGTCTGGGATGTCTTGGTAAAAAGGCCCCTGACGTCTAGCGCTGTTACCCCATAGGGGCTCTATAGCTAATACGTCAGCTCCCAAATCTCCTAGAATCTTGCCACATAAAATTCCACGTTCGTCTGATAGATCCAATACCCTATAATTAGATAACATCATTTGAGGTTTAGTGCCATAACCAATTGTTGTTTATGATATCTTGGGGTGCCGAAATAGTGATATAAGGTACGGGACAGTTTTGTGTGTAGCGTTAGACCGTAGTCTCGCATAATTCCTAATCCAGCGTGCACTTCGTGACTAGCATTACAGATTTGGTAATGGGCTTCTGTCGTTATGGCCCTAGATAAGTGGACGCTGGATTTAGCGGTTTCTTTTCCCGCATCTAATTTCCATAGAGCTTCATATGTTGAGAGAATTGCCGCATCAAGGTGGTTTATCTGGGAGATAATGTGGTCTTGTACGCGTTGAAATCTCCCTATTGGCATTCCGAACTGATGTCTCTTGTTCGCATATCCCACGGTCATATCAAAAACGGCTTGGCACGAACCTATCTGATAGGCACATAAAATCGGGAGTGCCCGCTCTACTGCTGCAAACAACTCCACCCAGCCGTTACTTTTACCAGTTCCCAGTAGTGCAGTTTTCGAAACTCTGACATGATCCAGGGAAACTTTTGATACACCCGTAGACCATCCGTCGAGACCTTGAATTTCAAGGCCGACAGCAGAGGAATCAACAAGGAAAAGCCCTAACTTATCGGTTTCGAGAAGAGCAGTAACTATTAGTTGAGTTGTTCCTAGTACATCTTGAACGAATAATTTTGTCCCGTTTAGGATATAACTATCGCCATTTTGGTATGCCTCCATATTAACTATTTCGTGGTCGTACTCTGATTCTGTGTGAGCCAAGCCTAGCACTTCCTTGCCTGAAGCTAGGTTTGGTAAAAGATAGGCCTTTTGGTCCTCCGAACAAATTTGTAATAATATCAAGGTTCCGAGGACTGACGAAGAAAAATGCGGCCCAGGAACGGGCCCACGTCCTAGTTCTTGGAATAGTATTGCGGCATCGGTTAAAGAACCACCTTCTCCTCCATAAACTTGTGGTATCAGGAGAGATGTCCATCCAGAAGACGTTAGTTTATTCCAAGTTGTGGCTGTAAAAGACGTTTTCCTGGAATCTAAGTCTAACAGTGTTTGAATAGGGAATTCCCGTCTAACCAACGATCGTATTGTTGATCTCAACATTTCTTGAGTTTGTGTAAGGGATAGGTCCATTAAGCTAGGATTCACTGCCAGGCTTAGTGTTAGACCTGCCCAGACCAAGTTTTCGAGACATGATTACCTTTTGTATTTCCACGGTACCACCAGGGTGTTGCGCAACAATACTTCCCCTTTGTTGGACTTCAACGAAACCATCTTCTGGCGACAATTTGGGGTCCATGACGAGAGCGTATGGCCCTAAGATGTCCTGAGCGTGTTTGGCGGCTCTAAGTGCCTGGCGTTTCATTTGCAAATAGGCCTGAGGGCCCTGATATGAAAGCTTTTGGCCGGAGGAGCGTAGCCAATAGTTACGCATATGAAATAGGCGTGTGATCTCCGAATCTATATAAAGATCTGCCAGGATTTCCTGAATAGATGGATCTGTAATTATAGATTTGCCTTTTCTTTCTAATTTGCGGCATGCGTTTAAAGTTCTCTGGAGATTGTGATCGCCTAGCAATGAGCCCTGCATCAGACCGTGTTCTATTTCCAAATGTGTGTCCGCTACTTTCCAACCGTTATTTTCCCCTCCGATCAGGTTTTCTGCAGGTATTTGTACGTCTGCAAAATAGACAGTATTCTTGAATCCACTTAGAGCTCCATTCTCATTTCCTGCAAAAATTAGATCCATGGGAGCCCAGGTTATACCAGGCAAATCCATAGGTACAATGAACCAACTCAGGTTTCCGTGTCGTTTTCCTCCGGGATTTGTGTTTGCTAGCATCCAGGACCATTCCGCACCATGGCTGCTCCCTACATATATCTTCTGACCGTTCACTGTGTATTTATTGCCATTCTTTATGGCGGTGGTTTGAATGTTGGCGAGGTCGGAACCGGCATCTGGTTCTGTTAATAATTGCCACGTTCTCACCTGCCCCTTGAGGATTGAGGGAAGGAAAACATTTTTCTGTTCTGGACTGCCCCAGACCATGATGCTGGCTGCAGCCAGTTTTCCACCCGAATCATAATACGGGGGTAAGGTTTGGCCATGCTTTTCGAGTTCTATTTCAATAATTAGAGCTTCTTCTGCAGACAGATTACCTCCGCCAAACTCTTTCGGATAAGTTGGGTATAGCCAACCCTCCGAAGCCAGCTTGTGGCCTAATTCTCGTTGCTTTTTATACCCAACTTTGGTTAGGTTAGCTGGGTCAGCTGGTTGTTCCATGTCTTGTGGAATGTTACGTTTTAGCCAATCTCTCACACGTAGTTGAAACTTTTGCTGTTGAGAAGTGAAAGTAACCTCGAAATTCATAGCTATTTGCCTTTAAAGTTGGGCGTACGCTTTTCTAGAAAAGCCTTTACTGCTTCAGCATGATCTTCACTGGCTCGAGCAATGGCTTGGGCCTCGTTTGCGAGATCAAGACTTTCCTCTAATGATAAGTCCATCGACGCCTGTATCAGATATTTCGTAAGAGAATGGGATAGAGTTGGTCCTGCCCCTATTTTCTTAGCCAGCTTTAGGGCTTCATGTAGGACAGTTTCGTGGCTATAAAGCTTACTAATCAGACCTATACGTAGAGCTTCGGTTCCATCTATTTTGTCACCGGTGTATTGTAAAAGGTATGTGTCACTTAGTGAGATCATTTTAGGCAGTTGCCAACAGCTACCGTCTCCAGGTATAAGACCCATGTTTACGAATGCTTCCGAGAATAAAGCTTTATCCGACCCTATTCTTATGTCACAGGCTAAGGCTAATCCCATTCCCACTCCGATAGCGTAGCCGTTAATGACAGCAATCGATGGTTTTTGCAATTGGTGTATTCTAAGTGGAAGTAAGGCACCAGAACTGGGATCAATTTGGTTCTTACTGGGTTTAATAGAATCCATTCTTTCCCAAATTCGTCCATTAGGTCGTATTTCTTTTTTCTGAGTCTTAGATAATTCTTTGCTAAATCTTCGAACATTAGCACCCGAACAGAATGCTGGGTCTTGCCCAGTTAATACTAATACTCTGTCTTGATCGTTTGATTCGAATATATCTAATTCTTCATTTAAGGCTTGGACTAGTTCAGGCCCTAAAGCATTTCTAGTCTTAGGATCAGAAAGGGTTAATATTAGGGTACCGTCATGTCGTTGTATGTCGAGATTATTTGTTGTCATTCTTTACTAACGTAAAATTAAACTGAGTGGTATGGCTATGGATGTTACAGCTGATATTCTCGTTTGAAGAAATTTACTAATACTTCGGCTGCTACGTCTCCTAGAGCGTAAGTGGCGTGCCCCACGCCTTGGAAGGTATGAAAATCGTATTTGGCTCCAGAAGGGCTCATGACCTCCCCTAAACGCACAGGATTTTCCTTATAGAGCATGTTTTCATCTTGATCACCATGTATGAAAAGGACGTTTGGTAACAATGCCGCTAAACCTTGCCCTCGTTGTTCCACTAATATTCTGGTTCGATTGACTGGATCATCAAACTGAAGCGAATTAATTGCTAGGTCATCATCGCAGTCTGCGGGTAACCCATATGCTTCTAATAGCTTGTCTTTGAATTTATGATTTCGAATTACGCTTTCATAAGAGATCGTTGCCTGTTGTAATACTATGGCTTTAACCCTCCCTAAGAGAGGGCCTGTAATGGAATTCCAAAGTAGTGCGCCTCCCAGTCCGCCGCCCCAGAGCCCCATTCGTTGTTTGTCTACATTGGTTTCGTTCAAAAGTAGTTGGAATAAAGCCGCGTTTGCTGCTACAGCACTCGGTCTTCCCCAATGATTTCCAGTGGCATGGCTGCTTGCAACAGCTATTCCTGCTTCAGTCAATGCGGTTATAAAAGCCAGCTTGTCGTTATCAGAAAGCCAATCTGCTGAACCATCTTTGACAAATCCATGATGCCCGTGACACTGAATGACGCATGGAGTTGGTAGGCCGTTGTGACGGTAGTTTCTAGGAGTACGGAGAAAGCACCATTCCTCTCCAGCTTGGAAAAATACAGTCTGTTCTCCATCTACGAGATCAAGGATTGGTTTTTTCATTAATCCTCCGATAACGGTATATATTGGATAATATAACAGGTTAGTTCTTTCATCAAAAGTGAAGTTTTATTATACTCGACATAAAGTGTGAAAATATGTCTATGATTTATGACTATATCATCATTGGTGCTGGTGCTGCCGGTTGCCCTCTTGCGAATAGATTATCGGAAGATCCAGAAAAGACGGTTTTGCTCTTGGAGGCGGGACCGGATGTCACAGACCTATCCAGATTGCCCGAAGATGTCAAGAATGGAGAAGACGCTATAAAAGCGTCTAAAGGCGACAGCCTTTGGTCATACTTCGCTAAAGGCAATTCTCATCAGAAAGGCCAAATGAGATTGCCTAGAGGGAAAATTATGGGAGGATCGACAGCCGTTAACGGTATGATATGGATAAGAGGGACGCCCGAGGATTTTGATGGCTGGGCGGCCATGGGCAATGATCAATGGTCGTATAGGCACACTTTACCGTTCTTTCGAAAGATCGAAACCGACCAAGATTTTGGAGGGGATTTTCATGGAACACAAGGACTAATCCCTGTTAGAAGGTTTCCTCAGGATGAATGGATGCCTAGTATTAAAGCATTCGAACAGGCCTGCCTAAATTACGGATTTTTGTCGACTTCCGATATGAATCATCCAGATTCTTCTGGAGTAGGCCCGCGCGCGGTGAACCAGTTGGGCGGTGTGAGAATGAGTACGGCTTTAACATATCTCCACCCTGTAAGACATAGGATGAATCTTGTGACACGTGGAGATGTATTGGTTAGAAAGGTTCTTTTTGAAGGGACAACTGCCATTGGAGTCGAAGTAGAGAGCGGCGGAGAGATTTTCGAAATTAAAGGTAGAGAAACAATATTGTCCGCGGGTGCTATCGGATCGCCATCTATACTGCTACATTCTGGAGTAGGTCCTTCAGAATCTCTTAACAATCTTGGAATTCCGATCGTCAAAGATTTGCCTGGAGTTGGAGAGCATCTGTCTGATCATCCGTCCGTGCTAGTATATTATAAATTAAGCGAAGGCGCCCATGAGGTTCCCTATATCAGTCAAGTGGGTTTGTCTTTTACAGCGAGTAAGTCCTCGGATCGTAACGATTTGTTTATAAGTCCATATCCAGGAGAGGTATATCAGGGAGCATCACATCTGGCTTTCCGTGTGATTCTCGAAATGGCGACAAGTTATGGCAGTGTTAGATTGAGGTCAATTGATCCACATGATAAACCTCTTATTGAAATGAACTATATGGCCAAACAGTGGGATAGAGATAGATTAAAAGAAGCTGTGCGAGTGTTGTTAAAGATTTGTGATGATCAAGTTTTTGACGGCATATTAGAATCTAGGATTATGCCCACAGATCGCGAGATACTTAATGATAAATCTTTGGAAGAATGGATTGTTAGTACCGCTAATACATCTCATCATGCATCTGGGACTTGTAAAATGGGGCCAGTCGACGATCCTTGGTCGGTAGTAAGTCAGTATTGCAACGTCCATGGTGTGAGTAATTTAAGAGTGGTGGACTCATCTATTATGCCAGAAGTTATCAGAGCCAATACCAACGCTACCACTATTATGATTGGAGAACGGGTTGTAGAGTGGATAAAAAATAGTGTGACTGAATAGTTAGTAACGCTGAATACAGAAGATAAGGTAACCCCCAATTAATTTCTTCTGATCACATGCCCCCAGATACCTCGATCACCGCACCCGTAATATAAGAAGCGTCATCAGAGGCCAGGAAAGCAACTGTTTTAGCTACTTCTTCAGGTTTGCCGCGGCGGCCCAAAGGAATCCGTTGTAGAGTTTTTTGCTTCTCAGTTTCCGACATGTTGTTTATCCGCTCGGCCATTCGGCTACCGGGCTCATTGAGGATATGTCCTGGCATCACTGCGTTCACATAAACTCCCGAAGGGCCCAAATCCTTTGCCAACTGAGATGTGAAGCCTACAACTCCCGCTTTAGCTCCAGCGTATGGGATGGCGGCTGCTGCTCCGCGAACTTGAAAATTCCCTTTTACAGCCATAGAACTGATGTTAATAATCTTACCGTAATTTCTGGAAATCATGTGTGGGACTACCGACCGACTGCATAGGAACATTGATTTTAGATTGAGTTCAATGATTTGATCCCAGAGTTCTTCGGAGACGTCTCTTATACCATCCGTGTTTGTAGTACCGCTTCCTCCCACGTTGTTGACGAGAATGTCTATCTTGCCAAAATTATCTATCGCGGTGTTTGTCATGGTCGCTACTTGCTCGCGATCTGTTGCATCTACTCTGATACCGATAGCTGATGCTCCGATTGAGTTAATTTCCTCCACGACTTTGTCAAGGCTGTTCTGATCAACATCGGAGACTAGGATTTGAGCTCCTTGCATAGCAAATTCCAAAGCTATGGATCGTCCAATTCCTCTACCTGAACCCGTTACAATTGCTGCTTTATTCTTAAGATCCAAACTTCCTCCTAGTTAATCTTTCACTGTAAATTTTCCGGCTGAATATCCCCCATCTACATGAATAACTTCCCCCGTTATGAATTCGGATTCTTCGGATGCCAGAAAAATAACAGCTTTGGCTACTTCTTTGGCTTGAGCGGTGCGTCCGATCGGGATCTGTGCCACGAAGGCTTTTCTATAAGCTTGAGTAGTTTTAGTGTTGTCTCCGTGGTCAAAATCCGTTAATGACGGAGATACGGCGTTTACTCGGATTTTGTGAGGGCCCATTTCCAAGGCGAGCGACTTGGTAAATTGCACCACTCCCGCTTTTGAAGTAGCATATGCTGCCCCTCCTACCCTCGCGTTGTCTGCTGATGTAGAACAAATGTTGATAATACTTCCCCCGGATTTCTGGTTCACCATTATATTCGCGGCAATTTTTGAACATATAAATACTCCTTTCACGTTTGTGTTCATGATTGTTTCCCACAAAGACTCTGTTGTTGTAAGAGTAGTTTCATTTGTTCCAATCCCTGCGCAGTTTACTAGAATACTGAGCGATCCAAATGTAGATAGAACAATTTTATAGGCTTTTCCCACTTGGGCTGAATTCGAGACATCTCCATGGATTGCTAGGCATTTCTTGTTTCGTGAGAGGATCTCTCTCTCCACGGACTTTGCGAGAGCAAAATCTACATCCAGTATTGCTACTGTTGCTCCTCTGGCAGCCATTAGTATGGCTATTTCTCGTCCTATCCCACTACCACCTCCGGTCACTAGTACTACCTTATGGTTGAGATTCAACGTTAGCCACACCTTGATCAGTTTGATTTGGCATATAGTACCAAAGACCGACAAATCCTACTATCCCAATTTTCAACCATTAGTAGCCGGAGTATGAGCAACAGACGGTTCAAATAGGATTATGGGTACATCTGATTTGGAACTATTAAACGTTGTTTTGTTGGGTCTTGACACATATCTAAAGTGGACTCTAACATTGTAGTCGTGAAGATCCTGTTCTCAGAGGTGGTTTGTGTTCCTTTGCCTATATAGTAAAGGACTCCTTCCCCCATACTTCTGGGTGGTCCGCCTAGAGAAACATTACTTAATGGAGAAAAAATGAGACTGTCAAGATTAACCCTGTTGGCAGCCCTGATGATGCTGGCTGCACTGCTGACCGTTTGTGGTGGCGAAGAATCAACGACAACTACGTCTGTGGAATCCTCTGATAACACGAACGTTGCATCAACCGCTGATGTAGTAGAGGATGAGCCCGAAGCAGATGAACCCGATACCTCGGTAGTAGGAGAGTTATCTGAGCCATCTTCCACGACAGAAGAACTTTTTATAACTGCCAATTCCTCTGAATCAGCAGAGGTAGATCTTATGGCTGGAGATGTTTTAACCTTAGAACTTGCAATGGAAGGTCATAGTACTGGGGGGTCCAGGGCTGATACTGGACAGGCTGGAGCTTATACCCAGGTAACTGTGTCCGTCCTAAATGAGTATGACGAGGTTGTTTTCCTCCAAACAAATGTAGAGGGTGAAGACGGTAGTCAGGTACACCACGAGGGTGCTAAAGGACAGCTTTTGGACTCAATAACGATTCAGGATAGTGGTACTCACACGATTTCTGTATTCAATCCGTTGTTGCTTCAAGGCATAAGTTGTGATCTTACCTATCACATAAATCAGTAAAACAAAAATGTAGCCTCAGAGCCCGGGTTCAACCTGGGCTCTTGGGTGAATTGATCTAGGGGAAGAAACCTCGAAGATTTAGGCCATGAGATATCCGTCCAACCGCTAGCGCCAAAGCCCCTGTCCTCAAGGTAGTGTTATACGTCGCTGCGGTATTTCTAACGGCATATAGACTGTTCGTTATCAGGGTGGTTAGTCTCGAATTAACCTCCTCTAAATTCCAGAAAATGTGTTCCATATCTTGGACCCATTCGAAGTATGAAACTATGACTCCGCCAGAATTAGCAATTATGTCTGGTACAACATGGACGCCATTTTCCTCTAAAATCACGTCCGATTCCGGAGTTATTGGTCCGTTCGCCGCTTCGATCAGAACACGAGCGTTAACCTGGTCAGCATTCTGAGCGGTGATCTGCCTTTCTAATGCCGCGGGTATGAGGACATCACAAGGTAAAGCGAGCAATTCCTTGTTCGAAATTTTATCCACTCCTGGGAATGTTCCAAGATCAGGGTTGGATAGTTGATGAGTGCCCAAGGCTGTAATGTCTAACCCATTATTGTCGAATATAGCCCCGTGTATGTTACTGACTGCGATGATTTTACATCCCATATCATTTAAAAACTTAGCGGTCCAATATCCCACAGATCCGAATCCTTGTATGACTATCCGGCAGCCTTTCAAGGGAATTTGGCGATCCTTTAATGTTTCTCTTGTTATGATCGAAATACCCTTACCAGTAGCCTCTCTTCTACCTACAGTGCCACCTATTGACACTGGTTTTCCGGTTACAATGCCTGGAGTTGTGTGACCTATTTGTGAGCTAACTGTGTCCATAATCCATGACATGATTTGTTCATTTGTGTTCACATCAGGGGCAGGTATATCCTTATTATCGCCCAATATTGGTGCCATCTCACTTGCTAGTCGTCTGGTAACACGCTCTAGCTCGATTGACGACAGTTCGTTAGGATCACAGGTCACACCTCCCTTACCGCCCCCATAAGGAATGTTTGCTATAGCACATTTCCACGTCATCCACATTGCAAGAGCTTTGGTTTCATCAAGATGCACATCTGGATGATACCGAAGCCCTCCCTTTGCAGGGCCCAGGGTAGTGTTATGGTGGACACGATAAGCAGAGAAGGTTTTTATTGTGCCATTGTCCATTGTTATAGGAAAGTTCGTTGTAAACTCCTTTTCACAATTACTTAGCACTCTACGTACGCCATCGTTTAAGCCTATAAGATCTGCGACAATATCAAGTTGGCGAATGGCCATAGAGAATACGGAGGTGCTTTGCACGATCTTGGCAACTTCTTGACTCATTTAAACGTCAACTCCACCTATTTCTGTGTTTTTATAAACGATCCAATGGTCCTTTGAGCAGTTTGTCTTCAACCCCAATCTAACCCCGTTACGGTACGAGTACGGCTCTCGTCACATCTGTTTTTCGAGAATTCCATTCAGCTTGCGCGAAGGCATTATTAATGTCAGCAAGAGGAAACTTATGTGAAACTAGGTTAGCAAACGGCCGTTTTTCTAAATTGCGTTCCAGGAAATCCATCATTCTAGGGATAAGGTGTGCTGGGTACATAAGAGATCCAATGATTCGTTTTCCCATGAGAAGTAATGAGGGATCTATTTCCGCTTTCCCTCCCGCGACTATATCGCCGATTTCTAAGAACGTTCCTCCATTATCAAGCATCGGTATTCCTTCGGTGACAAGATCTGGTTTTCCTACTAGTTCTATGACAATGTCTGCACCCCTTTGGTTAGTAAGATCCTTCACTCTTTCTAGTCTGGACTCTATTGTGTTGTAATGATCTATATTGATGATTTCATCTGCACCAAATGCTAAAGCTAGTTGCAGTCTATTTTCTAGCCTATCAAGTACAATAACTTGATCTGCTCCCATGTCTTTGGCTACAGCCGTAGCAGTTAGGCCTAGCCCACCAGCTCCCAGGATTACTATTGTTTGTCCCTGGGTCGCCCCCGCTGAAATTAGTCCATTAGTTACCGTTCCGGTAGCACAATTAATTGGAGCTAATACTTCGTCTGGCAGAGAATCCGGTGCTTTAAAAACTGGATGCATTGGGGGTAAATAAAGAAAATCCCCAAATGTCCCAGTAAAGTAAGGATGATCGCCCGCTGCTGGTAGCGGGCGATTTACACAAAGATTTTCCATGCCCTTTAAGCACATGTGGCAATGATTGCAAGCAAAGATCGCTGTGTACACGACCCTATCTCCTTCTTTCAGAGATGCTCCTAGAGAATCTGTATTTACAGTCTTCCCAAGTGAATGGACAGTGCCAAACCCTTCATGGCCCATTACTCTCCCAGACTTTGGGAGGGTTACTTTAGCCTGGTCTCCTCTCCAATAGTGCAGATCCGAGCCACAAATTCCAGCCTGTTTCATTTCCAATAGGATCGCCCCGGGTTCTAAGGCAGGTACTTCATATTCTTCGATTACAAAAGGTTTGTTGTGTTCTTTGCATACGGCGACTCGGCCTTTCATAGGTTCCTCGTGACATTATTTCTCTCAACCGTAACGAAAGACAATAAACTTGTCAAAGGTTCTTGGCAAATGTTCTGAGTTGGAGAATGAAGAGAATCAGGGAGAATTTACGGTTGAGTTCGGTTGCGGCGTCTGGCCCTACGGGCGGCGCGTTGCGCTGCTTCCCTAACTTTTTGACTTTTGGTTTTAAAATAACGCCTATTCTTCAGCTCACGTAATATTCCCGATCGTTGAACCGCTGATCTGAATCTATTGACCAGACTTTCTGGCGTTTCGCCCTCGTTGAGGCTGACGTAGGCCATTAATAAAAAACTCCTATACTAAACTTAATGTACTGTTCCAATATACCAGAGAGAGCTTCAATCTGCCTAGTTTTTCCCGGTCTTGGAATTAGAATGTCCGGTTTAGTCCTTCAAAAATGCTAATTGGATAGGTGAGAGTGATTGGGTTACAATTTGTCGACGCGGATGCATTAAGCTTGTCTTGAACCATTAATAGTCTGACGAGAGGGTGATGACATGTTTGATGATGATCTTATTTGGTTAGAATTGGAACCCAAATACCTGATTTTGAGTAGGTGCTTTAGCGCTATGTTGAGGGGTTTCTAAGAATTTTAATGGGGTAAATATGAGATTAATGGGTAAAACGGCTTTGATTACCGGTGGAGCTAGAGGTATGGGAGCGACAGAAGCCCAGTTGTTTGCTCGAGAGGGCGCTAAGATCGTGATAGGTGATGTTCTAGAGGAAGAGGGCCTGGAGACAGCCAAACGGATCAATTCCGCCGGTGGGCAGTGCTTATTTGTCTATTTAGATGTGACCAATCCCATTGACTGGGAAAATGCTGTCCGGATAATGGTTTCTAATTTTGGGTCTGTGGATGTCTTAGTTAATAATGCAGGAATCTTAATACGAGAAGGCCTTGATAATATTACTTTAGATGGATGGAACAAGGTCTTAGATGTCAATGCCAAAGGTGTGTTATGGGGTTGCAAATTTGTAGTTCCTCAAATGCGAAGAAATGGTGGAGGTTCGATAATCAATATTTCATCGATATCAGGAATAGTGGGATTAGGATATCCTGCATATAATGCGTCGAAAGGAGCAGTTCGTTCTATGACAAAGAATCTAGCATGCTTACATGCCGGTGATAATATCCGTGTTAATTCGATTCATCCAGGTATTATTAGAACCGATATGATGAAGAACGATTTACATACTCAGGAAGAGTGGGAATCTTTGATACCTTTAGGACGGTGGGGAGAGTGTATTGAGGTGGCCTATGGGGTTCTGTATCTAGCGTCTGATGAGTCCTCATTTGTAACAGGCTCGGAGCTGGTTATAGACGGAGGATGGACGTCCCAATGAATAGGTTATTTGGGAAAGTGGCGTTGATTTCCGGATCCACTAGTGGAATGGGAGCCGAAGAGGCAAAGCTTTTTGCCAAAGAAGGAGCAAAAGTGGTAGTGACCGGTATATCAAAAGAACAAGGGGGCAAAGTCGTTGACGAGATCAACTCACGAGGCGGAGAATCCCTTTTCATTAAATTAGATGTTTCATCTGAGGACGACTGGATCTCAGCAATTCGGGGTGCGCAGAAAGCGTTCGGGAAACTAAATATTCTTATAAATAATGCTGGCATTATAGAGCGATATGCTCTTAATGATACTACAGTGCTGTCTTGGAAACGTGTTATGGAGATTAACTCAATGGGGGTCTTTCTGGGCTGCAAAACGGCTATGCCAGCTTTGATGAAGTCAGGAAAGGGATCAATTGTGAATATTGCCTCAATCTCTGGGATGGTTGGCGTAGGATATCCTGCATATAATGCATCTAAGGGAGCTATACGCGCTTTTACCAAAATTCTAGCTGTGGAATATGCTCAAATGGGAATTAGAGTAAATTGTATAAACCCAGGATCTATTGAGACTCCCATGTTTGATACGGCTGGGAAAGATGTTGCGGCTCAAAGAGTTACCCGTATCCCAATGGGTCGTGTTGGCCAGCCAAGTGATGTCGCGTTTGGAGCGTTATTTCTTGCTTCAGATGAATCCTCGTTCATTACAGGTACAGAATTAGTTATTGATGGAGGCCTGACAGCTTGCTAAGGGCTTGTTATTTAAGGGCGTCTCTAGCCTTTGAGATTGATCAAGCACTCATACGGGTTGTTCAGGAATTTGGATGAACAGGTTTTAAACTCTGGGTTTAGTCCTTATGGTATCCCGATTTCCTCATGGAAAATTTGTGCTAGTTTGGCAATTCCTTCTCTGATTGCTTCCTCAGAAGGATTAGCATAGCAGAGGCGAATAAAATTAGAGGCCTTTTCGGGTTCTACAGACCAGTCGGCTCCAGCGTTGTATATAATTCCTTGCTTTTTAGCGGCCTCTAGAGGTTTCTTAGTGTCAGTACCATTTGGGAACTCTATCCATAGGACCTGGCCACCCCGTGGTACAAAGAATTTTATGGTAGGGCCAAAATGTTCTTTCAGAGAAGATGTGAGAGTATCACGCTTTCGGTGAAGCCTTTCTCTGACGTTATCAGAATGTTCTTGGTAGTGTTCGCTGAGGAAGTCTGCCGCTATCATTGGGGTTATCATATTGGTCCCTACATCCACCTTACTAGAAAGAAACTGGGCCAACAGTTCGGCTGAGGCTACTAAATATCCCAGCCTTACTCCAGGTGCTAGAGATTTCGACAAAGATCCTATGTGTAGAACGTGGTTAGATTCATCCAGGGCCTTAATTGATTTGAACCAATCTCCTTCTATTACTAAGTCAGCGTAGCATTCATCTTCAAAAATTGGCACTCCGTATTTTGAACTAAGCTCTAGTAATTTAATTCGACGGTCCATGGGCATATTGGTGCCCGTTGGATTTTGGTTAGTGGGTATTGTATAGATATACTTGGGCGTTATTCCTTTATCTTTAAGTTCTTCGAGTTTTTGTTCTACTAGATCAACGCGTAGACCATCATCATCCAAAGGTATTCCGATTACGTTGGCTTTGCGTCTACGTGCTTCTCTTATACTCCCAGAGTACGTGAAGAGTTCTGTGATGACAGTATCTCCTGGGTCAAGAAATGAGTCATTGATTAGCAGTATTCCCTGAGTTGACCCGGAAGTTATCATGATCTCATCAGCTGAGGCTTTTATACCCCTTGTTGTTGCTAGTTTTTTCGAAAGAAATTTTCGTAGACTCAGGGATCCTAGTGGACCACCGTCCGAGTGGTACATGGCGAGTTTTCGTCCGTTTTCACGAATGACCTTTGCAGCTGATTTCGCCATTTCTTCAATTGGGACAGCTTCGGGGTCAGTATGGCCGCTAACAAAGTTGTATTTAAAATCACCCTCGTGAGGAGGTGCTGGTGGTGGTGCCTCTTTGGAGAGGATCTTGGAGAAATCTAACCCTTGTTTTCCCATTATTAGTGCTCCTGCAATCCGTTAATTTGATCTCCGCTACGATTCATATTAGCATCAGGGGTTATGGGTGTCCATTGGGCCTGACTGCTGATAAAATCGTTACGGTAACATTTAATAAAGAGGATGTAATCATATGTGGAATGATTGGAAAGTTATAGACGCAGACGCACATTTCCATGAGCCCATAGATCTTTGGGATAAGTGGTTAGAGCCAGCTTATAAACAACAAGTTCCCAAAGTGATTGGACTTAATGGAATTAATTTCGTTTACGAGCCGGATGGCAAAATTATTCCCAGAGGTGAAGGGAAAACTGGTCATTCGCCTGAAGCTTACAGATGGTTAGAAGAAAAATACGGAGAAGCCTATCATAAATGGTGGTCCTCAGATATCCGATTGTCTGATATGGACACGTTTGGATGGGATATACAGGTTATTTTGCCTACGGGAGGCAACGGAAATTTCGCTGCTGATGCTTCTTTGAAAGACCCAGATGTTGGTGCGGCGTTATCGCGGGCCTACCATAATTTTTGTGTTGACTATTGTAGTGCAAATTCATCTAGACTCAAATTTATAGCTGTATTGCCGGCCGGAGATACTTCTTTGATGATGGAAGAAGCAAAGAGATCTCTTGAAGATCTGGGAGCTGTAGCATTTAGAAATCCATTGTTGCCCGAGGGAAAATGGTTACACCATAGCGAATTTGATGTTCTCTGGAACTTAGCTACCGATTGTGATGTCCCTGTTTTGTGTCACGGGGAATACTTGCGCCGTCGATTTCAGCCATTCTCTTCCATTAAACGTGAGGAGAGTGCGTTCGCGGCATTAGATCACGCTATAGGATTCGCGTTTGATAATATGGCATCGGTAGGACAATTCATATTTGGAGGGATTCTAGAAAGACACCCAAAGCTTCGGGTTGGGGTCTTAGAATCGAATGTGGGATGGGTGCCGTTTTGGTTAGATAGACTAGATGGCCATGCAGAAGGTAGACAGTCTGCATTCGGAGATTCAACGCTAATGACGTTGAAACCGAGCGAGTATTTTATGCGCCAATGCATCATATCCGCAGACGCTGATGAAGGGTCCATAAAGTATGCTGTGGATTATCTTGGGAATGACCACATAGTGTTTAATACAGATTATCCACATCTAGATGCCCCTGATCCTAAATCGGTTAGGCCAGCATTTCTAGAACAATCCATCTCTGACGAGGCTAAAAAGAAGATACTTTGGGATAATGCGATTAGACTTTATGGCAAGAAATTGGGAATGGAATTCGAATCATATTTAGAAACTAAGTAATAGATATGATGTAATAAGACAGGGGAAATATGGCTCTACCGCAGAGAATGAAATTTGGAATATTTCTGGCTCCTTTCCATCCGGTTGGAGAAAATCCAACGGTTAGTTTTGAACGCAACTTAGGACTAATTAGTTGGTTGGATAGTCTAGATTATGACGAAGTTTGGGTGGGAGAACACCATAGCGGTGGTTGGGAAACCATAGCTTCTCCCGAGATGTTTCTTGTAGCTGCTGCCGAGAGAACGAAAAATATTAAATTGGGTACTGGTGTAGTCAGTTTGCCTTACCACCATCCGTTTATGGTCGCACAGAGAATGGTTCAACTTGATCATATGACGCGAGGAAGAGCGATGTTAGGTGTAGGGCCTGGTGCTCTCGTTTCTGACGCGGTTATGCTTGGTATTCATCCTCCTACACAGCGACCAAGAATGGACGAGTCACTAGGCATAATACTCAGACTAATGAAGGAGACTGAACCCATAACTTACAAATCAGACTGGTTTGAACTAAACAGAGCGCTTCTTCACCTAAGGCCTTATACGAAGCCTCATATGCCTATCGCGGTAGCTGCCTCACAATCACCCTCAGGAATGGTTCTTGGGGGCAAATACGGGATTGGAATTTTGTCTATAGGTGTACCGAGAGGAAGTAGTGTGGCATTACCTGGGATTGAAAGACCATCCTTAAAGGATTTTTGGAATATAGCCGAGGAAACCGCTGAGAAATACGGTCAAGTTGTGGATAGGACTGAATGGAGATTGGTCCTGAATGTTCATATTGCTGAGTCCAAAAAAGAGGCTTTTGCTCAAGCGAGGGAAAAGGCTGGAATTTACCAGCAAGAATACCTAGAAGGAACTTTGGGGAATGCATCTGGTTTTGATGGTCCAGTTGATAAACTTATAGATTACATGGTCGATCAGAATCAGTGGTGTGTTGGAACACCGGACGATCTTATTGCCTTTATACATAGGTTAGATGAAATCAGTGGGGGATTTGGAGGGCTACTCATACAATCTACGGAGTGGGGAACTAGAGAACAAGTCAACCATAGTTATGAGCTAATTTCCCGTTATGTTATGCCCCATTTTCAAGGTTCACTCATCAATTTGAAGACATCCCAAGAGTGGGCTTCAATGGAGAGAGATCAATTGCAGGCTTTGAGACGCCAAGCTCTTTCTAAAGTTCAGTCTGATTACCAAAAATTGGATGAAGGGAGATAAGAACATTAGATCGGGTTTAATTTCTAACCGAGTGGACTATTTACCTATAGTGGATCGTCCGGTAATTAAATGGCCAAATGGTGAACGAGTAGCTTTTTGGGTTTCACCTAATGTGGAGCATTACGAATATTTACCAGAATATGACGGTATCCGTGATCCGTGGCCTCGCATGCCGTACCCTGACGCACGAGAATATGCTTATTGTGATTACGGAAATAGGGTCGGGTTTTGGCGCATGTTGGAGCCGTTGGACAGGTATAATATCAGGTGCACTGTATCTCTGAATATGGCCGTGCTAGAACATTATCCAGAAGTAGCGAATGCTATGATTTCCCGGAACTGGGATTTCATGAGCCACGGAATTTACAATACCCGATACCTGAACAGTTACTCAGAGGAACAAGAGCGAGCCTTTTACCACGATAACATTTCCACCTTAAAGAAATACACCGGCAAAAAACTTAAAGGAATGCTCGGACCAGCTATATCAGGATCTTACAGGACTCCTGACCTAATGGCCGAAGCTGGACTTATTTACCACACTGATTGGATGCACGACGATCAACCCGTGCCAATTAATGTAAGGAAAGGAAAACTTATATCAGTACCCTATTCGGTAGAGACAAATGACGGAATTATTCTCCGTAAGCATGCTGATAACGAGTATTTTGTGAAGGTGTGTAAAGCCCAGTTTGATCAACTTTATAAAGAAGGTGAAAAGAGTGGAAGGGTTATGTGTTTAGCTATTCATCCGTTTCTTGTAGGTCAGCCTCATAGGATAGAGGCTTTAGACAAGATTTTGGAATACATTATGGGTCACGATGGGGTTTGGCAAACTACCGCGGATGAAATTGCTGATTACTACATGTTGAATTACTATGATGAATTCAAAGATCACGCTAAGAACCTTATTGGTGAGAAATAGCGTGCCTGCTGAAAGAGGAATCGTGGGTATGGATCACTCACATTACGAATGGAACCCTATCTCCACTAGGCCTCCAATTAAGTGGCCTAGTGGAGATAGGGTTGCTTTGGCCGTTATAGTAAATTTGGAATGTATTGAAGCGAAACCGCCTCCGGGAGCACACCAGCTATCGGATCTGTACTCGCGTGGTATGCCTGATTACAGGAATATGTCCCATAGGGATTATGGACATAGAGTTGGTATATTTAGAGTACTAGATGTTTTAGAAAAATATGGTATTAGACCTACGCTAGCACTCGACGCTATGACAATTACGAATTACCCTTGGCTTGTCAAATATATTGCTGGTCGGGATTGGGGAGTCATTGGTCATGGGATCTCGCTCAGTCAAATTATATCAAGTCGTATGACTGAAGAAAGCGAACGCTCTTACATAAAAGAAACCATCGATGTTATAGAAAAGGGATTTGGATTCCGGCCCAAGGGATGGTTGGGGACCGAATATGGAGAATCATCTATTACGCCGCGACTTTTGGCCGAATCAGGAATTGAGTATTTGTGCGACTGGGTAAATGACGAACAACCGTATTTAATGACAACTCCTGTCGGAAAGATTTTCTCTTTGCCACTCCTCTTGGACTTGGATGATCAGTTTGCACTAAAGGATAGGGGTTTTGAAGTCGATGCGTATTCAGGAATGATAAAAATGGCCTTCGATCGACTATATCAAGATTCGACTACATCTGGCAGACTGATGATACTACATATCCATCCATGGATAATGGGTCAACCTTTTCGAATAGGATACCTAGACGAGGCGTTAGATTATATAGTCAGTCGTCATAGTGTATGGAAGGCTTCAGGTGATGAGATAATTGATTGGTATAGCGAAGGCTTAGTTAGGTAAGCGAGTCACGCTTGCTATAACAAATGTTTGATGAATAAATAAGGACAAGCACAATAATGAAAACTGGAATAAATGGTGAATGGGTCGTCGCATGGATCGATGGAAAGCACCAGGTAATAAATAAAGGAACGGTGGTTTTTGAGAATGAAGAAGTAATATTTGTAGGATTTCAGGGGGATCCCAATTCTCCTGTTCCTGATAAGATAATCGATGCCAGCGGTAAAATAGTCTCCCCTGGACTAATTAATCTTCATTGTATTGCCAATTTAGATTTGCAACTTTTGAAAATGGACAGTGGGGACGGAGAGGCATTTCCCAAGCCCAAACAGTTTGTGATGAACCAGACGGAACCATCTTTATGGACAGATCAGGATTTTACAAACAGTGCAGAATTCTCAGTAGCCACTCTCTTAAAAAGTGGCAGTACAAGTTTTGCATCTGTCACCTCTAGCGCTACAAAAAGATGGAGTGAGGCTGGCCCAGAGCCCTATGCCTTGGCTGAGGCCTCTGAGAAGATGGGAGCTCGTGCCTGGCTTGCAGCCTTTTTTCAAGAAGGGTGCAGTTATACTGATACAGATGGGTCTGTTGGAATAATCTGGGATAGTAAGGAGGGGCAATATGCTTTAGATAAATCGCTAGATCTTATTAAATATCTAAAGTTTAAGGATAACGAACTGTTAACTGGATTCTTATTTCCTGCCCGTACTGACCGGTGTTCCGATGATCTTCTTCGGGAAACTATTAAACAGTCTAAACAGTTTGGTGGTCTTCATGTACGGTCTCATTTTTCGGAATATCTGTCGGAATACAGAGAGTTTAAATCACGTAACCCTAAGCGGACAATGATTGAATGGCTGGATGATGTGGGCTTTTTGGGGCCTAATGTATGTCTAACCCACTGCATCTACATAGCTGGGCATAGTGATACAGGGGAGCAGGCAAAGGATGACCTTAGTATTTTGGCAAATAGCGAGACTTCCGTTTGTCATTGTCCGCTGGTAATTTCAAGAGCTGGCGCAGTATTCGAATCTTTTAGCAGATATATTAGTGCGGGAATCAATATGGGCATAGGGACCGATACATTCCCTCCAGATCTTATAGAAGAGATTAGGCTTGCGGCTCTTTTGAATAAAGCTTTGGACAGAAGTAGAAACGTTGGGACTATAGAAGAAGTCTATAATGCAATTACCATAGGTGGAGCCAAAGCCTTAGGTCGCGAAGATTTGGGGCGGTTAGACGTTGGATGTAAGGCTGATATTTCTATATTTAACCTATCAGGCTTGGCCCTGGGCGTAATAGACGACCCTATGAGAACACTGATCCACATTGCTACTGGACGTGATTGTGATACTGTGATTGTTAACGGTAAAGTTGTAGTAGAAGCAGGGCACGTAAACGGAGTTGATGAATCTGAACTTAAGAACAGAGCTCAAACCTCATGGTTAAAATATAAAACCGGCATTGTTTCGTGGGACTGGCGTGGTCGTGACATAGACCAAATGTTTCCACCGTCGATATCCAATTTCAACAATTAGGCCGTTGAAATTTTACTTATACGATCGGATATTCGGATCTCTACCAGACACGGTCGTATTTGGAAAAACTTCTCATCTCTCGTTTTGGATCTTCTCGCGACCCTCGTATGGTATAAGAGACTTCTGACACATATAGGCCTCCTCTGGAGTCTACTGCGATACCATGTGGTGCAACGAATTCACCGGGGCCTTGGCCTTCGTATTCTGCTCCAAAACGGCACTCCAAATTTCCTTCTAAATCGTAAATGCTCACCCTATGTCCTAATCCTGGAGCATCGTCTACTCCTGCTATCCCATTCAGTGCGCCTCTGTAGACCTTATCCTTCCAGAGCCCCATTGCGTCTGGTCGGTGTATCTTATTCCACTTGGTTATAAAATTTCCGAGTGGATCGAATAGTTGGATCCGATGGCATTCGCGGTCAACAACATAAATCCTGTCATTAGAATCTACTGCTATATTATGTGGCCTTATAAATTGTCCAGGATCTATTCCAGAACTTCCCCATGAAAATTTATATTCACCCAAGCCGGTGTAGACGTGTATTCTGGCGTTTCCGTAGCCATCTGAGACGTATATATCACCGTTACTCGGGAGAATCGCGGCGGACGTTGGTCTGTTGAATGGTTGGCCGGACCAGCGTGGCTTTGGCTGCTCCCTTTCTCCGATTTCCAGCAATTGGACGCCGTCTACAGATAACTTTTGAATAGTGTGCAAGCCATCATCAGCAACTAATAGAAAATCGTCATGGGTGATATATAGACCATGAGTTCTACGACTGAAGAGACCGTCACCAATCGTTTTTACAAAATCACCTTCACGATTGAAGACAATTATAGGGTGTTCTCCACGGGTAAGTACATAGACATTATCTTTGGAATCAACTGCGACACCCGGGCATTCCAGAAAGGATTTACCTCTAGGTAGAGAGCCCCAGCCATCCACGTATTTGTAGGAGAACTTGGTATTTCCAAAAGTTTCAGCCACTACACGACTCCTGCTTTGTTATGAGAGCACTCTACACGAAGGGTAAACTTTGATCAACCGATGCATATCATTTGTCATGATACTGCTGTTTGATGCAATTGTTCTTAGACTTTCTCCCAAGATCCAGTTTCTGATGAAAGAATTATAGCCTCAATTATTCTGTGTAGTTCCAGTCCTTCTTGGAATCCAGGGCTAAATTCTGCGTTGTAATTTTGAATGGAGTTTACAAATGCTCTTAACTCTTGCGCTATATGGAACCCCATGCTTGTATTGCTCAAGGTGTGTACATTGGTGAATTTTGTCGGCACGGTTAACTCCTTTAATTCCGTTGGACGGTATCCACCTCTCCCTGAAGCCATCCAAATTCTCGCGTTTGAGAACTGTATCATATCAGGCGTTTCTGCTACTAACCTGCCCTCTGTTCCTTGTATTTCTAATCGAAAGCCTCCCCATCCCTTGCAAACTATACTTGTACTAGCTACGCCGAGGACTCCACTTGCCATCTCTACAGCAAAACAAATTGAATCAAAAGCGGATACCTTGTTGAATTCGTCTTCGGGCAACTCGGATAATTTATCTTTGAATTGGACTTCCTTTACAAAAGTGGTGGCCTTCCCACAGACAGCTTTTACATCTCCCAGAATCCATCTGGCGATATCTATTGCGTGGCCTGTGGTGACCAGGGTTACACCACCACCCTCATCTTTTCGGAGTAGCCACCATCTGTGTGATGGCATCGATGGCATAGTTCCCAGGTGATGAGTCATGTTGAACATAAGAGGTTCACCTATGGCTCCAGTGTCTACCAGTTGTTTCAAA
Source organism: uncultured Dehalococcoidia bacterium (assembly GCA_964439905.1). Lineage (GTDB taxonomy): Bacteria > Chloroflexota > Dehalococcoidia > Lucifugimonadales. The sequence continues at coordinate 58,461 of CAYTPK010000011.1, forward strand.
TACATTAATCCAGGGGAGAACCTAGATTGTGTCCCAATCGCGTGTCCTATCCGCGATTTCTTTGCACTAAGGAGCATTTTTTCGGCTTGGCCAGAGTCTAATGCTAGAGGCCATTCACAGAATATATGCTTTTTTGCGGCAATGGCTTCCATTACAATCGGATAGTGCATTGCCACACGGACAGATACTGTAATTAGATCAACTTCGGGGGACTTCACCAACTCGTGATAATTCGAAAATGCAAGGCGCGCTCCGCTCCTTTCCCGGGCTATTTTGGCTGATTCTTCATGGGAAGTAGCGACTGCCGCAAGTTCTACTTCATCAATGGAGAGAACTGCCGGAACATGTGCTTTAGCGCCCCATCTATCGTTTTCTCCATTTGCTCCAACTATTCCGACACGCAATCTGTCCTTTGTCATACATTGTCTCCCGATATCTTGGATTGGTTCGATATTATGATTGAATCCCAATATACAGACAAGCTTTGACCCAGTTTGATAAGCAATAGTTAATGCTTGATAAATTGATATAAGACTTACACGTTACGGTAGACCTATATGATAGACCATTGACTTGAGAGGTGTTGTTTTGGTAGCGGGGGTTGGACTCGAACCAACGACCTTCGGGTTATGAGCCCGACGAGCTGCCACTGCTCCACCCCGCGTAGATTTTCGAGACACATCGTCTATGGTTAGGTTTGGCATGAATAGATGGTTTGAAACCTTTAACGTAGGTCAAGTCCTCGACTAATTAGTACCGGTAAGCTGAAAACATTACTGTTCTTACACTCCCGGCCTATCAAGCAGGTAGTCTCCCTGCTGTCTTACTCCCTTACGGGATGGGAAGCCTCATCTTGGAGACGGCTTCGCGCTTAGATGCCTTCAGCGCTTATCACATCGCACATGGCTACCCGGCGATGCCCCTGGCGGGACAACCGGCACACCATAGGTGCGTCCCTTCCGGTCCTCTCGTACTAGGAAGAGAATTCCTCAAGCTTCCTGCGCCCACGACGGATAGAGACCGAACTGTCTCACGACGTTCTGAACCCAACTCACGTACCGCTTTAATCGGCGAACAGCCGAACCCTTGGAACCTCCTTCAGCTCCAGGATGCGATGAGGCGACATCGAGGTGCCAAACCTCGCCGTCGATGTGAACTCTTGGGCGAGATAAGCCTGTTATCCCCGGGGTAGCTTTTATCCGTTAAGCCACGGCCCTTCCACAAGGAGCCGTAGGATCACTTTGCCCGACTTTCGTCCCTGCTCGACTTGTAGGTCTCACAGTCAAGCTCCCTTATGCCAATACACTCGAAAGGTGATTTCCAATCCACC
>CAYTPK010000012.1:0-16348 GCA_964439905.1 uncultured Dehalococcoidia bacterium
AACTGTTCGGATGTTGTCCCATACAAATGCATATGGCGTTGGGCGAGCATTGCATAGAGGCCCACAGTAGTAAATCCATATAATTCCTCGAAGCTATCTGGGGAGGGTGCCAGTTTTGGCGGCCCCAGTCTAGCTGCCCCACCTGTGCCAATTGAGATGCCACCTGATCGTGCCAGGGTACTATAGGTTATTACTGCAACGTTGATGCGTTTGGTTGCGATTGCGTTGATAGCATGGCCAACGTGAAACTCGAACGATGCTCCTCCCACGCTCGTGTCGTCAACGTATTTAGGGTAGATATCTAGATAATCAGCGAGAGGAAGGGACGGCATACGGACGCCCATTGATGATGAAAAGAGACCATCTACATCTTTCTTTTCCAAACCAGCATCTTCTAAAGCTTTCAGTACACTTTCTGCTTGGATAGCAAGCTCGCTTTTATCTGGCGCGAACCTTGCGGGATGCTCGTGTATGCCGACAATTGCGGCAGCTTTTCGCAGATCTGTCATCGGTTCTCCTCGAGATGTGTTCTGGCGGATGTGTTGTGCGGATGCGTTGTAATGTAAGGTTGAGAGATAGCGGGTGTCAAGTTCATAAATGATTCTGAACTAATACACCGGTTTGCGACTAGGAAAGGTTTGGGGACGACCATGTGATTTTTTCTTTCCACTAGTCTACGAAAATTCCCTCTGGAAGTATCGCAGAAACGACGTAATTGGGAACGTCTACTACATTACTAATTTTGAGATCCACTGCCACGCTGCATATTACGTATGCCTGGTCTTTTGTCCATCCCCTTTCTTGAAGTAATTCTATCATGTTGATTAGCGCATTACGGCAGGCAAGGGTTAGATTTTCGCCATCGTTGAATCCATCGGAAGTAATAGGCATTCCCATCGTGGCTATAAAGTTCTGTGGAACCCCCCATTTAGGATCCACAAAAAAATCGTTCCTGCTAAATCTGGGCCATCTGATATTCTTATTTCTTGCTTCATTTCTATGAATCTTAAATTTTACTAGGCAGCTTGCGCCCATTTCTACAGCAGTTACGCAGACCTCGCCGTCACCCTGTGCGAAATGCCCGTCACCTGTGGAAAAAAGTGCTCCCGCTACGGATACCGGAAGGAATAGTTTGGATCCTTTGGTTAGCTGTTTTACATCAAAATTACCTCCAGATTCCCTTGGAGGAAGAGTTGATAATCCTGTATTAGCTATCACTCCACCACATGGTACAGCTCCTTCAGGATTTGGAGGAATACACATGCCGCCTTTATCGATTAGTTCCTGTTCTCGTTTTGTCCAATTTGTTAGTTCGGATTGTGATGGGGCTACCCCTGAAACACCCATAAAAGAGGCACCAGGGATCCGTACCCCTGGGATCTGATCCGAGTGGGCCCATCCTTCGGAGATGGACCAGTGAACCAAGAAGGGATCAAGAAAGATATCTCTTAGGAAACCGAGCCCTGGCATTATTGCACTGAATGCATAGGTTTGAGGAATGACATCCAGGAACTCTACCTCTAAAAGGTCTCCCGGCTTAGCTCCGCTTACATAAACAGGGCCTGTGAGCGGGTGAACCCGTCCCGCGTCAACTTCTAAAATGTCAGAATTCTTGGAACTTGGTTGAAACTGACCGTCCAGGGCGTCTCTTGTTTCTAAAAGTACTTCTTCCCCTTCTAGCACTTCTATCTTTGGTTCAATTTGCGGGTGCCATCTATTGTGTCCTGTATGAGCTTCTTCTTTTAAGGGTTTATTCCGGTCTATGGTAATGCTTTTCACAATGCCCCCATGCAAACCTTTGATTGGAAATTTCTATTAAAGAACGAAGCGATCGTAGCGATGCTATCTGATAGTGTCAAGAAAAAAATAACATCGCATTTTATGAGGTTTCTATATCAACTTTGGCTGTACCCTGCGGGCAAGTGTCTTTTTACCCACGCATAGTCCCTGATAAACTGTTCACTACAACGTAACAAAATTTACCGTGGCATAAATTATTAAGTGAAATGGTAGTTTTCTTTTTTGGTCTTCCAATAGCGGCCTCCCTTGTGATTCCATTCCTTCCGCTCTCATTGAAGCGAAGATTAGGTTGGTTTTGCATGATAATTCTAGCTTTGGTTTTTGTGTGTGGACTAATACAGTTGCCCTCGATTGCTGATGGAAACATTATAGAATTCCGGTCTGTATGGATCCCCTATATGGGAGTGGATTTGTCTTTCGTGCTTGATGGCTATTCCATTCTCTTCCTGTTGATGATTTCGGGTATCGGAAGTTTAATATTCTTATTTTCCCAAGGTTATATGAGTAGTCACAAACATAGAATCAAATTCTATGTTTGGATGTTGGCTTTTAGTGGAGCAATGATTGGCTTAATTACCTCGGCCAATTTGATCATTCTGTTCATATTTTGGGAAATGACGACAATCACATCATTTTTCTTGATAGGCCTTGAGGACGAACAAAAAGATTCTTGTTGGAATGCGATTCAAGCTTTCACAATTACCGTAGTGGGGGGACTTGCGATGCTCGCGGGTTTTCTCTTAATTTATGATGCTCTTGGCACTATGGAGATTGCAGACATCGCCATGCGGGCCTCCGAACTCCATGCAAATAATTCCTCGATTCTAATTGCAGTTTTAATCATGTTTGGAATATTCACCAAATCCGCCCTCATACCATTTCATACTTGGTTGCCTCGAGCGATGGTAGCGCCTACCCCTGTAAGTGCGTATTTGCACTCTGCAACTATGGTTACGGGAGGAGTCTTCCTTACCGCTCGGTTCCTATCAGTTTTCAGTGGCGTCCCGACATGGGAAATTATGGGTTTAGTGGGAGGACTAATCACTTTGATAGTGGGAGGAGTTCTTGCACTAAAACAGACTGACTTAAAGGCGCTTTTGGCATATTCTACGATTAGCCAATTGGGAATCATGGTGGCACTCTACTCTGTCGGTACTGAGACTGCAGCTTTGGCAGCAACGATACATCTTATAAGTCATGCTATCTTCAAGGGAGGATTATTCTTGGTAGTGGGTATAGTAGAACATATCAGTGGTACTAGAGATATAGATAGATTAGGAGGCCTCGCAGGAGTATCTCCGGTGCTTGCAATTATAGCGACTCTATTGGTCCTTTCCTCGGGAGCGGTCCCTCCCTTAGTCGGATTTGTTAGCAAGGAATTGATGTTGGAAGCATCCATTCATCCCACTGGACTGGAAGGATGGTTATTGCTGATTATTCTTGTGGTCGGTAGCATTGTAACACTGGCTTATTCCCTAAAATTCCTGATCCCCACATTTTTCAATCAATGTAGTAATCCAATTGAATCTATCAAAGGAGTACCACTAAATCTGGTTTTTGCCCCAGGCATTTTGGCAGTACTTTCGCTAGTTTTTGGGATCGCCCCGCAACTCCTAGGGGGAAATTTGTTGGAACCTGCCATGTTGGCTATTACCGGGGAACAAATGGTTTTGCATCTCACGATTTGGAACGGTTTTAGTCTCCCGTTTGGCTTTACAATGGCTACGATATTACTTGGATTTGTAACCTATAAGCTACTAAATAAACTTAACAAGCCTCTGATCTTGGTGACGTCGAGATCTATTTTTGATGGTGCATATCAGCATTTTGTAAGGTTTACATATGATCTACCTCCACGCGTTTTTTGGTATCTCCAAAATGGTGATATTAGGTTCTATACGGCAGCTATAGTTATGTTTTTGGGGATATTGGTAATTTCGGCATTTTATATAGCAGAAGATATCCCATTAACCGTTTTACGGGAAGTAAGTAATCTGAATCCATTGGGGATTATTCTTTCAGCTTTATTGGGGCTCTTAGGTCTATTGTTAGTTACGCGCAAAAGAAGACTAGAATCGGTGTTTGCACTTGGAATGATTGGTATGACAATCGCAGCGATATTTGCCATATACAGTGCTCCAGATCTTGCATTAACACAGATACTTGTGGAACTACTAATGATAGTACTCTTCGTCCTAGTGTTGATAAAAACCCTAAGAATGTTTAATCGAGAAGACAAGAGTCAATTAATTGGATTAAATCTGGCCATTTCTATTTTCTTTGGAGCGATAATTTCGGTTACATTACTGGCCGTTATATCCACTTCTGAAACAGTTTCTATATCAACTTTTTTTGTTGACAATTCATTAATACAAGCAAATGCCAAGAATGTTGTTAACACCATTCTCATAGACTTTAGGGCATTTGATACCCTGGGTGAGATAACGGTAATAGGTATTGCAGCATTGGGATGTTTCGCCATGCTCAGATCTCCTAGTGGAAAAGATTGATTATGGAAAAAAGCCCTCTACTTAAAACCGTTGTTACCTTGATGTTGCCGTTTGTACTAGTTCTCGTGATATTTCTGTTGTTTAACGGACACAATAGGGCTGGAGGTGGATTTATAGCAGGCGTGCTAGCATCGGGTGCCATAATCCTTCAATTTATATCAAGTCAAGAAAAAGGTATTCCTAGAATATTTAATCTTCCCTACAGATGGATTTTAGTATCAGGTTTGGTGCTCTCAATTACAGTGGGGTTGTCAGCATTGTTGTTTGGCAGCCCGTTTTTGACCAGTTTTCATGGTTCTATTGACATAAAACAGATAGATCTTCATGTGGAGTTTAGCTTGGCCCAGTTGTTCGATCTGGGCGTATTCTTGTTGGTTGTGGGTGGAATAATGACGGCTGTTTTGGCTATAAAAAAGGAGTAATAAACAATGGAAATGTTGATTTGCATATCCGTTGGGATCCTATTCAGCGCAGGTTTATACCTATTGCTTCAAGGGAGTGTAATAAAAGTCGTGTTTGGATTGGCCATTATATCTCAAGCAGCAAATCTTGTTATTTTTGTCGTGGGTGGTTTGACTCCGAATGCGGTACCCATCATAACTGGTAAAACCCAAACCGAATCTGTAGCAGATCCGTTGGTACAGGCTTTGGTGTTAACGGCTATAGTTATCGGGTTTGGGCTTTCCGCATTTTTGTTGACGCTTGCTTACAAAATTCACAAGGAAGTCGGCAGTGACGATTTAAGTGATATGAGGAATCTGAGGGGATGACAGATTTTCTATTAATTTCCCCCATTATTATACCCCTACTGGGAAGTCTTGTTCTCATAGGTTTTTGGGGAAAGGTTAATATAGCCAAAGTCGTTAGTCTATTTACAGTATTCACTGTTGTAGTCCTAGGCTTTTATTTACTTCATAAGGTCTGGTACGACGGAATTCTTGTAACTAATTTGGGTAACTGGGAAGCTCCGTTTGGCATAGTGTTAGTAGCCGATCTCTTTGCCGTGCTGATGGTGACAGTGGCGTCTTTGATAAGTTTGATGAGCTTTACTTTTATCAGTCTATTTAATGACACGACCAGAGGTAATTATGTCCATCCATTTTTGTTGATGCTTCTCGCTGGCGTCAACGGTGTATTTATGACTGGAGACTTGTTTAATCTTTTTGTGTTTTTTGAAGTGACATTGTTATCTTCTTATGCACTTATAGTTATAGGTGCAAAACGAATCCAGATGGAAGCTGCTTTTAAGTACGTCGTTATCAATGTAATAGCGTCAGCGAGTTTATTGATTGGGATAGGACTAGTTTACGGAGAAGTGGGCACGTTAAATATGGCCCATATAGCTGTTAAATCCGCTGCATTGGAGAACAATGGAATGTTGACGGTTGCGTCTATGTTTTTACTCACTGCCTTTGGGGTTAAGTCAGCCATCGTCCCGCTTCATTTCTGGCTTCCGGGGGCGTATACATATATTTCTTCTGGAGTTGCAGTATTTTTTGGTGCGGTTTTAACAAAAGTGGGTGTATATTCGATGGTACGCGTATTCGGTTTAGTACTTAACTACGAACATCCGTTGCTTCAACCCATATTGTTGACCGTGGCTTGCCTAAGTATTCTTATAGGTGTATTTGGAGCCTTGGGCCAACGAGATTTAAGAACGATTCTTTCATGGGATGTAATTAGTCAGGTAGGGTTTATGCTATTGGGGCTAAGTTTGTTTACTATAGGTGCGATAGCGGCTTCAATATTTTTCATCATACAATATATGCTTACCAAGGCCGGTCTGTTTCTTGTAGCTGGGCTTATAGAGCGCACGAGCGGAACAGGAAATATATACAGATTAGGTGGACTATCCAGAATCTATCCGTGGGCTGCAGGCCTGTTCATAATGTTGGCTTTTTCCGTGTCTGGAATACCACCATTTGCGGGATTTTGGGCAAAGTTAGGTTTATTGCAGGCAGGTTTTAGTCTACATTCCGTGAGTGGATATATCGCCTCGGCTATAATCTTGCTGGGAAGTATTTTAACGGGATTTATCATGCTCAAGATTTGGCAATGGGCTTTTTGGGGTCAACCCCAAGATTCGAATGTCGAGTATAGGGCAGTATCGCTGAGAAGTTATTGGAAATATCTTTTGCCGTTAATCATGGCTTCGGGCTTGAGCCTTTGTATGGTTATCTGGATTGGTGATGTTTACGAAATTGCCAATCAGGCTGCTGTCCAAATATTGAATCCGGAGCAGTACATTGAAGCAGTGAATTTGGCGGAGTTTGAATAGATTGTAATAATGAAAATTAGAGTGTTATTGTTCTCTCTCCTTGTAATTCTCCTATGGACCTCCTTAAGGATTACTTTTGACTGGGTGTCCATTTTTATTGGAATGGGGCTTTTAGGCGTGATTTTGGTTTGGTTCAGAGAACTATTGGCCCCGATATTTGTTGTTAAAGATAAAAAGTCTTGGGTGCGAATTATTGGGGTGCCGGTAGCAATATTAAGATATATTTGGGTAGTTCTTGGATCAAATTTGGAAGTAATCTGGCTCATAATTAGATTCAGATACAGGCTTCAACCAGCTATCCTAAGGATTCATATAGGAAGTTTGGGGGATTTGGAACAAACCATCGTGGCTAACTCCATTACTTTAACGCCTGGAACGATAACAATGGAATTTTCCGAGGACCGACAATATATGTATATTCATGTGTTGGATGTACATGACCTTGAGATAGCCAAGGAACAGTTGCGCAAACACATAAAAGTTCATTTTGGGGAGGGCCTTAAATGGTGGACTTCACCCTCAACATAGCTCTATCAATTTTAGGCATTTCCTTGTTTATTGTGTTCATACGATTCGTAAAGGGTCCGTCTCTACCTGATAGACTCTTGGCTGTCGATACGGCCACCTTAACGTTGGCTGGCATATTTGCCGTGTTGGCCATTAAATCATCGTTCGAGTTCTTTATCGCAGTTTTGATATTGGCAGTTGTTGGCATAATTTCTTCCGTCACAGTAGCCAAATATCTTGTTAAGGGGAAATTATTTTGACCACTGTCGTGGAAATTACGATCGCATCGCTAGTAATTCTTGGGTCTAGTTGGATCTTGTTGGGATCTCTTGGTTTATTACGATTTCCCGATCTTTATACCAGGCTGCACAGCACAGGGATAAGTTCCACAGTAGGCATATCGCTTTTGATATTCTCAGTTATATTGAATTTTGTTAAAGATACGCCACTATTGAGTGTATTGGCTGCTTTAACTCTTCTCTTCATTTTACTTACCTATCCATTGGCGACAACTGCGATCATTTGGGCGGCTCATCGTATTAGGGTTCCGATATTTTCAGGAACATTAACTGATGAATGGCAACTGTATGAGCATGAAGAATTGCCCAGGGATGCTGGTATTTATTTAGAGGATTTTGACATTGATGACGGTTCTCAAGGTACTTAAAGAAATAAACCAAGGTGTAACTGGTCTATGCATATACCGACTTTAGACGACATCCTGAGGGCTAGGGATACGATTGCCCCATACATAAATCATACCCCTTTAATATCATATAACGCTCTTAACAAACATGTTGGTGTGAATATTCGCCTAAAACATGAAAATCACCATTCTCTGGGAGCTTTCAAAATCAGAGGCGGTATAAATCTTCTCAAAAATATGAGCCAAGCTCAAAAAGACAGAGGTGTAATAACAGTCTCTACTGGTAACCATGGTCAATCTGTGGCGAGTGCTTGTAATCTACTGGGCGCTCGATCCTTGATAGTTGTTCCAGAAAACGCTAATCCTCTTAAAGTCCAATCCATGGAGAATTTGGGTGCAGTGGTAGAGTTTCATGGCGATAATTTTGATGAAGCTCGTGCCTATACTGAAGGGTTGGCATTGGATAAAGGATACAGGTATGTGCATCCTGCTAACGAACCTGACTTAGTTGCAGGAGTGGCTACCTGTTTCCTAGAGATTCTGGAAGACTTCCCTGAAGTAAACTATATATTTGTCCCAATGGGTGGAGGGAGCTCAGCCGCAGCAGCGTGCATTGTAACCCAGGCTTTAAGACCTGATGTTAAAATCGTGGCAGTTCAATCCTCGGAGGCTCCGGCGGGTTATTTGTCATGGAAAAATAAAAACATCTCGGAAGCTCCTATGAAATCGATTTCTGAAGGATTGGCGACAGCTTCAGGATATGCTTTTCCGCAGAAAATTCTATGGGATTTTCTGCACGATTTCATTTTGGTAACCGATCACGAGATTATGCTTACGGTCGCATTGATGATAGAGAAAGCACATTGTTTGGCGGAAGAAGCTGGAGCTGCGGCTCTAGCCGGAGTCATCAAAGAAAAGGAACGTTTTTCTCAGGAAAACATTGCTGTGGTTGTTACCGGAAGCAATATTACTCTTGAACGGTTATCGAACTCCATAAATCTATATACATCCACATAGTTTGCTCTCATAGTTGCCTGTTAGGAATTCTCTTTAGGGGTCTACTAGTTGGAACACCAAATATCGGCGGAGTCTCAGGTCGAGGAAATGGAACCCTGGTCTAATTTGCTTAGTAAAAATCAGATCGTACTTACTATGGCTGGGGTGATGTTGTCTCTATTTCTAGCTTCTTTAGACCAAACTATCGTTACAACTGCTCTCCCACAGATAGTTTCAGATTTGGGGGGATTTTCAAAATTGACATGGGTAACAAGTTCATACCTGGTCGCGTCAACTACAGTAGTACCAATTACAGGGCGCTTAACAGATATATATGGGAGAAAGAAGTTTTTCGTTGGTGGAGTATTAGTGTTCTTGTTGGGATCTGTGCTGTCTGGTCAGAGTGAAACGATGAATCAGCTGATTATTTTCCGTGCAATACAAGGATTGGGCGGAGGGATAATTATGGCTATTACGTTTGTGATTATAGGAGATTTATTTGCCCCCGAAGATAGAGGCAAATATATGGGATTTCTTACAGCTGTGTTTGGCATTACTTCGTTAATTGGTCCTACCCTGGGAGGATTCATTACTGATGTTCTCTCATGGGAATGGATTTTCTACATAAATATTCCTCTCTCAATTCTTATACTGTTAGTTTTGGTCAAATATTTCCCGGATTTTAAACCGGCAGGGTCGAAAGAACCCGTGGATCTTTGGGGATTAACATTTCTAATATTGACCGTAGTGCCTCTTATGATTGGTCTTTCATTGTCAGGCCATCAATACTCGTGGATTTCCTTTCAGGTTCTAGGCCTAATAATTGCTTCTTTGGTCTTTGGAACTTTGTTTGTGTTAATTGAAGCGCGGTCGGTATCTCCATTGATACCATTAACGCTGTTTCGAAACAGAAATGTGAGTATTTCTATGGCGGCAGTATTTCTTACCGGTTTTGTGATGTTCGCTTCTCCGGTATTCATCCCGCTATTTTTCCAGGGGGTTTTGGGCTGGTCTGCCACCACCAGTGGCAACTTTTTAACTCCTATGATGATGGCTATTGTATTGGGCGCTGCAATCTCAGGCCAGTTGATGTCTTCTCGTTTTGGTAATCAGTATAGGCCGTTAGGATTGATGGGATTAGGTTTTATGGGGACTGGTACATTCTTAGTAGCCCTTGTGGGACCGGACACAGCATATTTTGCAATCATAAGTTTTATGGGAATTATGGGTTTTGGATTAGGAATTACCTTACCTTTGTTTACATTGATTGTCTTAAATTCAATTCCGATTAGGCTGATGGGAGTAGCGGGAGGCACTGTACAGTTTTTTCGTACTATTGGTGGTACAGTCGGATTGTCTTTACTGGGAGCATTTTTTAATAATAGCTTTGCCTCCAACGTTTCTAGTTCTACTCCATTAAACGTACAAGGCATTTTAGGATCAGGTGGTCTGGAAGCCTTAACTGATAACTCCAGGTTGTTGATAGGTTCGAGTGCTGATGATATTCAGAAGTATCTGACAAGCGTGGGGACTAACACTGACCTGGAGATTAGTGAGCAGATTGCACACATTTTAAAGGTTTCATTAAATTCTGCCATTAATGAAACTTTTTTTATATCGAGCGTTATAGTCGCCTTAGCGGTGGTTGTGACCATGTTCTTGACCCCAACGCCTGTTTTCACTAATAAAAGGGCCTCTAAGGACGATATGGGATCCTAGTCGAATATGACCTTTAGCGAACTATTATAAGATCCAAAAACTAAAATGTAAAAATGTACTACTGCCGTTCATCAAGGAATCTCGCAAACTCATCGCGATCAAAAGAAGGGAATGATTCAACGCCAGTTGTTTTTTTCAACAATACTTTTCCAGACCCTGCTTTGGCTAAGCCTATTTCCTTGGCGAAAATACCATTCTCTCCCAGGCGATTCACTAAGTCATTGGCTTGAGGTTTTGGTAGTGTGATGAGTAGGGAGCCAGACGCTAGAAGGCCTAGTGGGTTTAACCCTAGGGCCTGACATATAGTGTTGCATTCAGGAATTATGGGAATTGCATTTTCGAAGATTTCTATATCTAAACCCGATGATTTGGCCGTCTCATAGAGTCCAGTTGCCAGCCCGCCCTCTGTTGGATCGTGGAGGCTATTAACGTCAAAGTTAGTATATGCAGTCTCGGCGTCTTTAACAACGCTTATCCCCGGGTCAAAAAGAAAATTGGATGCTCGATCCAACAAATTTTTATTGACCCCTGCTGCTAATAGTTCACCTTTCAATTCCCGTGCTAAAAGAGCAGAGCCTTCGAGAGAAATCCCTTTTGTAAGTACAACTGCATCACCATTTTTTGCTCCAGAGGTGGTTATATATTTTCCTCTTTCAGCTTTTCCCAACATGAACCCCGCTACTACAGGTTGACTAACAGCATTTGTGACTTCGGTGTGACCACCCACTAATTCAATTCCTAATGATGAACAAGCCGTGAGTATTTGTTGAAAAATCGATTCGATCTCGCTTTCTATTATTGAAGGAGGAAGCATCAAAGTTGCAAGGAACCATCTTGGTGTAGCTGCAGAACATGCTATGTCGTTTGCGTTGATCTGAACTGCGTACCAGCCAATCAAGTCTGTGGCGAATGTTATTGGATCCGTTTTGGCGGCAAGAATACAAGGGCCGGTATCCAATAGCGCAACATCCTCTCCTAATCTAGGCCCCAAGATTACCTGTGGATCTTTTGTTTCTATGGTATCAAAAAGCTTTTCTAATAAACGGCCCGGGATCTTACCTAATTGCATTGATCACCCCCCCATATTAGTCGTAAAAATGTATTCTATATGACATGGCGACGCTTATAAATATTACTATGTTCTATACAAAACTTAAATTTTTCTTAAATAATTTTAGAAAAGTCTTGACATCTTAACAGAACAGGTGATACTATCCTATCATTCTGAATTAAACCTAGGAAATCGGGGGTGTACTTGTGGCGAGAAAGACAAAGTTGATGCAAAGAGTCGAATATGATCACCAAAGGCCTTTAGAACGGCTTTTACCCGAACTGGTTAACGAACTAGGGCTGTCCGAAACCGCCGCCAAACTGGACGTTAGTAAGGCCACATTGGGCTATTGGCTTCTGAAGCTTGGTATAGATGTAAGGCGCGTGGCTTTGGCTCCCGGAGAAACTTTAGAAATCAAACGCATCAGCAGTTAAAAAAAGTAAACAATCGCTGGAAAAGACCCCCAGACGCGGGGTCTTTTTTTATTGGAGGGGAAACGAAGGGCTTTGCAATCGGACTTTGTTTGTGAAGGTGGGGATTGTACGTGTCTTAATTTAGTTTGTTGACGGCATTTAACCTGGACCGTATGATAACTCCACGTTATTGGAGGATGCATTAATGCGGGTTTCATGTTTACAGGAAAACCTTGCCAAGGGACTCGGGGTTGTAGGAAGGGCGGTAGCTACTAGGACTACTTTACCCATAACCCAGAACGTACTTATATCGACTGACCAAGGTCGGCTGAAACTGGCCGCCACAAATTTGGAGATAGCCATAACGACTTGGATCGGAGCAAACGTAGAAGAAGAAGGATCAATATCAGTACCAGCTCGCCTCCTGAGCGAATTTGTAAATTCTCTTCCGTCAGGTACCATAGATATAGTTGGATCGGATGGTCCGAAAAGTATCCAGTTGAAATGTGCTACATTTGATGCAAGGATCAACGGCACTGATGCAGAAGAATTCCCGCCAATTCCATCTGTAACCGGAGGGCTAGGATTTACAGCCCCGTCGAAGATTTTAAAATCGGCTTTGGATCGTACTATTTTTGCGGCTGCTACTGAGGAATCCAGACCAGTTTTAACCGGTATAAAAATTGAGATAGAATCGGATAAAATGACTTTGGCCGCGGCTGACGGGTTTAGGTTAGCAGTTTATAGCGCCGGAATAGAAACCTCTGTAAAGGAACCGATTGGTGTAATAATACCCTCACGGAGTCTAAATGAATTGAATCGTTTCTTGTCTGATAAGGAACAGCCTGTTGAAATTATGTTTTCAGATAACAATTCACAGGTAATGTTTAAGATGGAAGATTTGGAATTAGTGTCACAGTTAATTCAGGGGAATTTTCCGCCCTTCGCGGAACTTCTTGCAGATGCGACTAAGGATACACAGTGTCAAGCTGAATTTAAACTCACCGAGTTTCTCTCTGCCGCCAAGGTGGCATCGATATTTGCCCGCGATAGCAGTGGTATTATCAGACTAGAGATTAATCCCGCAGAGGGACAAGATTCAGGAGAGTTAACGATTTCAGCGAAGGCTGAAGAGATCGGCGAAAACACATCTCAAATAGAAGGCAAAGTGGATGGCCAGGCATCGAAAATTGCGTTCAATAGTAAATATCTTTTAGATGTTCTTGGAGCTATTGGTACCGAGAATGTTCTACTAGAAACCAGCGGTCCTTCGAGAGCTGGAGTATTTAGACCAACAGATTCAGAAAATTATGTTCATCTTGTCATGCCAATGTTCGTGCAGTGGTGAAATAGAAACTTGTGACATTTTTGCATTTTAGGGACCAGAAACCTAGAGCGCAGAATGGTTTGAGTGTTTTAGATCAACAAGGCTAGTGGTGTAGGGTTGATGTTTGCGGAGGCTTTTATATAAATCCTGAATGTGATAGAAAAGAACTTCGACAATATGATGCAATACTGAGGAATGCCAACGTAGCTCAGTGGTAGAGCAGCTGTTTCGTAAACAGCAGGTCGACGGTTCAATCCCGTCCGTTGGCTCCATTTCTTAGGTACGAAATAATCACTACATGTTTGAAATGAGCTATTTGAGAACTTCAATAAAATTCAGCTCTTAGGTGACGAGTATAGCTACTCATAAGCAGTAATCCGGGGCGTTCATACGGTTATCCTGGGGCCTTGCCAGGTTGTGTTAGGGTTAGTTACTATATTTTGGTTAATGACTTGGCTACCATTCTTACTTGTACTTCTTTCCGGGTTAGCGCATGCTTCCTGGAACGTCCTTCTAAAACGTAGCAGTAACCAAGAGATCTTTGTTTGGTTACTCCAAGTCGCTATCACAATCCTTGCGGCCCCTTTGGGGATAATTTTGATTGTGGCCCAGGGAATAGAATACCCAGGATGGTGGTTCGTTTTAGGAACCTCAATCATACATGTTCTATATTTCCTGTTCCTTAGTCGCAGCTATATGCATGCTGATTTGTCTTTGGTTTACCCACTAGCCCGTGGAATAGCCCCTCTTTTGGTTCCCATCTTGGGAGTGGCATTTTTGAACGAAGAAGTTACTATGATAACTGTACTAGGGATTATGACTATAGTCGTAGGTATTTTTATAGTCTATTGGTTGGGTAGGGTTTCATATATAGCGAGTGATCCTTTTTCATTTTTTAAAAACCGTGGTATTCACTATGCAATGCTTACTGGGTGTGCGATTGCTGGATATTCAGTCTGGGATAAGCTAGGAGTACAGTACGTAAATCCGTTGCTTTACATGTATCTACTTGCCTTAGGGACTGCGATAGGTTTGATGCCCTATATGTTATTCAAACATGGTTTGGTATCTGTTCGTAAAGAATTAAAGATCAATTTATTAGAAATAATAATAGCGAGTGGACTTACTTTTGCCGCATATACTACAGTTCTCAGTGCCTTACAAATATCTCAAGCAAGTTATGTCTCGCCTATTCGAGAAATTGGTATAGTCTTCAGCGTTATATTGGGGGCTACCCTGCTAAAAGAGCCTCTTAGTCGTGGACGAATTGCAGGGTCGATATTTATAGTCGCAGGAGTCTTTACGGTTGGTATCAGCTGAGCATGTGTTTCATTTGAGGTTTTGGAACAAGATTCTTGTTATCGACAGTCATACTTGGTGGAACACGTAATTGAACTTAGGGATGGATTAAGGAGGTAGGACGGGAATTGGATTACTGGATTTCAGGTTGCAGTATAGTCATATTATTGGGAATAGTTATGTTCGTTTGGTGGCTTAGATATATTAGGTAAAAAAGGTATACTCTCAGTAACGTGTGGACACGGACTTATATTGGGGGTGCATCATGGCTATTAAAAAATCACAAGCTGAAAACAGTTGGGCCGAACGAGTGACCGACTTAGAGTACTCTAAAGGGTTCATTCCATATTACTGGGACGACAAGAATGGGCGTATTCTCCTAGTGGTAAGCAATTTGAATGAAGACTTCTTGTATCTTCGGTCCCTGGCTACTGGTGTGGGCTCTATAGATGTACGTACCCTTGACAGAGGGAATCTTGTTGGGTCTGCTCTTGTGACTTTTAGGCAGTCAGGACCGAAAGTATTGTTTGTACAGAAGAATCTCGCCTTCCGTTCCACCACTGACAGTTTGGATCTTGCAAATAGTATCCAAGAATCTTTTGCTGAATCCGTCTTAGGTGCCTTCATTATAGAGGCACAAGAAGCAGGACGATTTCTGGTGGATGCGACAAATTTTTTCCTTCGAGACTCGACGGGTATAGTAACTTCCATTAGATCTGCATCTCTAGGTGATTTCAAGCTTGACGAGGAGCGTAGTACACTTTATTTAGCCCGTACCAAGACCTTTCCACGAAACACTGAGATAGAAGCGCTCTTAACATTCGCCGGCGAAAACGTTTCGGATAAACTTCGACCTCTTTTACCAGATGGACGAACCATTAGTGTCCGCCAGCATCACTCCTTTGTCGCACTTCCAGAAGATGGATATCAGCCACGTAAGCTGGATCCTCGTGTAGGAGCTGGGATGACTTGGCTAGGGAAGACCTTTGGTCCAATGTCATTCAAAGATTATGGTGCCAATTATAACGAGAGCACCGAGGTTCAATGGATTCATCGCTGGAGGCTTGAAAAGAAGAATCCAGATAGACCTATTAGTGAGCCAATTCGACCTATTGTTTACTACCTGGATAGGGGTATCCCTGAACCTATCCGTTCTGCTATGAGGGAAGGAGCGCTCTGGTGGAACGTGGCTTTCGAGAAGGCTGGCTTCAAGAATGCCGTCCAGGTTCGAGACTTACCAAAGGATGCCGATCCTATGGATGTGCGATACTCGGTCATACAGTGGGTACACAGGGCCGAAAGAGGGTGGTCCGTGGGACTTCATTACGAAGACCCTCGAACAGGGGAAATTATTTGTGGGAAATTACGTATGGATAGCCATAGAGTTCGCACTGTACATAATTACTGGGCTTCTATGGTACCTGCTATAGAGGATAATGCATGCGAGAAGGGATTGGATCCAATACTAGAACTTGTTTCCACACTGGGCACCATTAAAGACGAAGAATCGTTAATGCTTCAGAGGCAGGCCGTCTTAACGGCACATGAAGTTGGACATACATTGGGTTTCCCGCATAATTTCAGTGCCAGTTTGTATGATCGCGGTTCTGTTATGGAGTACGTTGCGCCTCGTATAAAAATTGGAGCCGATGGTGCCGTAGACTTTAGTGATGCCTATCAGAAGGGTTTTTTTTCCTGGGATATTCTTGCCGTTTGCTTTTATTACTCATCGTCTCCTCCTGGTAAGGAAGATTAACATCTTGAAGCCATCGTAAAGATGGGCTTGAAGGATTTAATACAGT
>CAYTPK010000013.1:0-33500 GCA_964439905.1 uncultured Dehalococcoidia bacterium
ATGAAGTAAGCTTCCATTACTACTTACTTAAGTAACCTAAAAAAGGGCCCCTGGAAATCCAGGGGCCCTTTTACTTTTTTGAAAGATAAATTCTGTTACACTCCATCTATTAATATGAAGTTTCGCCTGGAGAAATAGTACTATGACATATTTAGTTAGCCCTGATAAAACCCCTCTCTACTATTATGAAGAAGGAAACTTAAACAACCCGGCAATTTTGTTCATTCACGGTGAACCATTCAATACGAAATTCTGGGCGAAAAATATCAACGAACTTTCAGATGAATTCCGAATTATTTCTCTGGATGTTAGGGGGAGGGGTGAATCCGGAAAGAGTGATCACGGACAGACTTTAGACCAAATGGGAAGAGACCTTCGGTTTGTCATTGAGTCCCTTGGACTACATAACATTGTTGTGGTCGGTTGGTCTATGGGGGCAGCGATTTTCTGGAGTTATATAGAACAATTCGGAGAAATTGGAATCTCAGGATTTGTTGATGTGGATCAACGTCCCTATAGGTTTAGATCTTACAATGAACTTGTAGGGAGACTGGCATCATTAGGAGAAAATCGTCTTGCCAGTCATTGGGAAACGATTGAGGAATATTTTGGCCCGGAACTAGTAGCCACATCGGAGACCATTGATTGGATGGCCTACGAGTGCATGAAAACGCCTACTAGTATTCATAGGGCAGCGGTCTTAGAATCCTATACGGCCGATTATAGACAAGTGTTGCCAACGCTTAGTATCCCTTCATTGATTTTCTGGGCGAAATATGGAGTTATCAATAGTGAGTGGGCGAAATTTTTGAATAACAACATCAGGAATTCACGCCTGGTATATTTTGAACATAGCGGGCATATGTTGCCCTGGACCGAACCCGAAAAATTTAACGAAGAGCTACGCCAATTTGTCCGTCAACTAATCACTTAGTCGTCAGATATGGGAGTTGTTCTTTGGTATAACGAAAGGCTCTAAACACTGAGTTGCTCGATGGGGAATCTGGAGCATCCTTGGGGATGTGGAAATAGGGATTTACGAATTCCCAGACTAATTCCCCATCTGATGTGACTTCGAACAATCGGCCGAAGTTTCCTTCACATATTAAGGTATTGCCATTTGCTAGTCGCTGAGCTCCAGATATATATGGGCTAAAGAAATTATATGAAGTCGGCTCTTGATAGGTCCACACGATTTCATTGGTCGAAGGGTTGATCTCAATGACCCTGGAATGGGGAACTGGATGATCATTTCTGTGGGTGCCGTTATCAAAAATAAGAATGTTGCCGTTTGGTAATTCTTTTGGATCGTGTTGTTGAGCTAGTGGAGGTGACCCTAATTTCCAGGAAATTAGGCCGGATTGTTTATTGACGACTAGGACTGTAGAAATATTCCTGAAACTTACAAGTATGTCTCCGTTGTCCATTTCGGAGACAGTATTTCCGTGGGTCCATTCGGTTCGTTTATCTTGCATTGTGATAATATCTACGTCTGGATCGAGGTGTTCCCAGCTTTTCCACTCCCAAACTTGTTGACCTGTAGTAGTTAGTTCTACTAAATAATCGCCGTAAATTCTCCCATCTGCGTCGGTATTCTGAATCCCGCCGCGAATTCTTGTTACTAGTTCTTGGGGTATTGTTGTCAAACAAAGTAGTAGGACATTTCCGTTTCTTAGCTTGCGCGCGTCATGGTGATGATCTGGATGTAATACTTCCCAGAGGACGTTCCCTTCCCAGTCAACTTCTAGTACAGCACCGCCCTTCCATCTTCCCCAATGCTCGAACCTATCCAGATCATTGAGAACTTTTCCTGAATAAAGTAGGTTTCCGTTATCAAGTATATGTCCGTATAGACCTGGTGAATAGGGCATTCTCCAGCGGTGTACTACATTGCCATTCATATTAATCAAATAAATTGTCCCATCCCCGTTCATGGGAGTGAAAAGAGTGTAGCCTGTAAACGATTTTTGAGGATTGTAAGCTCTTAAACCTACCCCATTTCGCCGGATTTTATTTTGATCAACTAAATACAACTAGGCCTCAAGAAGAGTTCTTTAAGGAGATTACCTAATTGTAGTATAGGTTTGCATAGATATGGTGTCCAGACAATCTCTGATGTAAGCTTTGGGAACATGTAAGTACTGTGATTAAGGAGTTTTATTGTTGGGACACATAGATTTAGAACAAGCGACTATATATGAGGCAAGTAAACTTTTACGAAGCAAAACCATTTCCCCTGTCGAGTTGACTCGCGCCACATTGGAACGAATTGAACGCCTTAACCCTCTCCTAAAAGCCTATACCACAGTGACGGCTGAGTACGCTATGAAGAACGCTTACAGGGCGGAACAAGAGATTACATCAGGGTCATATAGAGGTCCGCTTCATGGGATTCCTTATAGTTTAAAAGATCTGATAGATACAAAAGGTATTTTGACGACTTATGGATATGCGAGTCATCAAGATTATGTACCAACAAGTAGCGCTGCAGTCCATGAATTTATGGAGAAAGCTGGTGGTATATTAGTTGGTAAAGTAGATTGCCATTTTAGAAGAAATGTTCCAGTTAACTGCTACAACCCGTGGGATTTAAGTCGTACACCGGGCCACTCTAGCTCGGGTTCGGGGTCAGCCATGGGAGCCTCCCTTGGTTTAGCATCTATAGGATCTGATACAGGTGGTTCTGTACGGTTGCCTGCTGCACATTCCGGGGTGGTAGGTATGCGATCAACCTTTGGACTAATTAGTAGATATAACCTTTTTGGACCTTCGTGGTCATTTGATCAGGCTGGCCCTCTTACTAAAACGGTGAAAGATACGGCGATGATACTTGACGTCATAGCTAAATATGATCCAAGAGACCCTGTGAGTATTGCGAATCCTCATGAAAGTTTCCAAGAAGCTCTAGGAAGTAGTTTGCGTGGTTTGAGGATCGGAGTTCTAGAGGAATATGTGGGAAAGCATTGCACTGAAGAGGTAGAGAAGGTCATGAGGGCTGTTGTAGAGATATTTCGCGATCTTGGTACCGAAGTATCCGAGGTTTCTATACCTAACGTACTCGAAGTTTCTGAGATTCATAACACGATTGTGGAACCCGAAACGGCTGCATATTATTACGAGCATTTTCCTAGACAGAGATTAGAGAAGATAGATCCAGATATGATAGATCGATTATTGGAAGGAGCAGCTATCCCATTTGCAAAATATATAGATGCTCAAAGTAGACTCGCTTTATTAAAGCGTAACGTAGCCGATGTATTTAGTAAGGTGGATCTAGTTATCATGCCCACTGCTTTGACACCGGCTTTAAAGATTCCAGATACTAAGGGCAAGATTATCGTACGTGGGAAAGAAGTAAATGCTGCTGATTTGGCACTCAATTGTACAGTAATAGCTAGTGATACCGGAATGCCATCAGTTTCCGTGCCATGCGGTTTTACAGAAGATATTGATAAACCGCTGCCGATAGGGCTTTTGATAATGGGTAGAAGACTCGAAGATGACCTAGTGCTTAAAGCCGCGTTTGCGTATGAACAGGCGAACGATTGGTATAGTATCCGGCCAAACCTATGAAACAATTTCTACAGGTATTTGTCTTGGATGACACATGCCTATAATTCGTTCAATATTTGGAATACGTTATCTAATAAGACGCCCTAATCCACCGATTTTTTATGGATGGATTATCTTATCGGTGGTTGTGCTATCCCAGTTCATATCGGGCCCAGGTCAAACCCACTCAGTTTCGGTTTTTGTGGAACCAATGAAAGATAGTCTTAGCCTATCATCGGGTCTAATCGCGGCTCTATATACGGCTGGAACGTTGACGGCTGGAGCAACGGTGTTTTTTATAGGTCTAATTCTTGATAGATTAGGGTCGCGTGTCGTTCTTTCGGGGGCGGCGCTGATATTCGGACTTGCTGTTATAGCCATGGGCCAAGTACAAAACGAAACACAGTTCTATTTTGCTGTTGTCTTACTTAGAACATTTGGTCAGGGAGCTATGATTCTTATACCCCCCACACTTCTTGCAATTTGGTTTGTGCGAAAACGTGGTAAAGTTATGGCTATTGCTGGTCTGGGGATGGTTGCAAGTCAGGCTATTTTTCCTCCATTAAACGATTTTCTTATTAATCGCTATGATTGGAGAGACGCCTGGACCATTTTAGGAATTACCATTCTTTTGGTATTGACCATCCCATCAATTGCCTTAGTACGTAGATCTCCAGAATCCATGGGGCTATCTCCAGATGGGGATAGCCCTACTAGGGTACTACCTAATCAGAATGAGGCACTAGACGAACCACAGTGGACTCTTAAACAGGCTGTTAGAACTCGAGCCTTATGGCTCTTGGTTGTAGCCAATCTATCTATTCCAATTTGCTTTAATGCTCTAATATTTCACAATGAATCGATTATTGTAGGACGAGGATTGGATCCTAGACTTGCTGCACTTGTTCTCTCAACTATGGCTCCATTGGTTCTTTTGGGAAATGTTATTGCTGGGCTGCTTTGTGACAGAATTCCCAGTCGATTTGTTCTATCTATTGGGCAAGCGACTATAGGTCTGAGTATTTTGTGGATATTGTTTATTCTATCTGAACCATGGCAAGCGTTCGTCTATGGAGGTCTAATTGGACTTGCAATTGGAATTAATATGACGACCAATAATGTTATTTGGGCCAATTATTTTGGCAGGGCGCATTTAGGTAGCATAAGAGGTTTGGCAACTACTGCTATGGTTACTTCTTCAGCAATAGGTCCACTACCATTTGGGGTGCTTTCAGATTTGATGGGTTCGCATGAAATAGCTTTACTAGCTTTAGTGATTTTACCAGGTGTTTCAGTGATCGCCTCATTATGTGCCGTTCCTCCAGTGAGGAAAATCGTAAGGAAAAGGTAATTGATTCTACAATTATTCTTGTTTGTAGTAGCATCAGGTAAACTAATACGAAAAATGATCATATTAAACCATCTGTTGGATGATTGGAGAGTCTAAAATGAATGCTTTAATAAAAGAATTAAACCAGCAGTGCGATTCAGTAGCTTTTCACACAGGTTGGTTCCTGAAGTCCATTAATACCGGGTCAGTTTTTACCAGATTAGGTGATGTCGTAGTCCCATCCGCTAGTGTCAGGAAGATTGCAATATTGATGACAGCTCTGCGGTCTGTTAATCGTGGGGAATTGTCTTTGGGACAACGATTGAAAATAGAAGAACAATATCAAAACAACGATTCAGGATGTTTCCAACATCTCAACCCAGACTTTTCCATATCCCTGAGGGATGGTTTGATAATGATGATCATTGTAAGTGACAACACTTGCACCGGACCCATAGCAGACATGTTGGGGCTCGACAATATAAACGAATTTTCTCAATCCGTTGGTATGGTCGGAACGACACATAGACACAGTTTCCCACCTCTGCCTCTTGCAAAGAACCACAGCGTGGATTACACAAATGCTACCACTCCTAATGATATAGGGCTTCTTTTATCGAGAATATTAGAAGGCTCTGAAGATGAGAAGACAGCGATGGCGATGGGTTGTACACCGGATTTGTGTAGGCTTGCCTTGGATATTTTGAGTTGGCAGAAACTTAAGACACGACTACCAGCCCTCTTGCCATTGGGAACAAAAATCGCGCATAAAACTGGAACTGGCGCCAGAAATTACAATGATGCGGGAATCATTTATAGGGATGGTAAACCCAGCTTTATTTTGTCGGTGTTTACTGAAGACGTTCCAGATGTAATGAATGACGGACGTCCTGGATTTGCTGCTGCTTCACATCTTATAGCTAGATTAGCTCAGACTTGTTTCCATGGGTTAAAGTGAAAAGAGATAGAATTTAAACTCTGAATATTCCTCTGGCCGTCAGATGGCAAAACGATATGATTGATACTGTAGCGATAGGGTGGCTACGTTAGGCCCCGCGGTATCATCCAGACTGGGCTCGAGAGTCAATTTGGTAGGTCATAGTGTATTGAGAACCCTAGTCAGATTACTGCTGATGTACCACCATCGATGTTTATTGAGGTTCCAGTAATATAACTAGAGTTGTTCGATGCCAGAAACGCTATTACGTCAGCGGCTTCCTTAGCCTCTCCCACACGTCGTAATGGTACACCTCTACCCAGAGCCAGCCTTTCATAGTATTCATTTAAGGATAACTTTGGCTCGGTCTCCAGAGCTTTTTGATACCTATCCTCGTGTTGTCCACTCTTGATAAGACCAATGCATACTGTGTTAACTAAAATATTATCTTTCGCTAGATCTTTAGAGAGAGCCTTGGTCAGTGCAATGCCTGCCGCTCTACTTACAGATGTAGGGGTTGATGATGGACCGGGTGCCTTTCCAGCCGGAGTGGTTATATTGATTATTCTTCCGCTTCCTGCACTTCGCATGTACGGGAGCACGGCCCTGACGAGCCTTATCGCGGAGAAGAGTTTCAAATCTAAATCAGACATCCATTCTTCATCATCCACGTTTTCAAATGGCATGGCAGATGAGGTTCCGGCATTGTTGACCAAAATATCCAGTCCTCCGAATTTTTCTGTAGTGATCTTCACAAGTTTGCTTACATCATCGGGCTTACAAACGTCACTCACGATCGGCAATATTACCCCGTTGGTTTGATTTCTAATTTCTTCAGCTGCCTTGAGTAGATTACCTCGATTCCGAGCACAAATAGCGACGTTAGCGCCCTCTAGAGACAACCGATAGGCGGCCGCTTTCCCTATACCCTTGCTACCTCCAGTAATTAGAGCTGTTTTATTCCTCAATCCTAGTTCCATTGAAGTCTCCTGAAATCACTCATTTATTAGTGTTTTTAATGTATTTGGAATGTGTTCTACGATGTCCGTTGCTATAAGGCCACGATCCCCAATGTGCTTGCCTATTTTTTCTCCAGCCATTCCGTGTATATATACACCACAACAAGAAGCGTTCTCGCCGGAAAGCCCTTGAGCGATAAGGCCCGATATAATACCAGTAAGGACGTCGCCGGTGCCACCAGTACTTAATATTGGATTAGCAAATGGGCTTACAAACACTTTTCCCCTTGGAGTGGCGACGATTGTGTAAGCTCCTTTTAAAACCACGATTGCTTTCCACAATTTGGCCCAGATCCGTGCTATTTCAATACGGTTATCCTTAATTTCATCAACTGACAAACCTGTAAGTCTGGCCATCTCACCGGTATGAGGGGTGAGAACTAGAGAAAATCTAGTTTTGTTGTACCAGTTATCTATATGACTGAGGTTACTTAGGCCCCCAGCGTCTATAACCAATGTTCGTCCGTAATGCGGACCTTTGAAAAAAAGTTCTTCCATAAATTGTGACGAAGGAATCGAAAACTCCATTCCAGGACCCACTGCTATGCTACTGTAACTTTCTAAGGCTAATCTTAATGTTGCTGCACTGTCTCTAGCTAAGCCCCCAACACTGTCTATGTCCAGAGGAAATTGTATAGCTTCAATTAATTTCTTCGTTAATAATGGCTGTATCGTTTTTGGGAAGGCTAATGTTACAAGGCCTGTGCCAGAACGTATTGCGGATTTTGCAGCAAGGCATGCGGCTCCAGGGTAAGTTTTTGATCCACCGATAATTAATGCGTGTCCGAAAGTTCCTTTGTGACCATTAAGCGGTCTGCTTGGGAGATGTTCTTTAATCCAAGAATCGTCCAAAAGCTGGGAGTTAATGAAACGATCTGCTACAGATGATAGACCTATATCTAAGATTTTGAGCGATCTAGACTTGTCCATTTGTGGAATTTTGAATAATCCGATTTTAGGATTGCCTAGGGCCAGAATTATGTCGGGTTTGGGAGAAGAGGTATTTCTTATTCCTGTGTCTGCGTTCGTCCCTGTTGGGATATCTACTGCCACCAACAGGCCTTCACGGTCCACCAGCATATTCATTGTCTTTTTTATGATCCCGGTCAGAGGTCGATTTTGTCCAGTCCCAAGTACAGCGTCAACTATAATATCTGAGCGTTGGACTTCTAGTGCAAGCTTTTTTAATTCTGGATCAAGCCCTACATTGACAACAGTTACTTGCTCTTTTGTAGCTTGATAAGCCCTAGTGTCGTTTCTAGGCCGTTTTGTTAGTACATATGCGGTTACTTTACCGCCCCATTTGGATAGAATACTGGCTGAAACAAGACCATCGCTACCGTTATTTCCTGGGCCCACTAGAAATAGTATTTTTCGATCAGCAACTCTTCCTAGAATACACCTGATTACTTTAGCGATTGAGTCTCCTGCTGTATCTATTAGCCGGTCCGTACTTGACCCACTAGCTATGGCGAAATCTTCCAGCCATTGCATTTCTTTTACTGACACGATTTTCAATGAGTCACCTGGCCTATGCCGACAACCGTAGCAACTGCATAGTATTTTGAATGGGATAGACTAATAGCTAACTGGTTTAGGCCTAGTGATTTAGCCTTTTCGCAAGCTCTTCCGTGTAGTTTCAAAAAGGGAGATTGTCCCTTTAATCTTACTATTTCTATTTCTTTCCAACCTACTCCTATCGTTCCTGTTCCCAAGGCTTTCATAGTAGCTTCTTTGGCTGCAAAGCGCCCAGCTAAACTTGGGATTCTACCCTTACAGTAATTGAGTTCTTCCTTGGTGTATATCCGGTTTAGAAATTTCCCACCCCAACGTTCGATTGACTGTCGAATTCGGTCTATCTCTATGATATCTACACCTGTAGTCAAAACTTGGCCTAGTAAAGAAATATCTGTTTCCATTTCGTTGCGTTTCATTATAGGGTTGTTGAGATAATAGTGTCGAACTTGCAGGACTAAATCCAGGCATTTACTATTGTAGCATTGGAGGTAGGTATGCCAATAATTCTTGACGGTAAAGCTACGGCCGCGGCGGTTAGAGATGAAGTGCGAATCGCTGTAGATAGACTAAAAGCTTCCACCGGAACAACGCCAGGTTTAGCGGCTGTCCTTGTGGGCAATGACCCTGCGTCAGCGGTTTATGTTCGTAACAAGGAGAGAGCCTGCGCAGCGGTAGGGATGTATGCAGAAACTATAAGACTTCCCGAATTGGCGACACAAAACGAACTGCTTTCAGTTATAACGAGGCTGAATGAAGACAACCACTTTCACGGTATTTTAGTTCAATTACCATTGCCCAAACATATTGATGAAGGTCTGACATTAAGATCGGTAAATCCTGGAAAAGATGTGGATTGTATACACCCAGTTAACGTGGGATTGCTAAGCCAAGGCCAATCTTACTTTCTGCCCGCTACTCCTGGTGGAATCCAGAAACTTTTGGTTAGAAATGGCTACGATCCAAATGGTAAGCATATGGTAATTTGTGGTCGTAGTAACATCGTGGGTAAACCTTTGGCCATAATGATGGCACAAAAACAGAAGGGTGCAAATGCTACTGTAACAATTTGTCATACGGGTACTCAAGACATGTCTTACATTACAGCTCAGGCAGATATTTTAGTGGCTGCTGTAGGATTTCCTAATGCGATTACCGCAGATATGGTCAGCAGTGGTGCCATAGTGGTCGACGTGGGTATAAACAGAGTCGAAGATAAAACACGTAAGACTGGGTATAGGTTGGTGGGAGATGTGGATTTCGATAACGTGTCTGATAAGGTAATGGCAATTTCGCCAGTACCAGGGGGTGTTGGGCCGATGACGATAGCACAGCTTTTAGTTAATACACTTACCTCGGCTGAACTGCTCAAGGGAGAAGAACTTAATACTATTTAGATAGCACAAATGTAATAATCAGTAGTTGTGTGTTTGACCAGTGAAAAAAGGACTAATATACTGCCTACAGATTATTAGAATCCTATTAACGGAGGGATCATGCCCATTGGAGCAGGTTTAGAAAAACTAGAATCCTATTTAAATCAAAATAAAGAGCGGCACATAGAGCGGATTCAGAGGGTGATTAGGCAGCCTAGCGTATCCACAGAGGATCTTGGTGTAAGAGAATGTGCTGAGATTATTAACGAGATACATAAAGATGTAGGATTCCATGAGGCTGAGATAATACAAACGGGAGGACTGCCTGGTCTTTGGGGTTACTATGACGCTGGAGCTCCCAAGACTATCGTCGTTTATGCCAATTTTGACACTCGACCAGTACTTCCACATGAGGTATGGGAGCATGACCCATATAGTGCAACGCTCACGTCGATGGGCGGCTTTGATCGCGTCCTAGTTGGAAGAGGTTCATATTCCTATAAGGGCCCCTATATAGCTTGGCTTAACGCCTTGGAAGCATTAATAGCCGTGGATGGAACCCTTCCCGTAAATGTTATTACTCTAATTGAGGGCGACGAGATTTTGGGTAGCCCTTATTACAGGGAAATGATCAACAAATACAGAGATCGCATTTCTAAAGCTAACGCTAGTTTGAGCCCTGGGGCCTCACAAGCTCCAAACGGTAAAGTAACTATGACGATGGGATATAAGGGAATGATATATGCCGAAATGAGTGCTGGTGGTGGTCGTTGGGACAGAGGTCCTCAAGGCGGCCCTACCCATGGGATGACTAAATCAATTCTTGATAGTCCCGTGTGGAGACTTGTACATGCATTAGGTAGCCTTACGGAAGTTAATGGAAATAGGGTGAATGTGGATGGATTCTATGATCAGCTCATCCCTGTGACTGATCAGGAAAAGCAAGAAGCCATGAATTATTGGAAATCTATGGGCAGTGGGGCTTGGAATAAAGTATTCCCGGTAGGGGCAGCTCAGCATAATGTTAGTGATCTGAGTGATGAGGAAACCATACTAAACTTTTTTTATGGGCCGAGTTTTAACATTAATGGGATAAAAGGAGGGTTTACAGGGCCTGGCACACTGCCGTTCAGTTTACCACACGAAGCTTCTGCCAGATTCGATATACGGATACCAAGAGGATACAAGGCCAAACCCGTGGTAGACGGAATACGCAGACATTTGGATAAAATGGGTTATCAGGACATTGAGTTCAATGCCATGGGCGCTTTTGATCCTTCAAAGCAAGATGAAAATTCCGATCTGGTCCGTTCATTGCATAAAGCCTTTGCCACTATGGAGGTGCCTTTGATTACACCACCAGGGAGCGGAGGAGGAGGTCCTTGGTCCATCTTTACGACTGAATTTGGAATGCCCATGATCAGAAGTGTGGGAGTTGGTGTTGGAGGTGGAACTGGTGGCCCAAATGAATATATGGTTATTGACGGGAAAGGACCAGCAGGAGGATTAGTCGAGTGTGAATTGTCTCACATGCACATATTAAAAGCATACGCAGAGGAGAATTAAATGAATCGTCAGGATCTTAGTCATCATATAGCATCAGAGTTTAATGAGCAGAGGGCGTTGGATACGGCCGTACATATGACGCAGTTTTACCGATCGCCAGGAGCAGAAGGGTATCATAGAGCTACTGATTTTGTTCACAAGGTGTTAGATGAGAATAATCTAGATAAGGTCTGGGTAGAGAGATTTCCTTTAGATGGAGAGACGAAGTTCCTGAGTCAACAAATGCCCATGTCGTGGGAGCCATACAGCGCTGAATTAAGATTAAACTCGTCGGAAGGAGAATTGCTTGTCTCATACGAGAGTGCATATTCATGTTTGCCTTGGTGGACCCAGCCAACTCCAGAAGGAGGAGTCACTCTAGATGTTATAGATGTGGGGACTGGGGAGAATGAGGAAGATTACACAAAGACGGATGTGAAGGGCAAAATAGCCTTTATTCGTGGTACTACTCGACCTACGGGATTCGCACACGCTGCAAATTTGGCAATGTCAGCTGGCGTAGCAGGCATCATTACTGACTATCTACTTTACCAAACGGCACCATTTAGAACACGAGAATCCTTACCGGAACCTGTTCAGTTGTTGCGGATGCCTTCCCAACAGTTTAATAACTGCTGGGCTATCGTGGTCAATTACCACGCGGCAGAGCAGCTGGCCGCGCAAATCGCCAAAGGATCTAGTAAGGTCTTTTGTGACATCAAATGCCGGAGTTTTAAAGGAGAGGCCCAGAATCTACTTGCAGATATCGAGGGAACTGACAAGAAAGACGAATTCATACAGTTTGTGTGTCATTCGACTGCTGGAACCAGGCCTGGGTCGAATTGCGCGTCCGGTCCTGCAGTATTGGCCGAAATGGGTCGCACAATTAAGGCACTAATAGATAGCGGAAGAATACCGAGACCAAGTAGGTCCATCCGCTTTCTCATAAACGTTGAAGGTCATGGGACCAAGAATTATATAACCAACCATAGGGAGGATCTCGATAAAACGCAGGTCGTAATCGCTTTAGATAGTGTTGGTCATGACCAACGAAAGTGTTTCTCGTCTCTTATGTTCTATCATTCACCCGATTCCTTACCGACGTATATTAACGATTTCTACGTTAGTATCATGGAGGCTGCGCCCAAGGAAACCAGATGGGTCTTCAACAACGAAAATAATATACCTTTCGTGAACTTTACTGATCTACCATATACTCCTTGGAGTGATAATAAGTACTATCCGGTTTTTGGTGTGCCCTCTCCATTAATAATGTCTTGGCCTGATCTTTACTTTCATACAAGTATGTTGACTCCTGATAATTTAGACTCTCAGGTAATGCGCCGATGTGGTGTCACCACAGCAATAGCCGCGTTAGAGTTAGCCTATGCAGGTCCTAGTGAAGCAGCGGATATTATGCGGACAGTAGCCTCGAGGAGCCAATATAGACTAAACCAAATCGCTATTGGTGCAAAAGGAACCAAGAATGAGGGAAGAGTCCGTCGTCGCCTGGCACTGCTAGCCAAGCGTGATCAAATGGCGGTAGCATCCGCTATTTGTCTTACCAACCAAAAGGAACAAGCGGAGAATCCGGAACTAAGTACTACTATTGAACGGCTTCAACAAGGTATTGCTGATACCCTAAAGGAGGTCTCTAGTCTTCTGAGAGACGAGGAAGATGTCGACTTTCCGTCGGGTAAGGTAGTCCCAAAGCGTCTGGTAGAACGTGACCCCCCAGGGCTAGCTGGGACACCATATTGGGATTTATACCGGATGACAGAAGAAATGAAACAACGCGACAGCAAAATGATTTACGACTCCATACGTGTCATTGGTGATGAAGTTTGGAATTGGGCCGACGGTAAAAGGACAGTGAATGATATCGCAGCAGGGATTGGAGCTGAATTTGACTTCGATCTAGAAAGTCGACACGTTCTAAAGCTATTTCAAGGCTTGGAGAGCAAGGGGTTCGTCAGTTTAAGCTGATCTTATAGTTTATAGGATACCAGCCTATCTTATAGAGATTGACTGCTGAATGAAAAATCAAGTTGGAGTTCTATCCAGATAGGAGAGTTTCCATCTCTTTCCAGAGAGCTTTTTTGTCTTCGAGAGAAGGTTGGTAAAGGGGTGGACGTGTGGGGCCCATTGGCCTACCAACTACGTTCATGGCTTCTTTAACTAGTATGGGCATTGGTTCTCGAGCCACGATTTTCATGGTGGGAATTATGGAAAGTTGCCGGTGTAAGGCGGTTTGGTTATCAGAGTTTTGCCAAGCCCTAAGTATGTCAACAAGAATTGTTGGCATTGGGCCTGCAAAAGCCATTATGCCTCCAGTAGCTCCAGAAGCCAATGAGGGGAGGAATGCATCGTCTATACCTTGGAGTAGGTTGCACCGGCTTGGGAATGCTTGACCCATCTGTATCACTTCTTTCAGGCTACCTGACGATTCTTTGACAGCAACAACGTTTTGGAACCTATTTACGTAGCGAATCACATTTTCTGCCCCTAAGTTTACGCCTACTCTGCTTGGAGAGTTGAAAAGTACCAGAGGAATGTTAGCCTGCACGGAGATACGTTCTAACAACAATTCGAATTGTCTGGCGTTATGTTTGTAAAATGCGGGTGGAGTTAGCATCATAGCAGACGCTCCCCTATCTTTAATCGCATTCGCGAATTCGATGATTTCGCTCTCTATAGGAATAAAACACCCTACGACTATAGGTACCCTACCTTTCACCACATCTACTGTGATATCTACTACGCGCAGGCGTTCGTTAGTATTAAGGCTTAAAGCTTCACCGGTTCCTCCAAGTATGCAAATCCCATCCACGCCTGCTTGAATTTGGTATTCTAATTCTTGAGCGAGAGTCTCGTCATCTAACGAGTACTGTTCCGAGAATGGGGTTAACATGGAGGTTATGACGCCACGTAATTCTACCATTAGACATCCTTGGGGTTGAAAGTTAAGGGTCATTATAAACCCCATTGATTGGCCGCTCAACCTTATGGTTCGGGATAATAACATCAGGTTATTTGTATTTTTAATATGGAATTTGCAATTCGTAAATGAGGAAAGTTTTATAGGATTGGATATTATCGAGATATGACCATGGCTATTCCCTGACCTCCTCCTATACACAAAGTAGCTAGTCCATTTTCAATATCCCGTTTTTCCATTTCGAACAGCAATGTGGTTAATATACGAGCGCCGCTAGCTCCTATAGGGTGTCCCAAGGCTATCGCTCCGCCGTTTACATTGGTCTTGCTCCAATCTAGATCAAGTTTTCTACCAGCTGCAATGGCCTGGACCGCGAAAGCCTCGTTTATTTCCACTAAACCCATATCTGCTATGGACTTTCCCGCGGCTTTGAGGGCCTTCTGGGCGGATTCATAGGGGCCTAAACCCATCAAATTTGGATCTAGTGCGGTAGAGGCATAACTTTCGATATAAGCTTTAGGTTTAATACCAAGCTTTTTGGCTGTAGTCTCCGAGGTTATCACAAGGGCTGACGCTCCGTCGTTAATACCAGAAGAATTCCCTGCCGTAACAACGCCGGACATATCAAAAACTGGTTTCAACGATTTGAGCTTGTCTAGTGTACTACCAAAGCGAGGATGTTCATCTTCAGATATGATGTCTTTGCCACTTCGACTTTGTGGGATCTCAACGGGAATGATTTCTTCTTTGAAAGATCCTAATTTGATGGCTTTTTCGGCACGTAGTTGGCTTTCAAGAGCGTACGCATCAGCTTCTTCTCGAGTAACATTATAGGTGGTCGCTAGATGTTCGGCTGTTATTCCCATATGGCTACTGATCATGCAATCGTATAGCCCATCATTAATCATAGAATCTATGAGATCCCCGTTTCCAAGCTGAAGCCCGAATCTTGCTTTAGGAATAATGTATGGAGCCTGGCTCATACTCTCCATTCCACCTGCAATAATCATGGCAGCATCCATTGTCTTTATTGCTTGGGCTGCCATGATTATTGCCTTTAGACCTGAACCACATACTTTGTTGATGGTAAGAGCAGGTGTTTCAATGGGTAGACCCGCCTTTAGAGTTGACTGTCGTGCTGGATTCATTCCTTGGCCAGCGGAAAGAACGTTCCCCATAATAACTTCGTCAACGGAGGTTGGCATAACCTCTGATATTTCTAGCGCCGCCTTTATAACTATAGCGCCCATCTCTACTGCTTTTAGTGAGGAAAGACTACCACCGAATTTTCCTATAGGTGTACGAACTGCTCCGATTATTACGGGTTTTTCCATAACTATCTCCTAATATAGTAGATATATTGTTATAAGTATAAGATAGGGTACATTGAAAGGCTAAAATTATCCCATTCCAGGCTTTGAACAGGAGAAATGTGATAGATAAAATAATTGGGATTACGGTGTGGACAGAGGATTTATTGAGGCTGAAGAATTTTTATCATCAGGTACTTAGGTTGCCATTGCACTCTCACCACCAGGAGTTTGTTGTTTTTAGATGGGGGACAATGAGACTAAACTTAGGATTACATGATAGAGTTCGAGGTATGAATCATGATCCCTTTAGAATCATGATTCATTTAGAGACGGACAATATCTTTGACGAAACGGAGCGGCTACAATCATTAGGTGTGGAGTTCATACGACTCCCTGAGAAAGAATCATGGGGTGGATGGGTTGGAACATTTAAAGATCCAGATTGCAACGTATTACAACTTCTGCAACTACCTAATACGACTTCTGCTAAGAAGAGTTAAACTATTAGCATCGCGTCTCCGAACGAATAAAATCTATATTCATTCACAATCGCTGCTTCATACGCAGCCATTAGTTTTTTCCATTCCACGAACGAAGATGTCAGGACAAGAGGAGTGCTACGCGGTAAGTGGAAGTTTGTTATTAATCCACTAGTCAGATTGAGGGAATAGCCTGGAGTTATGAAGATCTCAGCCCAACCGGAGATTTTATCGGGTCCCTTGCTTCGTATGTCCCCCCAAAGAGCAGTTTGTTCCAAAGTTCGAACGGATGTAGTACCTACAGCAATTATTCTTCTATGTTCCAGTATCGCCTTTTTTAACTCCGCTATCGTTGATGGAGGGATTTCAAAGTATTCCTTGTGAATCTTGTGGTCGTTCAAATCCTCTACATCTACTGGTCTGAATGTATCTAAGCCAATATGAAGAGTTATATACGCTGTTCGAACGCCCCGCTCTTTCAAGGACCTTAGTAGATTGTGAGTAAAATGAAGTCCAGCTGTCGGAGCCGCACTACTTCCAGGCGATTTTGCATACACCGTTTGGTATCTTTCGGGATCTTCTACTGTGTTGTGTATATATGGAGGTATTGGGAGTTGACCCCAACTCTCAATTCCTTCCTCGCTGGAAAGTTTTAGTTTAATGATTCCATCTTGTCTTTTCTCAACTATTTCGACATCAATATTGGAGGGAGTTATCTTAAATTTGTGGCCGTATCGCAGTTTCCTGCCTGGTCTGCCAATACTTTCCCATATGCCATACTGTAATTTTCTTAGCAACAAAAACTCCACCAGTTTACCGTGAGTTGAATGTGCAAAAATTCGAGCTGGAATAACACGACTATTATTTAGAATAAGCAGATCGTCTTTCTTAAGAAACTGTGGTAAACAACGAAAATATGAATGTTCTATAGCCCCGGTGTTTTTGTTGAGCACTAATAGACGACTGTGATCACGAGGCTCTACGGGTGTCTGAGCCACATAGCCCTCTGGTAAGATATAACTAAAATCAGCAGTTTTCACAATTGTTCCCCACAACTTGCTCCCGGGTTGGTGTGATGCTAGCATAGCCTCACCATAAGTGGAGGTTTCAGATGTCTAGCATGATACAGGGTGACGTATTAATCAAGGGTGGTCTTTTAGTAAATGGGGAAGGTATAACCCGTTCCGATATATTAATATCGGATGGGAAAGTTTTGGAACTGGGCCCTGACTTGGGAAGGGAAAGAGCTAATAGGGTTATAGATGCTGGTGGAAAATATGTACTGCCCGGAGGTATCGATTGCCATGCTCATCCCATTTTCGGGGACAAGATAGATACCTATTCCCTTTGTGCTGCCTATGGTGGTGTTACCACGGTTCATGCTTTTATTGGTTCAGAAACCCACCGGCACGAACACTTCCAGAATACTTGGGGTATTCGAGAATACAACCCTGACATAGTTAAGGGCTTTATTGAGTTCGCGGAAGAAACATCTTATACCGATTTTGCTATTCATGGACTTATTACTACTCGAGATAAGGATGATCTTGACCGTGTCATACCAGATTTAATTAAATTGGGGGCTATCTCTTTCAAGGTATTTATGACCTGGAATCCCTTCGTAACGGACACAGATGCGTCTTATTCGAATCTTATGGCCATCCCTGACGACCTCCTTATGCGTTTAATGCACACCTCAGCGAATGAAGGTGGTATGGTAATGATTCATGCGGAAAATGGAACCTGTAAAGCTTATCTTGAAGATCAATTCAAGGGATGTGGAAAAACATCTCCTGAGTATCACCTCAAATCGGCCCCAGCAATATTAGAAGCTGAAGCTGTGAATCGAGCTGCTACAATGGCCTTGGTTACGGGCTCACCACTCTATCCTGTGCATTTGAGTTCTCAGGAAGTTGTTCCAGTTCTAAACCATTATAAACAGAAGGGTTTAAAGCTATGGGGTGAAACGTGCCCGCATTATTTGACACTAACTGATGATATGATGCTGAAACACGGATACAAATATAAAGTCGCTCCCCCATTACGTTATGACCAAGACGTGGACGCAATGTGGAAAGGCGTAACAGATGGAAGTTTGAGTACCATTGGCAGTGACTTTACTGGCTATACTAAAAATCTGAAAATTGAAGGAAGTATGACTGGTAAAGTTATAGGTGATGCCAAAGAACCTGATCCTGACAATTTGAACATTTTTCAGGTTGCCGCGGGATTGAGTACTCTAGAATTCATGATGCCAGTGGTTTGGACTCATGGAGTTAACACTGGCAAAATCACGTTGCCTAGATTCGTACAGCTTTTCAGCGAAAACCCAGCAAAATTATTTGGGATTTGGCCTAAAAAAGGAACTATACAACCCGGTTCTGATGCAGATGTAGTTTTATGGGATCCAAGTCTTATGCAAACCGTTGAGAAGGAACATGGAATTAGCGACCTAAATACATTTGAAGGCATGGAGTTATTGGGCATGCCCACTATGACTATGGTGAGAGGACAGGTAGTTATAGAAAATGGGAAAGTAGTCGGAAAACAGGGTAGGGCTAAATACGCTCCAGGTAATCCAGATAGGACTTCTTATTCACAACATGGTCCTGCGACAGATTCCGTATAGGAAGTTTCCTACATAGTAATCAAGAAACCCTGTACGAGGAGAGAGATTGTTTTGTTACGGTCCTTCCTTGTGGAAATAAGAATAAGTCAGATGCCGACTATGTTTTAGGGACTAGGGTTTATCTTTCTCTATGGATAATCTATCAGCATGGTAGATGAATTTTGCTAGGAGTATTTTTATGGCAAAAAAAATTATTGGATCAGGGGATACAACTTTCGAGGTTATACATCCGTTTGGGAATTTACCATGGGGTTGGACATACGGCAATGTCAGCCACGTGGCAACAGACTCTAAGAACAACGTCTATGCGTTCCAACGAAAAGACCCTCCAATATTAGTTTTCGACAAAGATGGAAACTTTTTGACTGGATGGGGACAAGGGATACTATTTGATGCTCATGGAATCTTTATATCTCAAGAAGATGATATTTTTCTAATTGATAGGGATCACCATGAGGTTTTGAAATTCAATACTAATGGAGAGGTTATCTTCAGACTAGGAAAACGCGAGAGGCCAGCGTTCCAGGCCCCGTTTAATCATCCTACAGATATCGGGATAGCTCCCAATAGCGGCGATATTTATGTGAGTGATGGATATGGTAATTCCAATGTGCATCGATTTTCTTCAGAAGGTAAATACCTGGGCTCATGGGGCAAACCTGGGGACAAACCTGGGGAATTTACTACCCCGCATGCTGTATGGATAGATCACAATGAAAGAGTTTATATAGCAGATAGAGAGAATAACAGGATACAGATATTTAGTTTAGAAGGAGATTATTTAACTGAGTGGGGAGATTTGTTTCATCCAATGGATATATTTCAAGACATAAACGGTCGATTCTTTGTTTCCGATCAAATACCCAGGATATCAGTATTTGATTCAGCTGGAACTCTTATAGCTCGGGGTAAGACAGCTGCGAATCCACATGGTATTTGGGGTGATAAACTTGGAAACCTGTACTGTGCTGGGAATGAAGCAGGAGTTACCAAATATCAGAAAATAACTTTTTAGATAGAGCTAGAAATGCGATAACCAGATGTTATCTAAATGCCGTGTTAACTCTAAATATGCCGTTTGAATATTATCCGAATTAACCCATTCACTATTGTTTAGAATGACGTCGTTCCCATAGGTATGCTAAGACTATGCCAATTGGGATGACCAAAATGAACGTGAGCACTATAACGACCACTGTAAGTGGATCTATATCTACAAGTTCTGCTAAACGATGTTTTATCCATTCGAATAAAACTGGATCTCCTGGTTCACCGTGATGGGC
The DNA here is from genome assembly GCA_964439905.1 of uncultured Dehalococcoidia bacterium. Taxonomy (GTDB): domain Bacteria; phylum Chloroflexota; class Dehalococcoidia; order Lucifugimonadales. The sequence goes on from CAYTPK010000013.1 coordinate 19,917, forward strand.
AACTATGGACGGGAATAGATTCACATTAACCGGTTTGTAAAATCGGTTTAGAATCGATTAAATATCGGCTTGAATACTTCTTTTCTCGTATAGAGAAACTGACAACACTGGCTATTGCAAGCAATACTGCTGCTATTAGAAATGGAACATCATATGACCCAGTTAGATCTCGGAGTTCACCAGCCATTTGGATGCTTAATCCTCCTCCAAATTGGTGCAACATGAAAATAACTCCTGAGAGAATGCCTATGTTTTTTAGGCCGTAAACGTCCGCCGTAAGTGCTGTTGTTGGAGGGACAGTAGCAATCCATGAGAACCCGGCCAATATAGCGAAGCCCCACAATCCTACTAAACCTGGTGAGATCAGGAGCAGAGCGTATCCTACCCCACGTAGTGCATATATTATTGCCAAAAGATTTTTCCTCTGGAAACGATCTCCTAGCTTACCAGCAGTCAGTACTCCTATTACGTTTAGTCCACTCATTACTCCAAATACTGTTGCTGCCAACGACGGTGAATATCCTTTTTCTATTGCATATGGGACAAAGTGTGTTGATATAATGCCTGTGGTAAAGCCGCACACAAAATAAGCTCCCGACAATTGCCAAAGAAGTGGTGATTTCAGAGCTTGTTTCCAGTCATGTGTTGCTAACGGTGCATCCTTAGGAGAAGCGGACGTGGCTTTTTCCACTAGGTTATTATTTTCTTTCCCGTCTTGCATTAACCCCAGATCTTCGGGTTTTTCCCTGATTATCAAATATGTGAGTGGAATGGCTAAAAGTAGGATTAAAAGTCCAAGTACCATCCATGTGCTTTTCCATCCGAACAGGTCGATTAATTGCTGACTTAGAGGAATTAATATCATGGCACCCATGGGAGGTCCTGCTGCAATAATTCCTATAGCGGTCGATCTATGCTTGCGAAACCATTTAGATGTTAAAGCAACTGCTATGTTTAAAGATCCTCCGCTACTTGCTATAGCGCCTACTACTCCGAACATGATGATCATGAAGAATATGTTGAATGTAAAACTTAAGCTCAATGTGGATAGGGCAATGCCAAGAAGCCCTATGAGCATTAATTTGCGTCCTCCTATACGATCAAATAGGCGGCCAGCGAATGGTTGGCATATTCCGGCGACGTAGAATCCTATGGAAGCTGGAAGTGATATGGCACCCCTATCCCAGCCAAAGTCCTTGCTCATCGGTATGACAAAAACTCCGAAACCGTTTCTTGTGCCTACGGTTAAGAAGGATATAAAAAAGGATGTGGCTACAATCAGCCAACCATAATATATACCCCGAGGCCTGTTGAGGTTTTTTTGAGTATTTTCTACATCCATGTTTTGAATTAGTTTAGACTCCGATCAACATCTTAATCAAGTGAAAATCTGATAGTTTCTAACGACGAATTTCTAGTTGATTAACCAAATCTATAGGATTTGTTACCGGCGATTTGCATGAATAGTTTGTACATACGTAGGCTGTGGGTTTTCCATTGATTTTGGTCCGGAGCCTTAAGATGGGAGAGGGGTCTAAGCCTTCCGGGTCCCCTTCGGGAGAGGTCGCAACTACGGTGTACGGCAAAAAGTTGTCGTATATTACTTGTAGCAGAGCCTTATTTGCCGGATCGTCAGGATCTCCGATTATCGCCACTTCATTAGATTGATTCAGGTAGAAATCTAATACTCCTAGCCATTCTCCCATACCATAGGGATGTTGTGCGGCTAAGTTCGAGATCGATTCTATAGCCTTTGATGCTATTTCGCGGTAGTGTTTTCGTCCCGTGAGTATCGATAGATGTAATAGCACGGAACATGCTATTGAAGCTCCACTTGGTATGGCGTTATCGAATGACTCTCTTGGACGAACCATAAGTGATTCATGATCCGTACCAGTATCATAGAAAGCAGTTTCAGTTTCTTCCCAGAACAGGTTTAACATGTTATCTGCAAGGTCCATGGCTGTATCTAGCCATATCGAATCCAAGGTTAATTTATAGACTGAAAGCATTCCTAGAGCCAGAAAGCTATAATCTTCAAGGTATCCATTTAATTTAGATAGTCCCTTATTATGAGTTCTTAGCAAACGGGTCTGCTGAAAGAGATTGCTTCTAAGATGAGAGGCATTTTGTATGGCTGCTAATTTATAATCCTCGTTCTGAAGAGTAGTAGCACTATCTGCCAAGACAGCCAACATAAGCCCATTCCAGGATGTTAACTGTTTTTGGTCTACAAATGGAGCTATGCGTTTGCTACGAACCTTCAATAAATGCTGTTTGTTACCCTGAATGATTGCTGCTAGCATTTCCTCGGAAAGTCTCTTGGATTCGGCCACAGTTTTAAGATCACTTTTGATATTTAGAATGTTTTGGTTCTCAAAATTACCTTCACGGGTCACGTCAAATAAAAGACTGAATATTGAAGCGTCATGTTCGCCTAACTCTTTGATAATTTCTTTTTCTGACCACAAAAAGAATTTGCCCTCTACGTTCTCGCTATCAGCATCCTGTGAAGAGAAAAACCCTCCGTCTTTTCCCGTCATCTCTCTTAAAACATAGTCTAGAGTCTCCTCAAGTATCTTCCTATAAAAAGGGTTTCCGGTGATCTTGTATGTTTCTAAGTAGACCCGAGATAACAATGCGTTGTCATAGAGCATTTTTTCAAAATGTGGAATCAGCCACTTTTCATCAGTGGAATATCTATGGAATCCGCCACCTAATTGATCATATATACCTCCACCAGCCATTTTATTTAGAGTCGATTCCACCATACTAAGTGCCTCTAAATTATTAGTCGAGTGATGATAGCGTAGTAGGAAACTAAGAATCATAGGTTGTGGAAACTTAGGCGCGCGACCAAATCCTCCATAGACAGGATCGAATTCTCTGGACAAGGAAGAAAATGCTGTGTCTAAAACTTTTTGGGTCGGACTGCCACGGAAGTTTGCTTGATCCGAATTCTTATGGATGAGTTCTATGATGTGATTACTGGCTTTTTCGACTTCATGGGGTTGGTTGTAGTAGATGGTGATGAGACTATCCAAAACTTTTTTAAATCCTGGCATGCCATGGGTATCTTTGGGCGGAAAGTATGTGCCACCATAAAAAGGTTTTTTTTCTGGGGTTAAAAAGACTGTCATGGGCCAGCCCCCATGCCCGGTTAGCATTTGAACTGCCCGCATGTAAATGGAGTCTAGATCGGGTCTTTCCTCTCTATCCACCTTTATATTAATAAACTGTCTGTTCATTTGGTCTGCTATTTCAGGGTTTTGAAAAGATTCATGCTGCATGACATGGCACCAATGACATGCAGAATATCCTATGCTCAATAGTATGGGTTTATTGAGTTCACGAGATTTCGTAAGTGCCTCTTCGCCCCATGGGTACCAATCAACAGGATCATCAGAATGTTGTATGAGGTAGGGGCTAGTTTCTGTCGAAAGTCTGTTAGGCAAATCAGTTCCTCGAGTTTTTCTTGTCTGTCCTATATGATTGTGCAACAACAATTGTAATAATGCCAATAAGCAGGAAAGGACCTATCGAGTTGAAATGGTTTTGGTATACTTTCGGTAGTATATTTCGGAGGAAAGTATGGATTGGGCGTCATCAGCTTCCTATAAGGAAAACCTTGAAGATGCTTTAGATGAATGTTCTGGAATTATTCATGATTTGCTGGGCATGCGTAATCCAGATTTGGTCGTGATATTTGTTTCATTTCACCATTCTGAGATGTTTAACTTGATACCCGACATGATTGCAAAACGACTGAATAGTAAACACGTAATCGGTTGCTCCGCTGGTGGGGTCATAGGGGCAGGTGTAGAAATAGAAAACAGACCAGCGATTTCTATGACCGCTGGAATTCTTCCGGACGTCGATTTGCGGCCTTTTCATTTATCTGAAGACCAGATGCCGGATATGGACGCGGGGCCCGAACAGTGGGAGTCATTAGTGAATAATGATCCTGATTCCGATCCTCAATTCATATTATTGACCGATCCTTTCTCGATTCGTGGTGACGAATTGATCCGAGGGTTAGATTACGCCTTCAAACGTAGTACGAAGATAGGAGGTATGGCGAGTGGGGGTAGATCCAAAGGACAGAATGCCCTATTTTTAGATCAATCTGTTTTGCGCAGCGGAGCTGTAGGTTTGGGGTTAAAGGGTGACATTTTAATTAATCCAGTTGTAGCTCAAGGATGTAGGCCAATCGGTAAACCTTTAAATGTTACAAAAAGCTATGAGAACGTGGTATTCGAATTGGATGGACATCCAACTCTAGATGTTCTGAAAGAAATATATCAGTCTCTTAATGAAAGAGACCAAGGCTTAGTTCGTCACTCGTTATTCCTCGGAATATTGATGGATGAGTTCGAGGAATCCCCAACTATGGGAGATTTCCTGATACGCAATATAGTTGGACTAGAGCCCAAGGCTGGTGGCCTCGCAGTAGGAGAGATTATGCGAGAAGGGCAGATTGTACAATTTCACCTTAGAGACGCCCAGACATCTTCAGATGATATATTGGCAATGTTATCTCGATTTAGAGATAGTTACGATAAACAACCTAGAGGGGCTTTATTGTTTTCCTGTCTGGGCCGGGGTTCCTATCTATACGGTGAGCCCAATCATGATGTGGGGGTATTTAGAAAAATAGTGGGAGATATACCTCTAGGGGGATTCTTTTGCAACGGCGAGATTGGTCCAGTAGGGGGAACAACTTATCTACATGGTTATACAAGCGCCTTTGGGATCTTTAGCTCGAAGTATGATTAAGTTGAGATTTTATCCAACATCGGCCTTTCAAAATAAATGATTAAGGTGATTCAGTGAAACGAACCGAGTCAATTTCATTATCATTAAGTGAACAAGCAGAACTTTTACGGCAGAGAAAAATTTCCGCAGTTGAACTCACAGGAGATTACATCAAGCGAATAGAGATTCTGAATCCTCAACTTAATGCCTATATCACTGTTACAGCAGAATCTGCCTTAGAGTCAGCGAGAAAGGCCCAAATTGAGATTGATAGTGGGGATTATAAAGGTTCACTTCATGGCATTCCTTTTGCTGTAAAAGATCAAATTTGCACTAAAGGAATCAGAACAACTAATTCGTCAACGCTTCTTGGAGATTATGTGCCGAATTTTGATGCTACCATAATCACCAAATTAAAGAAGGCAGGTGCAATATTATTGGGGAAGTTAAACCTTAGTGAGTTTGCTTCTGGCGGCAGATTTAAGTATCCATATGGACGTCCCAGAAACCCCTGGAACCAAGATTATGAACCTGGATCGTCAAGCTCTGGTTCGGGAATTGCTACAGCCGCATCTATGTGCTCGACTTCTATTGGAGAGGATACATCAGGGTCCATAAGACATCCATCGTCGTGGTGTGGTGTTGTGGGTCTGAGACCCACTTGGGGTAGAGTAAGTAGATATGGTTTGTTTGGAGTCATTTGGTCTATGGATCAAGCAGGCCCTATATCACGGACTGTTTTGGATTGTGCATTAACTCTACAACCGATAGTTGGATTTGACCCAAAGGACCCGAATAGTTCCAGGGCTTCAGTACCAAACTATTACAAGTTATTGAAGGGTGATATAAGAGGATTAAGGGTAGGGGTCGTCAAAGAACTAATGGATGATCAAATGGTTGATAGCGAAGTAAAACAAGCTATGGATAAAGCAATCGTAAAGTTATCAGATTTAGGCGCCGAAGTTCATGAAGTCAGAGTACCCTTGGCCCCAATGGCTCGTATAATATTCTATGCTCATATGTATGTGGAAATGCCAGCTTTATATCGAGAATGGGTCGAAAAGCGCTTAGAAGAGTTTGATTACGATGCTCAAGTAAAATATCACACTGGACGGCTTATTGCAGGTCAACATTATTATAAGATTCAGCGCTTGAGATCCAAACTTAGGATGCAGGTGCTTAACGTGTTAAATTCTTGTGACGTCTTGGTTTCACCTACAATGCGAATACCCGCTCCTTTAATCAAGTCGTTTCAAATGCCTAGAAGCAAACTCGATGCGATTAACACGCTAGTAAAGGGCCCTGATCAAACTCCTATGGTCCCTTTGACGGGGGTGCCAGCGATAACTTTACCGTGTGGTTTCACAAGTGAAAAAAAAGGATCAATGCCTATAGGATTACAGATCATTGGGCGGCCTTTTTGTGAATCTACTATTTTGAATGTGGCTTATTCGTATGAACAGGACACATTGTGGCATGAACGGCGCCCCTGCATTTAGTGGGCATCTATTTTTTGTCGTAAGGGAAGTTCGCGAATCCGTTGGGCATTTCAACTATTATCAGATGGGCTAGACCAGATCTAAGTGCTTCATCTAACGAATTGGTTAACTCTCTTCCGTTGAAGACACGACTTGATGGTATTCCGTAGGCGTCTGACAATTTAGAGAAATCCGGATTACTGAGTTCGGTTGCGAAAAATCTTTTATTGAAGTGGTCATTTTGTATGTCCTTTAGAACACCCCAAGCATTGTCATTGAACAAGATTGTAACCACGCCAATTCCATATTGAACTGCTGTTGCTAGTTCTTGGAGGTTGTATTGAAACCCTCCATCTCCAACCATTGCTATCACTTGCTTGGATGGTTTTCCGATTTTAGCGCCCAATGCGGCAGGGAATCCGAAGCCGAGACCTGCCCATGAGTTCGGGCCAAAATAAGTCCTGGGTTCGTAAATAGGCATGCATCTGTGAGCTCGGTAAACTGGTTGTGTTGCATCCCCGACGATTATGGCATCTCTTAATAATACTTCTCTTATGCCTTTAAGTGTCTTAAATTCATTCGGAAATTGCGTCACTAGGCTGTCCGTTATCGCTGTTTTCAACTCTGCTATTTCCTGGGTATACGAAGGGGACTGTCTTGTGGGCCTTCCGCTTAGTTCAGTGATTAACTGATTTAGGATTACCTTTGCGTTTCCTACTATACCCAAACTAACTGGATAATTCTTACCGATTTCTTTGGGGTCTATATCAATTTGTATTACAGATTTGGGTAATTTCAAACCATACTGAATTGTTCGTGCATAAGGCATGCTACTACCAATTATTATCAAGGGATCAGCCGAGGGAATAAAATCTGCTAGCGGACTGTGACCTCTATTACCTCCGAACTCTCCGGTTCCCAACGATAGTATGTGATCTTCAGGGAAAGCTCCCTTTCCAGTAGTCGAACAAATTACGGGAATGTTCAGAGATTCAGCTAGCATCTTTAGTTCTGTAGTCGCATTAGCCATGATGATTCCGCTGCCAACCAGTATTGCTGGACGTCTACCGTTGGTTAATATTTCTGATGCCTTTATTATAGAATTGATGTCTATATCTATGGGTGGATCCGGTTTATAGGCACCGACGTTTAAGTCCGTTTTTAGACCTAACAGATCAGTTGGTATTTCCAATTCTATGGGTCTAGGTCTGTCAGTTTGGAACCTCCGAAATGCGCTATCAATGTGTGCGGGTATTTCGGATAGGTTTGAGATAAGGGCATTCCATCCGGTGACTGATTTGAACATGTCCAATTGATTCTTTGTTTCGTGGAGCGAACCTTTACCCTTGTCTATAAGATCTTTTTCAATGTTGGTGGTAATTTGGAGGATTGATGAAGAAGCCTGATAAGCTTCTCCCATAGACCCGATGCTGTCTGCTGCTCCTGGTCCACCACTTGTCAAGAAAACTCCTGGTTTCCCCGTTGCACGTGAATAGCCATCTGCCATGAAACCCACGGCATGTTCATGCCTGCCCCCAATAAATTGTATTGATTCCCTTTCATCGTATAAGGCGTCATATATATGCATAGTGTGGGTGGAAATTATGCCGAATACTGTGTCTACGTTGTGTGCTTTGAGGCAGTCAACTATCACTTTGCCACCAGTGATTGAGGGCATGGAAACTCCTTGGTGTATTGATTGCCTGAATGATACAGCAGCGTTAGAACATGGACAATGACACAGTTATTTTGGAGCCTAGGCGCTTATTGTAAGGTGTTCTAAACTAATTATTGAAATGCGGCAAAACGTCTTTACATAACCGTCTCACGTCAGTTATGTTGGTATGATACCGGAGCGGTCTTGGTTCTCCTTTGGACAGCTTATGGGCATCCTTTTCTCGGAAAGGGGCTCTTAGGCTGAAGATGAACGATGTAACACCGAGATCAACAAAGGACTGAATCTTCGAGCGGACAACTTCCGGAGATCCAACCATAGTACATGCTTTTAAATCGTCTAAACTCTTCTTCATTAAATAGGCGTTTACCTTTAGGGCTGATTCAATTCGGTTTTCGTCAGTATCTACTAAGAAATCAACGTTTAGGGATAGTTTAATTTCTTTAGGGTCACGTGATACCAGCTCGCAGTGTTGATTAAGAATTTCCAACTTGCGTTTATAATCATCTATTGTTCCGTTTAAATTCCAATTCCAATCGTCTGCGTATTTTGCTACAACTCGCAATGTATGTTTCTCTCCTCCGCCCCCGATGAGAATTGGTGGATGAGGTTTCTGTAAAGGCTTGGGTTCAAAAGGAGCATTGGTGATTTGGAAATGTTTTCCTGAAAAAGTCGTACGTTTCTCAGACCATAACTCTTTAATAATTCCAACGGTTTCCTCTAGTCTTTCAATACGATGTTTGGGAGATGGAAATGGTAAACCGTATGCAGTGTGCTCAGGTTCATGCCAGCCTGCACCTAGTCCTAAAATTGCGCGTCCGGCACTGATATGATCTAAGCTTGTGATCATCTTAGCTAACGTCACCGGATGGCGGAAGGTATTGCTAGTTACTAATGTTCCCAACTTTGGTTTTTTTACGATTTGTGATAGAGCAGCTAACAGACTCCAACTATCGAGCACGGGTAGGTCGACGTCTTTGGTCCCGGTTGGGAGATAGTGATCATATACCCACAAATGGTCAAAGTTCATGTCCTCGAGTTCGAGCCACAAATCTCGTACGTCTGCCCACGTGGAATCTTGTTGACCAGATTGCAATCCAAAATGGATAGTTGAATTCACCATATGCCCCCCCTATAGTGTTAGTTGGATTTTTTCAGTGAACCGTTGTTTTATTTTAAAGTAACCGAGGTTGTCAGTTCCACATATTAACCTTTAATATGGATTTATATGACGAATAAATACGAATCTAACTTCAGTTTTGGAACGTTAACAAGTATAGAAGCCGAAAGTTTTGGAGAACCTGGTGCCAGGACATTCCGTTTGTCTATCACGGCAGGAAAGGCTTCGGGATTACTTTGGCTTGAGAAGGATCACTTGGAGCATATATCGGCCTATGTATTTGAAGTTAGTAAAACCCTGGCAAAGGACGACCGAGGGGAACCCGTGCCAATGTTGGAGCCTCCATGGGATGGCGAGACCAGGGATTATGATTTTAAAGTAGGACAATTGGCTTTAGGTCATGACGCTTCCTCAAAATCGTTCTTGTTTTTGGTCCATAAACAGGGTGTTGAGGATCATGCACCGGCCGACATAAGCTTCTGGGTACCTCTTTCTATGGCGGAACGACTGTCTCGAGAAGCCATCAAAATTTGTAATGCAGGTAGGCCGAAATGTTTTCTGTGTAATCAACCTATAAACCCAGACGGGCATATGTGTGTGCGATCTAATGGGCATGTATCCTTGTAACTTATGAGAGCATTTTTTCATGGCACATGGTGGTTATACGAAACAAGAAATTCTGGAGATACTCAGCACAGGAGACATTGTCTCTGCCTTCCTAACACCCAGGGGGTCCAACTACACGTTTCTTGTAGGAATTGACGATGGCTATGGCGACATAACCAAAGCAATATACAAACCACAAAAAGGTGAAGCTCCCCTTTGGGATTTCGAAAATGGAACTCTTTTCAAACGAGAATATGCTGCCTATCTGTTAAGCGATACACTGGGCTGGAATTTTATTCCGCAGACAGTAATAAGAGAGGGGCCTTATGGTATGGGGTCGGTTCAACTGTACATAGACCATGAGGAAGGATCTTTTTATAGATCTTTCCGTGACTCACACAGGGAGCAACTATTAGTCATCGCAGTTTTCGATATTATAGCTAATAATGCTGATCGTAAAGATAGTCATTGTATAAAGGATAATGAAGGGAAAATTTGGGGTATAGACCAGGGATTAACCTTCAATCAAAATCTGAAATTGAGAACAGCGATTTGGGATTTTTGGGGTGAACCTATTCCAGAAGAAGTTTTAGGAAGTTTGCGATCATTCAAAAAGCGATTTCCAAATGGATTTGGTGACTTGGCAGATAAATTTGAAAAATTGTTAACCCCTATTGAAATTGAAGCGTTATTAGAGAGAATTAATTGGGTAACGACTCTTGGGAAATTTCCAGAAGTGGCTTAAAATTTTCCAAAGTCATGTGTGTTTGGTTTATGAGAAACTCTATTTGTTAGGGTAATATCAACAGGTAAAAACTAGCTTACTGTTTAGTGGCGCTCGCGTGGAGGGTTCGATCGTATTGACTGGATTAGATTACTCCCTTGACACCACTTTATCGGCATACTTACAATTAACCGTCAATCACCAAGGAGGACACTTGGTATGCTGGAGATGACGATAGATAGTATTCGCGTTAGCCTTATGAACTATCAACGCGTTGTCATTCTCAAACAGAAGGAATCAGATCGCTATTTGCCGATTTGGATAGGTCCCGCTGAAGCGGATGCCATAGCGGTAAGATTACAAGACATCGCCGTTCCAAGACCATTGACACATGATCTACTTCAAGCCATTATTGACAATCTTGGTGCAGTCATAACTCACGTTATGGTGAGCGAACTAAAGGATGACACGTTTTTTGCTAAAATTGGCTTAGTGATAGAAGAAAAGACCTTAGAAATTGATGCTAGGCCAAGTGACGCCATCGCGTTAGCCGTGCGGGCCGATGTTCCCATATATGCTGAGGATTCTGTATTAGAAACCGCGGGGATCCAACTTGATGCTGAGACAGGGAAGCCGATTCTACCAGAGGACCAAGCCGAGAATCTTGAGAAAACTGGTAAGGTTAAGGATGAAGAACTTCAAAAGCTATCGGCTTTTACGGATTTCATCGATACTCTTGATTTAGAAGACTTTGGAAATACAACAAATGGTTGATATGATGGTTTACCGGCGACAGTCAAAACCCTCCTCATTGTGGCAGTGTAGACCTGAGGTTATGAGGTTCGTTTTTAATGACCGTTAGCCTTGACTTGACAACATGTTGGTGATAATGTCCACGAAGTTTTTTTGGTAATCTATGTCAGGTTGGATGATAGCCTTACGATTGACAGGATTGGGATGGTACATGGGGTTATCAATAGTCTTGGGGGTTTTTGGCGGTATAGGGTTGGACCATTGGATTGGATCATCGCCCTTGTTTTTGGTTATAGGAATAGGGTTGGGCGTAGTTGTGGGTTTCTATGGGATTTACAAAATGGTGGCGCCTCTTTTAGGCGAAACCACCAACGACGAAGGTACTAGCAGGAGAAGAAATTAGCAATATACAGAAATGAAAAGGTCGCTTGTTATTACACTGGGTTTGGGCGTCGTTGCGCTATTATTAATTGGGTTTGTCGTTGGTGCCATAGGGTCTGAATTTGTTGGTAACGATCCATTTCTAGAAAAGCCACAGGTCCATCTGCCGTCTCAAGCGATTTTTCCTTCTGAAGAGCGTGAAGATTCCCTGGAGGGAGGGAACCTGGGTCTTATGGGTATAGCGGTTACTAATACGATGCTTTCCTCGTTACTCGCGACCGTAGTACTACTGACGGTATTTGTTCTTGGAGCTAGAAAAAAGGCGCTTATCCCGGGGAGATTTCAGGCATTTGTAGAGATAATAATAGAGTCCTTACTTAACTTCGTCGAAGGTGTAGCGGGTAAAAGCCTTGGACGGGCATTTTTCCCTATAATCGCAACGATATTTTTGTTTGTAATGTTTAATTCTTGGATGGGTCTTCTCCCCTTTTATCCAGCTGTTGGATTTCATTCCGATGGTGAGAGTAGTCAGGCTATGACTCTTCACGAAAGTAGTACTGATAACAATGGTGCAGAATCCGAACACCATGAATCTGGAGGCCATGGTTCCAGCATAATTCATTTATTCAGGCCAGCTGGAACAGATCTCAATATGCCATTGGCACTCGCTGTAGTAGCTTTTTTGTTTGTGGAGTTTTGGGGATTCAGAATATTAGGGGTAAATTATTTATCAAAATTCATTAGACTCAAAGGATTCTTAAAGGGTCCCGCCCACTGGTTTAATGCTGCTATTGATGCCTTTGTGGGAATCCTAGAAATCCTGAGTGAGATGATTAGGGTTGTTAGCTTTACTTTCCGTTTGTTCGGTAACATGTTAGCGGGAGAAATTCTGATTTTGGTATCAGCGTTTCTAGTTCCATTCGTTTTTAGCGTTCCGTTTTATGGACTTGAATTACTTGTTGGGCTGATACAAGGTATGATATTTGCTGGATTGACGTTAACCTTTGCATCAGTAGCAGTGGTTAAACATGAGGAACATTGAGGAATGAAGGAAAATGCTTTTCGGAGGTAGGTAATGGAGATATTGATATTTCTACTTGTAATGGCTTCCGTTGGTTTGCTTGCGGCGGTTATGGGGGGAGTTTTTGCTCTGTACTCGAGCCGTCAGGATTAATAAAATAAGTTTGGGAACACGTTTTTTTAAGGAGGAAATATGCTGGGACTAGAGTTCATGCTATCTGTTGGAGCCGCTGAAGCAGCAGCGTTGAGTGAAGGTGCTGCGAAAGTCTTAGGAGCTGGCCTAGCAATCGGGCTAGGATTGATAGGACCTGGAATAGGTATAGGAATACTTGGGGCTGCGGCCATGAATGCTATAGGACGTAATCCTGAAGCACGAGGGGCTATTCTTCAAAACATGATTCTGGCCATTGCTTTTGCCGAAGCTCTCGGCATCTATGCTTTGATCGTTTCGGTGATTCTTGCTCTGGTCGTTTAGCAAGATTCAGAATAGGCGAGAAGGAGGAGAAACATGGAAGACTTAGGGATAAATATACCTAGCCTTGTAGTCTTTCTGGTCAACTTTTCTTTGGTGCTAGGTGTTCTTTACCTCTTTGCTTTTAAACCAGTGCTTAGAGTGTTGGATCAGCGTTCCGAAAAGATACGGGATAGTCTAACTGCTGCAGATCAGGCGCAAAGAGACGCATCGGATTCGGAAGCAAAGATACAAGAACAGCTTGCAACAGCCCGTCGTGAAGGGCAAAGGTTGCTAGATCAAGCGAGAGGTCAAGCGGAGGAATTTAGGGAGTCCGAGATGAAGCGCGCACGGGAGGAAGCTGAGGGGCTCATTCTTCGAGCGCGCGAAGAAATTGAGCGCGAAAAAGATGGGGCAGTGGAGGAGATTAAAAATCACTTTGCTGATCTTACAATCGAAGCTGCCGAAAAGGTTATCAATCGGTCATTGGATAAGGACAGTCATAGCAAGCTTATCACTGAAACTTTACAGAGTGGAGAACAGGAGAGTAAGAACTAGACTATGGCAAGGAAAGAATGGGCAAAAAGATATGCGATGGCCACCTTTCAGATGGCACTGGTA
>CAYTPK010000014.1:0-55358 GCA_964439905.1 uncultured Dehalococcoidia bacterium
AACCACATGTTGTGGGACCACACACACCAGATTTAGCACGACCAATATCTAAACTAGCTGCGGAGATCGGCGAGAAGGGCTATGTAAATAGAATATCAGCGGCACTGATCGGTAGTTGCACAAATTCATCGTACGAAGATATGAGTAGAGCGGCAGACATAGCAAACCAGGCCGCTACACAAGGCATCAAGCCAAAAACCAAACTAATGGTGACACCAGGATCCGAACAGATACGGGCTACTATAGAAAGAGATGGACAAATGTCGACCTTGCAGAGCATGGGTGCAACAGTCCTAGCTAATGCGTGCGGACCATGTATTGGTCAATGGAATAGGATCTCAAAAGAGGGCTCAAAGCCAAACACTATAATAACCTCTTACAATCGTAATTTTCCTAGACGCAACGATGGAGATCCAAACACAGCAAATTTCATCGCTAGTCCAGAAATAGTCACTGCACTCAGTATTGCGGGTAATCTTTCATTTAACCCGTTGACTGATACACTAAAAGGCCCAAACGGCTCTGAATACAAATTCTTGTCACCTAAGCCAGCACCAGAAGTACCCGAAAAAGGATTCGAAAGAGGCCTCGATGTGTATCTAGCTCCACGAGAAAATGGAGATGATATAGAAATTCTAATAGACCCAAATAGCGACCGACTTCAGATACTGGAGCCTTTCGCCCCTTGGGACGGTACCGATTTTAGTGAAATGGCCATACTTTTAAAGGCCGTCGGGAAATGTACAACCGATCACATTTCTCCGGCAGGCCCATGGTTAAAATACCGCGGCCATCTTGACAACCTCAGTGACAACCTTCTGCTCGGTGCCACCAACGCCTTTACTGGGACAACAGGTAAGGTAAACAATGTTATTACAGGAGACGTAGGATTAGAACCGGCGAAAATCGCTCGGTACTACAAAAAACAAAATATCGATTGGGTTATATTTGGGGATTATAATTACGGAGAAGGTAGTAGCAGAGAACATGCAGCCCTGGAACCCCGATTTTTAGGAGCAAAAGCGGTAATTGTTAGAAGCTTTGCTCGAATTCATGAAACTAATCTAAAAAAGCAGGGAATGTTAGCTTTGACTTTTTCCGACCCGAACGATTACGAAAAAGTTCAGGAAACAGACCGTGTAACCATAATTGGCCTACAAAATCTGAGCCCAGAGAAACCCTTGAAAGCTCTTCTACTCCACGATGACGGATCTTCAGATACAATTGTTCTAAATCACACGTTCAACGCTAACCAGATAGATTGGTTTAAAGCAGGTTCAGCACTCAATCTAGTTAAGTCTCAACAAAATCTATGCTAAGTAGAACTGAAACCTGTAATTTCATGGAAACAATTTTGGAATTTTGATTTTAGCGGTTTATCAGATATGTATTATCCAGTTCCAACCTTTCCTATGTCCCCATCTTTCAACAGAGTCTTCAAAACGTTATCAATATCATTAGATCAGGAAATTTAGTAGTGATTCTCAGATTATTAGGTCCCGTGACATTTTTTATATTTCTTACTACTTCCACACGGACATTTCTCGTTACGCCCAATCTTTCGACCTTGTGTAATTTCATCAAATCTCCGTTGTTCCGCACTGAGAGTAACGCAGTCTGCACACGTACAAGCATTGCCATGATTTCCATGCCAATTAGTACGTTCTTTTCCTATAACCACTTTACCCCTCTCAGGAGTGTTATAAATAGGTTCGTCGCGACCAGTTGGTGGCAACGACAGGACTTGAACCTGTGACCTAGCGCTTATGAAGCGCCCGCTCTAACCACTGAGCTACGTTGCCACCTTATTAGGGATTTGGCCAGTCGCCACAGTATCCCTATGAATTACTATAGCCAAGCCTGTTTATAGGTGTCAACGAATAATTCACTCTTCTAAAACAAAGTCTCCACTTTTACCACCCGATTTTTTCATCAGCCTGACGGATTCAATAGATATCTCTTTTTCCACTGATTTGCACATATCGTATATAGTTAAAGCGGCTACTGATACGGCTATAAGTGCCTCCATCTCCACTCCCGTATTTGAATAAGCTCTAACCTTTGAGGTTATATGTATGCCGTTTCTTTGAAAATCTTCATCGAAGTCCACTGACACGTAATTCAAGGGGATAATGTGACAGAGCGGTATCAGGTCGGAAGTCTTCTTCGCTGCCGTTATTCCAGCAATTCTAGCCGAAGCAAGAACGTCACCTTTCCCAAGCTTTATGTTAACTACTAAAGAAAGTGTCTCTGGTGACATTGATACAAACCCTTGTGCTATGGCCTCTCGGTGAGTTATATCTTTAACCCCGACATCCACCATATGTGCATTGCCTCGTGAATCCAAATGAGACAGGCTCTCATGAGGCTTTAATATAGAGGCCTGCTCAATAGCTAAACTATTCGCTTCTTCGTTTTCGGTAACGCCACTGTGTCCTTTAACCCATTTCCATGAAACATTTAGATCTTCAACAACAACATCCAAACGTTTCCATAGATCATTATTAGATCGTCGTTTCCATCCAAGGGTCATCGTATTTATTAGATATCGACTATCGCTGTAGACCACGACCTCAGACCCTTTCTTCAAATCACTGAGTCCATTGATAACTGCTAAAACTTCCATTCGATTATTCGTTGTATCTGGTTCACCGCCTTGTATGGTCCATTTTAGATTTTCAGAAACGATAACGGCAGCCCATCCACCAGGACCCGGATTACCCAAACAAGACCCATCGGTATAAACGTTAAACATAGTCTGTCAACCACCAATCTGGTACATTTCTATCTTTTTACCAGAGGCAATCTCTTTGACATCATGGGCTCTTTCTTCTGAATAACGATCATTTCTTTTAGCCCAAATACCGAGAATTGCTTTTTCCAAATCCTGATCGGTAGATCCATTTCTTAAAAGAGCCCTCAAATCCGTGCCGTTGGTAGCGAATAGACAGGTAATCAATTTCCCATCTGTGGAAATTCTAGTTCTCGTACAATCCCCACAAAACGGCTCTGATATAGAAGAAATTATACCGATTTCTCCACTTCCATCTTTATACCCATATCTAGCAGCTACTTCACCTCCATAGTTGCGGGATAATGGCTTAAGAGGCATCTCTCGGTCGATGAGTTTGACAATATCACCAGCCAAAACAACTTGATTAGAATTCCATTGGTTTAAATTACCAACATCCATGTATTCAATAAATCTGAGTATGACATTAGTATTCCTAAAGTATCTAGCCAATTCTACTATGTGACCGTCGTTAACTCCTTTTTGAACAACGGCATTGACTTTCACAGGAGTCAATCCAACGCTTTCGGCTGCACGAATCCCTTCTAAAACTCGCTCAGGCCCATATCCTCTCCCATTCATTATCTTGAATATAGATGGATCTATACTATCTAGACTAATCGTAACTCTCTGAAGGCCAGCCTTTTTAAGGGTTCCTGCCTTATCTGATAGCAAGAATCCATTAGTAGTTAACGTCAGGTCCTCCACTCCCGGTATGGAAGAAATTCCGGCCACAAGTTTCTCAATATTTTTGCGGATTAACGGTTCACCTCCAGTAAGCCTTACTTTTCTGATACCAATCCCAACAAAAACTTTTGTCAATCTAATAATTTCTTCGAACGTGAGGATATCGGGCTTAGGAAGGAAATTATACCTTTCTCCATAAATCTCAAGTGGCATGCAATACGGGCACCTGAAGTTACACCGATCAGTGACGGAAATCCGGAGATCTCTCATTGGCCGCCCCAGTGTATCTTTAACATCCTGTTTCATATAGTTAACAATGCGTCGTTTAGTATCTCGAAAATTTGAGTGGCCGCTCGCCCCCGATGGCTTAGTTTATTTTTCTCGTAAGGCGGAAGCTCAGCAGTCGTGCATCTCCATCGTTCCAGATAGAAAACGGGGTCATAACCAAACCCATTATTCCCTTTTGGAGAAGTCCCAATAATTCCATCAAGTGAACCGTGAGCTGTCGTTTCGTAGCCAGATGGTGAAACCAAAGCAATTACACAATAGAACCTTGCACTCCGTGATTCCCAGGGTACGGCCGATAATTCAGATAACAAAAGTTCTACTCTAGCTTCGTCACTTAAACCATCACCTCCATAACGTGCTGACCTAATTCCTGGCCTCCCATTAAGAGCATCCACTTCTAATCCAGAGTCGTCTGCCAATGTTAATAAACCACTGTGTCGCGAATACTCTTTCGCTTTTAATCTAGCGTTCTCTTCAAAAGTCGAACCTGTTTCTTCCACATCAATTGTAATTCCTTCATCATCCAGAGAAACAAGTTCGTAGGGAATATTATGAAACAATTGGCTAAATTCCATAACTTTACCCTGGTTCCTAGTAGCTATCAGTAATTTTCCCATATAGAAGGTTATTATATACCTATAAGGCTCGCAGGTATCTACAAATAGCAGAAACACCTGGGAGTAGAATCACGCCAGTTGTTCCCTAATTGCGATTTGAATTATATATTCCATCTCTAGCTAATCCAGTCACTCTGGCTCTATCGTAGTAAACACTCTGAGCGACTGCAAAGTTACTTGCTTCTCCTTGCCACGCTTTTAGCGGTAATGCTTGCAAACCACGCCCAAAGGAAAAGCTTAACTCCCATGGAGCTCCCATAACATTGGCGACCTCATTGATTGCATTTAGGTTGTCTATTGCCTCATCGTCCCCCTGACCACCAGAAAGGAAAACTATTCCGGGAACAGCAGCTGGTACAACACGCTTAAAACAGGTGATCGTCTTTTCTCCTACAACTCCAGGAGATGCTCGATTAGTTGCAGATTTGCCAGAAATAACCATATTCGGCTTCAGCAACATACCTTCTAATATCACACCTTGTAAAGACAATTCATAGAAAACTTCTCTCAAAGTTAGCTCGGTAACCCTGAAACATCGGTCTATATTATGATTCCCGTCCATGAGTACCTCGGGTTCCACTATCGGAACCAAACCGGCCTCCTGGCTGAGAACAGCGTATCTTGCTAACGCTTGGGCGTTAGTTCTTATACAATATAGGGTGGGAGTAGATTCTCCTATCGTGATCACAGCTCTCCATTTAGTGAACTTAGCACCTAATTCTCTATATTCCATCAATCTCTGACGCAATCCATCTAATCCTTCAGTAATTAGCTCTCCATCAGAACCAGCTAAAGGCTTTGTGCTTTTATCAACTTTTATCCCCGGAATAATACTCTGGTCTAGAAGAATTTGTATCAACGGTTCACCATCAGAACCTAACTGGCGCAGGGTCTCGTCATAGAGGATAACTCCACTAATAAATTTATTGGAATCTTGAGTCTTAAAAAGCATCTCTCTATAGTCACGGCGATTTTCTATAGTTGATTCAACACCAATAGAATCGAATCGTTTTTGGATTGTAGGAGAACTTTCATCTGCGGCCAGAATTCCTTTTCCTTTAACAACCAAGGCTTGGGCTATATCAGCTAACTCATTACCGTAGACCATAAATTCTCCTCCCAGAGTTAAATATCAATATTCAGCTTCGATTCAATACTGACAGAATGTCATCCACCAGATACTTATTGCCAATTATCATTGGAGTCCTTTGGTGAAGACTTTCTGGTATGACATCCATTATCCTAAGGTTTCCGGTGGACGATGATCCACCCGCCTGTTCAATTATAAAACTTAGTGGAATAGCTTCGTACATGAGCCGTAACTTGCCAAGGGGATTACTATTGTCCGAAGGATAAAGAAAGACACCACCTTTAAGTAAATTGCGATGAAAATCTGCCACCAAAGATCCGACGTATCTCAAAGACAACGCGTCTTTCAATCTAGTAATAACCTCCTGCATATTTCTAGGCCATCTGTTGAAATAACCTTCATTTACACTGTAATAAGCGCCCTTATCTGGCAATTTCAGATCTCGTTTCGTTAACCAAAATGTATTATTCCTAGGATTCAACGTAAATGAACTGACTTGATTTTTGGTGGCTACGACCATAACGGTACTCGATCCATAAATCGTATACGAGGCGGCAACCAATTGGTTCCCGGGCTTTAAGATATCTTTTCCAGTGTGTCGCCAGATCCCAAATATGGACCCTATACTTATAGCAACGTCGATATTAGAAGAACCATCTATGGGATCCATCATTACCACAAAGTTTCCCTGGGAACTGTCCCCTTCCCCCATCACTTTTTCCAGTTCTTCTGAACCTAAAGCACCTATCCGTCCACTAGCCAATAGTTCTTCCTCAAAAATCCTCGACCCTACATCATCTAATGTCTGTACGTCTTCTCCATGAACATTAGTTTTCCCCGTCGACCCAAGCCAGCTTCCTAAGGCAGCGATCTCCACATTTTTCTGAATTCTTACGGCACCTCTGGCTATAGCTTTTATTACAACATCGAGTCCTTCCAGTTGTTCATCTTTGGAAATACCTGACATATATTGACCAAGGGATTCGATTTCGCCCGAAGTAACCATCACCCACCAATTATGAATTTAATTTGAGTCTACCAATTGACCACAAACCAGTCAATTTGCCCATACATAGGCTTCACATCGCTGACTTCAGGGAGGATAAGGCGGCATCGTCATCTAATGTTGTTATCATAACTTATCCCAACTTAATCCTTGCTCTTCTAATATAAGATTTATAGAATCTTTTAGTCTTTTAGCAGCTTCCCCAGCCTTATCTGCAAAATCCAAACCCTGTGAAGCGTACAAAATGGACCTGGAAGAATTAATAATGATCCTTCTAGTTTTTCTATTAATTCCCGACATCACAGCACCTTTTAACTCCCCGCCTTGAGATCCTATTCCAGGAATTAGTATTGGCATCTCACCGCATATTTCCCTGACATTGGCTAACTGCTGATGATAATTGGCTCCAACAACCAAAGCTAGGTTCCCATTTGTATTCCAGCGAACTATTTGCCGAGCTACGAACTCATATAGTGGCATCGATAGACCGTCGTGTTCTACATGCAACTCCTGAAACATATCCGAGCCAGGATTGGAGGTTCGACACAAAACAATAACACCCCTATCTTCGTAGTCAAAAAATGGCCGCACAGATTCCATACCAGAATAAGCATTGACAGTCACAGCATCGAATCCCCATCTCACAAACATTGCCCTTGCATAGGCAACGCTGGAGTGTTCTATATCTCCCCGCTTTGCGTCACCAATTACTAAAGTATCACTCGCGAACTCTCTAATGTACTCCATTGTATTTCTGAGCGCTGCAAGTCCTGGTGATCCTAACGCCTCATAAAACGCCAGATTTGGCTTGTATGCACACACATGGTCTTTTGTGGCATCAATGATACATTTGTTAAACTGGAATACATCTCCAGAAGGAATCAACGACGTGATAGGATCTAAACCCACGCAAACTAAACTTCGGTTCACTCTCGATGCGGTATCGAGCTTGTCAAGAAATATACTCACGAGCACTAGTATATAGCCATATTGATAGGTTTCACCAGCATTAAAACAAGTTAAGCAAATTGAAATATAAAACTAAGCTGATCAAAGCACAGTTTCTCATAAGAACGTCTCGTTTTTCTGGAGTTGTAAATCTCTCTGGTAAGGAAACAGAAGTGCACATTCCAAATTCGGGTCGCTTGAGAGAATTATTTAGACCAGGACAGATTACGTACCTACTCCCGATCAAATCTAAAACCAGGAAAACACAGTATGATTTAGTCCTCGTCGAAATTGGGGGCACTTTGTGTTCTTGCGATTCAAGACTACCTCCCCTATTGATCGAAGAAGCATTCAACAAAGGAGCTTTGGGTCCGTTTTTAAACTTCACAAAATTACAACGGGAGGTTTTTCTAGGAGATAGTAGACTGGACATTTTGCTATCAGGTCCTGATATGAATTGTTACATTGAAGCTAAATCTGTAACATTAGTAGATGGAGATACTGCAATATTCCCAGATGCTCCAACACTCCGTGGCACAAAACACATAAACAGCCTGTTAGCAGCTGTTAAAACAGGACATAGAGGGGCAGCTGTTTTCATCATTCAACGAGACGATGCTAAACGACTTATCATTAATCGACATAGCGATCCTCTTTTTTCTCATACCCTGACATTAGCGAAAAATAACGGTGTGGAAGTTTATGCTTTCACTTCAAACGTAAGTTTGAATGGTGTTACTATGAGGGAGTCAATACCGATTAACATATGATGTGAATAGTATGGTCAAAAAGGATATATTTATTCAAGCATCCAACGTGTTTTGGGATCTCCCTGATAGTAGGGGTAGCATAGTTTACCTATGAACTAGCTATCCAAACAAACTCATTACACTTAACTCTTTGCTTACGGTATAAACCGTAGTGTTAATGCTTAAAATGTCGCACTCCCGTAAAAATCATGGCCAGGTTGTGAGTATTTGCGACCTCTATAGACTCTTCGTCCCTTATTGATCCCCCCGGCTGGATAATAGCTGTCACACCTGACCGAGACGCGGCTTCCACATTGTCCGAAAAGGGGAAAAAGGCATCCGATGCTAACGCAGATCCAAAGGACATCTTACCAGCAGTTTGGATGGCCAAAAATACACTATTAACCCTATTGGGTTGACCAGTACCTATTCCTAGTACTACTCTGTCTTTCGCCAAAACTATCCCATTAGATTTCACGTGTCGAACAGCCTTCCATCCAAATATAAGATCTTCCATCTCACTGGCCGTGGGACTACGCTCGGTAACAACATTCCATTCATTGGGATCATCCGGCAAATCATCCGAATCTTGAGTTAGAATCCCCCCCACAATAGTTCTAATATCACGTCTAACACTATCCTTAGCCTCCGGTACTCTAAGAATCCTAAGGTTCTTCCGTCTTTTAAGCATAGAAAGAGCATCCGAATCATACTGGGGAGCTACAATCACCTCGAAAAATATCCCTTTCATAGCTTTTACAGTATCAAGTGTAACCAAAGAATTAAATCCTACTATTCCTCCAAATGCACTTGTAGGATCTCCTTGATATGCTTTTATATAGGATTCTGTTTGATTGGCTTTTGAGGCCAAGCCACATGGGTTCGTGTGCTTAACAATAACTGCTGCCATATTTGGAAAGTCATTCACAATTTTCCAAGCTGAATCAGCATCCAAAATATTGTTAAAAGAGAGTGGTTTTCCGTGAAGAAGTTCAGCGGCCGGGATCCCAATTTCTGCGGGGGATTCCAATGTGTATAAAGCTGCAGTTTGGTGAGGATTTTCCCCATAACGTAAATCAGTAATTTTTGAAGCTGTTAGGGAAATTCTAGAAGATAAAGATTCTGTATCGCCCAAATACGAGGCAATGGTGGAATCATAATCTGATAAATGCCTAAATGCCTTTCTAGCTAACCATTGTCTATCTTTTAAACTAAGCCGGCCGGACAGAAGCCGATCTGAAACCCAAGGATAATCAAGCGGGTCTACTACCACAACAACCCATGGGAAGTTTTTCGCGGCTGCTCTTAGCATCGACGGGCCTCCGACGTCAATGTTATCCAATGCTTTTTCTAAAGTTACTCCTGACCTTCTCACAACCTCTTGAAACGGATAAAGATTATTAATCAAGATGTCAAACGGCAGTATATTGTGTTCCCGCAACTCATCCATATCAGACTGCTTATCTCTCCGAGCCAATATTCCACCGTGAATCTTGGGGTGAAGTGTTTTCACTCTTCCATCAAGGATTTCTGGGAAACTGGCTACCTCTGATACCATACTGACAGGAATACCAGGGGTACCAGTCAGAATCTTATACGTGCCTCCAGTGCTTACAAGAGTCACACCAGCATCATGTAATTCTGTAGCGAACTCCACTAACCCGCTTTTATCATATACACTTATTAAGGCTCTCAAAACTCTCTCACGCCCGCGTAAGAATGACTCTCTGTTCGTCCTTTTGATCTATTACCTGACCTATGACTATAGAGTCGGGTATTTCCTTTTGGAGAAGCGCTGCTTGCCGAAATTCTGCTACCACAACCATACCGATGCCCATATTGAAAACCCGATACATCTCGGAATTGTCCACACCTCCGACACTCTGGATCAACGGAAATATTGGTGAGGGTGTCCATGTATCCAAATTAACAGAACACGCCAGCCCTTCAGGGAGCACACGGGGCAAATTATCAATAAGTCCCCCGCCAGAAATATGAGCTATGGCCTTGATTCTTGAGTAATGTGATTCCAAGTCTTTATAGTAGCATCGATGAGTACTTAAAAGTTCTTCCCCTAACGAGTGATCAAGGCCATAATATCGCTCGTATAGGACCTTAGGATTTCGGTCGATATCAAAGACTTTTCGTGCCAAAGAATATCCATTAGTGTGTAACCCATTAGACGGTATCCCTATAAGTACGTCACCATTTACGACACTGTTATTATCTATAATGTCAGCTTCCTCAACTACACCCACTATCGTGCCCGCCAAATCAAAGTTCTGGCCAGTATACATACCCGGTGCCTGGGCGGTCTCGCCACCTATCAAAGCAGTGCCACTATCTCTGCAAGCCCATGCCATACCCCTCAACAAGGGTTCTATAACCTGAGGATCCAGAGATCCTACAGAAATATAATCTAAAAAAAATAACGGTTTCCCTCCGGAAGTAATAATATCATTTACGTTCAGGTTTACGAGGTCCACTCCAATAGATTCATAATGCCCTAAAAGACTAGCTATCTTTAATTTCGTGCCAACTCCGTCGGTACTAGATATCAATACAGGTTTCTTGTAGCCCGAAAGTCTGTATAGACCTGCAAACGAGTTTCCATTTTTCAACACATCCGGACCATGTGTTAAAGAAGCAAATGCGATGATGTTTTCTTTTATTGAGTCGGCCGCCTCTAAATCAACACCGGCAGCTCTATAGGCTTTTGCGCTCAAATCTGGCTCCTAGAAGTAATTGTTAAAACCTGCAGTAATGAACTTTAACATTATAATAAAACTAAAACCGCAACTTGATCTACTCTGCACGCTCCATAAGTAATTTATCCATTTCCAATTGTACAGGTATAGGATACTTCCCAGAAAAACAGGCGTCGCAAAATCCCTGTTGCGGACGATCTACAACGTCCAACAAACCTCTAATTGAAAGATATCCTAATGTATCCACTCCAATCTTCCGACGAATTTCGTCTATTGTATTATTCGCGGCTATTAGTTCCGCCCGAGTAGCCAAATCGACTCCGAAATGACATGTCCATTTTATAGGTGGGGCACAAACTCTCATGTGAATCTCTTTGGCTCCCGCCCGTTTTAGAAGGCTTATAACTCTGGGAGTAGTAGTCCCACGTACAATACTATCATCGACCACCACAAGACGTTTACCTGATAAAACTTCCGGAAGAGGATTAAATTTGAGCTGCACGTCCAATTCTCGAAGTTTCTGGTCAGGCGCAATGAAAGTCCTTCCAACATACCTATTCTTTACTAGGCCATCACTAAATGGCAACCCTGCTTCTTGAGCATAGCCTACAGCAGCAGCATTCGCAGAATCTGGTATTCCGATAACTAGGTCAGCATCAGCTGGGTGTTCTTGGGCTAATTTGGCCCCCATAGCTCTACGTGTTTTATAAACCAGGTTTCCATTTATTAGACTATCTGGACGAGAAAAATATATTAACTCGAAAACACACATAGCTCGCTGAGATGTAGTACCTGTCCAAACAAACGAATGAACACCTTCTTTGTTAATTAAAACGGTTTCTCCTGCGTCTAGCTCTCTGATATAGGTGGCTCCTAAATGATCTATAGCACAACTTTCAGAAGCGATTATCCAACCTCCGTCAGACCATTGGCCTAAACAAAGTGGTCTAACACCCAGGGGATCCTTAAATCCCATAACTGCATCTCTAGTCTGTACTACTACAGAATAAGCTCCCTGTAGATTTCTCATTAGATATGCTATACGTTGTTCCCAATTTTTCCCTGGGGCATTAGCCAAAAGAAATGCCATAACCTCAGAATCTGTTCCAGAAGAAAAGTTGCAATTCCATTGTTCTTCTGCTTCCTTCCGTAAATCGAGGGCATTAATAATATTACCGTTATGACCGAGCGCCAATTCCCCATTTATCCCATTTGTGACAAATGGTTGTGCATTGCGGGCATTACTAGATCCAGTAGTAGAATATCGTGTGTGACCGATTGCCATGTGCCCAGTGAGTAATGAGAGATCTTCCTCTCGGAAAGCTTGGCCAACCAGGCCCATCTGGGTATGCTTTCTTAAGACTAAACCGTCCGAAGATACTATACCAGCGCTTTCTTGCCCTCGGTGCTGAAGAGCAAATAATCCAAAAAAGGCCGCACGCGCTGCTCCCTGATCGGACGCATAAATGGCTACCACTCCACATTCTTCTCTAGGATGGTCCGACTTAATGGCCGCCTTAAATCTATCATCCAAAGTGCTCACTCCGTCATTATAGATTCGTTTCTTCGATCTGGTCAACGGACAAATACTCACGTCTCTTTTTAACTACGCTAAACAAATGATTCACGGTTTAGGATTTATTGATACCCTTCTTTCAGTTCCCAATCCAGTGCTTTCAGTCGTAACGGTTGGATGATCTGCCAAAGCAATGTGCACAGCTCTTCTTTCATCTGGAGCCATAGGTTCCAGCGTGATGGGCCTGCTGGTCGAGGCAACTCGATCAGCTACTCTTTTTGCCATCTCTCCCAAAGCTGTATGTTTACGATCTCTGTATTGCTCCACATCAAGCAATACTCTCAAACGACTCTGCCTATTCTTGTTAACAATCAAATTTACAACAAATTGCATTGCCCTAAGAGTTTCACCCTTCCTTCCAATTAACAAGCCTGAATCTTCCCCTTCAATATCTATAGTAGGCCCTCCACTCTCTTTGTCATGAGCATTAACTAGTGTTGATACAGCCGAAACTCTCATGTGCCTCAACAACGTAGAAACCGACTCCATAGCACTAGCTTGACCTGCTTCAGATTCAGTTAATTTTCGTACCTGTATCCGGGCCATCTCTGATCCCAGTCCCAAAAAGCCAGGCTTGCCTCTATCAAGAATTGCGACCTCTAGTTCGTCTCGAGCGGCGTCTAGTTCGTGCATGGCGACTTCTATCGCCTCTTCGATGTTCTTCGCTTTCACTATCCGGCTCTCCTGGTTTTCCATTTTCTACATCCTCCTGTTCAGGCTGATCTTCTGTGTCATCAACCGGTACTGGCCCTCTTCCGAACAACGGGTCCCATCCAGTGATGAAATACTGCGTTCCTATTCCTACTAAATTGGATACGGTCCAATACAAAGCTAAGCCACTGGGGAAAGTCATACTCAAGAGACCAAGCATTATTGGCATCATCCATAACATCATTGTGTTAGTTTGTTGCTGTCGCGGATCGGTAGATGGACTTGTTGTCATCCTTTGTTGTGCCCATGTAGAAGCACCAACAAGCAATGGCATGATGAGATTTGTTGGATCAGGCTCGGCCAAGTTCATCCATAAGAAATTAGGATTCAAGGGAACCGACTCATGAACTAATGGCATCCACACATAAAACTTCGTAGATAAGCCTACAAGCGTGTCAGGATTAGTTGGAAGAATCCTGATCAAAGCCTGGAACAAAGCTATCCAAATCGGAAGTTGAATAATCAACGGCCCTAAACAACCTAGTGGATTAACACCGGCTGCCTTATATATCCTCATTGTTTCTTGGGACATCTTTCTGGAATCGCCCTTGTATTTTTCACGCAGAGCCTTCAGCTTGGGCTGAAGGAGACTCATCGAGCGCATCTGCTTCACCTGTCTTATAGTAAGTGGGGTAGTCATTACTCGAATAAAGATCGTGAAGGCTATTATAGAAAGCCCCATATTGCTGAATAGTATGGAATAGAGAAATACCAAAGCATTAATCATTGGCCTTAGCAAACCTTCTGTCCACAAAAATGTTATTGCATCAATCAAGTATCACTCCATACTCTGCATAGTCCAAATCACACGCCATCTTTTGACGTCAATAGCCCGTATAACTCCATCAAGATCGGATAAAACCACTAGGGGTGATTCACCCAATCGCAACGTTATTACTGGAGCTCTGATATCCTCTTGAGTCGATATAGGTATAACATCTACGGACCCATCGACTTGATCTACAAGAGATACTGTACCTTTATCAGTCGCAATTACTAGACCTTCATCAGTCAAAACGGGATCAGAAAAAACTGGTTCCAACAGATCCTGGGTCCAATGGATACGCTCTCCTGGCAAACGATATAGAGGCAAGGAATACACCTTGCCATCGCTAGCCACTGCATAAACCGTTTCACCATCAGAAACCGGTGCAGCCCAGACCAGATTATCTGATTTAAACGTCCAAACTAACTTGCCGCCTTCCGTTTTATCTAGTGCATAAAGATTTCTATCGAAAGAACCAAATATAACCAAGTCTTCAACTAGCAGTGCTTTACCGACCACCGCTCCATTTGTCTTAAATTTCCATAATAATCGTTCAGAGGCACTCATCTCTGGATTAATCGATAATGCGTAAAAAAACTGATCCATAGATCCGACATAAACGACTCCGTTTTCAACTACAGGTGTAGACCAAATAGATTTTTCCTTGCCATTATTTTTCTTGGCCCCTTCCGTTTCATAAGTCCAAACCTTTTCTCCACTCTGTGCATCAAAACAATAAATCTTACCTACGTCCGTGGTAACAATGACGACTCCTTCATAGAAAACCGGCGCCCCAATGATCCCACCTGACACTCTCTGTTTCCACTCTTCTCGTTGAAGTTGGCTATTACTAAGTCTATCTTTTTTAAGAGCTATAATTTGTCCAGTGGTTTCCTTTTCTAGGCTCCCAGCTACATATATAAACTCGTCGCCTATAGCCGGGGAACCGAAAACAGAGCCTAAAATATCTTCTTGACTAGACTCAAATTCCCAAATTGGAGGATTTCTTTGATCTCGTTCCAAGGCATTCGAATCTAGTGCCATAATTTTGCTGTCCTTAGTCGCGACATAAACAATAGTGTCCTCTACAGCTAAAGGAGACCATCCTTCGGCGACAGATATAATATCTCGACCTGTACAACCGGAAAAAGTCAACGAAATAAAAGCTACTAGAGTTACTAGTATGAACAGACGGGGCGTATTCCAAATCATGGGTAAATATGTATGTCGTAAATCTTCATGTCCGACACTGTAGTTATTCAAACTACGGGACCTGGTCATAACCTATTGATCCAAACGGGCTGCATCTAAAGACTCTTTTTAGGGAAAGATACGATCCTTTGTAGAATCCATGCTGCTTAAAAGCCTCCTCGGCAAATCTAGAACAAGTAGGTTCGAACCTACATGATGTTGATAAAAAGGGAGCTATACCAGCTCGGTACACCCTGATAAGAAAGACGGATATCAATACCATTAGCCCAAGTCCTCCGATCTATGAGGTATGTTATTTAAAACGGCAAGACCAGCTCTGGTCAATAGTCGGCTAGCCGAAGATCTTAGTTGATAATAACTTGCCATTACCCTTCTCTTTCTTAAAACAAAAACAATATCCCATCCGGGTTTAACTTCTAGATTCCGAAGAATCTCTCTTATACGACGCTTTAAGGTATTACGTACAACAGCCTTACCTACCTTTCGCGAGGCAACCAGTCCATAACGCGACTCTTCACCTTGGTTTGGCGAGGCTTTAAGTACCAGAAAACTATCCACCCAGACTTGCCTAGTATCAAATATCTCAGCAAACCGCTTGCTATCTTTCAGCCGGTTTTGTTTCTGCATATACTCAGTATTATGCTAAGCAGATAACCGAATTCTACCCTTGAATCGACGACGCTTAATCACGTCTTGACCTGTCCGAGTTCTCATCCTGGCCTGAAAGCCATGGACTCTCTTTCTTCGTCTATTCTTGGGTTGATAAGTTCTCTTGGGCACTTCTTCTTTAGTCTCCTAGGCTTGAAGATTATAATTAGTCCCCATTATAGTGTCAATTTGAAATCAGGAGAATTCTAATCAAACATTTAGGAAAAAAACGCCTTGATCAGCTCATAATGGACCTGGGCCTCACAGAAACTCGAGGAAAAGCCCAGGCGCTTATAATGGCTGGCAGAGTTTATGTAAACCACCAGAAAGCATATAAATCAGGGCAACAAACTGCCTCTGATGCCGAGGTTTATATTAAAAAAAGACCGGACTACGTAAGCAGAGGAGGCACTAAATTATCCCATGCCTTACGTAGATTCGACATCCATACTTCAGGTTTAACGGCCCTGGATATCGGAGCGTCTACCGGTGGATTCACTGATTGTCTCCTCCAAAACGATGCCGCAATGGTTTATGCATTGGACGTCGGTCACGGACAGATGGATTATAGATTAAGGACGGATCCTCGAGTGCACGTAATAGAAAAAGTTAATGCTCATTATCCATTTGATCTTCCACATAAGATCGATATCGCTGTAGTAGACGTATCATTTATATCCATTACCAAAGTCATACCAAATATCAAAGAGCATCTTAACCCAAATGCCCCTATCGTATCACTGATTAAACCCCAATTCGAAGCCTGCAAAAACGAGATTGGGAAAAAGGGAATCATCAAAGATCCGTCGGTACACTCAAAAGTGCTGGGTAGAATTTCAAAATGGGCAATCGGTCAAAAAATTAGGATCCGAAATTTGATTACCTCACCCATTCTAGGTAATTCAGGTAACAAAGAATTCTTCATGCTTTTGTATTATGACTAGTTCAACACATATTGATATGAGTGTTATAGGACACGTAACAAAAGACATTACCAATGGACAGACCCTCGTAGGAGGAGCAGCATACTACACAGGTATGACAACCACACGACTGGGGATGAAAACCGGTTTGCTTACTCGATGTAACCCAGAGTTGGGGACGAACATAGCTAGGAATTTCTACTTTTACATGAACTTAAGGTCAACGATTAACACGTCTTTCGAAAATACCTACTTCAACGGCAAACGTAACCAGGTTTTAAAATCACTGGCGAATCCCATAGAGGTGCACGATATACCGAAAGAAATGCTTGACTCCTCGGTGGTAGTATTTGCTCCAGTAGCACACGAAATTGATCCCGAATTAATTTTTAGTTTTCCCAATTCTCTACTGGCTATATCCCTTCAGGGATGGTTAAGAACATGGGATACATCAGGTCAAGTGTCAGCCTTGAATTGGAGCAATCATATAGACATAGAAAAGGCAATGTTTTTGTTTCTATCCACAGAGGATCTTCTTGATGGGTTGATACCTCTATCGTGGTTACGGTCGAATAAAATAGTGATTGTAACCGAAGGAACCGAAGGGTCACTCTTATTTGCAAAAGGTGTGTGGTATAGGGTTCCAGCATTTTCGGGAATACAAGGTGATCCAACTGGCGCTGGGGATGTATTCGTAGGCGCCTATCTGGTACGATATCTGGAAATTGAAGACCCCATTAAGGCAGCCCTGTTTGCTTCCTGCGCAGCTAGTTTTAAAACCGAAGCCAAAGGGGAAAACGGGATACCAACCAGGGAAGAAATTGAGTGTCGATTAGAAGACCAATCCTACAAGATAGTTATCCAATCTAAATGTCCAAAATTAAACTATATCCTGTAGCGAGTTAATTAATAATGTTCAACGACGTAACAAGTAGAGCCAATTTCCCAGACATGGAAGAAGGGATATTAAGGTTCTGGAAGGAAAATGACATCTTTCTAAAATCCAGTCAAAGAGGTAACAAGGGTAGATTCATGCTGTTTGAAGGCCCTCCTACTGCGAATGGAAGCCCGGGGATGCATCACGTTCTAGCAAGAGTATTTAAGGATGTGATATGTAGATATAAATCAATGAAGGGATATCAACCATATAGAAAAGGAGGATGGGATACCCATGGCCTACCAGTTGAATTAGAAGTAGAAAAAGAGCTGGGCCTACGATCTAAGAAAGAAATCGAGGATTACGGTATAGAAAAATTCAACAAGCGTTGCAGGGAAAGTGTTTTCAGGTATGTCAAAGAATGGGAAGATCTAACGCATCGAATCGGATATTGGGTTGACATGGAAAACCCTTACAGGACCCTGGATAACTCCTATATAGAAACCTGCTGGTGGATCCTCAAACAACTCTGGGATAAAGGTCTAGTCTATAAAGGCATGAAGGCAACACCGCATTGCCCTAGATGTTCGTGTTCTTTAAGCTCTCATGAAGTGGCTCAGGGATACCAGGAAGATACAAAGGATCCTTCGATATTCGTGAAATTTCAAGTCAATCTAGGAGCCACCGAAGCAAAAACTCTAAAAAATACGTTGCCAGCCATATCTACAGATACTAAAGTCTACTTCGTAGCGTGGACAACGACGCCATGGACCCTTCCAGCAAATACCGCCCTAGCAGTCCAGCCCAATGCCTATTATTCCATAGTAAAAAGGGCTCTTGGTGAAGGTCGTTCTGAGTTCCTTATATTGGCCACAGATCTTGTTTCTAAAACACTGGACGATAATTGTTCATTAATTGGAACTCTGCGAGGTAATGAGCTTGTAGGAATTAGCTACGTCAAACTATTCGATCCATTGGACTATGGGACTGAGATACAAAGATTTAAACGGCCCAATAAACAGAATGAAGGAGAATACTCCATTTTGGGTCCCGAGACGGACTTTCAACCTCACATAATTGGTGCTGATTACGTTTCCCTCGAAGATGGTACAGGCATAGTCCATATAGCACCAGCATTCGGAGAGGAGGACATCGGATTGGGGAGAAAGCATGGCCTCCCTTTCATACAACACGTAAATCTGGAGGGATTTATAACCGGAAATTATGAGTTCTCCGGTAAATTTGTAAAGGATGCCGACGCTGAAATAACAAAATCCCTAGAAGAAAGAGACCTTTTGTACCGTCAAGAAACGTATCTACATACATATCCGTTCTGTTGGAGGTGCAAGTCACCTTTACTCTACTACGCGAAGGAATCATGGTATATCCAAACTACAGCCATGAAAACTAATATCATTTCTAATAATGACAAGATTTCCTGGCATCCCCAACACATTAAGCAAGGCAGATTTGGCGACTGGTTAAGAGGAGGAGTGGATTGGGCTATTTCCCGAGAGCGATACTGGGGAACACCACTTCCCATATGGCAATGTGATCACTGCAAAAATTATACATGCGTGGGTAGCTTATCCGATCTTGAAAAGATCGTGACTATGCCAAACAGAAAACAGTTGCCCAACTTAGACCTACATAGACCCTATATAGACGAAATCGAAATCACATGTTCAATTTGCGGCGGAACAAGCCAACGTACACCAGAGGTAATGGACGCCTGGTATGATTCTGGGGCGATGCCTTACGCACAATGGCATGCGATTTCTAAGAATACGATAGCAGAATTAGAAGAAAACAAGTTTTTCCCTGCAGATTACATTTGTGAAGCCGTCGATCAAACACGCGGTTGGTTCTACAGCCTACTCGCGCTATCAACTCTATTACTCGATCAACCAAGTTATAAAAATGTTATCTGTCTAGGACTAATATTAGACGAGAAGGGTCGAAAGATGAGTAAATCTCAGGGGAATGTTGTAAATCCCTGGGACATCATAAATGATCAGGGGGCGGATGCTACTCGCTGGTATCTGTTTACCGCCACTCAGCCAGGAGACTCCCGGAGATTCTCCCAACGCTTAGTCAGTGATGTAATAAGACGTTTTTTCCTAACGCTTTGGAACGTTTACTCGTTTTTCATAACCTATGCACAAATAGATCAATATAGACCAAGTGATAATTTAAACCTACAAGACTATGCAACGGAGTTGGACAGATGGATAATCTCGGAATTGAACTCTCTAGTTGAACATGTTGACATTTCCTTAAATTCCTACGATCCCACAAATGCTGGTAGACGTATTCAAGAATTTGTCGATATCTTATCGAATTGGTACGTCAGGAGGAGCAGGAGGAGATTTTGGAGAAGCGATAACGATGAAAACAAACTTGTGGCGTATGAAACTCTGTATAGTTGTTTGACAACCTTATCTAGATTAATGGCACCATTTACCCCATTTCTCTCAGAGACCATGTATCAAAATCTAGTGGTGAATATAGATAAATCTGCTCCCGAAAGCGTACATCTTATTGAATACCCAAGGGCGAATCCAGACTATATCGACAAATCCTTAATGGAAGCTACAAGGTTAGCTATGAAAATTTCCAGCCTAGGAAGGGACGCAAGATCTCGGGCAGGCAAGAAAGTACGACTACCCTTAAGCAGAATATTAGTAAATCCTCGGGAAGAATCCGAGGTTGGCTATATCAAACACATTACTACCCAAGTTATAGAAGAACTAAATGTAAAAGAACTAGTGTTTCTAGATAAAAAGGATCCTTTATACCAACAGATATCAGAACAAACGACGGAAACTCGTTCAATCAGAATAGCTGAGTTCCAAATCGTAAGGGACGGCGGATACACCATTGCACTAGATACGACTATGAACGATGAACTTCTAAGAGAAGGTCTAGCAAGAGAATTAGTACATCGTATCCAAAATATGCGGAAAACTGCCGGGTTTCAGGTTACTGACCAAATCACAATATTCTACACAGGAGACAAGAATTTAGAGAAAACTATTAAAGAGTATGAAGATTATATTAACTCAGAGACCCTATCCTTAAACCTCATCGAAAGCAAACCCGTTAATGATGCTTATGTGGAGATGCAAACCATAGAGGGTGTCGACATATTATTAGGTGTTTTGCGATCAACCTAGAATACAGAATTCTTTAGACTACGAAGATGGCCGTTCATCTAGAATGATAAAGTGCCTCAAATTATCATTTCCATCTCTCAATACTTCTACAGCAACCGTATCACCCACTTCAACTTCAAAACGAAGTACGTTAGTTAGGTCAGCTATTGTTTGCACATAATGCCCTTCAATACTGAGAATAATATCTCCCGTTTGTAATCCTCCCCGTTCCGCCGGAGAATCGGAAAATACATCTTGTATAAGAACTCCTTGTTGTGCTGGCAATGCTAACTTTGCAGCCTCTTGCGCATCCAGCTCGGAAATCGCAACTCCTAACCAGGCCCAACGGACCTTGCCTTTATCAATAATCTCTTTGGAAACTAATGTTGCAGTGGAGCCACCTACAGCGAATCCTATCCCCTCAATCTGGCCTCCTCTTAAGACAGCCGTATTTATACCAACGATCTCCCCCTTTAGATTCAACAATGGTCCACCACTATTCCCGGGATTGATTATAGTGTCTGTCTGTATAAGATCGTACAAAGTCGTGTTCTGATTCACACGAAGAGACCTTCCGAGGGCACTGACTATACCAACCGTTACCGACGGCCCTCCGGGCAGAGCTAAGGCATTTCCTATAGCTATGACCCATTCGCCTACACGCACCTCCCCTTGACTAGCAAAGTTTAAGAATGGAAGATCTGAATTATCTACCTTTATTACAGCCAAATCAGTTAATGGATCAGCTCCTACAAGTTCGCCATTTAATTGCGTACCGTCATCGAGTGTGACTATCACCTCACTGGCATCTTTAATCACGTGGTTATTAGTGAGAATGTGACCGTGGTGGTCAAATATTACTCCAGAACCACTCTGGAAATTTGGAAATCTCTCTCCAAATACACTCATAATCTCCGTTTCTGCTACCACAGAGACGACCGCTCCCCTCACGCTATCCACTACATCGACAAAATCTGGCAGTACAGGACCTTCTCCTACAACACCTGGTGATGTAGGAGAGTACATCGATGTCCCTTCATTGATAACACTGGAGGAATCATCTGTTTCGCTTAAAGGAACAGAAATACATCCTAGAAACAACAATAAGAACGCGGGAATAAACAAATACAACTTCAACCTAGGCTTTGTCCAAGTCATGTGTAGATCCCGATTGTTTTGTATATTTGATGTCCGCATTTGTTCTCTACCAATTTGGTGAACACACCGATTTACTTATTCATCCTATACTAACTTGATTTTAGTATTTCAAGGATGATATTGCCTGATTTTGAATTTCTATTAACTCCAGTATGCCTTTTTGACCAAGTGATACCGCTCCTTGCAAAAATAATTGCTCAAACGGACCATCTTCCCCACTTCCCTGAATTTCTATTAAATCACCCTTTTCGTTCATAGCGATATTGAAATCAACTGACGCTCTAAAATCCTCTTCATAAGAAAGATCCAACAGTAATTCTTTGTTTAGAATCCCAACACTAACTGCAGCCACATTGAAATTCAGCGGTATTCGACGATATATTCGTTTTTGGGTTAAACTATTAAGTGCCTGATAAAGGGCTACATAGGAACCTGTAATCGCAGCCGTCCGAGTTCCACCGTCTGCCTGAATAACGTCGCAATCCATGAAAATCGTTCGTTCTCCTACAGCTTCCAGGTCTGTCGCTGCTCTTAACGATCTTCCAATCAATCTTTGTATCTCCTGGTGTCTACCCTTGACCTTCCCTGACGATGCCTCTCGTGCATTTCTAGTGAATGTAGACCGAGGCAACATCGAGTACTCTGCAGTTATCCAGCCTTTACCTTGCCCTTTGAGCCACCCAGGCACCCTCTCTTCAATGCTCGCAGAACAAATGATTTTTGTATCTCCCGTCTCAATCAAGGTTGATCCTTCTGCAAAACGTTGAACATCGAAGGAAATTTTAGTTGGCCTTAATTGGTCGAACAAACGTCCGTCAGATCGCGTCAATTTTTTCCTCCTCATGAGACTCTAAACGAATTATATCAGCTTTAAGCGATAGGGCCATGCTTGAATGAATTTGGCTTCTGCGGAAGGATTTTATATATTGTGTTATTTTTAGGTCGAAATTATAATTTCCACAATCTAGTTCCATAACGGAGTTCACATTGACTTCCAGTACTACCAATAGATTAGCTTTTTTCAAAGGCAAAATAACTCCTTTAGAAGAAGCGAAAGTGAGTATCACCACACACGCCCTTCATTACGGAACTGGGATCTTCGAGGGTATCCGTGGAAATTGGAACGAAAAGCATGAAATATTATATATTTTTAGACTAAAAGAACATCTTCAGCGGCTTCTACAAGGATCTAGAATCCTTATGCTAGACCTCCCATACTCATTAAACGAATTATGTCATATAGTGTCGGATCTGGTGGAAAAATGTGGCTATAAGGAAGACCTGTATATTCGCCCGCTTGCCTACAAAAGCGCTGAAAAAATAGCCAATCTAAAGTTACACGAACTAGAAAGTGACTTCTGTGTCGTGGCTATGCCCTTCGGCAACTATTTGGAAACCGACGCTTTACGATGCTGCACCTCAAGCTGGAGACGACCAGACGATCAAAGTATATCCCCAAGATTTAAATTCACAGGTATATATATAAATAGTATCTTAGCTAAAACAGAAGCGGTATTATCTGGATTCGACGAAGCCATTGTCATGAACCAGGAGGGATATGTTTCGGAGGGAACAGGAGAAAACATTTTTGTTATAAGAGACGGGGAAATAAGAACGCCTCCACTAACTGATAATGTCCTACCAGGAATAACGAGAGACACAATCATACAATTAGCACAAGAAGAACTTGGGCTAAGAGTAAAAGAAGATCATATAACTCGACCGGAACTATACGTGGTTGACGAAGTGTTTCTTACGGGGACCGCAGCTCACCTAAGTCCGGTAGTGGAACTGGACAACAGAAAGATTGGTAACGGCAACATAGGACCCATATCTAAGGCACTAAGAGATCTCTATTTTGATGTCGCAACGGGGAATAATCCAAAATATCTACACTGGTGCACACCAGTTGCCAAATCGGAATAAGGCCTCCATAAACTAATTAAGATAAATACTTGATACCAGAATTACTTTTTGTACAATCTATAATAGAATCCGTACCGCTCCAAAATTACTATTATCTGAATGGTAGATGCCTTTTTATTTAGACTATTTCTTGTTCGTTTTCGTCGCCGCCACTGGATTCCTCCAACTAGGAGCATCCAGAAGTAGGTTAAGAGGCCTATATTTCATTAGGTCACGAAGTTTCAATGTTGCGTTGGGCATATTCCTGATATGCTTCTCATTTGTAGGTTTTTTCTATTCCGACTTTCGTAACGTACCCGATACGACAATTGGGCTCGACGGGAACCAACAAGCTATTATTTTTGTAACAGCATGCTTTTCATCCCTATTTTTTTCTCTTTGTCTAAGCTCATTCCTAAACAGGAAACTTACTGACACCGATAAATCTGGGTATGGATTACAAGTTATGGCCTACAAAACATTCGTCGCTGCCATAAAAGATACGTCGAAGGTATTGTGGAAACGCTAAGAAACTTAGATCTAACCATTGCGTCATCCCTCAACGCCCTTTCAGGAAAATCGGATTCTTTGGATTCTCTTTTAGCGATAGTTCTTAGTGATTATTGTATACCTGTAATTTTAGCACTCACTCTATTTTATCTTTGGTTTGCAGGCACCAACAATAGAGAAAGGTCTACATTTCAACGCGCTGTACTGTCAGCAATAATTTCACTCGGGCTGGCTAATCTTTTTGTACTTGTAATCAATGATTACTACTACCGGGAACGACCTTTTGTAGCACACGATCTCACTCTTCTCTTCTACCCCCCCACGGATTCCTCATTTCCGGCAAATCCCGCTGCCCTGTCGTTTGCGTTGGCTTTTAGCATATGGCTCAAGGTAAAGATAGCAGGCAGATATATGTTTGTTTTATCAACACTATGGTGTGCATCCCGAATCTATGCTGGAGTATTCTTACCGTCCGATATAGTGGCAGGTGCTATCGTAGGAATAACCGCCTCATTGATAGGATCATATTTATTGAAAATACTGAATCCTCTACCTCACCTGATAATTCGGGTCGCTAGGGTAGTTCACCTAGCATGAATGGCTAAATACCCACAGCATGAGAGTCGGCCCTAGGATCAGCCCCACCGATAAGTACACCTGATTCTTCATCTAGGAAAATTCCGCAAAGTCCAGATGCTCGATAGCCCCATTCCGATAACCATCGTAGTTTGTGCCCTCTATTCACCAATTCCCCAGCAACATCCTGAGTAATTCTACCCTCTAACTCCAAAAGTCCAGGTTCATACTTGTGTGGCCAGAACGAGTCAGGATGACTCCAACTGCCTACCCTTGGCTCTTCTACTGCCTGTTGTGGATCCATATCAAATTCCACCATGTTTAGGAACATCTGTACCATACCCTGCACTTGCATATCACCTCCCGGGGTACCAAATGGCATGCTCAGTTTTCCATTCTTAAAGACCATAGCAGGATTGGGTGTTAGTCTGGGACGTTTCCATGGCTCCAACCGTGATGGATGGTCTCTATCAAGCCATGTTTGGGTTCCTCTTCCGGATACTATCATGCCCAATCCAGGTACCATTGGGGTAGGCCCTATTCCATCACTTGGAGTCGCCGAAAAAGCATTCCCCCACTTATCAACAACACATGTGTAACTGGTATCTGGTTCTGTGGTTCCTTTCTTCTCCCTTGGAACTGAAACGTCAGTTCTACCATTACCCGCCTGATGTTCCCATGGATCTCCCATAGGTGGCATCTCTGGCCAGGCTTTTCTCCAATTAAATAAGTCTTTTCGCTCCAAGGCGTAACGTTTTGACAAAAGACCAACACCTGGGACATCAATAAAATCTGGATCCCCAAAGAAATAGTGCCTATCAGAATAGGCCAACTTGAATGCCTCTATCAAAGCATGAATATAATCTGCAGAGTTGTGACCGAGTCCCTTTAAATCAAAATTCTCCAAAATGTTCATAACATTTATCAAAGTCGGACCTTGACACCAAAATCCTGATGAATATAGAGTGTGCCCGTTATAAGTTCCTTTCTCTGGTTCCTCAATTGTCACAGAGAAATCAGCCATATCTTGTAGAGTAAGAAATCCTCCTTCCTTATCTGAAAGATCAACCATTTTTTCCGCAATTTCACCCTTATAAAAGTAATCACGTACAGCTCTGATAGCTCCTGCTCTGCCCTTGATTGTTGCCGATTGCTCGACTTCAATCATGTTAGTTAAAACGCGGGCCAAATCCTTTTGCACCAATGGTTCTGGATATTTCAATAAACGTCCGCCATTG
Organism: uncultured Dehalococcoidia bacterium; assembly: GCA_964439905.1. Lineage (GTDB taxonomy): Bacteria > Chloroflexota > Dehalococcoidia > Lucifugimonadales. The sequence goes on from CAYTPK010000014.1 coordinate 26,140, forward strand.
CTAAAAACCTCTCCATCGTAAGGCCATCTGTGCACTTGCAATTTCCCGTCATTAATAGAGGCGTGTAATTCCCTACTTATTGGAAAACCTCGTCTAGCTAAATTAAGTGCCGGGCCTACGACTTGTTCGAACGACATAGTTCCAAACCGTTCCAAGGCGGTAACCCAGGCATCAAATGCTGCAGGAACAACACATCTAGCCATGCCATCAGGAATCTTCCCAAATGTTTTTACAAAATGTTCCCTATCGGCTCCCCTAGGCCAACGACCGAGACCGCTGATAGAAACCACACGGTTTTCATTTTTGATATATAAAAGGATCGGGGCAACTCCTGCTATGCTTGTCCTATGTGGCTGGGTGACATTTATGGCAAGACCACTTGCTACTCCAGCGTCTACAGCATTACCCCCCATATTCAATATTTCATATCCTGCCAGTGAGGCAAAGTGGTTACCCGAAGAAACCATGTGACTAAGCCCCAACGCAGGTGGCCTATAAGACAATATACCTCTAGACAACAAAGTATTCCTCCATGATCACTGTTTAGCTAGAGCATAGAAAGACCTGTCTAACGTGTCAACTTATAGCCAACACATTAAGGATCATGTCAAAGCAATTTCGTATATTTTCGTAAGGAACTTATGCACCTCATCGGTGTTTTTAAGAGAATACCGTGCATAGGTTTTGGGGTAGTCTTCTGAAACCAATATCCCGAAGCCATAGTCACGAACACATAGAAACGCATCTTCGTCAGTAACATCATCGCCTATATACAAAGGAACAAGTCCTCTCTTTAAACAGTTTAGGATCCACTCAACGGCAGATCCTTTATTCCAATCTATTCTAGGCCTTATCTGATAGACCTTTTTCCCGTAGGTTACTTCTAGGTCGGGAAAGTGAGCCAAAAGTCTTTGAATTTTTATGTGCATCTTCGCAATATCCCGTTTAGAAAGTTCTCTATAGTGGACAGCTACTGTATAAATGCCATGTTCCAGAATTATTCCTGGTAGTTGTCTTAACAATAAACCTAATTCTCTATAGACGTTATCGATTAAATGTTTGAATGGTTTCCCTTGATCCAACTCGAGATTAGATCCTTTTGGGCCAACTATTCTGAGTCCATGACTACTCGCATAGAAAACCTCGTCAACTCTGACAAATTTCCTCAATTGTTCTTGAGATCTTCCGCTAACTATGCTTGTAGGAAACCTATTTGCCAGAAGATAAATTAGTTGCTGAGCTTGTGAATCAATGGTCGCCTGTTCAGGTCTAGAAACAATGGGAGATAAAGTCCCATCGTAGTCCAAAAACAAAGCCACATTCCTAAGACATCTATTCTGTCTCAATAACTTAAACGCCGACGGAAGGGTTTCACGAGTCAATGATGACTGGTTCATTGGTTAAAACTAGCTATCCTGAAACTTTACGGGCATGATCTATCATAGCACTGGGTTTTGTTTGCATATCGGTTAACATGGTAAATCCCTCCTCAAGTCTCTTGTCTACTTCTGTGGGATTTCGAGCTCCTGTGGCACAGGGGACTCCATTTCTCTTACAAATCTTAAGTACTTCTAAAATGGCATCCTGCACATCGCTGTGTCCTGTAGCAGCACCACCGAGGCCCATGTCAACAGATAAATCCCCAGCGCCTGCCATTATCACACCAATGCCTTTTTCGCGTTCTAATATGTCCGAAAGGTTTTTTACGCCCTTTACGGTCTCAATAATCCCAATAATCAATAATTCCCCGTCCGAATCTAAAGGCCATAAGTCAGCTTTCTCAGTATATTCTTCGACTGATAAACCCCAATATCGGACGGCAAAATCGTGAGGGTGCCAACCCCGTTGTCCTTTCGGTTCATAATCGGCGGCACCAAGCCGTTGTGGATACCTAGACGCTACAACCGCCGCTCTAGCATCTTCTACTGTCTCCAACACAGGCATCATAATTCCATATGGCCCCAAATCTAAAGTATGTTTAATAATCCATTGATTCTGTTCTCTAGTATTCGGAGTCACTCTGACAATGGGAGTTGGATGAGCCTGCAGACTACCTGTTTCTAATATCCTTTTTCTACTAATCAGCGCCTGTAATGTCATACGGAGTTTCGAAAAATCTAATCCGTGATGCTCATTCTCTATTAGACAATAATCGTAGCCTGAATCCGTAACCCAAATGGTATCGTCCAAATTTCCATTGTTAACCCAAGCCCCAAAGGCCGGTTTTCCTTGTTCGAATCGTTCTATTATTCGGTTTAGACGTGCCATAGCTATTCTCCATAATCAAGTATTTACCGATGATATCCGAAGGTAGAGCGAGTGGCAATTGACGATTTAATAGAAGCAAACCTATACTGCCACCAAGTAACTCATTTATTTCACACACGCCTGAAATGGAGAGATAATGGTAATAAATAACCCAAAAGATTATGTTGAGTACGACCCAATGGCTAACATCAAGGGCCCTGTCCGCTGGAATTCAGTCGAAGCCACAGCGGAAATCGTATTGGATCAAGTTAAGAAAGGCAGAGCTAAACAATGGGAAGTAATTTGTGACGAAGGCCCAAGCTTGGGTAGCTACGACTTAGGTCCAATGCCATTACAATATTTCGGATGGGCAATATTGTTTTGAGAAATGACCCAAATTGCGCGGTACGCGCAATTCAAAAAAATTAAGATAGATAATGTTAAGGGATCAATTAAACTAAACCTACGTATGGTCGGATCGGTACTACTCGAAACCATAGATGTAACAGGATCAACGATAGAAACCGACTATAAAATACAATCATCTGAAGATGATGAAACTATAATATCTATAATAAAGTTGGCTAGAAAAGGATGTTGGGCTCGTCAAATGGTAGCAAACCCCACTGCTTTCACAGATACTGTGGTACTGAACGGTGAAACGATCAAAGTTTAATTATTCTACAACGTACTTCAGGCCCAACACTAAAAACACACCGGCATCAACTTAACCCGGCATAATTGTATAAAATCGTCGCAAATCCTTTCTCTGAACCGGCCATTCCATAAACCTTTTCGTTACCCTCTATAACATAATATTCATCGATGGCATGAGCCTTGCCACCATGCCCTAAGCCTCCCATTGCCAAAGGTAATCCCAAAACGCGCCCGAAAAGATACCCAGGCCAATAAGGTCCCATTTGCGCTACCCCTGTCCCTGGCAACATCTCATACTCTACTTCAAACTGTTTGTACATTTTCAGCAAGGCCCTCGAAATATCTGTTGTGTAATCCGCTTCTATCCAAGGAACATCACCAATTATTCGTATGGTTACGTCAGAGTAACCATGTTTGTCGAGATGGGTCCTGAGTTTCTTCATTAGATCCGGTCCATCCTGATTGGGCACATATCGACAATTATGCTTAGAAGTAACCTTATCAGGCATAATAGATCCAGCTGTACCAGGTTCGGTCAATCCTCCCCAGATACCATCCAGATTAATACTTGTGCCGTAGAGAGCTTCCATTAACATTGACCTCGAGTCCAATCCTTCAATAAATCCACCTATTCCAAGATTGGCAATTGAAGCATCCATGTTAACCAATTTGAGAGTCTTTTCTATGAGGCCTCTATCTTCTTCTTTGGGTCCCTCCATAGAATCGTACCACCCATCAACAAGAATCTTATTTCCACTGTGATCTACCAAAGTAGAAAGCATCTGAATATGGCGCCAAGCAGGAGAGTCAACGGTTCGTTTATAACCCCCATGAATCGGTCCTGCCATAGGGCCCCTTCCCCAACTCGCCCCACTAGTCTCGAGCTCAATATAAACACATCCCTCTGATCCATTATGGGGAATAGCTATCCCACGTCCATTTTGTCGTCCAAAACCCAGCATACAATCCGCTTGGGAAAGCCTATCCTTCCGATCAAACACAAATTTACGAAGCCCTATACTCATTCGTTCTTCATCACCCTCAGCTATGATGAACAGATTAACGGGCAAATTTCCTGTCACTGCACGAATTGAATCCAACGAATTAATCATGGCCATTTGAGGACCTTTACTATTCACAGCCCCCCTACCTATCAGAACGTTTTTAAAGGGTGCTTGCTCTCTGATATTGGCCCCATAGGGATGGCTACTCCAAGCATTGACATCAAAAATTGGCATTGTGTCGTACATCATATAAAGGATCACAGTCAATGGTGCTCCAGCGTCGTATTCCGCATAAACTACTGGATTACCTTTAGCTCCCCATTCGGTAACACCGACATCAACCACCTCGGTATATTGACAACCTATTCCCTCAAAATAGCTTCTAGTAAGCTCCGCGCACTCCCAAATACCCTCACCTGTATTAGATACGCTTGGTTGTCTTATCCACTCTTGAAGCTTGGCAACATGGGCTTCCGAATTCTTATCTATATGGTCATATATTTTTTGCAGCTCTTGGGAAACCATAGCTCACCTCTGAAAGAATTTCTTGGAATTTACCATACTAGCCACAATGTGCACCATAGTTAATTCCATCATAACCCTGGCGTACTAATCAACTTACGACGCCATAACCAAAATGTTTCTCTTCAAATGCCTAAGGGGGCTCCCCATCGCCCAGAAAAAACGAATTGATCAAAAGCCTTTCTGGATCGCGACGCTTCATCTCTCTCCTTGAGTACTACATCCACCTTGCTGGCATCCCCATAATATCCCACAGCTCCTGCAGTTAAAGGTTTGTTACCTTCTGGTATGTAAAATGTCTTTCGAATTTTGTCATGAGAGAATCCAGCCATAAGATGAGCATACATACCCAAGTCTATGGCTTGTAGCAGCAGATTTTGTAGAGCCAAACCCAAGTCATGCTCAGAATGCATGAAAGGCTTGCCTGAGTAATCTGGTTGGTTAGCTACTGCTATAAACAAAACAGGACAGTTACCGGCCCATTTTTTGTTACCATCGTACAATGTGTCAAGAATCATCTGGTGTGTTTTATCAAAGTTTACTCCTACAATGAATCTCCAAGACTGCTCGTTGCCGCATGAAGGAGCCCATCTTGCTGCCTCGAATAGGGATCCTATGTTATCTATATCCACAGGTCTATCAGGATCGAAAATCCTGGGACTCCAACGACGAGAGATCAATTCGCTAATCGGATATTTGACTTCGGCCATTTTTTCCATTATCCACCCCTTAACTATACAAATGTCAAAATTCTACTTGGAGTTGCTATAAGCATCTTATCTATCTGAGTCTCAGATATTCCCATAATGTTCATCCTAGGAATTACATTATCCAATATATGGGAAAATCCATGGCCTCCATATTTAGTCAATCTATGCTTAGTACAGATGTCATGAGCAATCACGATCTGATCTCCAAAACCTTCTTCTATTAAGCACCTAATCTGATCAATTCTCTGGCTATCATTTGGCATTGGATTATCCGAAAAGGGATAATAAGAACTTTCATGGCCAAATAAATCCCATTCAAGAATCACTCCTGTTTTCGCTAGAGTTAACATCTTCTCTCGGGAAAAAATTGTCCGCTCAACATGAGAAATTACAGTCCTCTCGAGATCTACCCCAATCTTTTCCAACTCCTTGATAATTTCGAACGGTGAATCTTCGTGACGACCAGGATGAATGAGAAGCGGAGCCCCGGTTTCTTTGTGAGCCTGTCCACCTGCTCGTACAGCCTTTTTTTCGTTGGGATCCCACGGCCAAGAACACCCAATCTCACCAATTATTCCGGACTTAACTCCACTATTATCTACCCCAATTGTAATATCTCGTACAATCTCGTTTGTCAGATCTTCTTCACTTTTCCATCGCATGTCAGGTGGATGGCTCGCGGCGACATAATGACTCGTTCCCATTATTATATTCAATCCTGTTGCTTCGGAAATTCTCATTAATCCCAGAGGATTACGACCTATACCTATGTTCGTGGCATCAACTATGGAGCAACCTCCAAGATCAGCAAATCTGCTAGCTTCTTCAATAGCAATATCTTCTTGATCTAGCACCAGATTGTCTCGATTACTTCTCCAGTTATAACGTAGCCATCCCAGTATCCCCATAGATACAGGCTCTGACGCTAAACTTGAAGGGTGTCGACTCTTGGGCTCCTCAAAAACAACACTGAAGTCTATCAGCAAATGTTCGTGAGACATTGTAATCCCCAATTCTTCTGGGTTTATGGCCCCAAGGACTGTCTGAATTTTACCGGCCATAGAAGAAATCACTAAGTTGACTCCCTAGACCCATATATCATGTCTGAGATTCTGACCGTGCAGACGGAACCTATTAATCTAAGCCCAAAAATTGTGCAAGTTACAGAACCACGAGATCTATACAGACTAAATCTCGCCTAAAATCCATATAATTTGGCGCAATTACCGCCTACGATCATATCTTGCTCGTCCTGTGGTACCCCCTGCAAAATCTCACTCAAAATCCTCTGGGATTCAGGGAATGTTGATTCTGCATGAGGATAATCAGATCCCCACATCAACGTATGAACCCCTATCAAGTCCCTCATTTGAATGCCTAGATCATCCTCCTGGAAACTATGTAAAACATTATTACGCATAAAATCGCTTGGAAGTGTATCTCCCTTGAAGCGGTAGGGAATGTTTTCGTGCCTTTCTTTGTAGTTTAGATCCATACGCTTAATAAAATATGGAAGCCAGGCAATTTCATGTTCTGCTTCAACTACCTTAAGTTTTGGATACCTTTCAAAAACACCGACATATATCATCTGTGCAAGGTCCATTCTCACAAAATAGTCGTGGTTGCAACGATCCGCCCCGGACTGTGCATTTTTACCATCTTTTACAGTCAGTTTATGTCCAGGTCGGTTGGTAGTCACATGCAAGGTAACCGGAATATCTATTTCCTCAGCAGCAGCCCAAAAAGGCTCATACATGGGCAAATCATAGCTTTGCCCAGCTCTTGGATATGAACTAATCATCACTCCGGCCAGTCCTATTTCCTTGGCTCGTCTCATTTCCGCTATACCTTGCTCTATACCTTCATCTAAAAGAATCTCACCTATACCTTTAATTCGGTCTGGTGCGGCACCACAAAACTCCGCAAGCCAATCATTGTAGGCAGAAAATACATCCCTGAGGAGATCGTTGTTTTCCATGCCATAAAGAGGAAGCCCCGTGGACGGATAGAGGACTCCCCCCCAAACACCGTCTATATCCATATCTTTTACATGTTCCTCTGGGATAAATCCTCCTGGTCTAACGTTATCGAACACTCCAGCCTGTATAATTTCCTTCGGATTGGTAAATCGTTTTCCAGCAGCTGCAATATTACCAGTTGGTCCAAATTTAACATTATCAAAGTACCACCAGTCAGTGGGATCACCCTCCCCACCTTTTCTCAATTCTGGAATAGCGTCTCCCCATTTTTGCCTGTCCATGCGTTGTTCCCACAAATATGGCGGCTCAACAACATGAGAATCAGACGAAATAACCATTTTGTAACCCATGATTGCCTCTCATCAGTGAATATAATCTCAAGAATTTATTGATGAGTTGATTCTACATCATTTAGCATCTATTACGAAACACAAAACAGATAAAACTTAACAATCCGATTCGGACACAAGGTTATCTCAAACATTGGACAAGAAAATTCACGAGACCAAACCTCAATCAGTTCTTGATCTCAGGCAAGAATCTTAACTTCTTGATTATCCGTCAAATTGACGATAAGCATAGCTAATTCGACACAGAGTTAACAGACAGTACATTACTTGGCATTAATATAGTAGAATCTACTGGAATGGTCTAATTTTCCGCCGAAACGTAGACCCGGAATAACATAGACCAAATAAAGGCAGCGCATATCATTAATTACGCCTACCGAGAGATGTTCAATTCTAGGAGAATACCCAATGGAACAAAAAGACCGACCATATCTCCAAACAGAGCATAAACTAGAAACAGACCCGATACCTGCCCCATATTTCTCAAAGAAATTAAGATCTTCAATTGGTGGAACCACACATATTAGTGATGATGCTATCGCCTCCATAGCGGGAATAGCTACAAACGAAGTCCAAGGCGTGGCAGAGGTGGGTTTAAGTTCACTACGCAAGCGTATAGCCGAAAAGATTAGAGGAGTAGAACGGAGCACACGGGGTGTAGAAGTCTCTACAGGGGACAAACAAGTCGTGCTAGATATCACCGTGAAACTTGTCTATGGATACAGTATCCCCACAACAATTGTCGGCATACGTAACAATGTCGCCGATAAACTCCTTCGCTACTGTAACTTAGTGTCAAAGGAGATAAATGTGAGAGTCGCGGCTTTAGATTTCTCCAACTATCCAAAGGGTAGAGTAGAATAGATGAGCTTAACCATAATTAATGGCAATACTAAGATTGGATTGTGGCCATAGGTTGCAAATATTGTCGAATCATAATGAAAACTAAAACCGAAAATAGAGAGACAGTGAAAATTCAGGGTGGACTGTCAATTGATAACGATGTCATAGGATCTATAGCCGCTATGGCAGCCACAAACGTCCAGGGTGTTTCTTCCTTGGGAACCTCTTCCTTTAAGCAGGTCCTGGCAGAAAAAGTTAAGAGAAGGCAAAGGAAAACCCGGGGAATTGAAGTAGAAGCAGGTCTCAAAGAGGCAATTTTAGATATTGATCTAAAAGTTTTTTACGGATATTCGATTAGAGATGTAGTGAGAGACGTGCGATTCGAGGTAGCCACAAAGGTGCTAGAACTAACAGGTCTTAAGGCAAAGGAAATCAACATATATGTAGTAGGTGTCGACCCAAAAGACAATCGATCTAATGAAACAAAGTGATCTCCGCTATGTTTAGGTGCAAACAATTGACAAATCCTGATAGATTTTCAGCGGACTTTTCATGAAACAATTAAACAGAATCATAGCCCTATTTACATGTCTAACCGTGCTAGTATCCTCTGTTATATGCCTATTAGTAATAACCCAAGTGTTTAGCCCAGCTGTTCTCCCGGGAGGATCTGATATTCCACGGACTGCATCCTGGTTTCAACCCCAGTTGGAGGCCTTGGCCGCTAGCTCCGAAACTAGTTTGCTCGTCAATCTATTAATCTTCTCTGTAATCGGACTCCTATCCAGTTTTATATTATATATAGAGCTTAAATCTCCATACAAAGCCAAATCGCTAATCATAAGTTCAGCCCCCGAAGGTAACCTCACCATAGAAGAAGACAGCATCCGTTATCTGGTAGAAAAGACGGGAACAAATAATCGTCACATAATTTCTATGCGCTGTAATGTAAAGATCGAAAAAAGAACGCCCAACATACCAAATACTATCTCTATAAACTGTTCCCCAAAAATAACACTCGGTTCCAACGTACAGGCGATCAGAGATGATCTCCAAACTCGAGTCAAAGATAAAGTGGAAAATCTAACCGGATTAATCGTCCACAAGGTGAACGTTCCCCGAGTCAGATACGACCGTGGAACTCCATCAAGAGTTTAAAGGGTATCAATATGTCGCATTTTAAAATTAACGGTCTAATATTAGGAACAATCATCGGTGTTATTTTGGTATCAGTGGGATTCTTTGCTGCCATAATCGTAGGTTTGTTTGCCCTAATAGGCTGGCTTATCGGAAAATATATAGACGGGGAATTGGAAATAGTCGACGATCTTATCAGCAAATTCTTAGAAATTAGAACCAAAGACAGGGACTGAGCGATACAGTCTCGAACTAGAAACCAAACACTATCTATTCCAAATATCGTAACAGGCATAACCTGGCCCCATATACCTGGCTTGTCTCTATTCTAGAGTTCAGTTTGATGGAATAGGTTCCTTGCCACCATAGGCAGTGAAGGGAACCAATACAGTTTCATCTGGCGATATAACCTTTGATTTTACTAACTTTTCTAATGCCCCAAGAACAGTAGCAGAGGTGGGCTCAACAAAGATACCCTCTAATTTTGCTAGTCTCGATTGCCACAATATAATGCTTTCTTCACTCACTGCAACAGCCCGACCATCGGTTTCCTTAATCAGCCTAACCAAATCATTTAATCTTGGTGGACGGCCTCCCAAAACACCTGTTGCTACGCTATCTACGGAATCAGGACGAGTCCATGGAGTACCATTGTAAGCGGCCACGATTGGTTGAACTTGTTCAACCTGGACAGCGTGGAGACTAGGAATCTTCTCTAAGGATCCATCATCAAGCATCTCCCTAAATCCTCTCCAAAGACCTTGTAATATTGAACCATTACTTGCAGGTGCCACAATATGATCTGGCAATGGATTCATCTGTGACACTATTTCATATGCAATAGGTTTCAAACCCTCTATGAAGTATATGTTGCTGGAATACATCATACTGACCGCCCCTGTACTACTAGCAAATCTCACTGATGCTGCTTCAACCTCATTACGAAGCCCATGCGCCCAATGAACGTTCACACCATGCAAAAGGATGGCTTGCAGTTTGGGTGGGATCGGATCCTTGGGATTAGTAAATCCGTGACAATTTATTCCCGCTCGAGCACAATAAGCAGCAAATGATAAGCCTCCATTTCCTCCTGTAATATCAGCCACATCAGTAACCCCAGTCTCTTTTAGCACCGACACTTGCACTGCATTACCTCTATCCTTAAAAGATCCCGTAGGATTGAAATATTCCATTTTCCCATACAAATTTTGAAGTCCTAGTGATGCTCCCACTACCGGTAAATGTATTACTGGAGTATCACCTTCTCCAAGAGTGACTAGATTCTTAGGATCGCTGATGGGAAGAATCGGCAGAAAGCGTTCGATTCCGTAAGTGCCTATAACCATCCCAGAATCACTTCGAAGTTTCAACGAATCGTACGTGATATCCAAAAGCCCATCACAATCTTCACAAAATAAACGATATCTACTACTATCATGCAGTTTATGACACACAGTACAACTTAATTGAAAAGCCATATCTCTCCTAAATATAGTCCTGCCGTCTAAGCTGATAGTATATCTGGCGTTGCGTACGGTCAAATTATACTTTTTGATATTTGGACCGCAGACCACGACCTTCATTAGTTAATTAGAGCGTGTATAATTGTCCAGACAGATACAGATAAGATTGGAATAAGCGGCACCATTAGTCCTCCAAAGATATTCCTGTATCCAAACCATAAATTTAGTTAACCACACCGTTACTATATAGGTCAGGTAGATGATATGAAGAGTACTTTTAAAATCACTGGTATGACATGCCAAGGTTGTGCAAATGCTATAGAGCATGGATTGCAAAACGATCCGAGTATTCTAATGGCAACCGTATCGTTACAAGACAGGGAGCTAACCACTGAGTCTACTAAACAACTAAACAATCAGTACATCAATTCAATAATTTCACTCCTGGGTAATTACATGGTCGAAAATCCTAAAGAAAATGTGATCTCTAAGATATCCGCTCACTTCAAATCTAAAAAACCGATATTCTTAGGCTTACTAATCGTAACTATCTCATCATTATCACTTCAAACTGCCAACGAATCGTTCACTTTAGACAAGTGGTTTATGAGTTACATGGGCATCTTTTTTATGATCTTCTCGTTCCTCAAGCTTTTGAATGTGAAGGGCTTTAGTACTACATTTTCCCGATACGACTACCTCGCCAAGACAATACCTGGTTTCGCGATTTGCTACCCGTTCTTGGAACTTTTATTAGGCATAGCTTTTCTCACACAAACCCTTCTACTCGTAGCCGGATCAATTACTCTAGCTGTTATGGTTTCTCAATCCATTGGTGTGGCTAATGTCTTGCGAACCAACCAAACCGTACAGTGCGCATGCCTTGGATCTGCAATCAATCTGCCGATTTCATATCTAACTCTTCTTGAAAACTTAGTTATGATCCTAATGTCTTCATATATGGTGGCCAAATTAATCTGGTAAAATTTCTCATGTACCCGACAAGATGGCCCGTTCTACTATGAGGGTCTTCGTATTCCTCTCTTCAAACCGGATGTTGACCTCTAGTATTAGAACCTCCTGAATATTGGAAATGTTGCTTAACAAAGACTAGTACACTGCCCAACAGCAAATAGACAACTCCTAACCACTGCCAATCATCTGCGTATATGAATGCTCCTGAAATTCCACACACCGCGAAGAACACCGCTCCGGACCATCCAGAATTCTTAGTCATGATGAACATGGAAATCAATACAGGAGCCCCTATCAAAGCACCAAATGGAACTAATCCGGCAGATGTTCCAAAAAGTACTGCCATACCAGTATTCCCTCTAAATTTGAAGAAGATTGGGAAAAACTGCCCCCCTAACGTACAAACCATAGCAGACGCTATCCAGATCAATTCGGCATTCAATAAAGCGAGCGGGAGGGTTACTAGGACTCCCTTTAATACATCTAGCACAAAAACAGCCACTCCATATTTGGAACCCACCTGTCTCCAAATATTAGCGGTCCCGGGGTTCCCTGTACCTAATTTTCTTATATCAATACCTTTAGCTCTACATATCAATTCCCCAATTAACACAGATCCTAAGATATATGAACCTAATAAATACGTTATGTAAAACAATATAGAATCCAATTTCTCCTCTACTATCCCAAAAAATCAAATTTAAAGAATTATCAAGTAACTCCAGGTACTTACGATTAGCTGGACTTCATGATGAATCCAATTTCATGTAATTATCTTCTCATACTGATATGGCCGCAATACCAGCCACAATTATTACAGCAGAAAAAATTTTGAGCGAAATTACTGCCGGCGTTGTCTCTTCTCCCAATGCCTTTTTCCAAAAAAGTGCTATACATATACTATAAATTACTACGAAGAGGGCTCTAGTCCCTGAAAGTGCTGTAACCAGGGAAGCTGGACCTAGAGAAAGAGCCCATAAAACTAGAAGTCCTGCGATGTGGGCCGTTATAAATTCATTAATACCTACTAAAACTAAAACAGGACTGCGCTCTGCAAAATATCTTTTGACATCAGACCAAGGCGCCGGTCGTAAGCAAAAAAATGGAAAAAATACTCCGTATGTTAAGGCTCTGATAGCGTGAGTAAAAAGCACTGGTAGACCGTCAAGAGCCATTTTGCCTATTACCATAGACCCGCCAACTAGCATGGCTGAAAACATCAAAACATAAAATGACCTGCCCAAAAAGATTCCACCTACGCCCTGACTGGTTTTGATTTGGAGAAGCATGCAACCCGAAACTGTTGCAACTATCCCAAGCCACTGCAAAAGGGTTATGGACTCGCCCAATATCGCAAGACTTAAAAGAGCAGCAAAGATAGGGGCAGATTGGGTAATTGGAATTGTTCGAGAAACTTCTTGTGTAAAAAGAATTTGCTGCCATATCAAAGCTCCCATTGAAAATAAGACGCCTGACACAACAGCATATATAATTAATATGGAATCGATATCGGACGGGACTCCGACAATGGATAAAATTGCGATTCCGGACGGGACTTGGGCCAATCCAATCATCAAAGGTACAGTAAGCGGTGATGTCCCAAACCTGTGCTCGGCTTTGTCGGAAATACTTACCAATCCATGCACTGCAGCACTAGCTAAAACTATTAAAACCCAATCCACATCTACACTCACTCAAGTTAATCGTACGATCAAATTCGATAATTGACGCTCAAACAACTATATTCAAGGCCAAGTCTACGGCATGCCTGCATCAACATCTAGCACCATGTATCAACAGTTATTACCAAAACTCAACTCTATAGATTTAGATTCGGGATGTGCTATTCAACCTCAGGACACGGAGACTCTCTTAACAGGCGTTACGGTGGTATAATCTCCTATATCTATTTTTCGAGTAGTTACGGTATTCTATAGGTCCCGTTTCACTGCTTGGTAATGTATTAAATGGCTTACATACAAAAAGGTAAATTCTTGGAAGCAGAAATTATTCGGCGAGAAGACGTTACATCTAACCTATGGAAAATCTGGATAAAATCCGAAAACAGACTAGTATTCGCACCAGGTCAATACTGCACCATTGGGGCTGAACTGATCGAGCGCCCTTATTCGATTGCATCATCCCCAGACGAGCCAGCTATCGAGCTATTTGTGGATCTATTACCTGCTCCGGAAGGCAAACTTACACCTATTTTGCATAAATCGAAAGTTGGAGATAAATTAACCTTGAGACCAAGGGCTAAGGGGAGATTCGTATTACAACCCCAATTTAAACAACATGTGCTTATGGGAACTGGTACAGGAATCGTGCCATACGTAAGTATTCTCCGCAAGTTTTTAAACGATGATGGATGGCCTGGCAACGGAATAGATCGGTCAAAGTATCAATTCCATATATTAAATGGGGTTAGCTATCAAGACGAATTCGGCTACAGAGAAGAACTCAGCCGAATGGCATCAGAAAATGATTTCATAGAGTTCATGCCATCAATAAGCCGTCCCCAGGAGTGCCGTAACAATAGTTGGACCGGAGCCACAGGTCGCATTAACGAACTTGTAGAAGACTATATCAATGACCGCAATCTAGATCCTTTGGATACCTGTATTTACGCTTGTGGCCACCCTATGATGATTGAAGACGTGCGGAAGAAATTCAAAAATAGTGGATACCAATTTGTAGAAGAGCGTTTTTGGAAGGATGTCGGTTAAAACACGAATAGAAGGTGAACTTATGGCGAAAGGTCAGGACGCAAAAAAAGCAGTAAAGAAACAAGCAACAAAAACCCTAAAAGAAAAACGACTCGAAAAAAAGACAAAAAAATCCTCCAGTTAATTTGTATAACTATCGCCTATACAATCGTATACGTTATCTCTTACTTGATTCCCTCAGAAAAACCTCGAACCAGAACCACTAATGACTAGTAAATTGATGGCATTGAATTGGGCCACGACAGGTCGTAAATCGACTGTATACAGCAAGTTTAGGATATAATGAATTGATCGGCCTATATCTAGACAAACTTTTCGTACGTGAATATTTATAATCTGCTGGAGTATCGTTAATGGATGTGCGACCGAAAGTTGCGATGGTTACTGGAGCGGGAACAGGGATTGGAAAGCAAACGGCCCTGGCATTCCTCAAACAAGGGTATTCGGTTGTTTTGGCAGGACGGCGGAGAGAAGTCCTAGAAGAAACCGTAAGGGAAGCGGGAAATATCGGCTCTAGAGTTTTGGTGGTACCCACAGATGTAACCGATCCTATTGCCGTACAAACCTTGTTTGAGAAGACCAAAGAGAATTATGGCCGCCTAGACATTCTATTCAATAATGCTGGATGTATAGGTCCATCAGTTCTCCTTGAAGACCTTACATTAGAGCAGTGGAAAAATGTTGTTGAGGTTAATTTAACTGGTGTATTCCTTTGTACCCAAGAAGCATTCAAGATTATGAAAAATCAAAAACCTATGGGGGGTCGTATTATCAATAACGGTTCTCTGTCGGCCCACAGTCCTCGACCTAATTCTGCCCCTTATACAGCTACAAAACATGCCCTAACTGGACTCACTAAATCTAGTTCATTAGATGGAAGAAAATACGACATAGCGTGTGGGCAAATAGACATCGGAAATGCGGCAACCGAAATGACACAAAGAATGAGTCAAGGGGTACCGCAAGCTAATGGAACAACCCAGGTTGAAAATAGAATGGATACCTATGATGTCGCACAAGCAGTCCTTTATATGGCCGGACTTTCGTTAGACACAAACGTCCAATTCATGACAGTAATGGCCACGAAGATGCCGTTCATCGGAAGAGGATGAGATTGTTGAAAATAGCCTACTAAACTCACTACTTTCTTTATCCAATCTATATAAAATCATTCTTCGTTTTTTCCGTTTAGAGGATATAATACAAGCCCTGCTATGACAGACAAAACAGCAGCCAAAATCAGTGAATATCCTAAGTCTATTTCAGCCAATATTCCAGCTAAAACCGCTCCCAATGCAGCAACCCCTTCTCCGACGGATGAAATCAACCCCAAGACTGTAGACTCACGATTACGAACCCTCTCGAGCGCCATAGCAATGACAATAGAACGGACGGATAAAATTAATATGCCTGTAATGATTAACAGTAAAAGTGTAGTGAGTTCGCCTGAAACGAACGTTATAAGCGCCATACAAACACCTCCGATCACTAATCCACCAATAGCGATAGTGCGCCTACCAATGATGTCCGAAATATGCCCTACAAAAGGAGTTGTTACCGCGCCACCAATCAAAAACAACGAAAAAGCCAATCCGGTTAAACCTGAGGAAAACCCCTTGTCTTCTTGGAAATACAACGGAGACATACTCATGAATGCAACCATAGCCATGTTATGAAGTGTGATCGTGAATAGGATAGCCAGGGTCTGAGGTTTTGTAATTGATCTTACCAATCCCCTAATGTTAGTTCCCATCGGAAGTTCACTAGGAGGAGGCATAACCATGGGGGCCAACCTAATAAAAATCAATCCTAATATTATGGTCGGTATAGTATTGAGCTGGAGTACCTGGGACCAACTAAGGAACATGAGAGAAAATCCGACCAATATAGGCGCAGCTATCTCCGCTATAGTTCCTCCTGCCATGTGCATTCCTAAAACAAAACCTTTCCTATGAGGCATCCACTGAGCCATAACACCCATAGCAACAGGATGCCAGGCTGCCGCTCCCGCGCTTGCAAACGTTAAAAACCCAACTAAAAACCAATAACCGGTTGATACCGAAGCTATCATTTGCGCTACGGCAACCCACCAAAATGTAGCGAGCAGGAAAAATCCTCTTTTCCTCATATTGTCCCCAATGAATCCTGCTGGTAGGTGGAAGATACCGGACCCTATCTGCCTGGCTGCAAAGAGTATGCCTACTTGTAACGGGCTAAGTCCCATCGATAGTGCTATCGCAGGTGCCAATAACCACAAGGCTCCGCCGCCCCAATCTACTGCTCCATGACCTATGGGGAAAACACCCAGGTATAACCATTTCTTTTGTTTACTTGAAAGTTGAATGAACCTGCTCCCATTTCATTTGATTAGTAATGTCCCCGCCGACATTGTCAAGGATTAGAAAAAGCGTACTAATATCTAAATCTACTCTTTTGGCATGATTTTTCCCTAGACAAAATATATCCTCTGTCCATGTAGGAATCAGTTACCCAAAAAGTGGCGCCCCAGCCAGGATTCGAACCCGGGACTTTCTGCTTAGAAGGCAGACGCTCTATCCATCTGAGCTACTGGGGCATTCCTGTGCAGTATAGGCAACTCGCGGCCTAGCTTGTCAACAGATATAACTATTAAAATTTGTCCAGGTTAATCTTATTCAGAGATAGATACGCAAAGTTCGCACATGCAAAGGTCTCGAAGGACCTTGAACGTATAGATTCCTGTGTAATGCACATCACTCCAGAGAAACTGGACAGCATAATTTCCCACAAGCATATGCTCAACTGCCTCTATGTAAGAAGGTACTGTGTTTTCATCCAGTCTAAGTTCACCGGTCCACTCATCAATACATTGCGCGCACGGACACTTTAAACGCAGGTCTCTAGCACCGTATATGCTTTTATGACCGTCTTCCCAGTTTATGACAACTACTGACTTATTCGTTTGGATATTTTTAGGACTGATAAATTCCGTCAACATACACCTTGCGTAGAGTTTCAAACACTATAACAGAGTAGCTAAAGTGTGCCTAGTTAAATTGAACCGTGTATGTAGCCTATGTTAATATGGCCTAGGACGGGGCGTGGCGCAGCCCGGTAGCGCACCTGCATGGGGTGTAGGGGGTCGAAGGTTCAAATCCTTTCGCCCCGACCATTAGTTTTAGGCACGAAAAGACCCCCGGGGTTATTCCCTGGGGGTTTTATTATGTAAACTACAGTCTATGCCTGACTAGAAGGGGGTCTCGAAGTTTGCAATGATAATTGAATGTACCAAACAAGACATCTCCAATATTCTCAACGTAATTAACGACGCTGCATCGAAATATAAAGGTGTCATTCCAGATGATTGTTGGCACGAACCTTACATGTTGGAACAAGAACTATTCATCGAACTCTCCTCTGGCATCCGTATGTTCGGATATCAGAAGGATAACGTCCTGGCTGGGGTCATGGGAATTCAAGAATTGGAAGATGTTACTTTAATAAGGCATGCCTACACATTGCCCGATTATCAAAGAACTGGTGTGGGGAAATTATTATTACGCCATTTATTTGATATCAATAGATCTTCCAGATTGCTTGTTGGCACATGGCGAGACGCGACTTGGGCGATTGATTTCTATGTCAAAAACGGGTTTATACTCCGCAACAAACATCAGTCTAATCGGTTACTCAAGACATATTGGGAAGTACCTTTAAGGCAAATGAAAAATTCCGTGGTATTAGAAAGACAAAATTAACCCAGACAGTAACACCTCTCTATTATCAAGAGATATATATCATTGCGCAGCGATGACAGCCTCAAAGAAATCTAACGCAATACATCCCATCGGATTTAATCCGCGATTTGTATTGCGCTCACTAGGGCCTTCGCACGCTCCTAGGTGACGGTTGATTTCTGTATTAGCTATCAAAGATATAGAAACATCTAGAGAGGGCGAATACAAAAAGGAAGAACCAAATCCTGAGCCGCCGCCGGGGTGACCATACGATAAAATAACACTTCCATCACTCAAAATATGTTCGGTCAAAACCAAATGAAACCCATATTTCTGCCGAGTTTCGGTCAAGGAAATCCACTCATCCACGAATGATTCTGTGAGTTGTTTGCGAACCTCAGATGACACAGCGCTACCCTTGGGGCTCATCAATTCGTAACCCCATCGAGCTATTTGTTCAGGAGTAGAGATTATCCCAGCACCAGCCCAAGATATGCGTCCATCCACCTGATGGTAATCCAAACCATATGACGTATAAAGGGAAATTTTTGTAATATCTCCGAAACCATCAGCGCCCCCATACAAAGATCTATCAGCAAACGGTTTTGCAAGAGAGGCAGGTGTTTGAGTCATAGGCAAGAGTCCTACCTCCACGTCAATATGATCGAGAATTTTGGTTCGATAAAGAGTAAGAAGGTCGGAATTTCCCATTTCTTCTGCAACTAGCGCAAGCAAATACGAGTTTGCTATCGGGGAATACTTATAGGTCCCCGAAGAAACTGCGGGGCTCGTCATCAACCTGAGACTATCCGTGGGTTCCCAAACGGGTTCTGCAAAAATCCTAAATATATCCATTTTGGTTGCATCAACGTGTTCTCCCCTAATACCTGATCTCATTGTGAGCAATTCCCGTATGGTGACATCAGGAATCACGGTAGCATCCAATGTTTTATATCCTTCATGACCTTTCAACAGACTTGATATATGATCGTCTAAACCATACAGCCCCTCCTCGATCTGTGAGAGAACCAACGCACCAAGGAATGTCTTCGATGTACTCATAAGTCGCATCGTCGTGCTAGTGGTCATAGGAACTCCAGGTTCTGACATCCCTATCGCCCCAGACCAGATCTTGTCTGACGTATACATGGCTGCCGAAAGTCCCATCCCATCTGGGGTAGATTCAAATGCAGACGTCAGTGCTTTAGAAAGAGCTAATGAAGTTATATCGGAAAATGTTCCTGTAGCTGTATCTGGGACAAAATCTGGGGCGGGATCATTGGAAAATTCTGGGACTTTCGACCGTCGAGACGTAGATTGGTGCTGTGCTGGAACAGACTTATCACCCGTGTCAATTATAGGCGCAACCTCAGTTGGATATATGGATACGACTGTAGGGGTTGGCACACTTGTAGGGGTTGGCACACTTGTAGGGGTTGGCTCACTTGTAGGGGTTGGCACACTTGTAGGAGTGGGAACACTTTTAATCACAGGTTCAATCTTAATAATGGGTTCACTCTCCATAGTGGGTGCAATCATGTCCAAAGGTGCACTTGCCACAACTGGAACAGTTGCAGGCGTTGGGGTGTTTTGTACTATCGACGGTGTTGCAGGACTGGTATCGCCTTCCATAACGGAAGATCTAGTAGGTGTTGGAGTACTTTCTGGCGCAGGTACTGCGGTTACGATTTTGGTAGGCATTGTGTCAGACGTAGTAATCAAGCTATGACTCGTTGAATCCGCGCCTCCACAGGCTAAGGCTATCACCACAATTAGACCTAAACATATGGTTAATACTTTCATTCGCATAATCATATCAAATGATCCTGGATTGTACGTCAAAATTTGCGGATTCAACTATACAAGGGTAAGATTCGACGTGGCTAAATTCAGGATGACGCAGTGTCTACATTAGTAATTACATTAATCCATGGAAAATTTACCAAGCAATAACCGCATGAATAGTAAGATCTAACTTTGTCAAAAGACACCTCATCACCTAATAACCATAGCAGGTCGTTCCTACTCACGACTCTGTCCCTAGGACATGCAGCCGTACACTGGTTTCAACAACTCTGGCCAGTAATAATACCATCTGTAAAATCTAGTCTAGCCCTTAGTAATGTTCAAATGGGTGTCCTTACCTCAATTAAACAATTTGCAACTGGCCCCATAACCACCCTTCCTTCTGGCTTATTAGCTGATAAATTTCGACGAAATATTAACCTTATTTTAGCAGTTGCATTTATATCTTTCGGAGTCTCTCACTTCTTTGTGGCCCTCTCACCAAGCTTTAAATGGATTGTTCCATCTATCGCCTTACTGGGAATCGGGACAGCCCTCTGGCATCCAGCGTCGATGGGAACCCTCTCCAGACGTTTCCCCGAAAAAAGAGGTCTCGCTCTCGCTACGCATGGTGTAGGCGCCAGTATAGGCGACACAATAGCCCCGTTGGCAATTGGTTTTTTGCTGCTCACAATATCTTGGCAAACTTTATTACAAGTACATTTAATCCCAGCAATAGTAATTGGCATCATACTCTGGAAGCTACTTAGTTCAACCTACAAAAACGAAGAACAGTCGAAGATTCAGTTCCAGTTAAAAAGCTATTGGGGAGACGTAATAGCTCTTGTCACTCACCCTGTTGTGGTCGCCATAATTTCAGTCAATATTTTCACTAACATGGCCCGTCTGGCAGTCACAACATTTCTTCCTATATACATTCAAGATACACTCGGGTACTCAGCTCTAGGTGTGGGTTTCTTTTGGGGTTTGCTTCACGCAATGGGAGCAATTTCTCAACCCATAATGGGATATCTATCTGATAAGTTTGGTAGAAAAAGCGTCTTGCTACCGGCATTGATATTCCATGGAATCCTCTATCTAGCCATGGCATGGGCCAACACATTACCACAACTCATAATAATTATTGCTCTCCAAGGTTTGTTTTTTTATGCATTACTGAACGTAACCACAGCCGCGATAATGGACGTGGCAAGTGACAGAATACAATCGTCAACTATGGGTATTACCGGGCTATTTAATCAAATTAGCCTTCCTGCACCCATATTTGCAGGGTTTCTTGTTACACGTTACGAAATCGAATCGGCATTCATATTTTCAGGTATATTAACCCTAATAGCAGCAGGAGTTATTGCTATCGCAAAAATACCGAAACTGGCTAGCTCTAAAGCCTAAATACTACAGATGAAATCCTGCGTTCATCCTGATTGAGACACCCGTCGTAAAATTCCCACACGATGAGTATATAATCTTATCACTAGCCATATGCTACTATTCATCCTATAATCTGACTGGAAACTGGTTCGTGGAGATAGTGTCTATGCCAATCACAAGAGTCGCCGGAAATAAAGCTTTTAGCTACATCGATAACATCGGTAAAATCGGACAGTCATCCACTGGTTTCTTTTACCCATACGGATTGGCTAGAGGACAAGACGATGTAGTGTACGTAGCATGCTGGGGGCACGAATTCATTCCGTGCGCTAGAATAACTAAAATCGAAATCTCCACCCAAAAATGGCTGCTGGATATTGGACATCCAGACAATGGAAGACCTGAAGAAGAGTTCTCCTGGCCTGGACATCTTGCTTCAGATAAAGACGAAAACTTATACGTAACCGATCAGGCCAACGATAAAGTTGTCAGTTTCACAAAGGATGGCAATTTAATCGGACGTTGGGGATCCAGCGGATCCGGAGACGGACAGTTCTCAAGACCATCCGGTATTTCACTAGATAAAAATGGAAACTTCGTGGTGGTAGATACTGGGAACAATCGAATCCAACGATACACAGCTTCAGGAGAATTTCTAGGACAGTTTGGTCAAACAGGGTCTGGAGACGGTGAATTCAACCGACCTTGGGGCACATTCGTAGACCAAGACGATAATATATTTGTAGCCGACTGGGGAAACAATAGAGTTCAAAAGTTCGATTCTACTGGAAAATTTCTTGCTAACTTTGGAAAGCACGGAACAAATGAGGGGGAACTAGATCACCCCGCGGCCGTCGCTGTGGATAAAGATGGTGATGTATACGTAGCTGACTGGGGTAATCACCGTGTTGTAGTCTACGAAATGGATGGGACTTTCCTCGTCAATATCGATGGAGATGCTAGAAACCTCTCTAGATGGGCTGAGCTAGCCGTATCGGCTAACCCGGATCTGCAGAAAGCATTAGAGCGCGTAGATCTGGAGCCTATGTCTAAATTCTGGCACCCTTCAGCGATTCACGTCGGCGACGACTACAAGATTATGATAGCTGAAGCTCAACACCAAAGAATTCAGATATATCAAAAAGATCCCGAACACCTGGAAGCACAGTTCACCCTATAACGTAGGCTATACTGACCTAGTCCATAGCGTAGCGTTCTATTGATGTATCGCCCATTCGGAGTGCCCGAGTGGCAGAGGAATCCTTTGTTTTACCCAAATCTATGTGATCCTGTAGAGCACCCTCATCCGACCATTTCTCAAGCAATACTACCTGATTAGGCCGCTCGGTACTTTGATATAGTTCATATTGTTCACATCCAGATTCGTGTCGGACCTCCTCACAGCGAATTCTATATGCTTCTATCAAATCGTTGATTCTCCCATGGGTAGCTTCCATAGATACAATTAACCTAAGCGACATTCTTCACTCCACTAACATGGTATTTGCACGATTATATCACTCAATTAAAATGCTAAGTATTAACCAGCCTGCGCAGTCGTTCTTGTCTATAACACCTTTAGCCTGTATTCTCGACAAAACTTATTGTTATACGAGGTTTATCAAATGTACGGAACTATATTCACACTAGATATTAAGAAGGGCCAAGAAACAATTTTCTTAGAAACCCTTAAAACAGCCACAGCGGGACAGACACCTGAGGGTATGAAGGCCTGGTTTGTGATGAAACCTGATAATGGAGACAAGTGGCTAGGTGTAGCGGTATTTGATAGCAAAGAAGCACATATCAATAACGCCAATGACCCAAAACAAGCTGAAATTTTTGGCAAAATAATGGATCATCTTAAATCAGAGCCCACTTGGACCGATGGTTCATACGTCATCGGTGAAATCGCCTAAGAACCTTCACTGACTTGAACATTTCATAGTCCATGTCAGTTCCTGCAAATATCTAAATAGTTCGTTCCTATAATCCTAGATGTTAGTACGTTGTTTAACAGTCTTTACTAGTACTTCTCTACTCCAGTAGGCCCCCAAAAGAAAGGGTATATCCTAATCCCGAGATTAAGAGTTAATATGGTCGTCAGTTCGAATGCGCCGCCGTTCACGACCTTTAATAGCTTCTATCACTTCATCCACACCCATTCTACCCACTGGGCCGGATGCATACATTGACCCAAAAACAGTCCCTCCTCGTAAAACCAAAAATTCCATCGGTTGTGGATGTCTACCATGTTCATTATTGCCCCACCACGGATCAAATTCAGCCAATTGTGATTCGGTTAATCCATACCCTATTTGGAACGTAATTCCCATGTCTCTAATCATAGCGTCTGTAGATTCTTTATCGTCCACGGTACCAGCTAAAACTGCCGCACCTAGATGCTCAAGTTCTGCTAATCTTGCCTGGTAGCTGGCCAACTGCCGGCGACAAGGTGGTCACCAATGCCCTCTATAAAATAGGAGAACTAAATACCTGGTATTAACGCTTTCAGGAAGGGTAATCGGATCGTCGTTTGCAATCTCAAGGGTGATGTTAGGCAATTTCGAGCCTTGAAGTATTTTGGAACTCATGTATTCGTTTTGAATCCGCATCCCTGTGGGGAAAACTTGTTATTCATTCCATCCTTTCTAAAACAGTAGGCCTTAGCATTACTATACCGCTTCGTATCAGGTCCATGGACATACTACAGACTATCTGAGCTATTAATCAAACTGTCAACCAATTCATGTGTTTTTTCAGGGGTAAGAGTACCTATCCACGTACGCTGAATGTAGCCATTAGAACGAATGAATAACGTTGTGGGCATGCCCAATATTTCATAGTCATCCATAACACTATCGTCGTCGGTAGTACCTGCTGGATAAGTTACACCTACCTGGTTGAGTAGCGCACGTCCCTGCATGTTTGAACCGAGACCCGAGAATTTACCCACGTCTAACCCCAAAACAAGGATCTTTCCATCATATTCGTCATGTATTTTCTGCAGTTCTGGCATTTCGGCTTTGCAAGGAGGGCATAACCCAGCCCAGAAGTTCAGTACGATTGGTATATCTTTGGCGATAATATCTTCGAATTGCACATTGGGCCCACCTAGTTCATCCTCTCCTTGATAAACCTCTAACGTAAAATTCATTGCCCTAGTACCAGATTCGGATCTGTCATCCAATCCCACCACACAACCTCCTAAAACCATTAGTAGGGCAAGAAATGGCCCCAATAATTTAGCGGAATCGATCCACATAAGGTTAGGCTTGTTCTGACCAATAGGCCCAGCGCATGGCCTCACATTTTTCTAGTAAAACTCCTCTTATAACTTCTATATGAGCGCGTTCAACCAAATCGAAAGCTTGTTCCAGACTATAATCTCCAACAAGCCCTACACTCTTGTGATAATTGCCACCCACCACAACACGAGATATGCCAGCTAAAACTATACCCCCAGCGCATAGTATACAAGGCTCACCAGTACTATATAGAGTGGACCCAGATAGCTGACTATGTAGTAGTGGGTCTACTTTTCTTATCGCGTCCACCTCAGCATGTGCAGTTAGGTCTAAGTCAGAATTCGCTCTGTTACGACCCCTGGATATGATATTTCCATCTTTGACTATTATGGATCCTACCGGTGGATTCCCTTCTTTTCTTCCCTCTAGAGCTTGCTCTATAGCTAGCAGCATATAATCTTCGTGAATAATGCCCCTCCGTTTTATTGTTTCCTAGATTGCTCTGCACGCCAAGCCCAGGTTATAGCTTCACATTCTTCTACCAATACCCCTCTTAGTACCTGTATCCCCGGGCGATCAACGAGTTGAAAGGCTTTATTGACACTGTAATCACCATATTGGCCCCAGTTGGGATTATAGTTCCCTCCCATAACAACAACTGATATGCCTGCAAATACAATCGCACCTGCGCACATCAAACAAGGCTCATATGTGGTGTAAATGGTACAGCCTTCTAAACTCAACTTTCCAGAATTCTTTATGGCCACGGTTTCAGCATGAGCAGTAATATCCCTCTCACTTATAGCCAAATTATGGCCCTTAGCAATGACAGTTCCATCTTTTACAACAACTGCCCCAACAGGGGAATTGCCTTGCTTAAGAGCTAGTGAGGCCTCACCTAAGGCAATATTCATATATTCTTCATGGCTCAACAAAGTAACACGTCCTTATCAACACTCGTTTGTTGGTTTATATCTGCGAATCTTTGAATCATCTTTCTATCCATATCACCAAACTGTCTGCACTATAGTTAAATAAATCCATACGACTTTACCTCTCCGATTAACTGCTTCTTTACTTCTACAGTCAAACTAGATATAGGCATCCTGGGATTGCCACATTCTACTTCATATCTCTCTTCACAAAGTACCTTGCAAAAAGATTGCATACCGTACTTAGAGGCAAGCCCCACTAAAATATTCCCTTTCCCTTGAAGTTCCTGAGCTTTTACCATATCACCAGACTTATACGCATCATAAATCCCCACCCAGATCTCTGGAAACACTATCAATGGCCCATCGACCACTCCAGCACCGCCAGCAGCAAGCGTAGGCAAGAAAAGTGACCCATGACCGGTAAAAGTATCTATGCCAAGCTCTGAGAATCGCCAAATATTACTAAAATCTGGAGCCGAATGTTTAACTCCAGTTATTTGTGGTACAGCATCCTTAATCCGGGCTAGCATTGGAGCGTCAAATTCTACTCCGGTGTATTTAGGTTGGTTATAAACAAAAAAGGGCAAATCTCCAGCAGCGTCAGCTACAATCCTATAATGATCTATGATCGCCTGCTCGGACGGTTTATAAAAAAATGGTGGCACACAACATATGGCGGCAGCTCCGGCGTCAGCAGCAGCCTTGGCCATACGAGCTGAACTATCGGTAGTCAGGCTCCCAATGTGCACCATTGCAGCCGCTCGCCCTGCACACATATCGGCTGATATCTCGGCCGTTTTTATAATCTCATTCTCTGTCAATAAAACACTTTCACCAGTCCCGCCACTTACCCAAAACCCATCAACTCCAGCGCTAATGTTGGATTCCATAATCGCTCTAAAGGACCGTTCATTAAACATGCCATCCGAGTCAAAAGGTGTTATGGTCGCCGGTACTACACCACTAAAGTTAGTCATCACTAAACTCCTTTTCTGCTCTAATTAGTAACTCTCCAGATGATCCTACGATTGCCTTTTGTCCTGGTAAAACTACGACAGATGAATCGAATTCACATATCATAGCGGGCCCTTGAATTTCATCTCCTCTAAACAGCCTGACTCTGTCATAGTGTGGACATTCCAACCATCCATTTGCTTGCTTGAAAAATACAGAACGCTTGTCTACCAACGCTCCAGTTAGATTTCCGCTACCTTCGGGGAGATCTGCCGACCTGGGCTTAGGTATAATGCCAAATCCCTTGGCCTTTACATTCACGATTTCTACAACTCCGTTGGAGTCACTGTGACCATAATTACGTTCATGTATTGAATGAAATCTGGATACAATCTCCTCTAGATGGTCAACGGTATCAATGGACCTTTTAACAGGTATCTCTAATTCAAAGTTTTGCCGCACGTATCTCATATCTAGGTATTTTTCGATAATTTGATCCCTACTCGATATTCCCTCATTATTCAAGGTATTTCGACAACTCTGTTCTTCTCTGTTCAATGCTTCTTGTATCAAAGCCAGGTTATTCGGCGTAGCCTTCATAAATCTGGTAACAGTAGAGTTAGTTTGAACATTACTTAAGATTAAACCCATAGCAGAGAACAAACCCGGATTGGGAGGAATTATCACCTGTGTTATTCCGAGTTCTTGGGCAAGATCACCCGCATGAAGAGGCCCTGCTCCACCATGAGCCACCAATGTAAAATCTCCGGGATCATAACCACGACTTACTGATACTACCCTAAGTATTCTCACCATGCTGGCATTAACAATATCTAGAATACCCTGCGCAGCATCTTCTACTGAGATACCCAATTTAGAACAAATCTTTTCATCTATCGCACGACGTGACAGTTCAGGGTCTAAGTCCATTTCCCCGCCAAGAAAAAAGTCGGGACTTATTCGCCCTAAGACAACATTAGCATCGGTCACAGTGGGTTCAGTACCACCCATGTTGTAAGCGGCTGGCCCAGGGAAAGCTCCAGCGGACTGAGGCCCAACCTTCAACAATCCTGCTGCGTCCACCCTGGCGATACTACCACCACCTGCACTACACTCAACAAGATCGATCGATGGGGCCCTTACTGGTAGACCTGTGATACGCACCCCATAATAGCCTGTTGCCTCTTTGCCCAATTCAAGCATATTAGCTGAAGCAGGCTTACCATCACTTATGAGACTAGCCTTAGCCGTTGTGCCTCCCATATCGAATGAAATCATATTAGGCAAGCCTATCGTGCTTCCCAACTCCGCAGTCGCTAAAACCCCCGCAGCCGGACCTGATTCAATAGTTAAATGTGGCTTGTCTATTTCCACCTTCGCACTAGCCATACCACCGGATGATTGCATTATGTACAGTTTTGGACTTGGATCTATCTCCTTCTGCAAGTCGGATTGTAATTCATTCACATATTTATCAAACACCGGCCCAATATACCCAACGACAGCAGTAGTACTAGACCTCTCAAACTCTCTGAATTCCGGGGATAATTCTGATGATATAGCTAAGTAGACATCTGGTAAACCATCTTGCAATATCGTCTTGATCCTGTTTTCGTGGGTAGGATTGGTGTAAGAATTAATCAAACAAACAGCTACTGACTGAACCTCTTCTCGCTTCAATATGTCGACGCATTTCCACACTTCATCTTCAAGTAATGGCGTGATAATTTCACCACCACTATTTATCCGTTCAGTTACCTCCAGTCTAAGCCGTCGTGGGATTAAAGGATCAGGGCGATCTACATCCCATTTATAAAAATGGGGGCGAGTTTGCCGCCCTATCTCTAAGACATCGCGAAACCCTGCAGTTGTAATCAAACCAACTTTCGCCCCAGATCGTTCGAGTATAGCATTCGTATTCACAGTGGTACCATGAGCCACCATCCACAGGCCATTCAAACCATTACCTCTGCCTCTGTCCTTAAAATACCTTAGGCCATTCATGACAGACTTAGAGGGGTCATCGGGAGTCGAGGGTGTCTTATAACTTAGTATTACCCCTGACTTTTCATCCAAGAGAATATGGTCGGTAAAGGTACCTCCGACATCTACCCCAACCCTAAGACTAGACAAACTCTGTTCTCCTTCCCTCTTAGTTTTTGGATTTCCGCAGATTATTAGTTGCTTCCACGTCTACCACATTTGAGGTCATGTCCAACACAACTCCGTAATCTCTTAAAGCCGCCTCTTCCGAAACTAACCCATTCATAACATCAAGTAAAACCTTCTCTGGATCTCTTTTTTTGGGATCTCCATACCCGCCTCCACCACCCGCAGATATACTTACGACATCTCCTGGAATTACAGGGAGAAATGTAATTTCCCGGGGAATAGTCGTTGATCGGTTGGTATCTGGGTCCTTCGTTATTCTGGTCAATGTACCTGCTTTCCCACATTTTAGTCCAGGACCTGGAATTTTATGCCTATACGAATGAGTGCCACCATACGACGGTATTAACATACGCCAATCTTTACTAATACCGACTCCACCTCTAATATGACCGGGACCACCC
>CAYTPK010000015.1:0-24388 GCA_964439905.1 uncultured Dehalococcoidia bacterium
ATCTGCCATTGGGTTCCGAAACAATCCTTGCATGACTGCCCCAGTAGTGCCAAGGGCTATTCCTACAAGAGCCCCTAAGAGTATACGTGGTATTCTCAAATGATGAAGAACCAGACCTTCTGTCCGTCCGTAAGACAAGTCTACTCCAATGTAAGAGAGTAACACGCCCCATATAGACGAAAAGTCGATGGGGACAGGCCCAAGGCGTAGCGAAATAACCGAAATCACCACAAGCACGACAATCATGATGCCCAAATGTTTGCTCAATTTTGGCATCATGCCGTGGACTTTAATGTCCCTAACCTCGTCGGAAATAAATTCCTTGCGAGCGGCGTCTATTTGCCTTTTCCCGATTCTGACCAAAAAATCCCCCCAAGTAATTTGCATATGCGGGAGGATTCAATTTCTGGAGCAGAGAATTTCCATTTCCAGATCATTGGGCCTCCCTGTTTGTCGCAGAAATTAGCCCACTGACACTAGATAGGTCTCCTGGCTTACAGGTTAGTGCTTACCGCCGCCTTCCCGTTAAATTTCAACAGTGGCCGTCGACGAATAGCAACCTGATTACAGTGGCGAAACCGCGCCTGATTTTCACAGACTTCCCTTATGTCCTACTTGGACATCTAGCATCGGATTATTTATTTTTTAACTCCCCGATTTAACCCCAATACTTTTGCCGTGTCAACAAGTGCTAAATCAGTAGAAGGTAGATGATCATTCGTTAACACGAAGAGTCACGATATAACCCTCCTCTGCGCTCTACGGCTTTCCTGAGTTCTATCAATCCCGTTTCCATAGGATATCCATCGGGTTGTGGAGCCCTCAGCCCAGGTTTCAATAGGCTAAGTACTTCGGGATGCGTGTAGTAAAAACTGTATACGAGAGTTATCAGTATGTTAAAGAGTTCTCTGTGCGCAGATTCGATAAGTTTAAGTATTTCGATCTGCTGCCGGTCATTGGAAGCAATGAATGTTTGTTCAAAATTTTGTTGGGACCGGCTTTCTGCTAAGTCTATGAGTATCCTAACAGCATAATTGGTTTCAGAATCAGACTTCATTTCCCATCTCACGAACTTTGTTGCATCAAGCTCTCCGGCTGAAGGCAATAAACCGTTGCCTGGAATAATAAGACCTAGAATGTTTTGCAAAATAGCCTGACTGTTTAAGTCAAGGTCTAATTTATTGTCATCTGGCATATGCTTTAAACATCTCCTATTTAATCCAGAAGATGCCGGGAATTGTTTTTAACGTGATCAGCTATATACAATGCAATAGCCTGAATAGTTGATGTGGGATTAACCGATCCGGATGTGACAAAAACGCTCCCGTCAATTATGAATAAATTCTTAACATCGTGCGCCCTTCCAACTCCATCAACAACCGAGTTATCGCTATTACCTCCCATTTTCGTCGTTCCCAAAAGATGCCATCCGGATTCACGCAACAACGGATTAATCACTACCTCATATGCCCCGGCAGCCTGTAAGGCTTCTTTCGCTCTCTCTATTCCCTTGTCCATTATTTTGGAGCTATTAGTCCCCAAAGTATATTCAATCCTGGCTCCAGGAATACCATGGGTATCCTTCAAGTTGTGATCCAGGACAACACGGTTATGTTGTTCTGGAAGATCTTCTCCGCAGACCGAAATATTCAGGTTATGACTATACCTTTCGGTGAATTTTTCCCTGTGGTTTGCCCCCCAAGGAATCCGGTACCCGGGCTGGCTTCCAAGGGCGGTATGAAGTGGTGCTCCACCTCTGCCGATCTGAAATGTAAATCCTCTGACAAATCCTTGTTTCAAATCCGTTTCATGAAACTCCTGGGAAATAATAGAGCAGGAGGCAGGTCCCTTATATGATTCCAAATCTTCCTCAAAAATACCCATGACCATAGCATATGGATGGAACATCAAATTCCTTCCAACTAGACCGCTACTGTTTGCAAGGCCGCCGGGAAATTTTCTCGACACCGAGTTAAGTAACAGCCTAGGTGTTCCTATTCCATTACAGGCTAGGACGACAATTTGGGCTTCTTGTTTCTGTATATCCCCTTTCGCATCGAAATATATTACGCCGTCAGCAAGTCCTTCTGGCGATACACTAATTTCTTTTACCCTCGCGTGAGTTTTAAGTATCGCACCCATTTTTATAGCCTTAGGCCAATAGGTAATATCTGTGCTACCTTTCGACCCTCTAACACATCCAAGTTCACAAGGCCCACAATTGTTACAAGGAAGTCTATCGTCATAAGGCTCAGTCAAAATAGCGGCATCTGAAGGCCACCAGTGCCACCCAAGTTTATCCAAACCCTTTACAATCACGCTACCAGCTTTATCAAGCGGGAGGGGGCCCGTTTGTCTTGATGACTTAGGTGGATACATGGGGTCACCGGTTATTCCGGCAACTCCCATCATTCTGTCGTTAATATCAAAATATTTTTCAAGATCGTGGTAAGTAAACGGCCAGTCGTCTGCCACATTGTCAAAAGTTTTTACCCTAAAATCCGAAGGTTTTAGCCTGGGAAATTGAGCTGACCAATGAATAGTACTGCCTCCCACAGCATTGTACATCAAGGGGGCAATTGGGGAATTTATAGAATTAATGGGATAATCTTCCGGGAGTCTACGAACATTAGGATCTTTAGCAAATTCCTTGTTTCTGGAAAGTTCCCAATCGGTTCTCGTAGTCGGATATTCGTTACTATTTATCCAACGACCCTGTTCTAGACACATTACATTAATCCCAGCCCTAGCCAAGCTCCAGGTAAAGGCAGCTCCAGAGGCCCCTGCTCCTACTACCAAAACGTCGACTTTTCCCCTCTTTCCCATTTATTAGCTCCCTCGGAGGTATGGTGACCCCCAAATAATAACAATTCTTGGTGAATTAAATAAGAGGATTCGTCCTTTACAACCTAAATCTATACTGATAGCCTGATAGGACAATCAACCAAGAGGATAGACTATGGCGACGAATACATTTCAGAGAGCCTCATGCCCAAAGTGCAATGAGGATATGAGGATTGAGGCTAAGCCAGTTCAAGTAGCCCCAAAACCTCAGGTATTCTGGTATTGTGTAAATCCAAATTGCGTCCATGGAGCCGACAACTTAGTTATCCATGGAGGATAAGTAAGGGCCATTAATTCGTTGACTGCAATTGGAAGCGTCACTATAATCGCGACCGAGTTCCGCTACCGAAATATCTAGATATATAGATTATTCGAAACACTACTAGGAACGGGGAAATGACGTGGACAGGAACAAGATAGGAATCTATTTCAATCAAGAAGAGGCTTCCGTCGTACGAATAACATCCCCATACTGGATTCCAGAAGAACCATCTTGGGTCTTGATTTCTAA
Organism: uncultured Dehalococcoidia bacterium; assembly: GCA_964439905.1. GTDB lineage: Bacteria > Chloroflexota > Dehalococcoidia > Lucifugimonadales. Next base: position 3,356 of record CAYTPK010000015.1, read on the forward strand.
TAACCCTAACGAAACATTACTAAACCTCAGGGCCACCATAGCATCCAGGAAATTAACTACTAATACAGATACTGTAGTTTGGACTCAAATCCCTGAGATAAACCGGTGAAGAACCTGATCTTTATCGGATAGAGAACACCATATGGAGGGACGATGACAGATAAGCTCAAGGCCTTTATTCAGGACTCACTTCCGTACATCGGAAAGTCGGCATCTGATGTCGCCCAAGGCACCCAAGTTGCCGACTGGCTAACCATTCGACGATTTTGCGCCTCTATTGGAGATATGAATCCCCTCTATAAAGATCTAACTTCAAGCGCATCCTCGGTGTACCATACGCTAATTGCTCCTCCAACGTTCGTGGCATCGATAAGAACCGCAACGAGTGGAGCCGCTTATGACCAAAAAGACTATCAACTTACCAAGGTTCAAACCCAGAGCATAATGGAATGGGTCGATGTAATACGATTAGGCGATAGATTAACAAGCGACCTTATTGTAACTGCCGTCCGAGATGGTAACCCCATAAACGGCAAACCCACTGCCGAAGTCGAATCTCTAGCTACATACTACAATTCGTATGGGGGCATGATCGGAACCGCTATGGGAGTGTCTAACTTCATCCCGATTACGCCGGGGTCAGATTTAATAACAGACCGCGATACCTACCGGTATTCGGACCAAGAAATATCAGAAATCGAAAAGGCGATTCTGTCCGAATCGCCACCTAGAGGGAGATCGCTATTATACTGGAATGACGTAGTCATTGGAGATCCTTTACCGAATTACGTTAAGGGACCGTTAAACCTCCAAGATATGATGGCTTGGGTCGTAGCAGAGCAAAAACCACTGTCCCTCGGAGCTCCCGTATTCTTTGATCTTGCCAAAACACCGGGCCGGATCCGAACTAATCCGACAACCAATTGGCCATTTTGGGATTCTGACCAGGAATATGAAGACATTCTTTCCGTCAACAATATGGGGTTCGTAACACCAGTCAGTAGAGGTTTACACAGAGCGTGTACTGCCGGCCAGGTAATAACTGACTGGATGGGGGATGACGGTTTCGTACGTAATATGGATATTTCCCTTCCAAACCATTTTCTATATGGTGATACCATGTGGCTTACCGGGAAGGTAGTCGACAAATATGAAGAACACATCGGAGATCACTCCTACCACGCGGTAAGAGTTGAAGTGAATGGAACAAATCAACTCAAAGAGACCATCTTAACTTGTAGTTCGGTCATTTACCTCCCAAATCCTGGACGTCCCGTGTCACTCCCGATTCCTCATAAACAATGAACTTGAATAGAGAATAGGAGACTTATAATGGTTCTTAATCAAAATTTTGATGACGCCATCAAAGAATACCTAGATAAGACTAGGGCGATGTTAGGCCAGGAGGTTATGGAAAATCTGCCTCCCGAGCCACCATCTCCATATGACCAAAGTGGCCCCCCATTCGAAGCTGCCCTCCGATTCGATGAAAAGACAATTAGAAATTATGCCCTAAGTATCGGAGACGACAATCCCCTATATACAGACCCTGTTTACGCTAGCCAAACTAAGTACGGATGTCAGATTGCACCTGGCCCAGTCTTGGCCTTAGTACGCTACCCGTCTGCACATGGGGCAAAACGTCCGGAAGGCTACCCAATGGCCAACTTCATATCAGGCACAGCGTGGGAGTTTTTTGATGCCATCAGAGTCGGGTCGAAATTCAGATCGTCGAAGGTGACCAAAGAGGTCATCGAACGGGAGGGTGGACAAGGCAAATTGATTTTCTTGATATCTGAATGCTATTACTGGGACTTCCATGGTGATATCCCTGCCAAATGTTATGGCACACAGATAATGGTACCGCGGAAAGACATGGGTTCCACTAGGGCTATCCCCAAACAAAACCTAGGACAGAAAATGATGTACGACCGATCGGCATCCCGATATTCAGATGAACAAATCCAGCATTACAAAAATCTCATAATAGAAGAGCGCAATAGCCGACGTGGCAATAAGCCTCTTTTCTGGGAGGATGTACAGATCGGTGACAAAATCGGGCCTCAAGTGCTTCCACCCTGGACTCTACAAGACCAGGTTTCTCGCCATTTCATGGACTATTGTACGAAAGCACCTGAGAATCTCCCGGGGGATGAACTCGCGTTTGAACCAGCCTATTATCATTCAAAGCGCACGGGCGAATGGGTGAGAGAACACCCTATAACCCGATGGCCATGGACACCAGGTTCGGAACACGAGGATGCATTATTGGCTATCTATCGTGGCCTTCCAGGCCCATTCGATTTCGGCGTTCAAAGAGTTCAGATACCCCAAAAACTTCTGAGTGATTGGATGGGTGACCAAGGATTTATCAGACGCCTCTACGTGGCTATGAGAAAACCCGTATTCTATGGAGACATCACCGTGTACACTGGGGAAGTTATGACGAAATACAAGGAAGTCCAGGAAGGTGTAGAAGAAGCCGGAGGCGTTCCTGGAAAACAAGAATATTACGCAGTAGGCATAAGGATTGATGGGGTTAACCAAGTGGGGGAAAATCAAGCCCCTGGGTCAGCTACTGTATACCTGCCCTCTCGGGAGGCTGGACCAATAGAACTGCCCGTCCCGCATAGGGCTAAGACCCCTTTCGTTCCCTACGAAACCTACCGAAAAGATTGGTACTAACAAAAAAAGAGGTACACGAATGGTTCTTTTGCTAGGGGATAAAGACGTCAATGCGGTCATGTCTATGAACGATGCAATTAATGTAATGGAAGATACATTTCTTCAAGCCTCAAAAGGACAGACATGGAATAGACCACGTTCACGCATACGGTTACCACGTGGTTTTCACCACCTCATGGCAGGAGCGGTTTTAGGGAAAAAATCATTTGGTTTAAAAACTTATACCAGTTTCCGATCTGGGACAAGATTTTTGGTACTCGTATACGACAGTGACACTGGTGATCTTCAGGCGTTAATCCAAGGATCCATGCTTTCGTTACTGAGGACCAGCGCTGTAAGCGCCGTAGCAGCTAAATACATGGCAAAAAGCAGGACCCCTACCGTAGCAATTATTGGTACTGGCTTCCAGGGGAGAGGTCAGCTTGAAGGAATATGTGCCGTGCGCCAAGTAGAACAAGTAAAGGCATTCGATAGCAATCCCGAAATCCTTGCAAGCTTTTGTTCAGACATGTCGGCCAAACTATCATTAGAAGTCACACCAAGTGGCGATCCAGAATCTTGTGTTGCAGACGCGGACCTAATTATTACCATGACCACCTCTCGCTCTCCCGTCTTGATGGGAGACTGGCTCAAACCTGGAGTCCATATAAACGCAGCAGGAAGCAATCATTGGATCAGACAGGAAATAGACGATAGTGTAATCAAGAGGTCCGATATTGTCGTAGTGGATAGTCTAGACGACGCTAAAATAGAATCCGGAGACCTTTTATATCCAATTGAACGAGGCCGCATTCGTTGGGATCAGATTCACGAACTCTGTGACGTAGTGGGGGGACAGATCAAAGGACGACCCTCGGATAATTCGATAACTCTTTTCGAGTCCCAGGGAGTAGCGATCAGCGATATAGCAGCAGCTGCACATGTATACGCAGAGGCGAAAAAAATGGGACTGGGATGTGACATCCCCATGGATCTATGAACATAGCACAGTATATGAAAGGGGCTCTGACGGGTGTACGGGTCATAGATTCCACTACGATGGTCGCCATGCCTACAGGCACCCACATCCTTGGGGATATGGGTGCTGAGATAATAAAAGTCGAGACCCATACCATGTTTCGCACAGAAGCTGCTCGGCTAATGTATGCTGATAACCAACCCGGTCAACAACCGTGGAACCGTGACGGTTCATTTAATTCACTGCAAAGAAGCAAACTCGGAATTACGTTAAATCTGAAGACAGAGGAAGGAAAAACCGCATTTAGAGAACTCGTTCAGATCAGTGATGTTCTCGTGGAGAATAATCGGGCAGGAACTATGGATCGGTTAGGGCTTGGGTACGATGCTATGCGGAAGATTCGGCCGGACTTGATATACGTCAGTAATACTGGGTTCGGACACACTGGACCCTGGAGGCGCTATGCCGGTATCGGACGAATGTTCGAATTGACTTGTGGCCTCAGCCACTTTACCGGATACCCAGACGAAGGTCCTCGAAGGGTGGGGAAAGCCTTCTTTGACCTGCATGTCGGATGGATGTCCGTTTTCGCCATACTAGCAGCACTTCAGCATAGATACGAAACTGGGGAAGGCCAGTGGCTTGATTTCGCTATGTATCAAGTTGGCGTTTCCACCATGGGTGACGTGATATTAGATTTTCTGATCAATGGTCGTCCAGGAGGCTTAATGGGTAATTCGCACCCTGAGAGAGCGCCACATGGAGTATATCCGTGTAAAGGCAGCGACGAATGGATAGCGATTGACATACAAACCGACCAGCAATGGGACAACCTTGTGACAATACTAGGGCATCCTCCCTGGTCTAGATCGGATTTGTTTTCTACTGAAGCGGCAAGAAAACAAAATGAGGTTATGTTAACCGAGCACATAAATAAATCTACCAGCACATGGTCTTCGAAAACCCTATACCGTTCCTTACAAGAGGCTAATATACCTGCAGCTCCAGTAATGAACAGTCGAGATGTCGTAACCGACCCTCACCTTCAGCAAAGAGGATTTTTTGAAGTTGTTCAGCATCCGCCGGAATCAGGAATCGGAAAGCGTTCATATTTCGGACGCCCCTGGAAGATGTCAAAAACTCCGGCCCATATTCGCTTGCCGGCCCCTATGTTAGGGGAACACAACGAAATAATCATGCGAAACCTATTGGGAAGAAGTGAATCTGAAATCAATAACCTTTATGAAGAGCACGTTATGGGAAAGGAATTACTCGAACCTCCAACGTTCACTCCACCCAGTTACCAAAAACAGCTAGATGACGGTTCGCTAGCAGCGGTAGATTCTGACTACTCTAAAAACATGGGAATCGATTGATATGCCCGTAACAGCTTTAGGAAACTTTAGAGTCATAGATTTAAGTAGCGATATCGCAGGAGCCTATTGCACGAAACTATTCGCTGATTATGGAGCTGACGTAATAAAGCTTGAACCCCCGGGAACCGGCGACCCCATCAGACAGCTGGCACCATTTTTTAAGGACGATCCTCACATAGAGAAAAGCCTGACATTTTTTTATCTCAACTGCAACAAGCGAAGTCTTACACTTAACCTGGAAACACAGGACGGCCGAGAGATATTCCTGGATCTAATTACCAACTCAGACGCAGTAATTTGCGCGAATCCCCCTGATTACTTGGACAAACTAGGTCTTGGATACGAACGTATGGAAAGAGTAAACAAACAATTAGTGTTAACCACCATAACGCCCTTTGGGGATTTTGGACCTTATCGAGAATACCTCGGAAGTGATTTGCTTTACTACGCTATGAGCGGGATGATGTATACGAGTGGGGGATATTCCAGGGAACCACTTAAACATGGACATCCACAAAGTTATTATATGGGTGGAATTACGGCAGCATATTCGACTTTGGCTGCCCTTTTTTCACGGAATTTTACCAGTGTCGGCCAACATGTAGATTTATCTCTCCAAGAATGCGTCGCAGCTCATCACTATGATAGCGCAGCCCGTTACTCTTACACTGGCACTGTAGAGAGAAGATCACCAATAATAGAAAGTGGTTCTACAAAAGGGACCAGATTCGAGGGAATTGTCAGAGCCAAGGATGGGTATGTCTCTCCCACTATGCAGAAGGGCAGACCAACTGCTCCGTTTTCTGAGTACGCATCGTTACTAGGACTATCAAATACGGTGGATCCTCGATTTGAAACCAGGCAGGCAATCGCTGAACATCGACAAGAGTTGGACGAAATAGTTCTGCCGGCCATCGAAAATTGGCCTAAGATGGATTATTACAACACATTTATGGACAAGGGTTTCGTTGCAGGTGTAGTCCAAACTCCAGAGGATTTACTAAAATGCCCCCAGTTAGACGAAAGGGGGTTTTATTCAGAAATACATCACCCCGTAATGGGATCCATTAAGGTCCCTGGAGAAATATTTCGCCTCCCGAACTGCCCTTGGGAACTCAGAACTCCTGCACCGTTACTAGGACAGCACACCGAAGAAATACTTGTAGACCTCTTACACTATCCAAAAACTCGACTCTCCAAGCTATTACGATCGAAAGTTATATAACCTCAAAATTTATATTTCTGGAAATAATGCCAGTTATAGGAAACATTTACGCTATAGCACACGGCGATTAATAATCTTCAGGAAATCTTGCCGAAATATTGGATCAACTAGCTCGTTACAACATAACTCCATTCTGGGTCACCCGCATTCAATTGTTTAGTTTAATCGTCATTTGCATTTTTAAAGTACGACTGTTCTAATATCTTGTCGATTAACAAGAATCACAACATAAACCATATGACCAACCGGAGTAACATGAAACCAATCAAATCTGTAGCAGATCACCTCGGACTCAACCCCAATGTGTTAATCAATTATGGGCCCCATATGGCCAAGATTCCTATGGATTTGCTGCCGGGATCGGATTTCCAACAACGCGGTAAATTAGTAGTCGTAACCGCAATGACACCAACCCCGGCCGGAGAGGGCAAAACAACTACCTCTATAGGTATCGTTAACGGTCTTTCAAAACTTGGTCATAAAGCAGTTTTAACTATCAGAGAACCGTCTATAGGACCCGTATTTGGAATCAAAGGTGGCGGAACAGGCGGAGGAAACTCTAAGGTGCTACCAGAAGACGAAATAAATCTTCATTTCACAGGGGATGCCCATGCCGTTGCTTCAGCACATAGTCTGCTATCTGCGATGACAGATAATGCAATTCAAAGGAATCTGATACCTGGAATATTGCCGAAAGACATAATATGGCCCAGACTTACGAACGTACCGGACAGGTCTTTACGAACGACAATAACAGGACTGGGGGGATCCCCCAATGCCCCCTTGAGAGAGAGTGCGTTTAGGATTGATGCAGCTTCCGAAGTTATGGCGGTTTTAGCTTTGGCAGACGACTTAGAAGATCTCCGAGCCCGTCTTGGCCGCCTAGTCATAGGATTTACTAAAGACAAAATTCCAGTTACCGCTTCTGACATCGGGGCCGTCGGGTCAATGTTAGCACTTTTGCGAAGAGCCATCGAGCCAAATCTAGTACAGACCAATGAAGGGAACCCAGCAATTTTACACGCAGGACCGTTTGGTAATATAGCCCATGGGTGCAGTTCGGTAATCGCCGATCGACTCGCCTTATCAATGGCAGATTTTGTCATTACCGAAGCAGGGTTTGGGGCCGATTTAGGTTTTGAAAAATTCATGAATATCAAATGCAGAGAATCAGGCCTTACACCAAGCGCAGCCGTAGTGGTGGCTACCGCCCGAGCCCTAAAATGGCACGGTGGCGTACCAAAAAAAGAACTTGATTCAGAAAATATAGGCGCATTAGAGGTCGGAAGCTCCAACCTAGAGCATGCCCTCAAAATAGTAAGAAATACTGGACTCCCAGCTGTGGTCGCCATAAACCGTTTTCCAAGCGACACTCCCGAAGAGATAGCAAGATTGAAACAATTGGCAGAAAGTTATGGAGCCGTCGCCGCTGTGGAAAGCTTTGCCTTTGCACGTGGAGGCGACGGAGCAACGGAGTTAGCAGCAGCAGTAACGAAGGCTACTACCACAACAAGTGAAATTAAATACCCATATGACTCAGGAGCTACTCTACAAGAGAAGGTTCACGCATTAGCGACCAAAGTATATAACGCTTCGGAGGTACAATGGGAACCAGCTGCGAGAAGAAAAATTAAACAATACGAAGAAGCCGGCTGGGGTCAGTTGCCAGTATGTATGGCAAAAACTCATCTATCTATATCCCACAACCCCCGGTTGAAGGGCGCTCCTAAAGACTACCAATTCCCTATCCGCGACGTACAAATTTCCGCTGGAGCTGGATTCGTCTATACTCTCGCCGGTGAAATCCAGACCCTAATGGGGTTACCTGGCAGACCAAACGCTATTGATATAGACGTCAATTCTAAAGGAGAAATTATTGGATTATTCTAGGAAATTCAACCCGGTATTATGGTCTAAATTCGGAGCAAAACGATTAGGACAATGAAAAAAGGTATAGTAGTTACCTCTGCAAACGGCTATGTTGGAATAGCAAAGTCAATCGAGATCCTGCAGCAAGGGGGTAGCCCGCTCGATGCTGTTGAACAGGGGATACGCCTCGTGGAAAGCAATATTGACGATCATACCGTCGGCCGCGCTGGGATTCCAAATTTACTAGGCCAAATCGAGTTAGACGCTTCGATAATGGATGGATCTACTCGTCAAGCAGGAGCAGTTGCAGCATTACGAGGATTTGAACATCCAATTTCTTTAGCCAGAAAGGTAATGGAACACTTGCCACACGTCCTCCTAGTTGATAGAGGAGCTACTAGCTTCGCCAAAGAGATGGGTTTTAAACCTCGAAATCTTATGACAAAAGAAACAAAGATACGTTGGCAACGAGGGTTAGATGAACGTGGTGAAGGTAGCGAAGACCGGTCGGATTATTTTCGACTGCTTAGATCATTTTTATCGCGAAAAGATCAGGCCAAATATCTTGGGACAGTCAACTTTATCGCTATGGATCAGTTTGGAAATGTCGCCACAGGTGTGTCAACAAGTGGACTCGGGTGGAAATATCCTGGGCGAGTCGGAGATTCTCCCATTATCGGTGCCGGTAATTTCGCAGATAACAGATACGGTGCGGCAGCCTGTACTGGTAGAGGAGAACTAGCGTTGAGATCTGGCACTGCCCGGTCTCTAGTGCTGTACCTTAAGAACGGCATGTCACTAATAAAGGCCGCAGAAACCGCAATGATCGATCTCAGAGACTTCACAGATGACTTCGGCACATTCATGAACTTAGTTTGCTTAGATATGGAGGGAAACCATGGTGGCTACAGTGGTTCTCCCGGTACAACCTATTTAATGCAAAATACGGACATGAGCGATTATGTCAGCCTTCCACGAACTGTAGTAAACCTGGAATAAGAGAGGATACTATGCCTATTAGACTTGATAACAAAACAGCGGTGGTCACAGGAGCCGCTCACGGAATCGGCAGGCAAATAGCCCGAACATTAGCGACCCAAGGAGCTAATGTGTGGGCATGGGATATATTAGAATCAGAATTGAAGAATGTTAATTCGAGCGATTTCCCACATACCATTTCGACTCGACAAGTTGATGTGACAAATGCCAGTCAAATCAAGAGCACCGTTAAAGAAATTGGTGATGTGGACATATTCGTACACAGTGCCGGGGGAGTGTGTGGTCAAGTCGGTAGACCTGTAGATGACGTAACTCACGAACAATTTAATGAGATTTTTAAGGTTAATGTAGATGGAGTGTTTTTGATCACTCAAGCAATATTACCCGCAATGAAGCGAAAACAATGGGGGAGAATAGTTACAATCTCTAGTGGAGCTGGCCTGGGGGTAAGCTTGACGGGAATCCAAGCTTATGCGTCTGCTAAAGCTGCCCAAATCGGCCTGGTGCGACAACTCGGCCACGAATTGGGGGAATTCGGAATAACGGTTAACAGTGTTGCCCCAGGTTTTATTCGTTCAAATCCTAGCACTGAAAAGCAATGGCACGCCATGGGCCCAGAGAAACAACGCCAACTTATAAATGCCCACTCCATAAAACGCCCCGGGAAACCAGAGGATATAGCTAACGCAGTACTATTTTTTGCCTCAGATTTAGCTTGTTGGATAACAGGCCAAACTTTATCAGTTAACGGAGGCAGATGAACTATTTCCCCAAACTTCTGGCTATTTCCAGATAGTTATTAGCTCCCGTCCTTATCCAAGGGCCCCAGTTTGTCAGAAAAAGCCTGACCCCAAGGTCATACTTACTTTGAATGTTACCTATATCTCCGGTGGTTCCTGCAATCTTGCCGGCTTTTGAAATCTTGTTAATCGCGCCCTCTACGACCTCTACAACCTTTGGATGGGTCATTTGCCCGGGTAATCCCATGGTTTGGGCAAGGTCTCCAGGGCCAATAAGGAACACATCCATACCTTCAACAGAAAGTAGTGCATCTAGGTTTTCAATCGCTTGTAATTCTTCTAGAAGCCCTATCACCAAAACCTGTTCATTTGCCCGCTTGTAGTAATCAGTAAGACTGTGACCATATGTATGTCGGGTGTTAGAAGTACCCCTAGAGCCAAGCGGATAATATTTTGCAGCTCCTACGGCCTGTTTGATATCTTGAACGGTATTAGTATGGGGTACGACTATTCCGCTAGCTCCTACATCTAACGTCCTGCTAATCAACGATGGTTCATTATGGTTTACTCTAACAATAGGGGCCATACCCCAAAGATCACTTGCCATACACATGTGAGAAATCATCTGCCAATCCGTTGGGGCATGTTCGGTGTCTATCAGAATCCCTTCAAACCCAAATTGACCGATGAACTCTACAATTTCGGGAGTGTATAAGCCTCCAACTAAACTAGCAGCCTGGCCTTGAATAAGTTTCGCTTTTACCGGATTTTCCCGTATCATTTTTTACACCTGCTTAATCATTTTAATAACCCGTTGTTCCCAGGTAACCACTTGGTATATATCTCCATGTCTATCTACCCATATTTGGTGACTTTGCGGAGAGTCGAATTGGCTCAAAACTTTCCCATGCTTGTCCATAATTTTAGTTTTTGAATCTGTTCCGTGATACCCATTTTCATGTACATATACATTTTCTTCTTTGTCCATGCATATATCAGTTACCCCTGGCATATCCGTCCATTGGTCCACAAATCTACCGTGAGAATCAAATATCTGTACTCGATTATTGTTCCGGTCACAAATATAGACTAGATCGTCTTTACTAATCCAAAGACTATGTGGTAAGTGAAAGGCACCCACATCACTTCCAGCTTCACCCCATGAATCTAACAAAGCACCGCTCTCTGAAAATTTGTGGAACCTAGAGTTACAGTACCCATCGGAAACAAATAACTCCCCTGTGCTACATGGCATCAATCTAGTAGGCATATTAAATGGAGGGCCAGGGCGTTTTACAAGACCCCCTAAGGCCGTCACTCCAGTATCAGAACCATGTCCCCGATTTCCCATCTCTAACAATTTGTTATCGTTGGGATCAAATTTCATAGCTACATGGTCAATCCTTTCGACAAGATAAAGGTTATCACCTGCATCAATGTACATAATATGCCCCTCAATCAAACCCGCAGGGGTCTTAGAGTCAACATAATTGCCGTCCCTATCGAATATAAGTATGGGAGGACTTTCTCTCTGTTGACAGATGTAAACCCGGTCTTTTGAATCTACGACCACACCTACAAGAATACCAAATCTAGTCCCTTCTGGAAGTTTAGCCCAGTCTTCTATGATCCTGTAAGTATGCTCTCCTGTACCAACTGTTCCCATAGTTGCCCCCTATTCTGTGTTTGAAATCAACATTCTCTAGCTAATAACCTTACCTCAGCTCCATTTCGTACATTAAATATTTAGATTCTTCCATTCCAAGGTGGGCGTAAGTTTTTTGCGCCACAATATTATCTCTTTCGACATACAACCTTATCCCACAAATATTAGAAGTTTCTCTAGCTCGATCAACGACAGCCGAATAAAGCTCGCTGAATACCCCTTCTCTTCTATATTTCTTTTTTACGTAAACACTTTGAATCCACCAAAACATCTGGTTTCTCCAATCGCTCCATTCAAAGGTAACCATCAGACTCCCAACAATCGCTTCATCTCTTTCGCAAACTAGATAAAATCCCAAATCTGAATCGTAGAATACTGCCCTAACACCCTTTCCTAACGCTTTCTCGTCAAGAAATGTATCTTCAGTTTCCCTTGCAAGGTTTTTCTGAAACCCGACGATACTATGGACATCGCTTTCCAAACCAAGCCTTGTAGTTATTTTTTTTCCGCCCATATTAAACCGTTCCCATTAAATTTTCGTCTATCCCAATGAAACACCCAAACTGAAATCCCTCAGGTTATCACTAAATTATTAGCTAACTTAGGCTTCTACATCCCAAATAGTCGTTAATACTGCTGCTGGATTCATCGGAAGGTTTGTCATACGTTTTCCTATAGCATCCCTAACCGCGTTCGCTATAGCTGCAGGAGGCGGGACAATCGAAGCTTCCCCCACTCCACGGACTCCATATGGGTGTCCCGGGTTCGCTATCTCAAGAATAACAGTATCTATCATTGGTAGGTCTAAGGCCGTTGGTAATCTATAATCCAAAAACGAACTATTGGCCATTATGCCCTCTGTGTCATAGCAATATTCTTCATTTAAGGCCCAGCCTATTCCCTGCACACTACCACCCTGCATTTGCCCTTCTACATATGATGGGTGTACCGCCTTTCCTGCGTCTTGGAATGCGGTAACCCGTAATATCGTAATCTTGCCAGTTTCTGGGTCAACCTCAACGTCGAAAATATTACCGGCTACGGATCCTCCAACACCCTTTGGATCTACCGAACTAGTCCCTATAATAGGTCCTCCAGTTGAGTTTAGTCTTCCAGCTAATTTTTCGAACGATATGGTCTTATTGGGATCCAGTAGGTTAGTAAAGATTCTGTCAGAATATTCAATATCGGTCGGTTCTACATTCCATATTTCTGCTACACGTTTTGTCATCTGTCGTTTTACATCTAATGCAGCTTCGTAAGCAGCATATCCAGTAGCAAAAGTCGTTCTGCTCCCAGCGGTTAATTCTGTAAATCCTATGAGATCTGTATCCACAACGTTTGGGTTCACGTCGTACGCATCCAACCCCAACGCTTCCGCTGCTTGCATAGCTATCGTTGTTCTAGTTCCGCCTATGTCTGGATTCCCCTCCGATAAATTCAACTTTCCATTCTCAGTTACTGCAATAGAACAAGTCGATGGCAATCCTATATTGAACCAAAATCCAATAGCGATTCCCCTACCACGGTTCGCACCAACAAGAGGACTTTTATAATGGTCGTGATCTTTCATAGCTTCCAACAACTGCCGGACTCCTATATCGTTATGGATTGGCCCAGTAGCTCGCCTGGTGCCCTTCTCCGCAGAGTTAAGTAATCTGAGGTCTATAGGGTCAATGTTTAGTCTGTCTGCCAGTTCATCCAGTAGGGATTCCGAGGCCATTGCTGCATTGGTCGCGCCTGGAGCTCGATAAGCCGCGGTTTTTGGCTTGTTGACAACTACATCCAATCCTTCGATCCTGACATTATCCACTTTGTAAGGTGCGAATATGCACTCAGCGCCAGCGGTAACGGGAGAGCCAGGATAGGCGCCTGCTTCGTAATAAAGTAAAGCGTCTGCAGCCGTAATCACACCATCATGAGTAGCACCAATTTTCACCATTATCCGGGAACCACATGTTGGACCTGTCCCTTCAAATACATCCTGTCGTGACATTTGCATTTTCACGGGCCGTCCGGATTTTCTTGAGAGGGCTGCTGCTACAGGTTCTAAGTACACCGGTATTTTGCCACCAAAGCCACCTCCAATCTCCATCGGTATAACTCTAATATCCGAGACCCCAATTCCAAATATTTTGCTAAGATTCCCCCTGACCCCAAATGGCGCTTGTGTACTACACCAAACAGTTAATCTACCGTCTCTATTCCAATTGGCAACAGCATTGTGGGGCTCGATATACCCCTGATGTACAGTCTTGGCATCAAATTGTCTTTCTACAACCACGTCAGCTTCTTCAAATCCCTTTTTAACATCGCCCTGTTCGAAGACAAATTTTTTTGCTACATTAGTTGGCCCAGGAATCATACCAGCCAACGTTTCAGTTTCTAATAATTTATGTAGTATAGGGGCATCATTTCTTGAAGCATCTGGCGCGGTCAAAACAGCCGGTAATATTTCATATTCTATTTTAATTGATGCAACTGCTTCTTCGGCAATGTGAGGGTCTACTGCAGCTACAGCTGCCACCGCATGGCCTTTATATAACACCTTATCGCTCGCTAATACGTTATCGCGTAGATATTTAAGATCCATACTATCAGTAGCCTTTAATGACCCTTCCAATCGTTTGTTCAAATCATAATGGGTTACTACGGCCTTTACTCCTTCGATTCGCAAAGCCGCTTCTACATTAATGGATTTAATATTCGCGTGAGCAAATGGGCTACGTAAAATATATCCGTATAAAACCCCTGAAGGATGAATGTCGCCACCATATTTTGCAGAACCTGTTACTTTATCAATTCCGTCGTGTCGAATGGGTCGCGTGCCCACAACCTCAAACGTTTTATTGGATAAGACCATATTAGGAGTATACTTAGACATAGTAGCCCACCTCTACAAGGGTTTTCATTGCAAACGCATGTTAGAACGAAGACATTATACAGAAAACATAACCCCAAGTGGCAGGTATAATTCGAAGAGCCCTGTTAGTCAGAATAGGAATCATATTGATTGAAACATCCAAGTATGCCAAACCCATGTTGCATTATTTAAGGAGTTATTCAGGTGCCAGATAAACTTGATAGTTTGGCAAATATCGCTCTACAACTAAAAACAAAACGCATTAGCCCGATAGAACTCTTGGAATATCATTTTGATCGGATCAGCATATTAGACGAAAAGTTTAACCTCTACATTACGACAAATAGAGATGTGGCCCTACAAGAAGCTAAAAAGGCCACAGAAGAAATTGGACTCGGTAATTACAAAGGACCCCTCCATGGGATTCCGTACTCGGTAAAGGATATTTTCTTTACTAAGGGTATACCTACGACAGCAGGAGAGAAAAAGCTCCAGGATTTTGTTCCAAGGTACGATGCAACAATCGTTTCCAGGCTAAAACAATCCGGTGCTATACTAACTGGGAAGGCCCATCCTTCGTACGGCGAGTTTTTCCCCAGCCCGGAATATGGGTTCACAAAAAACCCTTGGGACAGCCGCCATTTCGCTGGTTATTCTAGTGACGGGCCGGCCGCAGCCGTAGCATTGGGCACTGATATTTTCTCGATCGGCTCGGACGGAGGAGGATCAATACGATATCCGGCCGCCTGTTGCGGTGTAATTGGATTAAAGCCAACTTTTGGTAGAGTGAGTAGATATGGATCAACCGTATTCGGAATTCCAAACGACTATGCTGGGCCTTTGACAAAAACCGCAGAAGATGCCGCTTTAGTAATGAATATAATATCTGGCCATGACGAAATGGATCCGTACAGCTCGAATCACAAGGTGTCAAATTACCAAACAGATCTGGAAAAAAGCATCAAGGGATTAAAGATTGGAGTACTCTCTGGAGCGTTTTGGGAATCAGTAGATACAGAGATAAGCGAATCTATACAAGAAGCGATAAAAACGTTTGAACACAACGGGTGCCAAATCAAATATCTTTCCGTACCTACCCTAGGTATCGCCGGGAATTACCATACTCTGCTCTCAGAAGTAGAATCGTCCGCCTACTATCAAGACGATTTAAAACACTGGCCTTCCCATCACCCCGATATTTTGATGTGGCGTGTGACAAACGGGAGCCGGGTTTTGGCAATTGATTACGTACAAGCAACCAAGATTCGCACCCGCCTCATAGAGGAAGTTAACAAGTGTTTCAACCAAGTTGATGTACTCCTAACTCCAGTGACCATGTTACCCCCTCCATTGTTGGGTCAATTTGATTTCCAGCTAAACAATCATCCTTTAAAGATTTCGGACCTGTCCTCAAAGTTCTGTCGTCCATTCAACATGTCGGGACACCCAGCACTTTCAGTTCCTTGTGGCTTTACGTCTGATGGGCTCCCTTTAGCATTCCAATTAGTATCCGCACAGTTCAATGAATCTCTTCTATTGAACGTTACCAACATTTACCAGAAATCCACCTATTGGCATGTCCGAAGACCTACTACTAGTTAACATTCTTGACACCTATAAGTTGGCGTGCCATGATCTCCCCAGATATCTTCAAACGACTTAACCTATCGGTCTGGGGGTAAACATGGGACCTCGTGAGATAGCTCTTATTGCCCATCTTATGAAAAGAGCGGGTTTTGGAGCAGATAAGGAAGAACTAGAACGCAGATCTAAGGTGGGATATGAAGAAACTGTAGAGGAATTAGTTAACCCAAGCCATTTTGGTATCCCATCCTTTGACCCAGATACCCTGTACCGGCACCATCCTGCCATGGAAAACCCTGGTGGAAACCCATTGAATGGCCAAGCAGAATGGATGTATAGATTGATCAATACACCCCGCCCACTGGAAGAAAAAATGGCATTATTTTGGCACCAAGTCTTTGCTACCGGAAACGCCAAAGTAGACCACTGCGCCGTGGTAATGAAACAAGTAGAATTATTTCGCACTCATGGATTAGGCAGCTACAAAGATTTATTGTTGATGGTTTCCAAAGATCCCGCGATGATTTTTTGGTTAGATAACAATGAGAATCACAAAGACGCCCCTAATGAAAATTGGGGTAGGGAACTGTTAGAACTGTTTTCTATGGGTCAAGGTAACTACAGTGAAATGGATGTAAAGGAGGCTGCACGGGCTTTTACAGGATGGACAATCGAGCCCAGCTTACCAAGAATGCCATTTCAGCGATATCTATGGAATTTCATGTACCTTGCCGAAGATCATGATGAGAGCGAAAAGGTTTTTCTAGGCCATCGTGGAAACTTTAACGGTGAGGACATTATAGACATTATCTGCAGACAACCGGCTACTGCCAGATTCATCGCACGGCACCTGTACAACTTTTTTGTCGAAGATGAGGTGCAAGTACCTAGTTGGCTAGACATACCACCGAAAGACAACGTGGCTATTAATATTCTAAGCGAGGCTCTATTCAACTCTGGTTATAACATGAGCCATACACTCAGAATTCTCTTCAATTCAGACTTTTTCAAAAATCCTAAAACCTGGCATCGAAAAGTAAAGAGCCCAGCTGAACTGGTAGCGAGTACCATGCGGTTGATTGACGCTCACCGTTCTCCCAAGCCTGGAATAGGCATCATCGGGCTGGAGCCAGGCTATCAAGGACAAGCACTCCTAGATCCCCCTAGTGTTGAAGGATGGCACACCGGAAAGGAGTGGATTGATAGTGGGTCACTACTCCGAAGGATCAATTTTGTTGCCGATAGGATAGGTGACATATCAAACCCTGGCGTTAGACGGATTGTAGATAACATCTCCAACATCAAAGATTTGTCCCCAGACCAGTTAGTTGACACATGTGTGGAATTAGTGGGCCCTATACGATTAGAGGAAGAGACGAGGACAGAACTCATCGAGCACGCACAGGCAAAAGGAAATAGGTTGGACGATTCAGATCCGTCTCCAACTGCTACATTGGACAGAACTAACACGATCTGCGAGATGCTTCAATTAGTAGCTTCTACGCGGGAATACCAATTCTGCTAATCCATTATTTCAATTAGAATCCAGGAGGACTACTCATGCAAACTATCCTGACACGGGGCCGCGTATATAACTACAGTCATTGTGTTGGTAACAATGCTACATCTGGCACTGGTTTCCACTACCCCAACGGTATAGCACGTGGAGAGGGAGACCTCGTCTATGTATGCAATCAGCCAGACGAACTTCAGCCTGTCCCGCATATATCAAAAGTTTCCGTTGGAAAAACGTGGCATGAGGAAGAACATATCCAAGACATCGGAGGATTAGGTACCGAGGACGGTAACTTTATCTGGCCCTCTTCAATAACGTTAGATGACAAAGGCTGCCTATACGTCACAGACGAATGGCTCAACAGAATAAGCGTATTCGATAGTGAGGGAAAGTTTTTGTATAAATGGGGCGTAAGCGGATCGCAGGAAGGAGAACTTTTGGGTCCTACTGGTATTGCAATAAACAGCGAAGGACATGTATTTGTAACAGAAAATCTTAATCACAGGGTTTCAGTGTTTGACAAACAAGGTTCATTCCTAAACACATGGGGCAGCTTAGGAACAGAACACGGAAAATTCAACCATCCTTGGGGTATAACAATTGACAACAATGATCAGGTATATATCGCGGATTGGCGCAACGACCGAGTGGAACAATATTCTTCCGAGGGTGACTATCTCCTGACATTTGGTAACATGGCAGAAACACTCTCCAGGCCCAGTAGCGTGGCCGTAGATTTAGATGGAGACGTTTACATCGCAGACTGGGGTAATAACAAGATCGAGATATTTGACCCCAATGGAGACCCGATAACTAGATTCCTAGGAAACGCCGAACGCCTTTCAAAATGGGGAGAAGCCAGGGTTGTCTCCAATCCTGACGCTGTAAAAGCTCGTATGAGAGTACCGAACCTCGAACAAGAATGGAGATTCTACAGACCCACTGGCGTCGCCACTGGGTCCGATGGTCGTATAATGGTTACTGAAAGCCAAAGAATGCGCATCCAAATCTACCAGAAAGAGAGCGATTGGGAACTGCCTCAATTCAACCTTTGATCACAGACCTAGTTAGATAGGAGTGGATCCTACTAAATGAAATCCTTGGTAGTAACTATATGTTTTATAAAGTCATAGACGGACACAATTTACCTCACGATCCATTCAAGAGTCTGATTGTCCCTCGACCAATCGGTTGGGTGACATCTGTGAGTTTAAATAACGGGGTTAACCTCGCACCATTTAGTTTTTTTAACGCGGTATCAAGCGAACCACCAATGGTTTTATTGGGAATCAATGGGTCCCATATTGAGGGCGGAGTTAAGGACACCCTATCAAATATTGAAGAAACTAAGGATTTTGTGGTTAACATTGCTACATGGGAACTTCGCGACCAGATGAACGAAACATCCGCTAACGTTCCGAGAAATGTGAACGAAATGCAAACTTCAAAGTTGCATGAAAAACCATCACGTCTAGTTAAATCTCCTTGTGTAAAAGATTCCCCCGTCAACATGGAGTGTGTCTTACACAAGCTATTCAACTTGCCGTCCTCCCATAAATTCTCTAGAAACGTCTGTGTTATTGGTGAGGTTGTTGGAATCCATATATCGGATAACATACTATCAGAAGGAATTATCGACATGGATAAATTCAAACCATTAGCAAGACTAGGCTATATGGATTACACAGTAGTAGACCATAAATTCACAATGGAACGACCCGATTCAAAATGAATATTAAATATGGCAAAAAATTCAAACGATAGACATTTCAGTCGAGCTCGATTATCCCTCTTTTATCACATTCTTGAGGTCAGCGATATCTCTATCTGATATTTCTTCAATACAGCCTTCCATTAATCCATCTAGTGTTAGAGTGTGAATTCGAACCCGTTTCAAACTCACAACGTTGATTCCAACTGCCATCATCATTATGCGAACAATATGTTTCCTGCCTTCTTTTATCACAATCCGGTACTTACATTCACTGGGTAGACCTAGAGCGTGAATCTTCACATGTTCAATAAGCCTCCCGTTAACCTTAATTCCCTGCCTAATAGCGCTTAATTGGTTTGAATTAAGAAGGGAGGCGAGAATTATCTCGTATTCTTTTTCAATCATAAACTTGGGATGGGTTAACCGATTGGTTAAATCGCCATCATTTGTAATAACTATCAAGCCAGACGATTTCATATCCAAGCGACCAACCGGATACAACCTTCTTCCAACAAATCGGGGAGGTAGCAGATCCAGTATTATAGGCCTCTGGAATTCATCCGATACCGTCGTGACGTATCCAACAGGTTTATTCGCCTTTAAATAGATATTACCGAGGGAATTTATCAGTTTTTGACCACGCACTTCAATTTGGTCGATATCAGGATCAACGTGCAATAAGAGTTCTGTGGAAACGTTTCCGTTAACACGTACTTCTCCGGAAAATACCAGTCTGGCACAATATCTTCTCGGTCCTATCCCTGAAGAACAAAGAAACCTAATGAGTGTCCCGTCTTTTGACATTACAGGGACAGTCTTTTGACATCAATTGGTAGGCAATTCCTATTGGATCTTAAGGCCAATTGAGTTAGTATGCGGTGTGGCAATTCGTGGGTACCTCGAATAGAGTATAACCGATATAACATCTCCCCACTATTGAAATACCAAAGAAAGTGAATATTCTCTAAGAAGGGTAACCTCGTAGGGTATATTCCTCGAAAAATCATGGAGTTTGATGGCAACTTTATTTCCAGCCGCTAGGGCATCTAGACTCGGATACCAACGTAACTTTAGGCCTATTTCTGAAAAGCTGTTAGTCTCATTAATAGTAGTTGGCCCATTAATCGCAACCATATTTGCGGCCTGGACACTATGGGAGACTATGGTCACATGGACAGATATCTGGTTATTAGTTGGCTTTTATTTCCTAGCCGCACTTGGTATTACCGTAGGATTTCATAGATTTCTTACACATAATAGCTTTGGTACCAACCGCTTATTTAAGATACTCCTCACGATCGCAGGATGTACAGCTTTTGAGGGGGGGCCGATGACATGGGTGGCGAACCACCGTATTCACCATGCCAAGGCTGATGAGGATGGTGATCCTCATAGCCCAGTTTTAGACAAGAGCATGATCAAGGGACTTTATCATGCCCACATGGGCTGGATGATAAGTGGGTATGAAGCCGATCGCGAGGTCTGGGCTAAAGACCTTATGAAAGACAAGGACCTAGTTCTAATTAACCGATTAGTCATCCTATTCCAGATATGTTCGCTCATAATACCATTCTTAGGCGGCGGTTGGATGGGCCTGCTGTGGGGCGGGTTTGTCCGAATATTCCTAACTCACCATATTACTTGGTCGGTAATCTCCGTCTGTCACCTTTATGGTAGCAATCCATTTGGAACAAAAGATAACAGCAAGAATAACTGGATCGTAGGTTTACTCGGCATGGGAGAGGGAGCACTTATCTCCCATCATGCATCACCCAGGTCTGCTCGGCATTGATTCTATTGGTTGCTCTTTGATTTAAGTTTTTTCATTATTATATGGT
>CAYTPK010000016.1:0-17414 GCA_964439905.1 uncultured Dehalococcoidia bacterium
TAATCGAACTCCACCTTTTTCAAGTTTATTTAATACTTCCACATTGGATTCCATCTGAAAATAAGACCAAATACTCTCGGATATACTGGGCCCAATACCAGGAATATCCTCCAATTCTTGCCTAGAAGCCGATCTTAATAAACCTATATCTGGATAGTGTCCGGTCAATAAATCGGCTATCTCAGACCCTATGTGGGGAATGCCTAAAGCAAAAACAATACGAGACAATGGCCTATTTTTACTAGCCTCTATACTGGATAATATGCGATCGGCTAGCTTTTCACCCATACGTTCCAGTTCCAAAAGTTGATCTTTTGTAATCGAATATATATCACCTAAATCGGTTATCAAATCTTGTTCCAAAAAGGCTTTTATCCACTGATCTCCAACTCCATCAATATCCATAGCCTTTTTACTAACGAAATGTCTCAATAGTTCGGCCAACTGGGCAGGGCAAGCAGCATTCGGACATCGATGGACAGCTTCATCATGAATTTTAACGATTAATGAACCACAAACTGGACAGCATTTAGGCATTTTGAAAACCTGCTCTCTCCCAGTTCTCCGAGAGGTGACAGGCCCAACTATCTTTGGAATTACTTCACCCGCTCGTTCCACGGTCACCCAATCGCCCACGCGAATATCCTTTCTCTGGATATCTTCTTCGTTGTGGAGGGTGGCCATTCTTATGGTAGCTCCCCCTACTATAATAGGCTCCATAACTGCAAATGGATTAAGACTTCCTGTCCGGCCAACATTAATGCCAATATCTAGAATTTTAGTGACCGCCTGCTGCGCCGGGAATTTATATGCTACCGCCCACCTTGGTTCCCTACCAACTACACCAAGATACTCCTGATAATCAATGGAATCTATTTTTATAACTACGCCATCAGTCGGATAATCCAAAGTGTTGTGCTCATCTAACCAATATCGTATGAAATCTTTAACCTCCGTCAATGTGGCACACAAACGATTATGTCCACTAATTCTCAATCCCAATTTGCCCAGATGTTCCAGAATGCTCCAATGAGTTTTCGGCATGGTGTTGCCACTTACGTGACCTAAAGAATAAACATGTATCTTAAGATTCCGTAATGCAGTAACACTTGGATCTAATTGACGGAGAGATCCCGCAGCTGTATTTCTAGGGTTCGCGAAAAGAGACAATCCCTTTTCTTCTCTTTCATCATTCAATTTTTCGAAGGACTCTTTGGTCATATAAACTTCACCACGAACATAAATCTGACCTGAAGGCATCCCAAAAAGTACTAAAGGAACGCTCATTACAGTTCTAAGGTTGGTGGTAACGTCTTCACCATAAAATCCATCTCCCCTGGTAGCTCCTCTTACTAAAACACCGTCCTCATAAGTAAGTTCAACTGCTAAACCGTCGATTTTTAACTCGCAAACTATTTCAAAAGAATCTTTTCCCAGTAATCGACTGATTCTTTGGTACCAAGCATCAAGTTCCTCATAATTAAAAACGTTGGCGAGGCTAAGCATAGGCTTTGGATGTGCAACCCGTTGGAAACCATCGGCTGGAGGTGATCCAACTCGCTGGGTAGGTGAATCGGGGGAGATAAGATCTGGATTGCAATTCTCCAGATTTATCAGTTGCCTCATCATATGATCAAAGTCTGAATCATTGATCACAGGATTATCCAACACATGATAACAATAATTGTGATAGTTAAGTTCCTTTCGAAGATTTTCAACAAGTTTTCTATCTTCGGTCTTCCCCATATCACCTATTCCATCCGCTAATTTGTGTGCCAAGGTGTATAATATCACCCTTATTTGGGTTTGTAAGGAGCATTATATGGCGGATCTTAGACCATTTCGGGCCCTTTCGTTTAATCCTGCTGCTATAGGAAACTACGCCAACGTCATATGCCCTCCCTATGATGTTATTTCACCAGAAATGCAGGATACTCTTTATGAAATAAGTCCATTTAATATGATCAGATTAGAGAGAGGTAAAACCTATGTAACTGACGATCAAATGAATAACTCATATTCGCGGGCCTCAAAAACACTATCCGAATGGATAGAAACAGACGTACTCATAAGAGACAAGGATCCCGCTTTCTACCTTATTCAACACAGCTTTAATGAGAAGGGCAATAATAAATCAAGTTTAGGGATTATGGTTGGCCTAAAATTAGAGGATTATAAAAACAGAATCGTATTACCTCATGAGTTTACCCAAAAAAAGGCTAAGGATGACCGCTTCTCGCTAATGGAACATTGCCATTCAAATTTTAGCCATATTATGCTTTTGTATCGCGACACTGAAAAGAAGATTGTCTCTATAATAAACTCTCTGTCTAGCACTCCCTCAGACTTATCTTTTTCGGATAGTTCTCAAAACACCTATCATCTCTGGCGTATCAACGATGCATCCACTATCCAAGCAATGCAAGTAGCTATGGAAGATAAACGCTTATATATAGCAGATGGCCATCATAGGTATGAAACAGCCCTAAACTATAAATCAAAATATGGGGAAGGCCGTGATCCGAATGATCCATTGAATTTTACCATGGCTTACCTCGTGGAATTCGACGATCCTGGGTTTTCTGTTTTACCCTACCATCGCGTAATCAAGGGACTTGACCAAAGCCAACTTAATGCTATTAAAAACATTGTACAGACCTTATTTCATATTCATGCGCCAGAAGACGAGAATAACGTACATCCGACAAGTTTAGTAGAAGAAATTGTAAAGCGGGGAACCACCCAGTCTGTCCTTGGAATGTTTGATAATTCGGCTCCTCCAAAAATTCTTACATTAAAACCAGATTCATTTCCACAAAATGCGGGCCCAATAGCAAAGTTTGAGGCGTGGCTCCTGGAAAAACTAATATTAGAAGTTGTACTAGGAGAAACTGTCGATGACCATGTAACCTGGCTGCACAACGAAGTCGAAGCAATAGATTTGGTTAAGTCAGGAGAATATCAGGTAGCTTTCCTTCTAAACGCTATCTCATTGGAACTATTCGAGGAGATCGTGGACCATGGGGAAAGACTCCCACGTAAATCAACTTTCTTCTCCCCCAAACTTCCAACAGGGTTTACTATTAATTTATTGAACGCGACTACAAAAGCCTGACTCTAAACAATAGTTCCAGATTTAAGATATGCGCATTTATGCGACCACTATCCCGCTCAAATTCGTGTCAAAGCCGACGAGAGAGCAGATACCAAGTCCTGAATCTCTTGTTCAGGGACTTTCCCAATATGACCCACTCTAAAAAGTTTCCCCTTGAGACTGCCTTGACCTCTCCCTACAACTATACTGTATTCATCGAGCAGCAAGTCCACCAAGTCGTCAGCATTGACATTCTCGGGAACTTTAACAGCAGTAACACTGTGCGAAGCACATCGATCCTCTGCCAATAATCCCAGACCTAAAGATCTCACCTTAGATCTAATCATAAAGGCCTGTTCTCGTTGCATATCTATGAAAGAATCCAGGCCTTCTCTTAGGATAAGTTCTAAGGATTTATCTAACGCATAGATGAGAGATATGGCTGGTGTAAACGCTGTTTGCCCTATTCCCATAAAGGTTCTAAACAACCCTAAGTCATTATAATATTTCGGCATTGACGATTTTTCATAGGCCCGCCATGCAGATTCACTGAAGCTAATCACCGAAAGACCTGGTGGAGTCAGTAACCCTTTTTGAGATCCTGCAGCAACCACGTCGCACTGCCAGTCATCCGTTTTAAGTTCGACTGAACCCAAACTGCTCACAGCGTCTACCAACAACAATTTCCCATACTCTTGCTTTACTACACGAGATATCGATGCCAAATCATTGGTGACACCTGTCGAAGTTTCGTTGTGTGTCACTAGGACGGCCTTGATATCTGGATAAGTCGCTAAAACCTCACGCAGAATACCTATATCAATATCTCTACCCCATTCAAAGTGAAGTTCTTCTACATCAATCAAAAGTGCCTTAGCCATATCAGAATATCTTTGTCCGAAAAATCCCGTTACAACAGCTAAAATTTTATCCCCAGGTGAAAGGGTATTTACTAAAGAAGCTTCCAACGCCCCAGTCCCGGAAGATGTCAATATGAAGACATCATTTTCTGTTAGAAATATTCTTTTAAGTCGTTCCACTAGGTTCTTTAACATATGGCCAAAATCCTGGCCTCTATGATCAATAAGTGGACGGGTCTGTGCATCTATAACCTCTGTAGGACAAGGTACAGGTCCTGGTATACGTAAGTTCTGATATTCCCGCCGGTATTTCACTTAAACTTACTCCATTGCAACCAGTCTTACAAAACTGCGGCGTCCTACCTTGATAATCGTACCGTCTTCCACCAAAAACATCTTCTTATCAAATCGTTCTTGGTTAATTTCCATGGCACCTTGAAAGATCAGTCGCTTTCCCTCAGCTTTAGATTTAACTAGACCCATGTGAACAAGAAAGCTAGGGGCGTCAACGTAACGATCCATACTACTTAATGATTTCTTTTTGCCTATATTTTCTTGATTTAGGGGAACAAAAATAAATTCTACACCATTTCCATCTAACTTAAATCCGATTTCAGGGACATCTTGTGGGGCCAGACGACGCTGACTTATTTGCTCGAACAATTCTTGGGCTTTTCTAGTATCATTTGCAGAATAAAACTGGCTCGTAATGTTTAAAGCCAACTGTTTCTTAAGTTCCATGGGATTTATAATCCCTCCACATAGAGATATCTTAACATCCTGTAATTCATCTTCGGAGATATCTGTAAGAAGATCGAAATAGGTGGCAATTAAGTCATCATTAACCGACATTAACTTTCCATATATATCTTCCGGCGGTTCATCAATGCCTATATAGTTGTCCAAACTTTTACTCATTTTTTGAACACCATCCGTTCCTACCAACATAGGCATCATGAAACAGTGCTGTGGTACTTGCCCCATCTTCTCCTGAAGCTGTCGGCCTAAAAGCAAGTTAAACTTTTGGTCCGTCCCCCCAAACTCTACATCTGAACGGATTGCCACAGAATCGTAACCCTGCAGTAACGGATAAAGAAATTCAGTAATAGCTATGGGTCTATGTTGACTAAATCTCTTAGAGAAGTCGTCCCTTTCAAGGAACTGGGCAACGGTGAACCTGCGAGTTAAATCAATGACATCAGCCAGTGTAAATTTACCAAACCACTCGCTTTGCAGCACAGTTTCAGTCTTATCTTGATCGATGACCTTAAAAAACTGTTCCATATAGCTCTTTGCATTATCCATGGCTTCCTGATGCGTCAACATAGGTCTTGTAATCGTTTGACCACTGGGATCCCCTATCTGGGCCGTCCAATCTCCAACAATTAAAATTACCTTATGGCCCAGATTCTGCAGCTGTCTTAGCTTTCTGAGGCCTACCACATGACCCAAATGGATGTCTGGCCGACTTGGATCAAATCCCATCTTAAGTCGTAACGGCTTTCCTGCCTGCAAGAGTTGTACAAACTCATCTTCAACGATAATTTCTACCACACCCCTGCGAATAATGGTATCTAGTCTTTTTTTATCAAGTTTTCTCATTATTAATTCCGGTCCAAGATTAAGGAAGATGCCTCAACATCATGATGCATCTGTTTAATCAATTCATCAACAGAATCGAATTTGATTTCTTCTCGTATAAATTCGACAAATTCTAATTCGATCCATAGATCGTAAATATTCTCGTTGAAATCCATTATATATGCTTCTATTGTCCTATATTCACCCCCAAACGTTGGCCTAACCCCTATACTTACAACAGTGGGCCATAGTCTGCCAGCAATTTTAGTTCTAGCAGCGTAAATACCGTTTCCAGGAATTACTAATCCTTTATTCGGCTGCAAATTTGCAGTTGGAAACCCTAGTTCTCTGCCTCGCCTATCCCCTACACTTACCTTCCCTTTAAGACAAAAGGGGCGTCCCATCATTTCTCTCGCGGTCTTTACGTCTCCGGTTAAAATCATTTCACGAAGGATCCGACTTCTTATAGATAATTCCCCAAAAATTTTCGTATCTATGATTCTTAACGAAAATCCGAGTTCTTTACTTAACTCTCCCAATCTGGTTACATCTCCCTCTCTTTTAAATCCTAAGGTGAAATCTGGACCAATAACTAAACTTTTCATCCGGAGATGCCTAATTAAGTAAAGAATAAATTCCCGAGCACGTAATTTAGAAAACTCCATGGTGAAATCCAGCACCACTGTATGCTGAACTCCATTTTCCTGGAGCAATTGCAATCGATCATCCAGAGGAATTATTTGGTCAGTATTCTCTCCTGGCGTTAAAACTGATCTCGGATGATTACGAAATGTCACCACAGTAGGCATCAGGCCCGTTTGTTCACATTCAATTCTTAACCTATCCAGAATTGCTTGATGCCCAATGTGAACTCCATCAAACGTTCCGATGGTTAGAACGGTATCCTGCTGAGCGGCGTAGTGGCTTAGCTGATCTTCTGCAGACATCGGCCTATATAGATTCCATCAGGATTCAGTATGCAGCGCTTCAGCCCAATTAGGCTGTCTCAACAAATAAGCTAAGTATGCAGATCCTTCGCACCAAATTTTTGTTGTGTATAACAAAGAATATCTCTCGCTTATAAACACAGGGTTCTACCCTTTACCTAATCGTTCCGGATGATTTATTACTATTTCTACTACCATTTTTATTGGGTTGGTTTTTATTGTTGTGACCGATCTTTTCAATCTTTACAGCACATGCCTTAAATTCAGGTGTTTCAGTAATTGGATCATGAAGATCAGTCGTCAGCTCATTAGTAGGAGTTTCATTTGGGAAATGGAAACTCATGAATATAACTCCTGGAGGAGATTTCTCAGTTATCATAATTGGAGCTTGCACCTTACCCCGTCGGGAGATCACTGACACTACCTCTCCGTCATCAAGTTTAAGCTCTTCAGCATCTTCTGGATTGACCTCAACCCATTCGTGTGGCACCAATAATTCAATGCCCGCCGACCTTCCAGTTTGTGTGCCAGTATGATAGGTGGGTCGCCTTCTTCCAGTGGTCAAAATTAGATGATATTCTTCATCTGTAGGTTCAGCAATGCCAACATGTGGAATGGGCATCAGATATCCCTTTTCGGATTCAAAATTATCTGTATGTAGGACTGCTGTCCCTGGGTGATCTGATGTAGGACAAGGCCATTGAATGCCTTGGAAGTCTAGCCTATCATAACTTATGCCGGCTAATATCGGAGTGTTCCTAGCGAGTTCGTCCCAAATTTCGGCAGGATGATTAAATTTCTTTTTATAACCAAATCTTTCACCAAGTTCTGAAATAATTTGCCAATCTGGTTTAGCGACCCCAGGAGGGTTAACGGCCTTACGAACTCTTTGGACTCGTCTCTCACTGTTAGCAAAAGTTCCGTCGACTTCCCCAAACCCAGCCGCTGGGAGAACCACATCAGCCAACTCGGCTGTCTGTGTCAAAAAGATGTCTTGAACAACCAAAAATTCGAGCGCCTCTAATGCTTTTCTAGTCTTTCCTGCATTCGCATCAGAAGCCAACGAATTCTCTCCCATTATGTATAGGGCTCTCATACGACCCAAAATCATGTCATCTATGGCCGTTACCTTAGTTACACCTGGATTGGGGTCTAACGTAACTCCCCACTCTTTCTCCCAATTTGCCCGAGCCGCATCATCACCAACACGTTGATACCCTGGAAGATTGTTAGGTAAGCAGCCTGCATCCCCCGCACCCTGCACATTGTTTTGGCCTCTTAAAGGATTAACTCCGCCACCGGTCACACCAAAGTTCCCTGTCAACAAAGCTAAATTAGTTAAAGACTGGACATTATGAACACCACAGGAGTGCTCGGTGATTCCAACAGTATAAATAATTGAAGCGCTATCAGCTGCTGCATACTCCCGCGCCGTTGCAATTATATCCTCGCTGGGAATGCCTGTGATTTTTTCCGCATATTGTGGAGTGTACTCTCTTAGAAAATGTTTTAGTTCCTCAAATCCACCAGTTCGTTCGGAGACATACTCTTTGTCGTACAGCTCTTCGTTTATTATTACGTTAGACATAGCATTATAGAGAGCTATATCTGTGCCAATTTTGATCTGCATATACCTATGTGAAAAATTAGCCAATTCGATACGCCTGGGATCAATAACAACTAACTTGCTCCCATTAGAAACTGCCTTCTTAACCTTTAACGCAATTACTGGATGGGTCTCAGTCGTGTTAGTACCAGTAGCAAGTATAAATGGAGACTCTTTCAATTCAGCTATGGAATTGCTCATTGCTCCTCTCCCTACCATTATCGCCAAACCGGCGACACTGGGAGCGTGTCAAGTTCTAGAGCAATTGTCTACGTTGTTTGTCCCAATCACCGCCCTCGCAAACTTTTGCATAATATAGTTGCTCTCAGTCGTAGCTCTCGCTGATGTCCAAAATGTGAAGGCATTGGGACCAGATTCCTCTTTAATCAGTGTAAATTTTTCTACGATCAGGTCATAGGCCTCCTCCCAAGTAGCTTCAGTCAAAACACCATTGCGACGTATCAATGGTGTTTTCAATCTATCTTTGTGACCAACAAAATCGGTGGCAAATTGTCCTTTAACACATAAAGACCCTTCTCCGGATGGCGAATCCCAATCCGGGGTTGTTCCAATCACTTTATTATTTGCAACATGGAGGTTCAAACCACATCCAGTACCACAATATGGGCAAACGGTTTTCACCTTGGTCACTTCAGAGGCTTTTGCTTGGCCAAGCATTTTCCTGTCCATAAGAGCTCCAGTAGGGCAGGTTTGAATACACTGGCCACAAAACGTACAAGAACTATCGAGTAGGCCGGAATCAAATGCAGCAGCTATACGAGATCCAAAGCCTCTCCCCGCCGGCACTATTGCATGTGCTTGCTCTAACTCTCCACATACTGATGTGCATCTATAACAAAGAATGCATTGCGAATAGTCCCTAAAAATAAACGGGTTGGTGTCTTTAGATGTCTCTCCACTGAGGGCTCCATGAAAACGCCCGGGTTTCGATCCATAACGTTTTGTGAGGGTATGAAGCTCACAAGGCCCTATCTCTTCGCATCTAACACATTCCCCGGTCGGATTTTCTGAGACTACCAGATCCAAGATAGTTTTACGCATGGACTCTAAATCAGAACTATCAGTAGTGATCTCCATTCCCGGTTCCATTTTTTGGGCACAAGCAGCAACCGGCAAACGACGTCCTTTAACGTTAACGGAACAGAGTCTGCAGGCGGCAGAAGCTTTTACTCTTGAATCAAAACAAAGAGTAGGGATATCTACGCCCGAATCTCTCGCGCATTCTAATATGGTTTTGCCGAAAGCGCTTTCGACCTCCTGCCCATTTATCACTACCTTTAATGTCTCTTCTTTCAACATACGATTCCTCTTACCAGTTAATTAAATCCTTTCCAGGTATTTCCCAATATTTGCCACCTCTAAAACATTGGAGCTACAGATAGATTAGCTCGTGTTGTTTGCGTTAAATCCACAGACATTTGTCGGGCAGACTCTTTTTGTGATGTGGGAATCCAATTCTTCTGAGAAATATTTTACCATGCCTTGTAGCACTTTAGGAGCACTTTGGCCCAAGCCACAAGCGGAAGCAGTTGTCATCACATCACCAATTTCTTTTATATGATCCAACGTGTCGGGAATCAACGAAGAATTACCAGAAATACCATCCATCAATTCTCTCATTCGAACCGCACCGATCCTACAAGGGTAACATTTTCCACAACTTTCATCTTCAAAAAACACAGCACAGGAGCGAGCAAAATCTACAACACAAGAATCTTCACCTAACACCACAAGAGCTCCGGAACCTAAAAACGTATCGTATTCCTGTGGTTTCTTGAAATCCAACGTTAGATCAAGAAAATCCCCACTCAACATTCCTCCCGAAATACCTCCCAATGTAAATGCCTTCACTTTTCCACCGCCCATCACACCACCAGCATGATTTAATATCAACTCACGAACAGTAACTCCCAAGGGTAATTCGAAATTTCCAGGCCTATTAACATCTCCACTGACGGAATTAAGTTTTGAGCCAAAATTTCCTTCTCCCAATCCCACAGATTGAAACCATTTTGCTCCGTTTTCCAATATTCTTGGAACTACCGACAGTGTCTCTACATTATTAACAGCTGTAGGTTTACCCCAGAGGCCAGAAGTGGTAGGGAATGGCGGACGTTCTCGCGGCCATGGCCTTTTGCCCTCCAAAGAATTGAGAAGGGAAGTTTCTTCTCCACAAATGTACGCTCCAGATCCTCTACTAACCGAAAGATAGAAACTATAGTCGGTATTATTGATATTATTGCCAAGAATGTTTGCATCCTCAGCAGCTTCGATAGCCTTGTTCAATATATTTTGAGCAAGAGGGTATTCGTAGCGCAAATAAATAATGCCATGACTTGCCCCAACTATAAATCCGGCTATGGCCATCGCCTCTAACAGTAGATGAGGCTCTAGATGCAACATAGGTCTATCCTTGAGGGTAGCCGGCTCTCCCTCATCAGCATTACATACTATATATTTTTCGCTTCCTTCAGCGTTTCGGACAGCCCCCCATTTGAGAGCTAGTGGGAATCCGGCCCCTCCTCTTCCCAAAAGTCCACTCTCTTTTAATACAGCTAAGGCTTCTTCTGGATTCTGGCCATTAATCAAATGTTGCAGCTGAGCATACCCTCCAAACTTGGTGTACTCATCTAAAACCCATCCTTTCCTTTTACGACTATCCCGAAATATTATCCCCTCTGATCCAGTGTCATAAGGTAGTTCAAAAACCTGGTCGACTCCGTTGGTCCCTCTGAACTGCCCACCATCGAATATTGGCACTGGGGAATCACACAACCCAGGGCAAGATATCGATCTCATCTCCGTTACATCTTGTCTCTTTATGCCTGGCAGAGAACAGACTGGTCCCTTACATATCGCTGAGTTTTGAGCATTGGAGTCGTCAAGATTGAAATAATGATAAAACGTAACTGCGTCGAAAATATCCGCAATAGGCATATTTTGAGCCTTTGCCATTTTTTCCAAAGAAGATCTAGATAATTTGCCTTCTTTTTCCTGAATGGAATGTAAAGCATTCAGTATTGGAGTTGGTTCCTGGTCTTTTTTTACGGTCATTTATCTATCCTACAGAATTCCCAATTGTTTATGTTTTATTGTCTAAACTTTCTTCCTGTCCTACGATATCACAAGAAGAAACAGCTATAAAAGCAAACCTAATACAATTCCTTGACCAATCGTGCAGCTATATTGTAGTCCCTAGCCCCATCTCTGGCTATCGGTGGCACCAAATATAAGGCATCTATCTCGAATGCTTTTAGTGCTTCCCATTGGCTCAATGCTATATCTACTGCATCTTCACCCGATTCAACTCTTTCTCTAAATTCCATCGGAACAGTACTAAAGGTTAACCCGCCCCTAGACAAAATCTGTAATCCCCAGAATACAGGCGCAACTAACTGCGTCCCCGATATCTTCCGATATGCATCCATAAACTCGACTATCTGACTTGGATAAAAGATTGGCTGTGTAATAAAGAATTGGGCACCAGCCCTAACCTTTCGATATGTCAGATCTGCTTCTTGGTAAATATCTCGTCCTAGATCTATAGTAGCACCAACACATATATCAGGGGGATCAATTAACTTCCTACCTCGAAAATCGATGCCCCTATTCATGTGTTGAATATCTTTTAGAAGCTCGGTAGGCTTGTAATCATTAACGCCCATAACCAAGCTACCTTCAGATATCCCAAAGGGATCACCCGCAGCTATAACAGCATTTTCTAAACCTAGAAGACTCGCCCCTAGAATATGACTCTGCAACGCCAACTTATTCATATCTCTGGTGATCATCGAGAAAATAACCTCACGACCAGTCTCTCGAAAAATCGCGTACGCCAATGCTGAAGATTCAATGTGAACCGATCTTCCAGGGTTATAGGCAACCAAGATGAAATCCACATTAAGATTTCTGACATCGTCCCAAACCTCTGGTTTAGTAATCTTAGGTGGAGAAAAGTCAGAAATGATTAAAGGTTTAGATTTTTTATTTCGGAAAGCATCAATAACTTTGGTCATTAACAAAACTATCCCGTGTCTATATCAATACTTCGGCCAAGGAATTATCGCTCATCCTGGTTACCAGGACAACGGACGGTTATAATTATCCGGAATCTTATACAAGGACAAATTCTATGCCATTTCTAAGAGTAGGCCACAGCCCAGATGCGGACGATGCCTTCATGTTCTATCCACTAGCGAAAAAGATAATTACGATTCCAGGATATGAAATCACTCATGTGCTTGACGAAATCCAAGGCCTCAATCATCTAGCGATGTCCGGAGAATTAGAGGTGACTGCTATATCAGCGGCTGTCTATCCTGAAGTAGCCCACCACTATAGAATCATGCCCTGTGGATCATCGGTTGGAAGAAAATATGGACCACTGGTCGTTTCGAAACACCCACTTACACCGAACAATCTAAAGGGTAAAACCATTGGAATCCCTGGTAAACAAACAACTGCTAACATGCTGTTTCATATTTTCATGGATCAACCTTTTAAACCAATTTATATGCCCTTCGATCAGGTATCTACAGCTGTTGAACGGGGTGACGTTGACGCCGGAATATTTATTCATGAAGGACAAATTTTGGCAAATCAACTCGGCCTGAACGCAATTCTAGACTTGGGTGAATGGTGGTTTGGTGAAACTAATCTGCCAATTCCGTTGGGCCTGGATATGGTTAATCGTAATATAGGTGACAGCATGTCTGGTCTGATAGCAAAAGCACTCCAAGATGCAATCATATATTCTATAAACAACGAAGATGATGCACTTGATTACGCCTTGGACTATGGGCGTGGAATTGATAGAGAGACAGGACGCAAATTTGTGCGAATGTACGTCAACCAAGACACAGTTGACTTCGGTGATGAGGGAAGAAAAGCCCTACACGCTCTCTATACTAAAGCAGCAGACAATGGTCTGATTTCTGAGGTGCCCAAATTAGACATTATCGAAATTCCACGAGGAAGCTCTAATTGACATCTACGAGGTCACAGGTTCAATCTCTGTTTTCTGACCAGTAGAAATTTAAGTTGCCTCCCTATCTCAAACTACCAACAAGCAAATACCCTGGATCATCATCGTCGTAAACAGGATATGGAAGAGCCTCGGCATCAAAGTTCATCTGCTCCATCAAAGACAACCACGTCTCTAAAGAGAAGAGTCCCGTTATATGTATATCTTCGATCGTTTCCTGTTGCCCTTTTTCTTCAAACGTTAGCTTGAATGATGTCTCTATTAAATTATCCCGAGGGTCTACGTCAGTGACACGCTGCTCTAGATATATACTTTTCCCATTTTTTGTTGACACACGATCGGTTTCATAAGTCCCGTGAAAAGTTTCGCTGTACCAATCCGGAGCCATTATTACAAGGCCATCTCCTTCCAAATGAGCTACAGCAGTCTCCAAAGTGTCTAGAATATCTTTTTCCGATAGTAGATAACTTACAGCATCGTGGATTAAAACCGCTTTGAATTTCTGACCTAATCTGACGGATCGCATATCTCCTACAATGTGTTTAACATAAGGATTAAGTTTTCTGCTCAAAGCTATCATCTCTGGAGAAATATCTACCGCTGTTACTGCTAATTCCTCGGATAGATGAGATAACAAATGTCCACCGCCAACACCAAGTTCCAAAACGTTATGCATACCTGGCCCTAATCTCTGAGACAGAATCTGCCTCCAAAAACTCGCTTCTTCCATGAAATCTTCCGGAGGATCCAGGATCGGCCATAGGTAAGCAAGATCGTAGTAAAGTCTAGGGTATGCCATCTAATCGACAAGACCTAAGGACTTCATTCAATGGGATAAATTCCTTTTCGTTACGAATAATATCTGGTCATAACTTAGCATCACTCTAATTTTTTACTCACATGCTCACAAACTTCTATTTGTTTACAGAAGATTCCAACGTTTTTTACAATCACAACTTCGTCGGAATTATGGGTGCCAAAAGCTATAACCTGTTCCCTTGTGCGGTCATCAAGTGAATCGGTGAAAAACACAAGTACTGTGATATCTTGTTTCAGGTCATTAATGACGACTTTTCCATTCCACGGATCATTTCGAGCTTCAATATTGTAGTAAGAGGATTGGTAATCGTAGATGGATGCGACAGTCTCTTGAAACCCTGCATCTTGTATATCTCCAATGGTTATTCGGGTGTCTATAACCACATCAGCAATTGATTCAGTAGACCCTCCACAAGCTAAACCAAGTGCACAAATCATAACTATAGCCCATAGCCATATTTTCATATCTCAGCCTCTCAGTAGGGTTAGACAATTTTACCTGATTCGGTCGAGTCTAACAGACCCCTCCATGGTACCGTGTATCCATCTGTTTATCAGCTTTTCAATTTAGTACTTAAACTGATACAAACTTGGAGTTTTCAAATGTTTCTAGTATTTCATAAAGCGTGGTCCTTTGTGCGGGCACAAATCCAGCCTCGCGAATCAGTATCATAATCTCATCCATGGTTGTGCGGTTATAAAATCCTGCTTCATTCATGACGTTTTCGTCAAATAGTGTTCCACCAAAATCATCACCACCAAAATGCAATGCTATTTGTCCCGTTTTTTTACCTTCAGAAAACCAACTTGCCTGGATATGTTGGATATTGTCGAGCATAAGTCTTGCAACGGCAATCATCCGCAGATAACGATTGGGACCTTGTTCAATTTTAATTCGTTTGTCCAAGGCAGTATTAGACTTCTTGAAACTCCACGGTATAAATGCTGTGAATCCATGATATTCATCCTGCAGTGTTCGAACATGTTCAAAATGTTCGATAATATCTTCGTCATTCTCCAGATGCCCATACATCATGGTAGCGGTAGTCTTTATCCCTTGTTTGTGCGCCTCTCTATGAACATCTACCCAATCACTTACCCGTCCCTTAGGCCAAAGACGACTAATCTTATATTTCACCCTATCTGACAATATCTCAGATCCTCCACCTGGCATGGATTGGAGCCCGGCTTGTTTCAATTTAGCAAATACCTCCGCAAAGGTTTGGCCAGAAACTTCTACCATTTTCATGATCTCTGGAGCAGAAAAAAAGTGTGGATGGAGTGTTGGATAACGTCTTTTAGATTCGCGAATCAAATCCTCATAATAGCTTAGTTCGAGCGCTGAATTGAGACCACCTTGCATAAGTACAGTAGTGCACCCTTGATCGACTGCTTTCCCCAACATCTCCATAACTTCTTCGACCGAATATGTGTACTTATCTGGATCTTTCTCTGTACGATAAAAAGCACAAAACGTACAATAAGCATCACAAACATTTGTGTAGTTCAAATTAGTATCCACCACAAAAGTGACGACTTTATCAGGGTTGAATCTATACCTTACTTGTTGAGCAAGCGGCGATAAATCCAAGAGATCCGCTTTGGTCAGAAGATAAAGGCCCTCATCTTTGGTTAATCGGTCTCCTGCGCTAATTTTCTCTCTAATAACCTCAAGCATGACTGGCTCCTAATATATTTGTGATTGAGTTACCGTATAGCAATTCCTTGAACCTTTGCTTCCCCTTGATTTCCCTTTTTCCAATTCTGTAATTAAAACTGACAATATATTCCGCAATTTCCTCTGCGGTCATATCTAAATCTTTACGATCTTTCGCGATCATATCTAAGTTTGCCAAACTATCTTCCATTGAAATTTTTAGCAATGCTTCAATCTCGTTTTTAATCGTCGAATCCATATCTTTGCGGATTGCCCATTGTGCAAATACAAACGGTAAATCCGTCCATTGATTCCAAACCTCACCTAGATCGTATTGATACGAATATCCTTCTATCCCCTTACGAAAACGAAGGGCGATATCACCTATAAGCAAAAAAGCATCACAAGGTTTATCCAACGATACGTAGTCCGCAGGCTCTACAGAAAATTTTTCTGCAAAGATAGCCTTCATTAACTGAACGGTGGTGGTAGTTTCACTCGTTACACCTATGGTCGCACCATCTAACTTTTCTATTGGCCGTCTTGAATACAGGAAAATGCTTCGAGCTCTGTCTGTTGTAGCAATACAAAAGTTACCCAGTGGTTCAAATTTTTCATTCAGCTGAAAAAATGTGACTGTAGGAAGCGGTCCGGCGTCTATGAGACCTTCTTTAGCTGCTTCGGAAAGGGCACTAGGGACCAGAGATATCAATTCTAGCTCAGACGCTTTAAGTCCACCATAAAAGATTTCTGAGTTCAGATACGGTATCCGACCTATCCTAATCTTCATATATTCTTAATTCCTTATAAAGCGCATCTCTTTCAACCGGGATTTTCCCTGCATCTTTGATAAGTTTCACCATTCTCTGCCTCGTAATTCCTATGGGACTTTCGGCCTTTGCAGCATGAGAAATTCGTTCTTGTCCAATCGTACCATCAGCATCATTCGCTCCAAAATTAAGTGCTATGGACGCCGTTTCTTCGTAAATTGTTATCCAATAGGCTTTGATATGAGAAAAGTTGTCCAGCATTAATCTTGCTATGGCTATGGTCTTTAAGTCGTCCAGTGGACTTGCCCTTCTTGCTACTAATTGCGTTTCTCCAGTTTGGTATTCAATTGGAATAAATGCCAGAAATCCTCCAGTTTCATCTTGTAGTTCTCGCAGAAGTTCGAAGTGGTGTACTCTTTCCTCTAATGTCTCCAAGTGGCCATAGAGCATAGTAGCATTCGAAGGAATTCCTAGTTTATGTGCACACCGATGAATATCCAGCCATCGCTCCGGAGACGCTTTGCCCGGAAATAGCAGTTTATGAAGGCGATCCGAAAACACCTCGGCACCACCTCCTGGCATGGATCGCAATCCTGCTTTTTTTAGTCTTTTTAGAGACTCTTCTGGGGGTATTTTCCATCTTCGCCAAAAATAATCAATTTCCGAAGCGGTAAAACCTTTGATCTGAGTATTGGGGAAGTTAGAACTAATGGCTTCCACAATGTCCACATAGTTTTCAAACGGCCAATCAGGATGATGCCCACCTACTATGTGAGCCTCTTTAATATCATCGTCCAACAATCCCAAAATCTGATCAATTGACATTTCATAGGAATCAGCATCTCCCTTTTTTTTGGCATAATCACAAAAGCCACAGGAAAGCACACAGATATTCGTGGGATTCACGTGCCTATTCAATACAAAATAGACTTTATTACCATGAAGTTTAGTCTTGACCCAATCAGCCATTTTCCCCAACGCGGGAAAATCTTCGGTTCTATACATGGTGAGCCCATCGTCGAAGGATAGTCTCTTGCCGCCTCGAACCTTATCCCAAATGGGCATCAGGTCGGCA